>CAVYQB010000033.1:0-45853 GCA_963770465.1 uncultured Acidobacteriota bacterium
GCTTCCAAGCGGTAGACCCACCCCCATAGTAATTCGAAGCGGGTGCGATCCCAGACCACCGGATCGAAGGGGGTAAGCAAGCGGACTGAATCTTCTGACATGTTGCCCGCCGCATCTACTTCGGCCGGCCAATACCAATCGATGCCCTCGACGTGAGCATGCGACAGCCGTTGTTTGGCTCGCTGGATAGCAGCAGTCACTTCGTTTTCCCATTGCGGGGTGGCATAGCGCAAGCGCCGAAGCAGGAACGGAAGGCTTCTTGCGGGCAATGGCGCATAGATGCGGATCGCGATGTCAACCAGGGTATCGAGATGTCTGTGGCAGATATCTGCATCGGCTAGCCGCGGCTCGTGCTGATGCGCGGCGTAAATGCGAACCCCGCCCTCGCGGCGCACAATACGCAGCAGACCGTGGTAGTGCATGGCGTCGAGCAGTCTCGTCGTGGCGTTCGATGAGCCGCCCCAATAATTCTTCACCTTGCCATGGGAGAAATGCTCATCGACCTCGCGCGGGTGTACGGCGCCGCGTTCGCGAACGAAGTCGAGCAAAAGCTGCGCGCGTTTTCTGCGCGCAGCGGGCCAAGGGGGCTGTCCTTGGCCAACGCAGTTGTCCGAGCGAGGATGCATCAGCGCCTGCAAGGATCGGGTTACGAAGCCATAGTTGACGAAAAAGTCTTCCTCGATACCGAGTTTCGTGTAGTTGCGCTCCAGATCGCCGGCGCGGTAATTCTTCACACGATGGCGCAGGATCAAGTCTTGCGCGCGGGCTGGCGCGCGGATCGGATCAGCCTGCACAAAGCCAAATCTGTGCAGCGCGCGCTTCAGCGTGGTGGGTGCGAACAGACTTTGGTTGACGGCGAAACGGCGAAGGTAATCGAGATTCATCGGACAGGGTTCGTTTGCAGCCGCGATCAAAAGTTCAAGCCACGTTATACCATGGGGTGTGAACCTTCCAGTAAATCCGCCGATCCTGCCGATGCTCGCGAAACGGGTAGACGAATTGCCCGCCGAAGGCGATTGGATTTTCGAGCCCAAGTGGGATGGTTTTCGCGCGCTGATGTTTCGCGATGGAGATGAGATTTTCATCCAAAGCCGCGACGAAAAACCACTCAATCGTTACTTTCCTGAGTTGCTGGAACCACTGCGCGCTGCGCTGCCCGCACGTTGTGTGCTCGATGGAGAGATGGTCATCGTCAAAAATCATGGGCTTGATTTTGATGCGCTGCAGTTACGTCTGCATCCCGCTGCATCACGCGTAAAGCTTTTATCAGGGCAGATTCCCGCATCATTTGTATTCTTCGATCTGCTTTGCCTCGGAGATCGCGATCTTCGCGGCGAGGCGTTTCAAAAACGGCGACGCGAACTGGAGTCGCTGCTTGGTTTAGCTTCACCGCCGATTCATCTCACACCTGCAACCAGCGATCGGAGTATTGCCGCCGATTGGTTTCGCCGCTTTGAAGGCGCAGGCTTGGATGGTGTAATGGCCAAAGATCCTGCAGGAACTTACGAGCCGAATAAGCGAGTGATGCTTAAAGTGAAACACGAACGCGATTGCGATTGCGTGGTTGCTGGATTCCGCTGGCATAAAAAAGGCGAGCACACAATGGTCGGCTCACTGCTACTTGGTTTGTTCGACGATGCCGGCGCTTTGCAACACGTCGGAGTCTGTGCAAGTTTTAGCACGGCAAAACGAAAAGAGCTGGTGGAGTTTCTCAAGCCGTATCGAAAAGATGCGCTGATGAACCATCCGTGGAAGGCTTGGGCGGAGCACGCGACCGAAAATGATGAGGGTATCAAGCGAATGCCCGGCGGACAGAGTCGCTGGAGCCAAGGCAAAGATTTGTCGTGGGAGCCAGTGCGGCCAGACTTGATTGTAGAAGTTGCTTATGATCACATGCAGGGAGATCGCTTCCGGCACACGGCGCAATTCCGCAGATGGCGAACAGACAAAAAGCCCAGCGATTGTACTTACGCCCAGCTTGAAGTTGTTCCTCCCCAGGAACTGACGGCAATTTTTCCACAGGGACGATGAGACGTATGTCGCGAAAACGACGTAGCATCCGGCGGTGAAAAGCCAACAACCGCTTGTCCCTTAGGGACGGCACTATTCCGGCCCCCGGTTCTTCCAACGCTCCCGCCACTCCCGTGTGGGATCATTGTCTGGCTCTGGAGTCTCCTGCGGCGGCCGTTGCTCTTCGGGGACATGACGCAGGTTGACGCGGATGCGTGTCCACGTGGATGAGCGGCCTCGCATGGAATCCACTAACACATCGTCCACGGCAAGCAGATTTGCGATATCCGCATGTTTGGCCTTCCATCGCTCAAGACCCGCCAGGGCGGCCGCTTTATCAGGCGAATTCGCGACCGTGATCAAGGGCATCTTCACGCGCAGCTTCTTTTTTATTGCTATCTTCTTCGCGGCAGATTTCGCGCGGGAAGGCATCACACGCGCAGCCTCGCCTTCCGCCTTGCGGAAATGCGGAGGCCAGGGTGCGTCGGCAATACCGGCCGCTCCATCTTTGTCGGCTAGTTCCAGCAATTTTTCCAGCGAGCCAGGGAATGCATCCATCCCGGCATGCGGATTGCCGATTTTCACGAAGCGCTCAGGAACGGTGAAGATGGTAAAGTCCGCTGGATCGCAATCGGGCACTTCTTCCCAATAAAGAGGAGTCGAAACGCGAGCATCTGGGAGCGGACGCACTGAATACGCAGAGCATGTTGTCCGATCCTTGGCGTTCTGGTTGTAGTCAAGGAAGACGCCATGACGCTCTTCCTTCCACCACTTCGAACTGGCCAGTGTTGGTGCGCGGCGCTCGACCGCTCGCGATAAGGCAACAGCCGCACGGCGAACTTGCGTGAACGTCCAACGCGGTTCGATACGTACATTAACGTGCATCCCGCGCGAGCCGCTGGTTTTTGGCCAGCCGCGAAGGCCGACTTCATCGAGAAAGCCCTGAACTTCAAGTGCGACGCGGCGAACATCATTCCAACTAACCCCGGGAATCGGATCCAGATCGATACGCAGTTCATCCGGATGATCGAGGTCGCCGGAGCGCACCGGATGGGGGTGTAGTTCGATGCAGCCAAGGTTTACGATCCAGGCAAGTCCGGATGTGTCATCGACCACGATTTCTTCGGCAGTTCGGCCGGACGGGAACGACAAAGTGACCGTACGCAACCAGGCTGGTCGCTTCTCTGGAGCACGCTTTTGATAAAATGCCTCCGCCTCGGCGCCGTTGACGAAACGTTTTAGGACGATGGGTCGATCTTGGATCCCCGCCAGCGCACCCGGAGCGACGGAGAGATAGTACTGAACCAGTTCGAGCTTGGTGACTTTTATTTGCGAAGAAAAGTACAACTTCTCAGGGTTCGTGATCTGAACTTCGTGCCCGTCGATCGACAGAATTTTGCTGGCCGATTCCGTTGCCACAAGACAAGGCTAACACCACCGACGGATTCTACGGCGGCGATGAAGACAAGGAACCATCCCAGCTCAAGCGCGTGATGCGTAATCACAGCCGGGAAACTTGTAACGCATTGCTTCACTATGCCGTCAAGCGCAATGAACGCTTTTGGCCGAGGGCTCTCCGGGTACGTTTCCTGACCGGCTCGTGGTCTTCAGTTGCAACATCTCTTGGGTGAGGAAGTTCTTCGACCCGATGGTTTTAGTGTAGAGGGCACCCGTTCGATCCGCGTTTAAGGGTGCCGAACAGCCAGGCGCAGCAATCCCCTGACTCACTGCAGAAGTTGCCTGACCAAGCCGTATGCACGGCGGTAGCGTCATCTGGCCGCTAACGATGACGACCAACGGGGCTTCACGAAAGATCCGCCACCATTAGGAGCTTGGAGCCGGGCAGCGGCTAACATTCGGCGAATATATTCATTGGCCAGATCGGCTTCGCCTTCAAGGGGTCAGCTTGAAGACCACTCCGTTGTTGTGAGCCCCACCTTCAGTTGTTGTACCGTAGAGATTACCCGCGCTGTCCTGAACCAGCCCCGCCAATGGATCCGCTCCATCAGTCCCGTCAAAGCTGTGCAGTATAGTTTCCGCACCGGAGGGGGTCACCTCAAAGATCGCGCCGGGACCGTTAGCGCCTCCCAGTTCAGCGGTGCCATAAAGATTGCCTTTTGCATCCATGACCAAACCTGCGAACGGATACGCTCCGTCCCCCTTGTTGGTTCCGAAGCTGTACAACACGGTTTCCTTCCCGGTTTTGTCCAGTTTGAAAACGATACCGATACCATTCGCGCCGCCATCGCTGGCGGTGCCGTAGAGGTTGGCTGCCTGATCGCGCACCACGCCCCCAATCGGATAGGCACCATCTCCGTTGGCATCGGTGAAGCTGTACAGCACCGTTTCCTTGCCTGCCTTATCCACTTTGAAGACGGTTCCATCGTTCTGCGACGCAGGTCCGCCCAGCTGAGTGGTGCCGTACAGATTGCCCTTGGCATCAAGGATCAATCCCGCGCAGGGATACTCTCCGTCCGGTACGCCTTTAAAGCTGTATAAGACTTTTTCCTTGCCAGCAGCACTTAGCTCAAATACCGTTCCGAAACCGTGAGTTCCGCCCTGTTGCGTGGTTCCATAAACGTTGTCCGCGGCATCCGCTACTAAACCTGCGATGGGATAGGCTCCATCCCCCTTGGTTCCGGTGAAGCTATAGACCAGACCGTCGCGGTCGCCGTCACCTTGAACACGGTGCCATGGTTCGAACGGCCACCCAAAGTCGTGGTGCCGTAAACGTTGCCCTTAGAATCTACGGCCAACCCTGCGCTGGGAAATGCTCCGTCCGATTTTCCCCCTTTGAAGCTGTGCAACACCGTCTCCGTACCGGTGCTATCCACTTTGAATATCGTCCCCAGACCATGAGCTCCGCCCTGTTGCGTCGTGCCGTAGAGATTACCCGCGGCATCGACGATCAATCCGGCGACGGGATATTCCCCGGAGGCACCAGCAAATGAATAAAGGGTCGTGAAAGTCTGCGCTTGCACCAAACTCGTCGCAAGAACCGTCAGCAACAGAACGATTAGCATGACACCGACATCTTCCGCGCGCCGCTGTATCGCCGAATTCCGGCTTCGATATTGAAGTGTGCTTGCCACAATAGTTCTCCTTTCCAACACGAATGTGGTTTCCAGAAAGTGCAGCATCACTGCACCTTGACAGCGACCGGTTTGGAAGCGATGCCATTAGCAACTACGACAAGCTTACCCGGACCTGTTTCCATGCCGTCCGGCACGTCGAAATGCGTGGAGACCTGTTTGCTGCCCGTGGCCACGCCCATAGTGCTGTGGTCATGCGTCCGCGCATAGAAGACGTGCCGCGAAGCGTTGTTGGTAATACGGATCAGCGGGTAGTTGGTGGCCATTTGGGCGTCGTCCCCGTACATGGCTCCCTGCGAAAGACCATTGAACTGCGTGCCCGAGATGACATAGGTCTTGCCGCGTGTGACTTTGTGCGGGAAGGCGGTGATGGTCGGCGCCCAGGACGGGTCGGGTTTCCCGTTCGAGGTGTAAAGTTCCACATCGGATGAGCCGTCGGTAAAGAAGATCTGCCCCGTCGGCAAAACCAGCATACTTCCCTGCTCGGTCGCATCCTGGTTGGCTCTAGGCGGTCCGGGCACTTTGGTGAATTTGGTTCCGTCGAATTCGTAGAAGGTCGTGGGCGGGTTGTTGATGCCATGATTGGTATCGCAGAGCACATTGCCATCCGGTAATAAGGCAGCGGGAGCATCGCCCATATCGTTCTTATCCGGAATATCCGGACCAGGAACCCAATGTCCGGTCTTCATAGGATTAGCCGGAGGGTGATAGATAGACGTGTGCCCAGCCTTAGTTTTATCGGAATTCGCTCCGGTGGCGAATACCGTGCCATCCGGACGCAACACAGCCGGCCCGATTTCGGCGGTAGGAGGATCGGGGAGCAGAACTTTTGTGTCTCCGGCACTGATCCATTTCCCCAGCTCAGGAATGTATTTCTCGGCGTGTTTCGGGTGAGCGGCGTTTTCCGTGTCAACTGTCAGCACCGTACCATCGGGCAGGAGTGTCCAACCTTCCTCATCGTATAAGTCTTGCTTGTTCGAGCCGGTAAAGGTCCAAGTTAGAGTTTTTTCGTCCAGCAGTGCGGCCGTAAACGGAAAGGCACAACAATTGGCCACCATAAACGTGCCGTCTGCCAAAACAACACTTTCCGCATCGCCCATGATCGTCCATCCAGGAGGAGGATCCACAGACGTCCACGTATTACTCGTTGGGTCGTAGATTGCCCCCAGCATGGTCCACTCTAATTGGCCAAAGTTGTATTCTCCGCCTTCGACGATGACGCGGCCATCCGCAAGTACGGCGGAAGAGAACGCGGAGGGGCCGTATCCAGGCGGCAGCGAAGCAGCTTGCTTCCACGTACCGTCGCGATAACTGCCGAAGATATCAGGTGTCAGTCGCCACCAATCACCGGTGCCACCATTCTGCACCAGGACATCGCCGTCGGTCAGCAGGAGCGGGATGCTGGCACCAAAGTTGGGTTGATTTCGCAAAGCATGCCAGGATTGTGACAGTGCAACATCGGACCATCCCATCAATACAACCAGCAGAATGCCGAACGTTTTTCTCATTCGGAATCTCCTTCTTGGCTTCAAAAAACCGAACAATCATACACTCATTTCGTCCTTCTGATACTGCGAGACAGGTGTTTTCGGTAGTACCGGAGAAGGAATCCACTTTCATCGCCACAAAACCTTCGGGAAGTCTCACGCCTTCATTACTCACGTAACCTATATTGCCCAACTACTATTGCTCAATTTTGCCGTTTCAGGTTTCTAATTACAGAGGAGCCCTCACATTTCAGCAAGAATATGCCAGAGCCGACCGATCCTTCATTAGCGCAACCTGAAACTGCAGAAGCACAGATTAAGCCAGTAAGCCGTAGTGTCTTTCGAGGGACAAGGCAAGGCTGCGGCCCAAAATGATGTTCCCGCCAACTTGATTTGTTTCATCCATAATTGCCATGTGGAGTATACTGTGGAATAGATTCCACATATGGAAATCGTACAGATTGTTCTTGATAAGAAGCTTTTGCGTGCCACCGATCAGGCTGCACGCCGGACGAAACGAAATCGTTCTGCATTAGTACGCGACGCGCTGCGAGATTACCTCAGGAAATTAGAGGTGCGAGCCAGGGAAGAACGAGACCGCGATGGCTATTCGCGGCAACCGCAAGCGCAGGAAGAATCGCATCTTTGGGAACTGGAGGCGGCGTGGCCAGCAGAATAGCCCGCGGGGATATACGGCTTTACCAGTTTGCTCCCCCCGACAAGAAGAGGCCTGCGCTCGTGCTGACTCGCGATAGCGCCATTGCTTATCTGGGGACTGTCACGGTCGCACCAATCACGTCCGCCATCCGCGGTGTGCCATCTGAGGTGGTATTAAATGAAGAGGATGGCATGAAAGCACCTTGCGTAGTGAACCTGCACAACGCGGTCACTGTCTCTCAGCAGCGACTGGGAAAGCGAGTGGCTCACTTGGGGTCTGCACGGATGAATGACATCTGTGCCGCTTTGCGCTTCTCGCTAGGTTGCGATCTCGCATAGCTAACTACGGGTGGTTATTCGGCGCCTCAAATTTCGCGCGAGAAACAATCCGTGCTCCGCTATCGTGAACTCGTGATTCACGACAAGGTCCGACCACACGACTGCTGGAAGGGGAACAAAGAGCAGCCGAGTGGATGAGAAACACTAGAAGGATTCCACCCGCATCGATTGAAGATTCTGATGAGCCACAACCCAGGTGGGAAAAAGGCGCAACCACCGCTTAAACCTTCACCCGTCAGCGGCAACGCGAAAAGGTAGGCGCCGCATGGTGATGGCGATGTCTAACCCGTGTTCATCCACATTGCGCAGCTGCGACAACTCCCGTACGAAGTTGATGACACCCTTGCGCAAGAGCGGCTCGCCGCCCGTAATCCTGACCTTCTTGATTCCTGCGCTGGCGAAGAGCCGAACGACGCGCAGATATATGGGAAAAGGCAGGTCACCGTAAATCGCACCCTCATTACCGGTGCGACAGTACAGACATTTGTAGTTGCAGCGGTCCGTGATCGAAATTCGAAGGTCTGTAATCGCGCGGCCAAACTTGTCCCTTAGGCGCATGAAGGGCCGACTCAGATCTTCTCCGGTTGCGAGTTCGAACTCTTTAACGAGTGGAGGTGACGTCCAAAGGCTTGCAGAAAATCCATGGCCGCGGCCAGCCCGCGAAGACTGTCTTTGCTGGTGAGTCGCCGAAGCAAGCCGAATAAGGTGACCGGCTGTTCTCGCTCCGCTGTCGCTTGGGCTATTCCTTCTGGAATTGCCTGGAAAATACCCTTGAACCATTCCGGCTCGATGCTTCCGAGAATTTGGCGCCAGAATAAGAGGTTCCTGATGGCTCGAATCGCTTCCGGCGTTTTGACGTCGTCCACGACAATCTCTAGAATTTCGTCACTCGCCGCCAGAGCACCGCGCATGATCTCAAGCGCACCGCGATTGTGCAACTGCTGGAGCACTTCGTACGCCGCCAGCACTGCTTCAGCATGGTCTTCGGGAGCATGCTCCAGGCGAGACTGCAACTCTGCACGCGGGTTGCGCGGCAGAATCTCCAAAGGGATCGGTTGCGCCATTTTTTTCTCCTCGTGTCACTTCGTTCTCTGTAATTGCAGTGTCTGCAGCTGAACCAGCCCATTTCCATTTCCCGGAGGTGCGTAGTCCGGCCGCTTCCACTTACGTTCGACTTCCACTCCATTCTGCGGGGTTGGATGACCAAAGCGAGAATTGATGCGGGGCAATGGACTCTCGCCGACCTCGGCCAACACGTTCATGTGAACGCTGGTCTCTTTGTAGGCGGGCGTATTGGTCACAGGATCGGTGTGGCTGCTGGTCAATCGATTCACGGGACTTTCCACGGAGTTCATCGGCATGTAGAGCTCTCGCCCCTGTACGCGATCCGTTACCAGCGCGCGGACCCGAACTTTGCCATACCGCGAAACCAGTTGTACCCATGTGCCGCTCTGGATCCCGCGTTCTTCCGCAAGCTCGGGCGAGACTTCCACAAAAACATCGGGCACCTTCTCGCGAATCCCTTCCGTGCGATAGGTGAGGTTGCCCTCGTGGAAGTGCTCGAGAAGCCGTCCGTTGTTTAAGTGCAAGTCAAATTCCGAGTCCGGTTGATCCGTGGGACCAATCCAGGAGACAGGAAATAGCCTCGCTTTTCCGTCCGGGAAAGCAAAGCGTTCGGTGTAAAGCAAGGGCTCATCGCTACCATCCGCCGCGACTGGCCACTGCAGAGATTTGTAGCCTGCCAGCCGCTCATAGTTAACGCCGGCAAACAGCGGAGTAAGAGAAGCAATTTCATCCATGATCTCGGAAGGATGCTGATAGTGCCAACCTGCGCCCAGCCGGTTGGCAATTTCCTGCGTGATCTTCCAATCTGGCCAACAACCCTCGAGCGGTTCAAGAACTTGGTAGAGTCGCTGGATGCGCCTCTCCGTGCTGGTGAAGGTGCCCTCTTTTTCGAGGCTTGGTGCACCGGGCAACACAACATCGGCATAGCGGCAGGTGTTGCTGAAGAAAATGTCCTGCACGACAAAGAAGTCGAGCATGCTGAATGCATCCCCAACATAGTTGGCATTCGAATCCACAATGCTCATTTCTTCGCCGAACAGATACATCGCCTTGACCTTGCCCTCATGAATCGCTTCCACCATCTGATGGTTATCCAGCCCTTTGGTGGAAGGCAGCTTCACCTTCCAAGCAGTCTCAAATCGCTGGCGCACCTCGGGATCATCCACAGACTGGTAACCCGGCAGATCATTTGGCATGGCCCCGTGGTCGCTGGCTCCTTGCACATTGTTGTGGCCGCGCAGTGGATAAGCGCCGGTTCCCGGTCGCATGTAATTGCCTGTAACCAGTAACAGATTCGAAATCGCGGTGGAACCGTCGGAACCTTGGGAGTGCTGGGTTATCCCCATCGCCCAGAGTATGCACATTGCTTTGGCTTCCGCGATCATATGGGCGACGGTTTTGAGAGTCTCCTCCGGCACGCCAGAAATGCGCGCAGCGGCTTCCATGGTGAAAGGCTCGAGGCTCTTGCGATATGCGTCCAGTCCGTTTACCCATTGATCGAGGAACTTAGTGTGGGCGAGGCCGTTCTCCAGTAAATAGCGGCTAATCGCGCTCAGCCAGAATATATCTGTGCCCGGTTTCGGGTGGAGAAAGAGATCGGCGCGCCGCGCCATCTCGTTCTCACGAAGGTCCGAGACGATCAGCTTCTGCCCGTCCAGCTTGTGAGAGCTCTTCACCCGGGTGGCAATGACCGGATGACTCTCCGCTGTGTTGCTGCCGATGATGAGCACAAGGTCAGCTTTCTCCATATCGCGAATGGAACCTGAATCACCGCCGTACCCGACTGTCCGAAACAAGCCCGCGGTCGCAGGGGATTGGCAGTAACGGGAACAATTGTCGACATTGTTCGTGCCAATGACGGCCCGCGCCAGCTTTTGCATCAGGTAGCTTTCTTCGTTCGTGCATTTAGACGAAGAGATGAAGGCGATTGAATCTGGACCGCTCTTCTTCTTGAGCTCCGACAATTTGCGGGCAACGAGGGCGAGAGCCTCGTCCCAGCTAGCCTTGCGAAACTTGCCTTCATCGCGAATCAGCGGGGTGGTGAGGCGGTCCTCGCTATTGATGTGGCCCCAGCCGAATTTTCCTTTTACACAAGTAGAAATGCCATTGGCCGGGCCATGCTCAGGCGCCACTTTGAGTATGTGCCGATCTTTCGTCCAGACATCGAAGCTGCATCCCACGCCGCAGTAAGTGCAAACCGTTTTCGTCTGGCGGACGCGGTGAGTCCGCATCGCGGATTCCGCCTCGGAGAGCTGCATGATGGCTCCGTAGCCGGTTTCCGGTTCAACTCCTTTGACTACGTCGATCATGCCGCTGAGCGCGGACTTTTTCAGCGAGGTCAAGAAGCCGGCATGACCCAGCATGCTTTTTTCCATCAGCGCATTGCATGGGCAAACCGTGACGCAATGGCCGCAGGAGACGCAGCTCGACTCACCAATGGTTGAGCCTCCGTCCCAGAGCACCCGGGGATTCGGGTCCTCCCAGTTGATCGAGAGCGTTTCGTTTACTTCAACGTTTTGACATGCCTCAACGCACCGGCCACAGAGGATGCATTGGTCGGGATCGTAGCGGTAGAACGGATTCGTGTTATCGACCTCATAGGGCTTCGATCGGAAAGGAATTTTCTGGTGCTCAATGGCTAACAGCTTCGTCGTGTTATGGACGGTGCAATTGCCATTGTTGTTATCGCAGACTGTGCAATAAAGAAGGTGATTACTCAGGATCCGGTCGAAGGCTTCCACCTGGGCAGCCGAAGCCTTCGCCGATTTTGTGGAAATCTTCATTCCATCGGCAACTTTGGTCGCGCACGACCGAAGCAGATGGCCGTTCACTTCGACCATGCATGTGTCGCATGTCTGAACAGGACCCAGCTGCGGGTGGTAGCAGACGTGAGGAACCGAACCGCCAGCACGATTGATCAGATCGATGAGAAACTCGTCGGGCTGGGCTTCATGCACAACTCCGTCAATCGCTATCTTAAGCACGATGTTCTTCCTCTCTCCATTCACATCAAGTCCAGGTTGAACGCAAGTTCAGCGCGAACATGCTGAAACGTGGGTTTCTAACTGTTCACAGATGAACCATTCCGGCTTTTGGTGTCCACGGTTGTAACACCTCGCTTTGATTTATTTGTCTAGACCCATGCTTTGGCACCGAGGGCCAGGTCCACCGTTATCGCGTAGGTGCAGTACATAAGCCAAATTGCGGTAGCAAACTGAAAGAGACCTACGAGACGGGAGCCATCACTCCAGGAGAACAGGCGTGTAGGAATCTCGATTGCATAAACCAAACTCAAACCGACGAAGATGATCATCACGGGAATGTCGCCGGCGCGCCGGAAAACGTCAACCCCCAGAATGCTTAGGAACAGGAACGCGATCGCCATCCAGCCGTCCGGTTGTGCGCTTGAATCGATGTAGCGGTGATGGGCCATGGCAAACCAATGAATGCCATAGGCCGTGAAGGCGAGACCGGCCATATATAAAGGAGCCGCATTTCCGAAAACGTTGAACCAGGTCAGTCCAACCAGAAGATAAACGCCGGTGATGAACTGCATGAAGCCCGGCATCCAGAACCCCCACATTCCCATCGTTCTGTTCACTTCCGGGCTGGTTCTCGGAAAACCAAACAGGGCCTGCCCACCCCAAATAAAATAACCAGTACCAAGGCCGAAGAAGCCGATAGCCACTGGTACGAACCGTGACGCTGCGAAGCTGAATGCTTGTGTCTCCATCTTTTTTCCTCTCTGCAATTAAGCCATTGCAACTTCCGTTCCACTCGTTCGGGAGTGTGGATCGATGGCGACTGAGTACAGTCATTTATGGTCTGGCAAATCTCACAATCGGGGCTCCATGGTTTGACTCGAGCGATTGCATGTCAATAAACGCGACAGAATTCGACATTCACTGTCCGATGGCCGACACTCAAGAGAACTTGAGAGTTCCGGATACCTACTCATCCCACTGTTTTGCCAAGTGCGCATGGATGGAACTGAAACTGCACCGCCGATGAATGCGCCAAAGCCCACTCTGTGACGAGAAGTTGCGATGCGAAGATGTGTCGTTCTAGTTCTCTTGCTTGTTCCGTGTATGGTTCCGCAGCGCATCAATGCTCAAACAGTTCCTGACTCAAGCGCGAATTCTGGATCGAGCACTAATTCGAACTCTGCGGGCGCGCCGGAACCCGCCGGAAACGATGATTCCCTGGACTGGCTGTTTCCCGTCACCAGGCTGAACCGATCTTTGCCCAGTTGGTTCCACATCGGTGGGGAATATCGTGGCCGTTTCGAGGGCCCGCTGGGAATCGGGTTCACCAGCACAAACGATTTTTATTACTTGGACCGCTTGCGCGTGAATCTGACTATTCAGCCCACGGAGTGGCTGGCTTTTTCCGGCGAAGTGCAGGATGCTCGTATTTTCTTCAACCACCACATCCCCAATGCCAATCCCTACGAAGATAAGTGGACCCTTTGGCAGGCCTATCCTCAAGTAGGCAGTTCCGAGACAGGTTGGGTAGATGCTCTGGCGGGCCGCGAAGTCCTCCGTTTCGGCGATGAACGCGTAATCGGCCCATCCGAATGGACTAACGTCGGCCGCACTTTCAACGTCGCGCGGGTTGACCTTCACCATCCGGGCTACAAAGTCAGCGTGTTCGCTTCTTCCGTGGTGCCCGGCGACAATAGTGACTTACACAATGCACTCCCGGGCAACAATCTTTATGGAGTTTACGGAAGCTTCCAGAACATTGTCCCCAAGGCTGACTTCGAGCCTTACGTTCTGTGGCGCGTCGCACCCAAGAGCTCTGAACTTCCTGAGACGCTGAACCGTGGCCACCTCAATGAAGTCACTATGGGTCTCCACTGGAAGGGCGATCTGCCTGCCGCTTTCGATTACGACACTGAGTTTGATGGACAGACAGGTTCGCTGGGCTCGTCTTCGATCGCAGCGTGGGCGGGCTACGCCAGCGTCGGCAAGACTTTTCGCAAGGTGGCCGCCACGCCTCGCGTGTTTCTCGAGGGCAATTACGCCTCGGGAACGAAAAATCCGAACGGCCACGAGTGGAACACCTTTGACCAGATCTATCCTTCGAATCATGACAAGCTTGGCTTTGCCGATCAGGTTGGCCGCCGCAACGTTGTGCAGTTCCGCACCGGTGTCGAAGAAGAGCCCACGAAAAAATGGAAGCTTAAACAGCAATTTGAAGGCTTCTGGCTGGCCACTACAAACGACAACTTCTACGCCAACAGTGGAACAATTGCGGTTGCCGCCCACCCCGGCGCGAGCCGCCACATCGGCAACGAACTCGATGCGGTTGCCGAATACCAACTGAATAAAGGAGTGAGCTTTGGATTTGGTTATGCCCGCATGTTCGCCGGACAGTTTCTCGAGACCACTACGCGGGGTCACGATTACAGCTATCCATACGCGTACTTCGAATACAACTTTTCGAAATCCGGCTTTCACTTACCCATCACGCCGAATCGGCCGAACTAGTTTTTCAGCGTCGCGGTTTTTCTTTCACTTCACGGGACCAGCGGCACTGTCCGAAGATTTGGACATTTCTGTCCGGACATGATCGGCATCCCAACGGAACGCGGCTGGCCGCCGACCACCCGGGCGCAGTTCGACGCCGTGCGCGGGCCCACCGGCGCGCTGCTGATCGGCGAGGCCGAAACGGTTGCGGCGAAAATCCTGGATTACAATGAAGTCCTCGGGGCATCTCGCGCATCACGTTGCAAATGTGCGTCTTTACGCTTCCGCATTACAAGATGCCGCGTGCCATCGAGCTCCTGGGCACGCGCGTCGCGCCTATCGTTCGCAAAGAACTCGCCCCCACTATTCCTGCGCGAAAAGTGGCTTCGAGATGACACAAAAACAAGACTAGAAGGCTGTAGCGGGCCAATTTTGTCTGCTCATAGGTTAAGAACGCCGTGACCGCCGGACGACACGTGTCGAGGGAGCGCGGACTTTTCATCCTGACGGCACCTTCGAAATAACGATCTAGTCAGCCTGAGTATCCCGGAATCCAGCGACCCCCGCCGCGTATATCTCTCAACGGCAGTTTGGCAATTGCTTTGCATGTCCTACGGCATAACACGAAACGGCAACGCCGAATATAACCGCACGCGGCCGTGCCGAGCGTAAGGCGGCCAGTCCAGGAGATGAGAACAGGGAGAAAGTCCAATGAAACTCAAAATTATGAAGTGGAGTGACCGTAGTCTGTGCTGCGTAATCTCTGTCGTCTTGTTCGGTCGGATATGGGGCTACCCATCCGGCTGTCAGCAACAAAGACCCCTATGACCGTGAGCTCAATCGGCACGTGGATATCAAAGTTCTGGTAAACAAGAACCTCGGGCAAGGCCTGTAGCTCGCTCAAAGCGGCTTCAAGCAACGGCGAAAGCCAGAATCTCATCTAGTCGCTCGAAACCGCGCAAGGAGATGCATAAGTCCTGACCCGAGGAGATTTGGTTCGCTGTCACTAAGGCCGAATTAAGGAGACAAATTGCGATCACGTTGCTCAAGTAACTGGGGAGTACGGATGTTGCCGGTTGTCGTTTGGATCTGCGGTGCGGCGGCAGCTTTTGCAGACACCGCGCAGCCCCTGAGCCCGACAAATATCTTCGCTCCCGCATCGACCCCGGCAAAGTCGATCTTCGGACTGTCCCTATTTGTGCTCGCGGTGACAGGCGCTATTTTTCTAGTCGTTTTCGCTTTGCTGCTTTACTCCGTTGTGAAGTTCAGGAAGAGAAAGAATGACGATGGGCGTGAACCTCCCCAGGTGTACGGCAGCAATCAGGTAGAGCTCGCTTGGACCGTCATCCCAGTCCTCATTGTTGTGGCGCTGTTTATGGCGACCGCGCGAGTGATTGCCAGCGTGCAGAAGACCGTGCGACCCGACAATGCGATCGAGGTTGTAGCCATTGGCCATCAGTTCTGGTGGGAGTATCGCTATCCCGCTCTCGGAGTCGTGACCGCGAACGAACTGCATGTGCCGGTTAGCGATGACAATCATCCAACCCCGACGTTTATCAAGCTATTGTCCGCGGATACGGATCACAGCTTCTGGGTTCCGCGTCTGGCAGGCAAAACTGATCTGATTCCCAACCACCCGAACAGTATGTGGATTGATCCCCATGACACGGGTGTGTATCTGGGTCAGTGCGCCCAGTATTGCGGGACGCAGCACGCCAAGATGTTGCTGCGCGTTTACGTTCAGTCGCAGGATGAGTTCGCTCGCTGGATTCAAGAGCAACGCCAACCGGCAATCGTTGGTGATGCCGTTTCCCAAGGGCAAGAAATATTCGAAACGACGGCCTGCATCAACTGCCACACGGTCGCTGGAACCGTGGCTAGCGGCCGCTTCGGCCCGGACCTCACGCATCTGATGAGCCGAGACACGATTGCAGCTGGAGCAGCCCCGAACACCCCGGAAAATCTCCGGCTCTGGATTCTAAATCCTGCCGCCATCAAACCCGGCTCCCTGATGCCAGCGATGCAGTTGAGCGGGCCGGAGCTGGACGCCCTCACCGCTTACCTGGAGACGCTTCGTTAACTTCATGAGGAGAAGTTTCCATGTCGACTGAGTCTATCGCATGGCCGAATAGGGCCGCGGCGTCTCCTTCATTTGTCGATCACCTCCACGAATGGGTAACCACGGTGGATCACAAGCGATTGGGCATTATGTACATCGTCTACGCCCTGATTTTTCTCGTGATCGGCGGGGTCGAAGCGATGATCATGCGCATTCAGTTGATTCGCCCGCATAACGATTTTGTTTCGCCCCAAGTTTTCAATCGGATGTTCACTATGCACGGAACCACCATGATCTTCTTCGTGGTCATGCCGGTCTTGTTTGGATTTGCCAACTATCTGATCCCGCTCATGATTGGTGCGCGGGACATGGCTTTTCCGCGGCTGAATGCTTTCAGTTTCTGGATGACCGCTTTCGGGGGCCTGCTTCTCTATTTCAGTCTGGTGGGCGCCAACGGATTGTATGGAGCGGGTAATGCTCCCGACGTTGGGTGGTTCGCCTACGCACCCTTAACTTCGCAGACGTTTTCAGTTGGCCATAGCACCGACTTCTGGACGCTGGCGCTGCTGGTTTCAGGCTTTGGCAGCATCGGAACGGCAATCAACATCATTGCTACCGTCCTCTGCATGCGCTGCCCGGGAATGACGCTGGCCAAAATGCCGTTGTTCGCCTGGCTCAACCTCATAATGGCCGGCTTAGTGATTCTCGCGGTCAGTCCGCTAACGGCGGCGCAGATCATGCTGGTGATCGACCGTTATCTCGGCGGGCACTTCTTCGACACGCAGGCGGGAGGTTCGGCGGTGATCTGGATGCATTTCTTCTGGGTTTTCGGACATCCCGAAGTTTATGTTCTTGTCCTCCCAGCCTTCGCCTTCGCCTCAGAAATCATCCCGGTATTTTCCCGCAAGCCGATCTTCGGTTACCCGGTGATGGTTGGGGCCACGATCGCGATCGGGTTCATCAGCATGAGCGTATGGGCGCATCACATGTTTACCGTGGGCATGAGCTCAGCTGCTAATAACTTTTTCGTGATCTCGACCATGGCGATCGCCGTTCCGACCGGCATCAAGATCTTTAACTGGCTGGGAACCATGTGGGGAGGAAAGATTGAGTTCAAGACTCCGATGCTGTTCTGCATTGCTTTTCTTTTTCAGTTCTTGATCGCCGGTCTTACCGGAATCATGCAGGGTGCGGCCCCCTTCGACTGGCACTTGGGAAATTCATATTTCGTGGTCGCGCATTTTCACTATGTAATCGTCGGCGGCATCCTCTTCTGTCTTTTCGGGGCCTTTTACTACTGGTTCCCGAAGATGTCGGGGAAGATGTACAGCGAGACGCTCGGCAAATTACATTTCTGGCTTTTCATCGTCGGCTTCCACATGACCTTCGACTTCATGCATATCCCCGGATTGCTCGGCATGCCGCGAAGGATCTACACCTATGAACCGGGACGGGGTTGGGACACGTGGAACCTGATCGTGACCATCGGAGTTTTCTTTCAGGCCGCAGGAATCCTGGTCTTCCTGGGAAACCTTATCTGGTCTTACTTCCGCGGCAAACCTGCTGGAAACGATCCCTGGGATGCGTGGACTCTCGAGTGGTCTACCACCTCGCCGCCGCCCGCATACAACTTCTACACCATCCCAAGCGTCCAGAGCCGGCGTCCACTCTGGGATTTGAAGCATCCCGACGATCCGGACTGGAAGTACGAGTAAAGGAGCAAACGTGATGAGTGCGACATCCACGACCCTACCACCAGAACTCGAGTGGAAGCTCCCCGCTCGCGGACAAGTTGGAATGTTCGCTCTGATTGGCGCCGAGTCTGCGATCTTTACTATCTTTGTCGTCGCGTATCTCTTTTATATCGGCAAGAGTCTCTCCGGACCCATGCCGTCGGAAGTTCTCAGTCGCCGCCGATTTTTTACACGATCTGTTTGCTTTCGAGCAGTCTGACGATTCACTTCGCAGCCAAGAGCCTTCGTGGGGGTAAGGTGCGAAGTTTTGCTGCGTGGTGGTTGCTGACGATCATCCTCGGCGCGATCTTCCTCTACGGAACCGCTTCAGAATGGCATCGTCTCATTTATAAGGACGGATTAACGATCACGACCAATTTGTTCGGAACCACCTATTACTCGCTAGTCGGGCTGCACGGCTTTCACGTAATTGTTGGCCTGTTAGCGCTGAGCACCGTAATGGCTTTCACCATCTTCGGTGCGGTAAAGCAAGAACATGCCGAGCGCATTGACGTCCTGTCTCTTTATTGGCACTTCGTGGACGCAGTTTGGGTCGTGGTCTTCACCGTGGTTTACCTGATTGGACGCTGAAATGGAAAACAAAGTGAACAGGGACACATTCGCCCGGACCGACAGCCTGACGAAAATAATCGAAATGCCCGCCCCTACGGCATGGCCGATCATTCTGGCCTTTGGCTTGACTCTGGTATTTGCAGGTTTCGTCACAAGTCCATCCGTGAGTCTGCTTGGAGCGATCCTGGCAATCAGCGGAGGCGTTGGGTGGTTTCGCGATGTTTTGCCGCATGAGAAGCATGAATCCGTCTCCGCGATCGAGACAGCTTTGCAAGTCAGCACCAATCGTCCACGAGTAGCGGCAGTCGAGTGGATGACAAAAGAACTGCACCGAGCGCGATTGCCGTTGGAGGTCTACCCAATCAGAGCGGGCGTAAAGGGTGGCATGGCGGGAGCCGTCGCCATGGCGGTTTTGGCAGTTATGTACGGAATCATTAGCGGGCGCGGCATGTGGTATGCGATCAATGTTCTCGCTGCGGGATTTTTTCCCGGCAGGCACCCGTTTGCGCAGATCGGCGCGTTTCAGTGGGATTCGCTGCTCATCGCGAGCGCCCTCCACTTGCTCGTTTCCTTAAGCGTTGGACTTCTCTATGGCGCAACACTGCCGATGCTTCCGCGGAACCCGATTCTTCTGGGCGGCTTAGTCGCACCTATTCTTTGGTCGGGCTTAGTCCACAGCTTTGTCGAACTTATCGATCCGATCCTTAATCAGCGGATCGACTGGTTGTGGTTCGCTGTTTCGCAAGTTGGGTTTGGGATCGTCGCTGGCATCGTGGTCTCACGACAGGAACGGGTACCAACGCGGCAGCATCTTCCCTTTGCCGTTCGCGCGGGGTTTGAAGTACTCGCACGCATCGATGAAGATGACAAGCATGGAGGAAAGCTCCGGTGATGCACTCTCAAATCACCGGATCCATGCTCGCACTGCTGGCCGTTGCGGTGTGCGTGGCGTGTAGCAATTCATCTGGCCGCCCTGCGCAAAACTCAGTAGTTGTTCCGCCTGATCAAATTGTGGACTTTAGTTCGCTCTATCGCCAGAACTGCTCAGGCTGCCACGGCGTGGAAGGCAGGGGCGGAGCAGCTATGGCATTGGCCAATCCGGTGTTTCTCGCTATTGCCGATGACGCTGTGATTCGTCACGCTGCGACAAACGGAGTGCCAGGTACTCCAATGCCTGCCTCTGCGCAGAGTGCGGGTGGAACGCTCACTGATAAGCAGATCGACGTGATTGTAAGTGGAATCCGATCATGGGCGAAGCCCGATGCCCTTGGCAATCAAACTCTGCCGCCTTATACAGCGCCGGTTCCTGGCAATCCGCAGCGCGGCGCCGATGCCTATCGAACCTACTGCTCTTCGTGTCATGGAGTCGACGGCCGCGGAGGAAGCAAGGCCAGTTCGATCGTGGACGGTTCCTACCTTGCTCTGACAAGTGATCAGCAACTTCGCATCATTGTGATTGCCGGCCGGCCAGAGTTGGGCGCACCGGACTGGCGCGGCGACGTCGAGGGCCGGCCCATGTCGCCACAGGATATTTCCGATGTGGTGGCGTGGCTATCGAGCCAACGGCCGAAGTTCCCGGGCCAGCCGTATCAAATTGCTTCGCGGAAACCTGCCAATGGAGGATATCGATGAGCCCAGAAAAGATGAGTACAGAGAACGGAATATCCAGACGCACCGCTCTTGTGAAGTTGGGATTGTTTCTCAACGGCATCGTCGGCGTCTTCCTGGCTGTGCCCATCGTGCGCTATCTTCTTTCTCCGGTGATTCGTGAAAAAAAGTTTGGATACGAATCATGGTTGTCTCTCGGCGGCCTGGAAAAGTTTCCTGCCGGCCAGACTCGGCTCGCCACTTATAGAAATCCGGTAGCCAATGCTTGGGATGGCGCGACTGACGATATCGCCTGCTGGGTCCGGAATATCGACGGTCGGAGCTTTCAAGTCTTCGCGGTGAACTGCGCGCACCTCGGATGTCCGGTTCGGTGGTTTCCGCAGTCCAGTCTGTTCATGTGTCCGTGTCACGGCGGAGCCTATTACCAGGACGGTTCACGCGCGTCGGGGCCTCCCCCGCGAGGACTGTTCCAATATCACTACAAGATCGAAGACGGGAAACTTTTCATCAAGGCCGGCGAGATGCCGACTCCCGGCCAGCCCGTAGCAAATAAGGCGGGAGGCGAACCAACATGCGCCTGATCCAGAAAATCGGCGAGTGGTTCGATCTACGGCTGCAGCTTGGAGCGCCGATCCGCGAAACTGCCGAGCATAGAGTTCCACGCGATACCGCAAGCTGGTTCTATGTTTTCGGCAGCGCCGCACTCACCTGTTTCATTCTGCAGATTGTTACGGGCATTTTACTCGCGCTGATCTACGTGCCTTCTGCGGGAGAGGCATGGAACAGCCTGCAGACGCTCAATCATGACGTTTCCCTGGGTTGGTTCGTACGAGCGTTGCATGGCTGGGGCTCAAATTTCATGGTTGCGATTGTCCTCATCCACATGGTGCAAGTCTTCCTCTTCGGAGCCTACAAGTTCCCCAGAGAACTCACCTGGATCGTTGGCGTCTTTCTCTTACTCGTGACCCTGGGCATGGCCTTTACAGGCCAGGTCCTAAGGTTCGACCAGGATGCCTACTGGGGACTTGGCATCGGGGCATCCATCGCAAGTCGAGTTCCGGTGATCGGGCCGTGGGCCGTCAATCTGATGCTCGGCGGCCCGATCATTGCCGGCGCAACACTTTCACGATTCTTCGCGCTTCATGTGTTTGTTATTCCCGGATTGCTCATAGCTTTCGTTGGTGTCCACCTGCTCATGGTGTTGAAACTGGGAATCAACGAATGGCCGATGCCGGGGCGCATCGTCCGCCGCGCCACGTATATGCAGGAATATCACGAACTCACACACAAAGATGGTATCCCGTTCGTGCCTGGGGCGGTGTGGAAAGACATTTTCTTCTCCGGCTTCATCCTTCTTGCAATCGCTGTTTGCGCGGTTCATTTTGGTCCTTTTGGTCCAAGCGGCCAACCGGACCCGACAATTATTCAGACTGCCCCGCGTCCCGACTTCTTCTTTTTGTGGCTGTATGCCCTGCTCTCTTTTCTGCCGCCCTCAGCTGAAACTCCCATCCTTCTGATCGGCCCAGCCGTCGGAATCGTTGTCCTGCTGGCGCTTCCGTTTGTCGCAGGCGAAGGTGAGAAGAGCTGGAGGCGCAGGCCAATTGCTGTGCTCACGATTCTTTTGGTCGCTGTAGGCCTGGGCACGCTGACTCATCTGGCGGAGCACACACCCTGGAGTCCAGTCATGGATGCATCGACCAGCGATCCGATTCCGGCAGAATACTTGCAAGGGCGGACAGCATTGGAACGCCATGGTGCGCTCGTGTTTCAAGCCAAGCAGTGCCACAACTGTCATTCGCTGGATAACCAGGGAGGGCAGCGCGGACCCGCGCTCGACGCTGTTGCTCTCCGTCTTACCGAAGACCAACTGATTCGCCAAGTCATCCAGGGAGGAGGAAATATGCCGGCCTATGGAAAAAATCTCAGCCCGGCGGAAACAACCGCGCTGGTGGCATTCCTGGAAACCCTGCACCCGGCAAATCAAAGGCCAGCCCGCAATGCTTCTCAAGCGATGACGCTCGGCACAAATGAGGCCTCGCCACGGTAGACCTAGCCATGTCCGAGCCTCTTGACATGCAGTCGTGGTCCGTCTCCCTCGCCGTCACTTCTGCGCTCGTGGCCACGGCCTTGGTCTACGTGCGCGGTTGGTTTTCTCTTCGTAGGTCCTTCCCAGACCTCATAGGCACTTGGCGGCTCGGCGCGTTTACGATCGGATTCGTCTTAGTGTGGACAGCCGTCGCTTCTCCCCTCGGAACACTCGATCATCAGTCACTCACGATTCACATGATGAAGCACCTTCTGTTGATGACGGTTGCTGCGCCGCTACTCCTAGCCGGAGCGCCCGTGTTTCCGCTGGTGTGCGGGCTACCGAAGCTTTTCATTAAAGGCTATCCTCCCCTTGCCAGTCTGCTGGCACGATGGCTCGAACGCTGTCTTATGCATCCTGTGTTGTGTTGGCTGGCTGGCACGGCGGCCGTCATCGGATGGCATCTTCCTGTTATGTTTCATTTGGGCATGCGTTCCCACTGGTTGCATAACTTGGAGGATCTGTGTTTTCTGGTAGCGGGCCTCTTGTTCTGGTGGCCTATCGTGCAGTCTTCGCCGAGTACGGCGAGGTCGCCTCGGTGGTCCATGGCCTTGTACCTTTTCCTTGCCACGCTACCTTGCGACATTCTTTCCGCGTTCCTTGTGTTTTGCGGCCGCCCGGTGTACACAAGCTACCTCTCCACAGCTCAACTGTTCGGTGTGTCTCCTCTCCAGGACCAAGAGTGTGCGGGTGCATTGATGTGGGTCTGGGTGACGTTTGCGTATCTGATTCCCGCAGTGGTTATGACCGTGCAGATACTGTCGCCCTCGAATACGCACACGCAAAGATCAGTGCAAACCGCGCTGAACAGTGCAGTAGGACAGTCACTGAATGGGGCGGAGGTGCTCTAAACGTGGCAACCAAACCCATCCTTATTGTTAGCACTGCGCCCACCGCCACTGGAAACCACCGGCGACCTTTCGCAGTTAACAGGCTGGCTGCAATATCCGATTATTGGGCGCTCACCAAGCCGGAAGTTAACTTCCTGATTGCCATTGCGACCTTCACCGGCTTCTATCTTGCCTCTCGAGGCCCACTTGTTCACTTCCCGTGGCTGCTGCTCGTTCATACTCTTCTGGGTACGCTGCTTGTCGCCAGCGGCACTGGTACGCTGAATCAATACATCGAACGGCGCTTCGATGCGCAGATGCGTCGGACTGCCCGACGCCCGCTCACGGCCGGTCGGCTGAAACCTTGTGTGGTTTTGTGGTTCGGGATGGCCTTGTCGGCTATGGGTAGCATTTATCTCGCGATAGCCGTCAACGCACTTGCGAGCGTGCTCTCGGTTCTTACACTATTGTCTTACCTGTTTCTCTACACTCCACTTAAACGAAAAACGCCTCTGTGTATTCTAGTTGGAGCCTTTCCTGGGGCTGCGCCGCCCCTGATCGGATAGGCGGCAGCGTCGGGCAAATTGAATCGGGAAGCATGGCTGCTCTACGCCACGCTCTTCCTGTGGCAGTTCCCCCATTTCATGGCGATCGCATGGATGTACCGCGAGGACTACGATCGCGCTGGCTACTTCGTGTTACCCCAAGGTCAGGCGAGGGTGCGTTTTGTGAATCTACAAACCATACTGCCGCTACTGGCTCTATTCCCGTTGAGTATTTTGCCGGCCTCGGCACCGCAGCTAAACATTTTCTATTGCGTGGGAGCTTTGCTCTTCAGTTTAGGATTTCTCTACTACGGGTCACAATTCGTTCTTCACAAATCCAGCGCGGCAGCCCGTCGACTCCTTGTCGCATCGATCATCTATCTTCCATCATTGTTCGTTCTGATGAGCGTTTAGGGCCGAGTCCATATTTTGACAGCGAGTCCCCATCTCGACACATCAACCTCTGCAGTAGATCGACGTATGCCGTTAATCGAATGGGAACAGGCCTTGTCGACGAATTCGCAGGCGATTTGAGCGTTGACCTACTTTGGAAGAGGACATGCACCGGATTGGCAGGAGGCTTAAATATGCCCACTACAACAAAAGACAGGACAGAAGCAGCCTTGATCTCGGGGGTGACGATCCCCGACACTAAGCTTGCTCAAGAGGCGACGGAGTTGGTGCGCGACACCGAGCCTTCCTTGCTGTTCAACCACTCGACTCGTGTGTATTACTTCGGATCGCTTGCGGGAAAAAGGCGCGGACTGAAGTTCGATCCCGAGCTGCTTTACATTGCTGCGATGTTCCACGACATGGGATTAACTCCCCGGTATAGCAGTAAGTCGGACCGATTCGAAGTGGATGGTGCGAACAGTGCGCGAGCTTTCCTGCGCCAGCACAATATATCTCAGCTAGGACGTCGACACTGTTTGGAGCGCGATTGCGCTGCACACTACGCCGGGAATGCCGACAAGGATCCAAAGTTTCACCGCATGAACTTCTGCAGTGTCGTCCGCGGTTCGCAGTGGAAGAGTTAAAAAATCCGTTGCAACACCGATCTGGCGAGACCAATCTCTTATTGCAGCCCGATGTCCCAAAGATAGTTCGATGCCACTACTCAGAACCGATGTGATCGAGGGCCGCAGCCAAGCAGAGTTGAAAGAATTGCTTGACGCGATCCACTGCGCGACGCTGGCCGCATTCAAAGTGCCCGAACGGGATCGCTACCAGATTGTGCACGAGCACCCTGCGGCAGAAATGAGAATTGAAGACACGGGGCTGGACATAACGCGCACCCAGCAGGTCGTCATGGTGCAGGTGACGACGCGGCCGCGAAGCCGGCTTGAGAAGCAGAATTTCTACGAGCTGCTTTGCCAAGAACTAGCTCGGCGCTGCGGGGTAAAGGCGTCGGACCTGGTTGTTTCCATTACCCAAAATACAGATGAAGACTGGTCCTTCGGATACGGGCGAGCCCAGTTTATTACTGGAGAACTTTGACCTCTGAAGGCGTTCTTCAAATCAAATGCTTTCGAGGCCACCGCGGGTGACGAGTAACGAGCACAAGAAGAGACTTTCTGAATCTCGCAGTCAAAGGATCGGCTATGACCGCGGCCGCCGCCATGCTGTTGCTGGTGGCGCTCATAACCCAACGGTTGACCCCGCGGAGTGGGCGAAGACGCGCTATACCCTGTTCGTCCCGGCTGCGGCAGCGATGAGGCCTGGCGGTCCTTTAGTGGTACAAGTAGCTCTGCACCAAGTGGCAAGCGTCGCCTTATCCACACTACAGTCATGAGTTTGTTTTTCGCACGCCCAATTTTTCCGCAAATGTGCAAGAAAGAAGCATCCGACTGCGGGCCGCAAACGATGACGCCAACCGATTCTTGCGGTGTTTTGGGTTAATCTAAGCCGTCTAAATTTTAAGGATTAACAGGTCGGGAGACGGTGATCGCGCCGCGGGGCACAAAAACGAAAATCTGGTAACTCCTTTAGAATTTTGGCGTCCCCGACGGGATTTGAACCCGTGTTACCGCCGTGAAAGGGACAAAACAACTTGTAACTGATTGAAAATGACGGCGCCGACAGCCCATTTTGGAGCCGCAAGTAGCACCTTGGAAGAGTTATTGGACCCTGATTGGACCCAGATTTTAGGTTATCGCCGTTGGACTGCGAAGCCCGCGATCCATCTATGGTCGAATTGGCCATTAAAATCTTCCGTGTGAAGTGTCGCGCCGTCACAGTAGTCCACAGTCGTTTCTAGTTTTATTTTGTCCTTCGGGAAACCTTTCAAAACTGGCCGGGTTGTAAGCCCATAGCAGCCGAATGTGACGACAGGATAAGAACTGCGGCAGGATCGCGCATCGCGTGCGCTCAAATACGAGCCTTGATTCACCGAGAAACTCAGCGTTGCGTCGATGAAGTTTAGTCCACCTCTTCGCGATAACCTGAGTAGCGAGGCGACCTGCAACAAAACTCCTCCAGGTCATTGGGAAAGAGGGACCGACATGCCTGATACAACTGGAAATCGCGCACGCGGTAAGCAAAAGATTCCTCGCATTGAAGGGAAAGAGGCCTCGCGAATCTTCGCACAATTTGAATACCTAGACAGTTCCGGCGACCTGCTTGCGAGCTTACGCATGGCGGGCTTCGCCCTGTTCTTGAACCAACTGCAGGAGCAGATTCTGGAACTAGCGCTCCAGCCGGACTCATGGGGCGATCGCACCAGAGCCCGCCTAGTCTCTGAAATCGTTGCTGGCCTAAAAGAGATTCCGGCCGAATCGGCGAGTGTCGAGGAGATTGTGCATATTTCAAACGTTGTCATGCCGTGCTTTCTTCTCGAACTGGGACGCCGAAGAGAACACATTGAGGTCGAGTTCCCTGCTAACCCCTGCGATCCCGCCGCATGCTTTCGACTCGGCGCCGGGCCGTCCTGCCGGATCTATTCCATCACCAGCGAGCACCTAGTCCGGCTAGTCGCTGAGACCGGCGAGGAACTAGTCGGCCTTTGCTATTTCGGAGACCAGCAGAGCCGTGAAAGTATTGAAGCCCACCTCAATCGAACGAACGCCCCTGCCAATTCCGAGACACGGCCCGATCACTGACCCTGACGCCATCGCCGATGCTATGGGAACCGACCGGCGGACGGTCCGCCTAAATCTCCGCGAGGCAGGCATCATCTTCCGCGATGTCTTCAACGCTGACGGAAGATTTGTTCCTGAACTCCTGACAATTATTAGGGGCACGTCGTTATCGTGCCCCTATCCACATACTCCGGACTTGTGGCGCCAGAGAACAGGGCTCGCACTGGATGATTGGCTTCAGGCGGAAAGGGCGATTCTTGAAAATCGGGCACCTGATGTGAGTTCCAGCAGCATTATCAAGGTTTCCGCGGTTTCACAACCTCCTGAAAATGGCTCCATCTCAACTGTGATACTCTCGCAAGTATTAGCCCAAAGGAGCGGCAATGCACGATCGGCCCTCCACTTCATCTTCGAGCCTACTCTCTCGTGCTGCGCAATACCTGCGCATGAGTACCGAGCATCAACAATATTCAATCCTCAACCAATCGGCCGCTATTGCTCTTTACGCCGCCGCTCATAATCTCGGCATCGTGCGGTCTTTTGTTGACGAAGGGAAAAGTGGGACGAGCATCAAGGGGCGTGACGGATTGCAGGAGCTTTTGCGCGCGGTCGAATCCGGAACGGCAGACTTCACCCAGATACTTGTTTACGACATAAGCCGATGGGGACGTTTTCCAGATTCCGATGAAGCCGCCCACTACGAATTTCTCTGCAAACGCGCCGGGATTGCGGTGCACTATTGTGCAGAGCAATTTGAGAACGACAACAGCGCTACTTCCAACCTCCTGAAAGCCCTGAAGCGTACTATGGCTGGCGAGTACAGCCGCGAACTATCGGTGAAAATATCGGCAGGCCAGCGTCGGCTTGTCGAAATGGGATACTGGCAAGGCGGATACGGACCGTTTGGAATGCAAAGACAACTTGTCGGACAAGACGGAAAACCAAAGCAGCTTCTCAAATTAGGGGAGTGGAAGAGTATTGATACAGACCGCATTACGTTAGTGCCTGGTCCGCCAGAAGCCGTAAAAACAATTCAACTTGCATTTGATCTCTATACGACGAGACGACAAAACCGTTACAAGATTGCAGACATCCTGAATCAGCAAGGAAGATTTCGTGGAAAGAAACTCTGGAACATCGTGATGCTTCGCTGCCTCTTCAGCAACCCTATCTATAAAGGCGCATACGCATACGGTAAGCACCACGACAAATATAGAGCCGTTCCGCGGGAAAAATGGCTAATCCGTGAACATGCTTTTCCCGCAATTATCACGGACAGACAATGGACGCAAGCATACGAGCGGGTCCTTGAAGAAACGAGACGACCCGAAGATGGCGAGATGCTTGAGGGACTGAGGCGACTGTGGAAAAGAGGTGGAAAACTCAGCAGCAACATAATCAACGCGGCGAAAGATATACCTTCTGCAGTGGCATACGCAAAACATTTTGGTGGAGTCAGTGAGGCATACAAGTTAATTGGCTATCCGCTTCCGAAAGACCTTTCCTGGGGCCATGCTATTCGCTTGACAAGAGGAATTCGGAACATGCTTTGCGATGACATTTGTAAACGCGTGCGGGCAATTGGCGGAAGTGCGGAGCCCACGCCGGTGGCCGGAATTGTCCGGCTTAACGACAAGGTCACCGTCAAAGTGGCCCTTCGTAAATGTTGGGTACGGGACACCCGGATTGTTTGGATACTACCTCTTGGCAAACGACCCGCTGCGGATGTCCTCATAATTTGCCGTTTGAAACCACCAGAGCGCTCAATATTTGACTATTTCGTGATTCCCTCCGTCTCGCAACTTCGCGGAGCCTTGAACTCTCGTACGAAGGATAACATTCCTTTTTTGAACCTTTACCGATTCGATGATCTGGAGCCGTTTATCGAGACGTTTCGACGTTGTTCGATCTAGAGGCAGCATGAAAGAAATTTACCTGAAGCGCGCCAAAAGCAAGAAGACCAGGCGTCAGACCGTCCAAATCAAGAACACCTTGGCTTTGCCCGTGCGTGCCGACGCTGTCGCGCAATGTCTTCACCGCATAAATGAAGTGTTTGCCAACCTGTTTTCGGATGAGAATTTTGTAACGCTTTTGCGAGCCGAATCAATGACGACAATCCCCAAGTGCCTCATGACGTTATTTGAGAAAGCAACAGATGGCCATGAAATCTGCTAGTGAAGATCGCGGGGAATGCTGGGGGAAATGGTATCGCACCCGACGAGCGAATCTGTTACGGCTTTCGGGTGACCCTCCGAAAAACCTCTGCATCGACCAATTGAACCTGACCATCTGCTCTCGGTACGCCGAGTCTCTGGTAGGGAACTCCCGAGTGAACAGATATCTCGCTAAGCACCATCCCATCGAGTTGAGCAAACTCCAGGAGCTCTTGGGTGAGTTTGAAGAGGTTTGCCAAGCCTCGATTTGAGTCGCATCCCCCTACCTCCCCGGCTCTTGGGGTGCTTCCGTTCCGCCCTTTAGCGTTACGCTAATCGGCGTAAAATGACTGTCCGAAGAAAATCCTTTCTTCTTGCCGAAATGATAGACGACGCCAACCAGTCAAGCTGAACGCTACTTCCTTGCCCAACGCGGTTCTACCCATATGGACAGCGTCAGACCACGTGCGACAACTGGGCACCCGTTACGACAATTCTCGCCGCTCTCTTCGACCGAGGCTTCTTCTTGATTACGATCTCTACATCACGGTCAAGCGCATTGAGAAAATGCATCAGCCGTTCCACCGAAAACCCTTCCAACCGATAATTCACCAAAGCAGAAATCTTCGGCTGATTGATGTCGAGTAGGCGCGCCGCTGCCGTCTGCGATAGGTGACGCGCCTCAATGATCTGATTGATGGCCACCGCCAGGCGCACTCTTGTTTGCTTTTCCTCGGCATCGCGTAGGCCAAGATCCGCAAATACATTCCCGGAACTTGCAACCACCGCCTCACTGCTTTTTCCGTTTGCCATATCTCGCCTCGTAATCCTCGCCCGCCGACTTGAGCCTTCGGGCAACTAATTCCACGTCCGTTTGGGCTGTCCTTATTCCTTTCGGCGATTTCTTCTGGAAAGCGTGAAGAACATACACAGCCTGATCAAACTTTACCGTGTACACCGCACGATAGGTGTCCCCTCTGTGGTCCTCTACTATTTCAAGAACTCCCGGACCTTCTCCTTTCCACGGCTTCGCCTTTGCATGTTTTCCACCGAACTGCGCCACACTTAAGGCGGACCCCAATGTCGTCCTGGAACGCCTCGGGAAACTCCAGCAGATCATCCTTTGCCGACCCCACCCAAAACAAAGGCTTTTCGCCGGAGACCCTCGTCCATCGTGCCATTCGATTATCCCAGTTCTAGGATATAAAGTCCACAACTCATTTGCCTGGCAGAATCAACAGTCTACAGAACAACCAACTCCCAGTGCATCGGTTCTTCCGGTTAAGGTGAACGCGATTCCGGTCCGGAGGCAAGCCGAACGGCGTTCCCGAGCGAATGCGAACAGCAGTCCGATACGCAATCTTCAGAAGATGGACTGACACGCGTGACGCCCCGACAGCTCTGCAATAATTGACGTCGGAGGCTGGACTTCACGTGGATGATTTGGAACGATGCGGCTGGGTCAAAGTTCGCGCTCAGAGCTATCGCCACCATTGCCGTGCAAGGATAACGAGGCGCGGAAGATTCAAGATTATGGTGCGCGAGGACTGTAGCTGGCGTTTCCGCTGGCGATCACATGACAGCATCTCAAGCAGTTGCGCATCTGGAAGGAAGTGATCCCTTTTTGTGGACTTATGGCAGAGTAGCAAACATCGGCAGCTACGGCGGTATTTCATTCACCGAAGGCTATCTCGATGGGATCCCGGTACGCTCGTCGAAATTGTCATTCCTGCCCAGTGCTTGGTTCGACAGGAAGCGCATGCCACCACATGTGCTCAGTCAGATTGACTCAGTCTGCGGCCATGTCATCTTTGTGGAGGCGATATTCCCGCTCCATTTCTCGCGCCACTTCTCGCCTAAGCCTTTCGTAGTTCTTGTGAAGGGCCTCTGTCAATTCGTGAAGTATCCTTTTTGAGGCTTCGTCATTTTCTGCCGCTAGGAGTCGGGTACAGAGTTGACGGATTTTGGCTTCGGGCGTCACGGAGTGGTATCGGGGAAAGTCCCATCTAGGATGCCGTATCTCGCCTGATCGTTCTATACAGAGAATGCCGTAGGAAAATCTCGCCCGATTCAAATGCCCCGGAGCCTCTAGTCAAAACAAGAAACAAAATCAAAAAAAGAACAGCCGTTGTTAAACGTAATCGTTCTAACAGATACGACAGGAAGATTTGCAAAGGAGTTTTTGGAACGCTTCGTGCTGAGGTTTTTTTGAGCGTCCTTCCGATTTGGAGGGCACGATGATTGCTAAGCAAAACGAGAAGTGGATGGAATATTGCGAACTTCCTGCCAAGGAGCAGGACCCGAAAAAGCTGATCGCGCTCATCGCGGAGATTGGCAGGCTGTTGAAGGAACGAGCAGACGTTGCGCGTGAACAAAGCGCAACGTCCCATCACTGAAAACCCTAGTTGACACAATCTAAGGTGAGAGCACCCTTGTTCAAGCGACGACGGTCGCGCATACATAGCAAAAAAATAGGCCACGAGTTTCCTGTTGCCAGTCAGTCACGCGGCCCAAACAACTGAACGTTGTCGGGGCAATTAATACCCCATCCGTGGTCCAATCGCCGTGGAAATGTCACACGGGCTTCACGGGAATAGAATAGTTATTGCTGTGTCTGAGTCCTGCTGTCTTCCTGCGAAGGTTGACCACCCCACGGGTGCCAAGGTCACTGGGGTTGGACTCAACACAGCACTGAGATTCGCTTGCCCACGGCCCGAAGGTCTTAGACAGTTGGTATGCGCAAACGCCTGATTTCTCCTATGCCGCACGACCGCTTAACATTTGATGAGGCCGGGCTCGATCTGGCCAACTTGGCGACGGTCGAGATTACATCTGAAGATGAAGCGCATCCCATCGAATGTGCGCTGCAACTCGGTGAGACACGCGGCTGGCGCGCTGCCGAGCCCGGACCTCAAATCATCCGACTTTCTGTTCGACCAGCCGCAAAAGCTGGAACGTATCTGGCTGGTTTTCGAAGAAACCGAAACCCAGCGCACACAGGAGTTCGTCTTGAGATGGTCCCCGGATCACGGGCGTTCCTTCCGAGAAATTGTTCGCCAGCAATGGAATTTCAGTCCACCTGTGACAGTACGGGAGACTGAGGACTACACCGTGGACCTCTCTGACGTCACTGTGCTTGAATTAAAGATTGTTCCTGACAAGAGTGGCGGCGAGGCTCGTGCTTCGCTTGCAAGCTTGCGTTTGGCTTGATAAGCAGGGGGATTCGCTGGGCAAGAGAGAAGAAACGAGGCACAAGGAATGGCTGAGCAGATCGTACGTTGCCCATATTGCGTCCTGGGCGATCAGAGCGGGCCAATGTTGCAGCGACCGGAATGGTTCATCTGCGAACAGTGCGGCCACGTAGTGATCCCCGACGACCCAGATTTCAAGTGCTGCTGCCGCAACTGCCTAAAAGTGAAGCGAGCGGCTTGATTTGGTTGTCCTCATGATCAGCGGATCGGGACAAGTTCAGTAGATGAAGGCTGTGGCAACCAAGAAGGGACTGGGCCAAGAGAAACCTGCGGGTTTCCGGGAAATGGGAACGCTTCGGTGTGACGGTTGCGGTGAGGAGTTCTCTATCGGTCACGATCCCGCATTCGTGGATAAATGGCTCGCTGAAAAACAAGCGTATTGGCTAGAAAAGGTTCTTGCTGAAGAGCACGAGCGCGACAAGAAACACGCAGACCGGATCGAACTGCCGGACTGAGAGCTGAACACATGCGCTATCCGGTGCGGACAAGACGAACGCCATCGTTGTGCTGGTAATCCGAGGCTCCTCAGCCGCTAACATTGGGGTCAACGGTAATTCCCCATTGCTTCAGCAGCCGTTCAGGGATATAGCAACGGTCTTTGTTGCGCTTACACCACTGCCGCAATTCTTCCGAGGCTACACAAGTCTGTTCAGTCAATCCGAGTTCCTGGACCTGCTCTTCGAACGCAGTAGGAACAGCTAGAACGGGCTTAAGCGGCTTTCCCCAGTTCGGATTTCCGGGCTTACGAGCGCTGGTTGGCAGAATGGATGTTTTCGCCACAGCCACACATGATACTCCGGCCTTGCTGGGTTGACTCCTGTCGCGCTGTGAATTCACCGTCGGAGTTGCTTATTCTTGGCGCGGTTTCTGGGGTGGGGTAGTAGCATGCTCCAGTCGCAGCCTGAGCAAGTAGCATTCCTCATGCACGGCCTTTCCGTTCTCGTCCGTTTTGCTGGATTCAAGCGGCACTGGCATGTGGCACAGAGAGCAGCGAATGAGACCGGGTTCACTTGACCCTGGCTGAGGACTATTCTGATCAAGACGTCCGGTTTTCAATTCCAAGACACGAAAAATTTCTCGAAAAATGGCGCGGAATTTGTTCGGGTCTTGTTCGTTTGCTGCCTGTTCGCAGAGCTCCAGCCAAAGGTCTTTGGTTTGAGCACGCATGCAAAGGGTCTGGGGGAACTTGGGGAACATTATATACTGCAGGCGATACAAACCAATCCCACTAAAGAGCCAGTCGCAACAGCAGGCGTATACTGTGAAAGCCTCACTTGCCCCCGCGCTGACCCGCGTTCTTCTTGGATGGCTCCTTGAGTCGCGAGTCTTTCACCTTCAAATTCTATGGATAAGTACAGCCACGGGGCAGCAACAAGAGAAAAATGACAACCAGCAGTGCGAAAAATGGATAAATCACCCACTCGTGCTTTGCAAGAGCCAGTTTGAATTTAGGCCAGATTTGTAGTTTTGGCTGCCAAGAGGCTAACCAATTCTTCCACTGTCCAAGCGTGATTTGCAATTCTAGCCTCCATCGCGGGCCTTACGCGGTTTGTCAAGCGGGGGCAAATTCAAATTGAGCCACTACCTGAGATAGGCTAACGTAGAGCGACCGCAAACCGCTCCCCGCGCGCACAAGCCACTCGATACGCATTCATTGAGCCGAGGGTAATCCACTGACAGACTTGTTCTGACGGATGTGGTATAAGTTGCGTCCTAATGGCGAAGAGGAAATCCCTCACCCGCATTCCGATATTATCAGTCAGCCCAATGAGTTTGGTGTGCCCTTTTTGCAGCGCCAAACCTGGAAAGGTATGCCACAGACTGTTAGGCGGCAAACTCGAAATAGTACACGTCGCGAGAGTTAAAGCTGCCGTGCTCGCAACAAAGAATGCAGCGGCTGAAACACAAACGGGCTGCTAGTTACTCCTACGGTTCAAACCGCTCCCAAAGAAAACAAGTGAAGCGTTTAGGCCGTTTGGAAAACAGCTATCTTAATGTGCGCTGTATCTTCTGAAGTTCGTCCAAGAGGGCGCGTCGAACCTTTGCTCCCTTTCGTTCGCCAGTGGCAACGCGGCTCACGTAGGAAGGGTCAACCCCTAGCTGGTCAGCCACGCGGCGATAAACTCCGGCGTGAAGCCTGTGCGCTTTAAGCAAAGCTTTGTCATGTTCGGTCTCGGATAGCATCCGCCAAAGTTTAACTCTCCCAAGGTATGCCGGTCACCGAAAATGACAACGAGTCCGGTTCCTCAACTTCCAAATACACTATCAACCTCCCGTCCCGTATGATTCGCCTCGCCCACTGCACAGCAGCGGCAACCATGGGCGTCCATGCGCGGACTCGAAAGGAGGTTCCTTGTGTCCGATACCGAACCGTAATAAACATGTTTTGCACCGTCGAAAGGCGAGTACAATACTTTCGTTACTTTTCCCATCCTTCCGCCGCGCCCTCTGGGCGACGGTTCCTTGCGAAAATTGACGCACGTCACGTAGGGAGCCGGAACGGCTGTCGCACACGTCTATCCGGCTCGGTGCTAGAGCGAAGGGTGCGTCTCTCGTTTAGGCGCATCTGCTCAGAAAGGAATGGCTTATGAGAGCCGACTATGTTTGGGAGGAATCGTACAAGGCTGCCATCCTCGAAACTGACGATAAGAAGCTGCCAAATCGCCTCCATGCAGCAAAGGGCGCAATTGATGTGCGACTTCAGGAAATGCAGATGGACCACGGCGGTACGCCGGAAGAACGGCAAGCTCTCACCGATGCGCTTGCCGGACTGAATGTGCTGCGGGGAGAGTTAGAAAGACGCTCCCGTTAGAAGTGTAAACTGGGAGTTCCTTGGTAGTGTTTTGCCGCGCCATGAAAGGCACGAAGTGCCCAAGTGCATCCTTATCGTGGACGACAGTCCTGTCGTGCGTAAGACCCTGCGTCAAACGTTGGAACAGCAAGAGGGCTGGGAAGTGTGCGGCGAGGCAACCGATGGGCGAGAGGCAATAGAGGAGGCGCAACGATTGAAGCCGGATGTAGTGGTTCTGGACCTTTCAATGCCCGTGATGAATGGCCTTGAGGCGGCTCGTGAACTAAAACGCATGTCACCGTCGCTGCCCTTGGTGATGTTCACCACCTTCAACACTCCAAGTCTCATCCATGAAGCCTTATCTGTGGGTGTTAGCGCAGTAGTGTCGAAGTCTGAACCCGCAGGTCTGGTTGGCGAAATTCAAGCATTGCTCGAACCCGTTTCCTAAGGGATGGCGTACGGGTTCGTCAATACAGTGGACCGCGTATCGGAGCCGTGTGTGCGTTAGGTTGGAACGTGACACCCGTAGGGTCGGTTCCTGGCGCGCCTTGCGGCTTCGTTCGCCAAGACCGAGGCTTAATTCGCCGGGCATAAAAGGTGCAGAACTCTTAGACCGTTTGCGTTATACTGCGCCCAGAAAACCGCTTAATCAGCGGAGGCAGTTTTTGCCATCGGCTTTTCAGCGATGGCAACACATATCGAAATCAGGATGATTTGAGCGAAAATTACAACGGCTGGCAATTACTTTACAAGGATGCTCTGCTCGAATTGGACCAACTAAAACTGCTGCAAAAAGTTGATGCAGCACAGAACGCGATTGCAGACCGAGTTGAAGATGGGTTGCATAGTCGGCGTCCGATTGGCTCGGCTGAGCGGCAACGCATCGCAGACGCAAAACACTATCTTTCCTACTTGAAGGGACATCCGGCTGCGTGACCTTTGTCCTCTTGAAATGGGTACTCTAGGAATTGCCCGCCTTCGATTCGCCATTGTCTGAAACGGTCCCCGCTTTCCGTGCCCCTGTTTGACGACTCCGCAAGATACAACGCTTGTTAAGGTGAGGCTTTGGACCATGCGTTTGCCCTGCGCATCTCCCGCTTCAGTTCAGCACGGGTAGGTTTTTTAGGGGGGCCGGTAGCCCCATAATTCCCGATGGACAGCCAGTCAAGTTTTTCATATCATTGTCACCAAACATGTCTAATGACGAAAAAGGTTCCAGATGCTTGACACCGACACATTCCGGGCACTATGCGAAATGGTAGCGGAGGAGAAAAACGCGTCGAAGCTTGAAATCCTGAAGGAACGAATGAGAATCTTGCTGGCAGACAGCGGGCGAAAGAGGGAACCTCCCCCTGAAGCTTTTGTTAATTAGGGGACCCTACGTTTTGCTGGAGTCTGTTTCCGGCATGGTGGCGATCGGGGACTATGAAATCAAGCGACCTTGGGTTTAGCGTTCCGCTTCGGTAGAAGGATGCGCTTTATCGCCTTGCTCATCTTGCGGCCAGTGACTTCGCGCAGAATACGTTCGATGGTAGTTTCTTTGCGCGCCGGGCCATGAAGCACCCCACGCCCAATAATGCTACTCCTGAGATGCAGGACGCACGAAACGTTACAACTCAGTTTGTAGCGGCTCGGCTGGCGTCCTCACCCTTGCACTTGTGCTCGGCAAATTAAAGCCTGAGAGCTTCTTGCGCGTCCGCAACTCTCTTCAGGGCGGTCATGGGAACCTTGAACTCACGATTGCAGAAAGTGCAGACTTCGATAGCCGGGACTGTGCCGAGCCATTTGACCACTCTGAGGTTGCGTTTTGGCATGCCTGCAGTTTCCGAAACTATTATGGCACTATTAGGCTAAAGAATCCCCGTAGAGACCTTCATTGATTTTTCTGGCAAGCTTCCAGCGGAATAAGCATTCGTAATGAAACATCTGGAAATCCGATGGAACCCTGAGCTTCAAGAATGGTTTTGCGTCAGGTGTGGCAGGACATCGGACTACGTTGTCTACGAGGATGCCCAAGCTGAGATCGAATTGTTCGAGTGCGGGCCTCCGACTCTAGAACAGCCCCGAGGGACCCGTTTTGCCCGTTGATATCGACTAAGCAGCCGTCTCATTCTTGATTGCCTCAGCGGAGCATCGCGATGGGCTGTCCTGATTATCTTTCAGGACGCGGTAAAGCTCTTGCATCAGGTGGGTGAGATTCTCGGGGTCTTCTTCCTGAATGACGGCTTGAGCGAAGTACCGCCATGTTTTCCGGGGGTCTCGGGGCATAGTAGCTCCTTCTTTTAGGGCATTCGACTGGGCAACACTTCTTCACTCAGACCATCCATACCCGCACGAATGATCGGACGTTGTTGTGCCGAAACCAACCGAGATTCAAGCACAGCGTTTCATCATGTCCGACAGTTCCCGTTTGATCTCCAACAAACGTCCCTTTCCTAAGGCGAAAGCGGATTTGTCCAGCGCGGTATGCTGGCTCTTGCTCCAATACCGGGCGGTCGTGACTCGTAGATCGCTTATTTCTAGTCTCATGCTGCTGAGGCGTTCCGAAATGTGATTCGCATCCATCATCACCTTGGTCTCCAGTCAATTTCAAGCGGCTAGGTCTTGGGAAGTGTTTTTCGCGTTTGCCCTGCACTTCAACGCGCTCCGAAGGGCGTGCAAGGCATACATCGCGTCATCTACAGCCTTCTCTTCTTCGATATTGTCTCCCGCTGCGTGGAACAGTTCTCGCGCACGTGTTACCAGGGCCCCTTCCGCTTCAGCAATTCGCTCTGACACTTTGTTGGCGTCCAACTCAAAGAGCGCAGCCTTGTAAAATTGCGCCCAAACTCTCTTGTACGCTGGTCCTAATGTGACCGTGTTCATAACCACTCCTGGAAAGTAGCAATCCAAACTGCTATGAGGGGGAGGCGATGTAAGCCACCTCCCATTTCTCTCACTACCAGCTGATTTTAGGCGGCCTTGCTGACGGCTTTGGCTTCGAGGGTCTTCTCGCCGCCAACATTAATCTTGATCTGCTTAGGCTTGGCTTCGGCCTTCTTGGCGAGCTTGATCTTCAGCACGCCCTTGGCGTAGTCGGCGCTCACTTGTCCCGAGTCCACGGAGCTGGGCAGGGTGAACGAGCGAGTAAAGCTTCCGTATTGCCGCTCGACGCGACGGAAATTCTCCTCTTTCTCTTCCTTCTCGATCTTGCGCTCGCCGTGGACGGTGAGGGTGTTGTTGTCGATGCGGACATCAATGTCCTTTTCGTCGATGCCCGGAACTTCAAGCTTCACAGTAATGTTGTGCTCGTCTTCGTAGATGTCCACCGGCGGTGCGAAGCTGGTGGTTGTCAACGCGTCTTCCGGCCCTTCGGGGCTGTGCGACTCACGGGAAAGACGATTCATGCGGTTCATTAGATCTTGCATGGTGGAAAACTCACGGAAAGGCTCCCAACGGGTCAATACTGTCATAACGCAATTCCTCCTTCAAAGGGAAGCTAAGAGGAAAAGTTTCAGATGGGCTGACTTAGTTCAGGGGACCTGAAAGAGTAAGAAGAGGTAGCTTGCTCAATCGCAATGCTAGGCTTCTACACTACCGCTGTCAAGGCGATGCAAATATTGGTTCCGACAGCCGGGATCGTGCCGAGCCATTTGAGCACACGGAGATTAAGGTTTGGCAAGTCGGCTTTTCCGGTGCGCAGATTCGTCAGACCGCGTCCGTTTTCTGAGGCTCAATGAAGGCCTCCAAATCAATGCGGTCGAACAGAATACGATTGCCGATTTTCAAGTAAGGCACCGCACGTGGCCATCCGAGGGAACGCACGGCCCAAATCGTCGCGCCCGCCCAAATACTGCGCCCTCGCTTTGATTCCCAAAAGCCGAGGCGTCACGACGGCCACATTCTGTGCAGAGACGACAGATTTGGGGTGTGCAATTGTGGCCGACACGGCATCGATTTGAGCGGAAGCGCCGTCACTCAAGAGCGGCGAAGGCATCCTAATGCATGGTGACAACTGTATTCCCATGTGCGCGACACGCCCACGCAAAATCTGGGAGCAGCTTCTCGATAGTAGCGATGAGGTTCGTTTCCTTCCTCGCAAGTTCGGTATGGTTCCCGTTCAACACACTCACTACCTCATTTTGAATTAGAAGCCGCCATCCACAGTCGGAGCCATTCAAACCGTGAACGGCGGCCTCACCCCCTCAAACGCAGGGTGAACCAAGAATTGGACTTCATGCCTGATGGCAGGGTCTGTCACCATAACAACTCTCCATACGGAAATAGGCCGCGAGTTTCCTGTTGCCAGTCAGTCACGCAGCCCAAGACAACTTAGAGAGTTGTCGGAGCCATGATACATGATCCGCACTGTGGAAAACCCCACCAGTTTGTGCTCAGCGCACACCTAGGGACGACCGCAGCGTGACGAAACTCCTGTTGCCAGACGATACTGAACTGTAAATATTTTGCACTCGACCTTACGGACAGTGCCGCACAAATTCCAGGTTGGAGGATTGCTTCACGGAGTTCTCCGGAGTAAGCTTGAAAAAGTTCCGTAGCGCGAGCCAACCGCGCTCTCCCTCCCCCTAACCCGCGCTATTTCTTGGATGGCTCCTTGAGGCGCGGGTCTTCTTTCTTCTTAGTTTGCCAGTGGAGCAGTGGATGATTGAAAGAGTAGTTCGGTGCCCGTATTGCGTCTTGGGGAACGAGTTCAGGCTGATGATAGCCCTCGCAGACGGGACGTTTGTCTGCGGCAAGTGCGGCCACATGACAATACCGGGCGAGGAAAAGTTCGTGTGCCATTGCGCTAAGTGCCGGGCGTTGAGTAGATCAAGAACGGCTTGAGGTCATGCGCATCGAAGAATTTGCCAGCCGCCAAATCGATGGCTGTGCGGATCACGAGAGAGCCCACCGACCACTAGGAAACCGGCGCTGTCCAGCATTTTTTGCGATTGCAGCGAGAGAGTCACGCGGAGTATCATCGCCGCGAGAAGAGACATGCTCATGCCTCACAGACGCGGAAATCCCAACTGGGGCACTGGCCGATCCCCCGAGATCCCCTGGCTGGCAACCGCATTCGAAGAACAGGTGCAGAAGCTCGGATTGAATGCGCAGACCTGGGAGACCTCGGAGGAGTTGGAGCAGTGGTGCAAGCGCAACAAAGACCGCCACTACATTCCGGAGTGGCTGCTTGAGCATTGGCAAATATCCGTGGACCCCAACGTCAGTGGCTGAGGAATGAGCCTTCGTTGTATTGAGATACCATCGGACAGTCGACGGGCTTCGGAGCCAAATCTACCCCGTGAATCCAGCGAGAAGTCTGTTTAGTCGGCTCAGTTCTGTCTGGTGACCCTGCAACTTGGCTCAATCCGCTGCAATGAATCGGCGGTTGCGATGCGGCTCGGTGCGGGGTTGGCCCGTACTAAGCTCACACTTCTCCCCCGGAGCAGCACCGCAAGTCGGACAGCGGATACGGATAGCGAGTATTTGTTTCAGGCTGGTTCAGAGGTAACTGTTTGACAATTCACGGCGCCGATCGCCTATCTGAGCGCCCAGAGTAACCTTCGGGAAGTCTTGTTGCACCCTAATTGCACCCAAAGGTCTAAACTGCCACTTCTCTACGCAGACTGCAACAATCTTACAATCGCGATCACTTCCGTACGCCCCGGCGGGGCCCCGTTCGCCGGGCCGGGTTAAGGCCCGAACTCCCGATTAAGTGAAATGCTGTTTGCGCCAATGGGGTCACGAGAGCTGCAGTGATAAAATCGGGGCCATGTGCCACCCAATGGCCATGAATTCCATCTCTCTCGCAGTCGCTATAGCCTCAGTTTTGGTGTCTGTGGCCGCCGCTTGGATTGCTAAGAGTTCCTTATCTCAGGCCAAGCAGGTTGCTGACCGCGACCAAAGAGATTGGAAGCAACGAAAGTGGGCTGACATGTATCTCAAAGCAGATGAGACCTATGATGCTCTGGACCGTTTCCACATTCTATCGGGTTCTTGGGACACAGACGAACGGGAACGGGAATGGAGTCACCTCATGCGCCTCATACGCGGAGCGCACGCCATGGCTGTTGTATTTCCGCAGAACCCGCCGGTTGGGGCTTTCCTGTCGTCCACGGCAGTATTCAAAGACGAGAAAACTGTGTCACATGACCGTCTATCGAAAGTGTTTGATGCTGTCGAGCTAATACGACAGAAGGCGTTGCTGCCCGCCACTATCCTTGAATAGCGCGGGATTCCCTGGAGAAATGTCAGTCGGCAATAATCTTTCCCCCATGTCCCATGTTGTCAGCTAATACCACATGTGTAGTAGACTTGTACCACATGCTTGACCTTCGCTCCAAGGCGCGCCAGCATCTGCTGGCCTATTACTTCACGAACCCGACAGCCCGTCATCATCTGCGGGAATTGGCGGAGCGGCTGAGCGTCGATCCGTCTAACCTGTCGAAAGAGTTGGGACGCCTGGAGCGCGAGGGTTTATTTCGGTCGGAAGTGAGTGGCCGCCAAAAGTATTTTCAACTCAACCGTAAGTATCCGCTTTTTGACGAAGTGCGCAAGATCGTTGCGAAAACTATTGGTGCGGCACCCGTGATCGGGCAATCCCTCAAGAGAATTGAGGGAATAGACAAGGCTTATCTGTACGGCTCGTTTGCACGTAACCAGCAGGACGCTACCAGCGATATAGACGTGCTCATGATTGGTGCCCCTCGCGAGGAAGTCTTAGCGCAGGCCATGCGAAGGCTTGAGCGGCAACTCGGACGCGAAATCAACTACACGGTTCTCACGCCAAAGGAATTCGAGTCGCGCCGTGCTCGAAAGGATGCCTTTCTGGAAAACGTCTGGCACAATAAGCGTGTTCCGCTCATAGGTACAGATGAAGAGGCTAAAACCACACGCCGTTGACTGGGCACAGATCGAACGCTTCCTCACGAGCGCGGACAAGAGGCTCACCTCAGCCCACAGAATTCTCGCTTTTGACGAGGAGGCTTGTCTTCAACAAGCCTACGAAGCAATGCTCAAGGCTTCTATCGGGTTCATGTTCAGCCACGGATTCCGTGCGAGAAGTCAGCCTGGGCACCATATCGCAATCATCGATTTTGTACGGTCGCACATCGACAAGAAACATGCTGGTCTGCTGACGGTGTTCGATCGTCTTCGCAGGAAGCGCAATCTGGCCCTCTATGACGACACTGGGTTTGTTTCTCAGCACGATGCCGAACAAGCTCTCGAATCCGCCCGCGACTACTTGAACGTCATCCGAGCGGATATCGCGGCCAGAAAGCCCTGAATCAGAGATCGGGCCTGAGCCAACTATGAGAGGCATGGGCCTCTCCGTGCTCAAAGAGCGTCGGGTAGGATTGTTGACGATAAGACATACCGACTCAAGTTGCGCGAAGTCACATTGGCCCGTTTTCTCAGTTCCAGGGTTGTGATCGCGACGCGCGCCAGATTCCATCGCCGCCCATCCCCGCCGGCGTCCACCACGTTAGTCGCGCTTGCGCCTGTCTCTTAGCATGACAGGCAGCGGTAGCTGTTCCAATTCATCTGCCCTGAAGCTCGCCTCCATCCGGCCTCGGTATTTGAACTCGGCGGGGTCGTTAGTTGGTTGGGTGTCGTAGAGATATCCCCAGTACGACTTTCCGTCTTCCAACGTTTGCGCGTTCCATCTGCGACTTCCATCTGTATCCAACTCGTTTATTGCCTCGAAAATCTTACCGGTCTTCCTGACTCTCGCAGTGAAAGACATGCGTCGCCTCTATTTGATCCCGCGTATGCTGGCGCCCTTCCAACTTACTTGCACAAACGACGTTTGAGCACTGCCTCGCCTACCGAGCGTATGAAAACGAAGGCCGAGCGCCGCCAAGGTGGACGATCTTCCCACCTGACTGGTCGTCTTCTATCCTGTCTACGCTGCGAGCTTCGGTTTTTGACCCGTCGTTACTTCGCAGAAGAATGACGCTGCCTTCCACCGGAAGGACGTTCCACTCAGCCGTGCCAAAACTGTTACCGCAGTTCATAAGCGTAACGCGCATTTGTGACCCCTGAAGTGGCGTTTTATCCTTAGGCCCCGTATGATGGGCCGCGGAGGGCAGTGTGAGCGCAGGCCGCGTCGTAAACGATCAGAAAGCAGATGGCTTGCCGCCGCACAAAAGTATGGCATGGACCAATGCTTTAGAGAATCGGTCGCGGTCCTCGCTTTCCTTTATTTGAAAACGTGATTTGGCCGAGAATGACGAGAACTCGAACGGTCGTTTCCCCTCAAATAGGATCGTTTTTGCGTTGTTTGTGGTCTTTAGCTCTAACTGCTGTCCTTCGGTGTTTCTTATTGAAGATGGGTCTATGTCTTTAAGATCGTATGCGGCCGTGGTGTCCATAGGCGAGCTGCCAGTCATAGTTTCATTGACGCTCACAACACACTTGGAATAGTCCATTTTTGTGCTAAAGGAGTGATAACCAGCTTCAAGCCCATAGGAGATAGTAAAGCTCTGATTGGCTATGTGGCCATTGTTAATGACATTCTTCATCCAAGTCATGGTTTCTTCAAGACTTGGCCCATTCTGAACACTCTGAGTTGAAGGGCCGGTCGCTGGCTCCGTGCTACCCGGCTCCGCCTCATCGGGAAGAGCACTCACATCGTCACGACGCCTTTCTGAAACGCTGTTTATCATGGGCTTCACGTCGTTGATGGGGATAGCAAAATTCAGGTTCTCTCCGCCTTTGATACCGGCACTCGTGATGCCGACGACTTCCCCTGCAACGTTGAACAATGGGCCGCCGCTGCTGCCGGGGGATATAGGCGCAGTGATTTGCAAGAATTTGCCCCCTTCTTCCTCGACAGTTCGGATCGCGCTGACAATGCCGTTGGAAACCGTCGATTCGAGCGAAAGGGGATTGCCTATCGCGACAACTTCCTCTCCGACTTGGAGCCGAGCGGAATCTCCGAAAGTCAACGTGCGAAAGTCGTTCCCATGCGCCTTGATGATAGCCACATCGCGACCCTTATCGGATGCAACTATCCCGTCTACAGGGAAGAATGCACCGTCAGGAAGCTTGACGACAGCTGAGCTTCCGCTCTTAATGACGTGGTAGTTTGTAACGACCCAACCATCTTTGCTTATCAGGAAGCCACTGCCTTGGGCGATTGGATGCCCTTCCTTATCCGACATGACGATTGAGACCACGGCCCCGTTTGCTTCCTTGGCTATCGTCGCGATGTCTTTTCGATGTGGTTTCGATTGTACGGCAACGCCATCCGGCGCGGTATGCACTCGCTCATCGCGTCTCTCAGAATCCGCAAACAATGACGGCTTTCCGCCGCAAGCTTCCACGGCGTGCTTAAAGGCTGTCGCAAACCTAACGACATAATCGTTGTCGCTGCCGAAAGCTTCCACTGCGAAGATGACAAACGTATCGTCGGCCTTCGCGCCGACTTCGGGCTCCCAAGAGTACCTACTTGTTATCTTCTTCTCGTCATTTCGTGTACGTATGGTAATAAAAGAGGGCACCTCGGTGCCGGAGTCCTGTCCCTTTGAGAACGTAATGTTGGCGGGGTCAATGTCGCCAAGTTCGAAGAAGTAGTCGATTCTTGTCGGTTTCTTGTCGGGAGCGGGTTCGCCGTTAGCGAACGGTTGTTGATGAGTTGACGCCGAAAAATGCACTTTGCAGCCGGCAAAATCTTCGAGTCTCACGGAACGCGTTTCATGGCCCACCCAGTAGTCCCCTGAGCCGCTTTCCAGCGAAGTCTGCATCCAGCGCAGCGTGTCTTTTGCGGTGGGATTGTCCCGACGCTGCGACTGTGCAAATGCTGGCGATGCAACCAGAACGACCAAAGCCATCAGGGTTCGATAGGTCGTCATTTCATCTCCTCCTCGACTACCCACATTGGGGGCAGGCTGAGCCACAGGTGGCAGTTTTCTCCTTCTTCAGTTTGCAAATCGTCGCCCACAGGTGATTCTCGTCCTTCAGTGATAGGGATTGCAGGTAACCAAAGTCATGCTTCGCGGCTCGCGCAATTACCGTGGTCACCTTTCATGTGACTCCCCAAACCCTTGACAATTACTCATACATGGAGAGACGGACCGTCACCGGCATGGACCTAGCGGCATGGCCTGCTATGACAAAACAAATTCAACACGGAAGACGCCAGTGGTACCTAAGATCGCTTAGCAGGAAGAACCGAAAGTGACAACCAAAATGAAACGTTCTAAGTGGCAGGAGTGGTGTTTGTTTCTATGGTTGATTTCAGCAGTCCTCCACGGTGTACCTGATGCGAGAGACGGGAACTGGGCCGGTGCAGTAGGTTATGCAACTCCTGCTCTAGCTTTTTGTTTGGTCTACTTCTGGGAGCACTATAAAAAGAACAAACCCTTGACTGGTTGGGACACGGTGATTGGCGTCATCGCAATTTGCGGTATGCTTGGTTCCAACCAATACCACAAGACACCTACAGTGCGCGACCTCGTGCAGGAGGCGAGTGGGCAGAAGACTGTGCCTGCCGATGAGACTACCAAAGAGAAAAGTGTTCGTCTCCTCCTCGCACATATTATCGACCTCCACAAAGCGAACGATGAGTTAAACGCTGACTTCGAGCGGTCCTTTGTAGGCTCCCACCTGCTCAAATCTGACACGCTTTCCAGTCCGCAGGTTGCTGCTGATTCCTTGGAGTCTATAAAGGAATACTGCACTGCAATGGATTCCTTTGCCGGCCAGTTCCGCGACGCTTATGCACAGCTCAAGGTGCTGGGTGACAATGCGAACTATGCGTGGATCACAAATGAGTACGATGCAACTCACGAGTATTGTGGTGCGACGGAAGACCTCTACCAGTACGCATCCGACCCTACGCAGGAGATACAGGTGAAGAACGGAAAGGTCCACGTGACGGGCGTCGAGGGCTACAACGCACGCATCCACACCGTCAACGCTGCCACCAAGAAACTCAACGCAGCGATTCGCACGTTCACGGAGGAAGAGAAGAAGAATCGGCAAGAAACTGGCGTGACGGCGGCGGACGCTGGTCTTACCGAAAACAAATAACGCAACAGGA
>CAVYQB010000034.1:0-413488 GCA_963770465.1 uncultured Acidobacteriota bacterium
GGAGGCGAATGCCGCTTATGGCTCGCGCACGATTCAGCTCCGCGACGGCTGGATAGTGAGTGACACTTCGAACCCGGAGCTTCAGCCGTATGAGGCGGTGAAGCAATGAGAAAGACCATACGCGCGGGACAGTTCGGACGGCTGCTGGTGTGGTTCCTCATGACTCTCGCTGCAACAGCATCGGCGCAGACAAACGCATCCGTAGCCTCTGAGATGCCGAAGTCGCACAATCCCTTCAGTGCTTATTTGCCGAATGAAGTGCCTGAGCCGGGGCTGACGAATTCTCCCCTGTTGGGCCAATTGATCCGCGATGACAAGCTGTACCTGTCGCTGAAAGACGCGATCCGGCTGGCGCTTGAGAATAATCTCGACCTGGCGATAGCCCGATATAATTTGCCAATCGCCAACACGGACATACTGCGCACCAAGGCCGGCGGAGTTTTTCGCGGCGTAAATGCGGGCGTTGTGCAAGGGACCCCTGGCGGTGGAGTGGGGGGCTTTGGCGCGGGAGCTCCTGGCGGGGGCGCTGGCGGCACGACCGGCGGCGCAGGCGGCGCGGGCGCGGGCGCGTCAGGATTGGTGCAATCAACCTTGGGGGTAGGAACTCCCGTGGCATCGTACGATCCCGCGATTACCGCTTCGGTTGGCGCCGAGCATCAAACCAGTCCTCAGGCCAGTCTGCAGATTTACGGCGTGCCTTCGCTACAGCTCAATACCGGACAAATCAATGTTGGTTATTCGCAGGCTTTTGGAACTGGCACCAGCATTTCAGTACAGTTCAACAACAACAGCCAAACCAACAACAGCCCTTTCTACAATCTGTCTCCCGCCCTCACTTCGATGTACCAGTTTTCATTCCAGCAGCAATTGCTTGCAGGATTTGGCTTCGGCCCTAATCTTCGCTATCTCCGGATCGCAAATAACAACAAGAAGATTTCTGACATCGCCTTCAAAGATCAAGTGATCGTCACGGTCACGCAGATCGAGAACATTTATTGGGACTTGGTCAATGCCTATGAACAGGCGCAAGTAAGCGAACAATCATTGGCATTCGCGCAGCAGTCGCTGGATACTGCAAAGAAACAGCTGCAGCTGGACAGCATTCCCGAGATGGATGTGATGCGCGCCGAAGCCGAAGTCTCAAGGCGCGATCAGGATTTGACCGTCGCACGAACCACGCTGCAATTGCAGGAATTGTTGATTAAGAACGCTCTGACCAGGAGGCTTGACGATCCTGTGCTGGAAGCTATGCCGGTGGTTCCCACGGACCGTCTGGAATCGACACAGCCAGCGGCAAGTCAAGCCGTCCAGGACCTTATTGCGCAGGCGCTGCAGGATCGCCCCGAACTCGCAGAGTCTGACATCGATCTAGTGAACCGCCAGATCAGCCGCAAAGCCGTGACGAACGCGTTGTTGCCCTCGCTCTCGTTAGTGGGATTCTACGGCGGATCGGGATTGGCCGGGCCTTTGAATCCGAATTACAATCCCGTTTTAACTGGAGCCCCTAACACATCGACCGTCCCCACGGATTTCGCCGGCGCGCTGGGGAACGCATTCAATAATTCTTCTCCGGACTATTACATCGGACTCAATCTCAACATTCCAATTCGAAATCGTGTAGCCAAGGCCGACCAGTACCGCTCCGAGCTCGAATACCGCCAAGCCGAACTGCGCCGTGAGCAGTTGAAAAAGCAAATTCGGATCGAAGTACGGAATGCGCAGTATGCCCTGGAACAATCGCGTGCCAGGGTGGAATCAGCCCTCAAGGGCAGAGATCTGGCCGAGCGCACATTCGAGATCACAAAAAAAGAGCAGGACCTGGGAGCAGGCTCAAGTTACCAGACCATGACAGCACAGCGCGACCTTTCGGTCGCCGAGCTGGATTTGGTTACCGCCCGAACAATCTACGAGAAAGCCCGAGTAGAACTTGATCGCGCCACCGGAGCAACTTTGGAACGTAATGGAGTGCTGATTCAGGATGCGATCACCGGGACGGTTACCGCGTTATCTCCACAACTCATGCCGAGTTCGGCCAAACCGCAAGATCCATGCTCCGTGGCGCCTTCAGGAGTCGAACGAGCTACTCTACACGAGGTCGATAAGTGAAACGAATTCTGAGTGCTAGAGGCACGCCGCTGATGCTGTCGGTGCTAGTTTTGGTCTTGATAATCCATAGTCCCAGCGTTCGCGTGGACGCAAGTAACTCGCGTAGTGGAGTTGATGGTCACAAGCGCTTTGCTGGAAGGAACTGGGTGCAGGCGACATCGCCCTAAGATTTGCGGCGCTGCGGCGGGAGCCAGGAAGCAACGAGTCTTTACGTAGTAATTCAGGATGCCGATCTGGAATACGATCCCAGCGAATATCGGATACTGCTTGATCCTCTGATACAAGGGAAAGCCGACGTCGTATGTGGTTCGCGATTCCTGGGCGGCCATGCGCATCGCGTTCTGTACTTCTGGCATTCGGTCGGCAACTGGCTGCTCGCCTTTTGCTGAGCCCTCTTCTTTATTCAATCGTGCCGGAAACCATCCCGCATAGCGGAGGGCGTTAGCGAGCTTGCGACATCGGCCAAAGCGCCCACTGCGGCACTAGCACTTTCGACTTCAGAGTTGCAGACTGCGCGACCCTCCTCAAGGTGGCGTTCGAAATACAGCCGAGGCGTGCTGCTGAGCAGACTCCGCAAGCGAGATGTAATTAACTCTCCTTTTATAATCGTGATGCAACTGCTCTTCGTTGCTGCTGTCCAATTCGCTGAAAAACACGCATCTTTTCTGAAGGCTACCTAAGTCGTTTATAAAGTTCCAACAGTCAGATCGTCATTTTGCTCGGGCAACCTGGACGCGAGCAACGTCATCCAACCGCACCTAGTAAATATAGAAAAGAAGGAGGCAACCTTATGCTTAGGCCGAGGGTAAGTGTTGTCTTAGCCGCTTTGGGCTCGATTTCCCTGTTTATAGTTACGCTAGGAGCCAATCAACCGGTGATTGCGGCCTCTAACGTCATCCCGGGTGAACCTACGCTATCCGTCACTCTTCTAGGAAGCAGCGCGGGCACGGTAACCAGCAGTCCTGCCGGAATTAATTGTCCGGGGACGTGTAATGCCAACTTCTCTGCCGGGACTCAGGTAACGCTCACCGCGACTTCCAATAACCCAAACTTCGTTGGATGGGGCGGCGCTTGCAGCGGGCGATCTTCCAATTGTCCCGTAACCATGAATGCGAACCAGCAGGTGTCGGCCAGGTTTAACCCACAGGACGTCACCGTTCTTAATCACATTATTTTCCTGGCGCAGGAGAATCGCTCTTTCGATCATTATTTTGGCGCGCTGCGAGAATACTGGGCTCAAAATGGTTATCCCGACCAGCCAATTAACGGCTTGCCTCAGTTCAATCCAGGTGGGAAGCCTCCGTCTATTCCCGGCTGCAACCCCAATGACCCGCCGCCGCACGGGTGCGTCTTTGACAAGACTAACTTGGTTACTTCTTATCACCTGATTACCCAATGCATAGAAACCCCCGCTCCGTTATGGAATGAGAGCCATGTGGATTGGAACTATTACGACCGAGAGGGCCAGAAGAAGGCTAACTTGGATGGCTTTGTCTTCACCGCGGCCGCATTCGCCAGAGGCAAGACGCAAAAGTTCTACGACGTTGATGGCGTTCGCGCCATGGGGTACTACGATGGCGGAGACCTTAACTATTACTATTTCATGGCCTCGAACTTCGCCACTTCGGACGCATGGTTCAGTCCGGTAATGACGCGCACTTCGCCCAATCGCGAGTATCTCGTGGCCGCTACCTCGCAGGGATATGCGTATCCCGTAGGCACGGACAAGCAAGACGAGAAGCTTTTGACTGCAACGACAATCTACCAGGAGTTACAGGCCGCTGGTATCACCTGGAAAATTTACGTGGATCCTAAGAACAGCAAGTGTTCCGGGCCTCCCTATGAGGCCGCTTGCCTGCTAACTTTAAGTTATATGCAGAACTTCAAGTGGGCGGTGGAAAACATCCCGACCAAGTACCCGAACAACATCGCGCCAGTATCTCAGTACTTCACCGACTTGACGAACGGAACGCTCCCCCAGGTTGGACAGTTCGAACCAGCGACAGATGCAGGTTTTGATGAGCATCCCTCGGACTACGACGACATCCCAAATGATGATCAAAAAGGCGCCAACTATGTGTCCACGCTCATCAATGGGCTGATGGGAAGTAGCTCCTGGAAGGATTCGGCGTTTATTCTGACCTTCGACGAATTTGGAGGTCTCTATGACCACGTCTCGCCGCAACCGGCAGTCAGTCCCGATGGCATCAAGCCGGTGGATCTACATCCAGGAGATATTTGTTCGGTGACCGGTGGGCCAACTTGCGACTTCGTTTACACAGGTTACCGGGTGCCCCTGATAGTAGTCTCGCCATATACGAATCAGAACTACGTTTCGCACACCGTGGCCGATACGACCGCGATTCTGAAGTTAATTGAAACTCGTTTCAACCTGCCGGCTCTGACCAAACGTGACGCCGCGCAAATGGACATGACCGAGTTCTTTAATTTCAACGATCCGTACTGGCTGACTCCTCCAAGCCCGCCAACGCAAAACACCGACGGTGCTTGCTACTTGACTCATTTGCCTTAGGGGCAACACGATTCGATTCGGCTCTGTTGTGCTGCATTCTCAAGACAAGGCGGAAACACGCGTAACCTCGCACATTGGCTGTGGCTCAAGGAGACGCGCCAGCCGGTTGCGGGTATACTCTTCGGTTGGTAAACTTTTAGCTACCAAACGGAGGGAGCCTTATGAGCAACCGAACAATCAGTCGAATCTTAGTAGCAGGCGTGTTTCTCGTATCAGTGATGATCGTGTCGAATGCTGCGGCACAGACGATGTCACACCCTTCGAAGGGCCCGAATGCTGTCGAAAGCAACCCGGCCTGTCAGCGAATTCTAAACGAATGCAAGAAACTGGGATTCATCTCGGGGCAATACAAGAAAGATAATGGCCTGTGGAGAGATTGCTTTACTCCAGTCGTGAAAGGCCAGGGCCCCACACGCGAGGGAAAGCCTATCAGCGTTCCTGTCAGCGCAAGCGACGTTCAGGAGTGCCGTGCAGTTGCAGAGCATCATAAGTAGGGGAGACTAAGCTCACGTTTTGAGCGTGTTTCGCAAGCATCGACCAGGCGTCCCTAGGGGAAGGACCCAGGCTTGTTCACGAAAGCGTGAAGCACACGGTAGCTCCACGCGCCGCCGATGTCGGCGTCAGCTCGAAAACGATCGCAAAGCCATCCGCGCCACGCCCACGGTCGTGCCGTAAAGATTGCCGGCGGCGTCGAAGATCGCGCCTGCAAATGGTGAGCTGCCGCCACCAGTGTACGAGTCCGCGATTACGCGTTGGAATGAATCTAGCCTATCAACCAGGTCGAGAGTGTGTAACAGTACGCGTTGAGCGAGGGTATGTGCGGAAATCTTGTTTCTACTTTCTCACAGCCGTAGCCGAGGGCTTAGAGCGGAATCGTTCCCTCGCCGCCTGCCGGAGCACGGGCAGCACGAACTTATGGAAATCGGCGTAATGGCGCTTCTTCCAGATCAGGCTTGGGTCCTGGCTTACCCGGTACCAGAACTCCAAACCAATGCGCTGCATCCAGCGCGGAGCCCGCTTGCGCATGCCAATGTGATAGTCGAAAGCCCCGCCCACAGCCCCGGTAAAGCGAGCTTTGATGCGGTGCCGGTTCGTCCACACCCAGCGTTCCTGCAACGGCGCGCCTAAGCCGACCCAAAGAATGTCGGGCTTCGCACGGGCGATCTCGCCAAGGATATATTCGTTCAATTCACCCTCGATCGGCCCCATGGGAGGAGTCCACGCGCCTACGATCTTCAGATTCGGGTGCATCGCCTGAAAGGCGGCGGCAGTGCGCTCGGCCTTCTTGTCGCCGCCGCACATGATGAAAACCGTATAGCCCTTCTCCGCCGCGCGTTTATTCATCTCCACCAGAAAATCGGGACCACACACACGGCTGCCCACGGGCCGGCCTAATACTTTGCTGGCCCAGACCAGCGGAACGCCGTCCGGCATGGGAAAGTCGGCTTCATTCAAAGTTTGCCGGTAGCGCGCATCGCCACGCGATTCAATCACGTTATAAACGTTGATGAAGACGGCGTAGCGCTGCTCGCCGCGCTGGATGCAGGCTTCGGCATCGTCCAGGGTTTGAGCCAGGGTGGTTCGGCGAACCCGAACGCCGAGAATGTTGGTCCGGTCTTCGTTGCTTTGGTTTACCACTTCCGGCATGGTTTCCAACGAAGGCATGCTTTTTATAACCTCTGAAGCGTCAATTTAATCTGCCGAACAAAATAGCTCGTGGCAGGAGTTGTGACTTACTCTCCCTGAGTCGGATACGTTCGTGGTTTGCAAACGTGAGATGCACCGTCGATTTAATAGAGTGGCCCGTGCGTGAACCGAGCTTGTTGAGGGAAGGGTAGCCCGAATCCTGGTCGCAAGCCGCAGCCAGAAACTGATTGATTCTGCGGTCATTTTGCCCGCTTGTCAATATTAACTGTAACGGTAATATGAAGAAAGTTGCACTGCGGAAATGTCTGCTTTACGAACTTTACAAGGAAGTGTTCAACATGTGTACGACGCTTGCGGAAGTTCGGTCGTCAAGTCGGCCGGTTTACATGAATCTTAAGTTACCGACTCCTGCCTCAATTGCACTCCCGCGAGTCCAAATCTAGGCAACTCGGAAATATCGGATCTCTCCCCGTATCTGCGTCCTGCACTTACCGTCGCTCTCCCCAGCATGCCGCGAAACCCAAGTTGTCACGAATCCGAAAATGCGGTCTGCTTTCGCCTGCACCTGGAGCGCCAGAAGGACTAAAATCGCAGGAATTTCTGTACGTCTAATGTCTAAGTATTCAATAACTTACGTCGCGCCGGCCGCAAGATCTGGCTCAACCCCAGATTGCCGGGGATTACTATGCATTCTCTTCCACAGGTTTCGGAAATTGAAAGGAGTGGCACAACTCTCGGCTTGCTTACGGGTTTATGCAGCGCAGGCGCATCAACAGGGACTCGCAAGAACCGGGCCCGGTTGACGCTCGGCATTTCGCTAGGTAGAATCGGCTCGGTTTTTAACTCGAGCGCGAAAATTCAGACAGAGGAGAGTAACTGAAATGAGGAAAAAGCTAGTTCGTTTCGCTATGGCTGCACTGGTCGTCCTTACGTTAACCGTTCCACAGGTCATAGCACAGGCTGGGGGTGGAACGCCAATGCCTCAAAAAGGCGGGGGGCCGAAGGCAGGCGGTAAGGAGCATCCAGCAATCGTGAAAGCGATCAACCACCTCGAAGCAACGAAGGAGATTTTGAGACAGCACGCGGCGAACGATTTTGAAGGACACAAAAACAAAGCGCTGAAAGCTATTGATGAAGCTCTTGAGCAACTGCATTTAGCCGACCAAGTGGGGAAGTAGCGGTACTGCGCATTCGCCTCTAAAAGCAAAAGCCGCTCTTCGCGGGAAGAGCGGCTTCTTTCGCCTGCAGGGGGATTCTCTGGCACCCATTCAGCCTAGCCCCCGTTCTCTACATCAGGTTTTCGTCTGGGCAGTTGGCATTGTCAATCGCCTACGCCGGTTAACTTAATCACTTGCGGGCTGTGATACGCGTTGTCCGTGATGCTAATGGATCCGTTTCGGGTACCCTTTTTGGTGGGTGTAAAGTAAACCGTAAAGGTGCAAGTCACAGGAAAAGCTGCGTTGCTCGGAGGCAGAGTCGCAGGACAGTTGTTGTTCTGCGAAAAATCGCCAGCAATCACAATATTGCTGATGGCAATGTCGTTCGCCCCGGTATTCTGTAAGGTAACCGTTAGTGGTGAACTTTTGGTACCAACCTTCTGATCCCCAAAATTCAGCGATGAGGGGCTGAGGGTGGCAACACCAATCATAGGGACAATGCGAATGCGGTTGTTGCCAGCGTCGGCGATGAGGAGGTTCTCGTTGCCGTCGACAGTTAAGCCCACGTTGTCGATATGCGCCCATTTCGCCGCATGGCCGTCGCCGCTAAAGCCGTAATACCACCATTGTGTATCGATACCGGCGACGGTAAGAATAGTTCCGGTGGCCAGATCGACTCTCTGTACCAGCGGGTTATTGCCGCCACCAATGAAGAGATTACCGTGCGAATCGAGAGCCACCTCGTTGGGGTACCAGCGTACGGCTTTTAGTGCCGGGCCACCATCGCCGGCGAAGTTAATATTTCCATCGAATGCGTAAGGGAGGATGGTCCCCACAGGATACTTCTTTGCTGTGTCTCCACACGCGCCAACAACACCAATCACACAGCGGACGACATTGTTACCGGCATCGGCAATGTAGAAGTCGTCGTTGCCGTCAACCGCGACGCCGAATGGGTTATCCAGTTGAGCTGAAGTTGCCGGACCATCGTTCCCAGAGTAGCCGGCAGTGCCATTTCCCGCCACCACCGTGATCGTGCTTCCACTCAGTTCCCAAATCACTTGTCCGGCCGGATCGGCGATGAACAGATTGCCTGCTTTGTCCATGGCCAATGAACTGGGCAGGGTCACAGCTTCAGAGGCGGGAACAGTTGTGATCGTTCCTGCCGTATCAACCATACGAACCACACCGTTGTAGGAATCCGCGATGTAAATGTCACCGCTGCTGTCGACGACCAAGCCAAACGGCGTATTCATCGTCGCGCTCAGTGCAGGTCCGTTGTCTCCCGTATAGCCGAGGTTGCCGGTGCCGGCTACCGTAGCGATGTCACCGGGCTGAATTTGTACGCCTGCTACAGTAATGGTGCTGCTCTGGGTGTTAACGACCCGGATGCGATTGTTGGCGGTGTCGGCAATGTAAATGTTGTTGGAAGAATCCACCGCCACCTGATAGGGGTAGGCCAGCGAGGCATATGTTCCTACCGCCGATTGGCCGTCGCCGCCACTGCCGCCGCCCATGATCGTGTTGATGTTGCCTCCGCTTACCTCCCGAATCCGCTGGTTGCCGGTATCAGAGATGAATACGTTGCCGGTCGCGTCCACGTAGACACCGTTTGGGGCGGAGAGTTCGGCGTTCAGGGCTGAAGCTCCGTCCCCTGCGAAGCCGTATTGCCCGGTACCGGCGAAGGCGTTGATGGTGGTTCCTGTGATGACCCGGATGCGGTGGTCCCTGGTATCCGCGATATAGACATTGCCCGATTTGTCAACCGAGAGCGCGCGGGGCGCGCCAAGCTCGGCACTGGTAGCTGCTCCGCCGTCGCCGCAAGCACTCGTACTGCTACCGCACAAGACTCCAGTACCGGCAATGGAATTGATAATGTACTTGTAGCCCACTCGGGTAACTTCGCGGATTCTGTTATCCAGGGTGTCTGCAATGTAGAGGTTTCCAGACTTGTCCAACGCAATTCCCATGGGCGTATTCAGCAATGCATGCCGTGCATTGCCGCCATCGCCGCATGGGTTGGTCGAAGAGGAGCAGAACGAGGAAGCACTTCCTGCGTAGTTGACGATCGTTCCTATTTTGCCGGTGGACCCCGAATCGCAGCCGGCAGTTGCCATGATCACGCAGCGGATCCGATTGTCTCCCGTATCTGCGATGAAGATGTTCCCCTTATTGTCTACGGCAACGCCTTGGGGCGCGTTGAGTTTAGCGTTGATGGCCGTTCCGTTATCGCCGCAAAGACCCCCTGGACACGGTTTGCTATCTCCGGCCACGGTGGAAAGATTGCCGCTGGTATCCACCTTGCGGATGGCATTATTTCCAGTATCCGCGATATAAATGTTGCCCTGGCTGTCGGCGGCCAATCCCGATGGCGACCACAATGGAGACAGGGTGGCCTGCTGGGTGATCCTGTGATAGGTGATGTATCCTGTCCCTGCAAAAACTGTCACCGCACCTGTGTTTTTTTTCCATTGAAAAATGTATTGCGCACTGGGCGGGGCCACATAAATGTTGCCGCTTGGATCCTCCACGACTGCGGTCGGACCAGGAATATCGGCGGTGAGTGGGCTCGGGCTAACGGTGCCACCACCTACAACAGTGTTAATCGTGTTTTGCCCACTGGCAGGCAGGATCGATAGCGCAATCACCAGAACGGCAAGCGCCGGTGCGAACCGGAAAATCAGGAGTGGTTTTCTGGCGCAAACATGGATAGGAGGTACAGAAACTGACATCGGATAGACTCCCTGGAGACTCGCGCATGGGGAAACAACTGCGGGAGCCGAAAATTTGACCACAATCATAGTTTTCGAAGACACACGCTGTCAAATACAAACTGTGAAAATAATGTGGCAGCAGCCGTCTTCAGCATGGTGAGAACAAGTCTGCATTCGGCGGACGAAAGCCGTCGACGCACACTTGAATAGAGTGCTCTGCGCGCGTTAGTAGCATCCGCCATGCCAAGTAGAATTGCTACGAGGCGTGCGGGGACGTCTACGCAGGTACATGAAAAGAAAAGACACAACTAAGGGCGTTGTGCAGATCCTGAGGAGAATTTCACAGCGCTGCGGCAGAGGAAGTGCATTGTCTTGCACATATCGGTTATGAGAATCGCCAGAAGAACTGAGACCTAACGAACCGTTCAGAGCTTCTGAGGGCGCATCGTGGGCTTACGGCGTTATGTGAGGTTGACTTGCACCGCGCGGTTCTAGTGAAGGGAACGAGAGGAGGTCGGGAACGATCTGGCGCGCGGGAGTCGAGTTGTGTTCCAGAGCTGCGCCGATGCGTTGCTGGCGATATTGTTGTGCCGGAGTATTAGCGCAGTAATTCGACCAATGTTGCGGAAATTCTCAATTTCGAGGTCCTCGGTAGCGATATGAGTGCCAAACTGCTGTTCTATGTGTAACAGCAGTTCGACAAACTTTTGCGAGTCAAGTATGCCGGTTTCAAACAGATCGGCGTCCTCGGATGAGACTTCAAGGTCGAGCTCTTGTGCAAGTACGCCCGCGATCTCGGTCCGAATTCGAAAGTATTCAGGATTGTTCATTTAGATCACACTCATCGAGGGTTGACTGGATGGATTGAGGCGGCCGCCAGAACTGAGAACATCGGCCGCAGCCAGATATGAATCTCCTCTTTTAAGCTTGTTTACTAACACCCATTCGTCTCCGGATGCAATCAAGGCGCCGGAACTTGAAACCTGCCCCACCGTACCGGGTGCCGCGTGCGACCTCAGCCCGGTGCGGCAAGCTTTGATCACGCCAAGCTCCTCACTGCCTAACCATGTGGTGGCGTGACCCCATGGGGAGCGGAAGGGGAAATAATCGCAAGCGCGGACGAGGTTCACGATATTTTCCGCGGGATCGAGCCAGCAAAGCCGGCCGCATTGCGGAATGTCGGCTCCAAAATACCCCCTCTGGCTAAGATTCTGGGGGACGAGTGGCAGGTCGTCGGGAGTCGCCGAGATTATATCCACCAACTTCAGCATAAGAGCGACGCCGCGCTGCGTGCACTTAAAACTCAGGGTGAGCGCGGTGTCCTCGTTGGTTATCGGAAAAAGCTCCTGGAACACGATCGCCCCGGTATCGATTCCCGTTTCCATTTTGTGAATCGTGACTCCATGCTCTTTCTCACCCCGGTAAATGGCCCAGCTCACCGAGTTCAGCCCGGCGTAGCGAGGCAACGGCGCTGGGTGCAGGTTGTAGGCGCCGTACCGGGGCACAGCGAGCACATCCGGGTGAATAATGTAAAGTGAATGGACGTTTAGCAGCAGGTCGACTTGACCGTCTTCCAGAGAGTGCGCCAGAGCGCCATCTTTCACCGATTGCGCAGGCCAGGTCTTATAGCCCAAATCCTGAGCGATCTTCCACAAACTGGTGTTCGTACGGTGCGGAGTTTCTGGAGGCGAAGTAAGAACTCCAAGGAGGCGATGTGGGCTGCGAGCCAAAGCTTTGAGCATTTGCAGTCCCGCCATTTCTTCCGCTGCTAGAACGATGTTCATGAAGTCGTGAATCGCGACCGTCTCGTTTAACGCGGGCTGACCTGCTTTGCCGCAATTGCGGAGGACGCCGCGCCGGAGACAATGTCCTGGCAAACTTTATGTGCCACCAACTGCCCGACGACCTTATGCCCGAGTTCGTTGAGCAGGCCCTGATGATCTGCAGAACGCCCGCCGTGAACATAGACTTGATTTGTTTCCGCATACTGCTGGAGATAGGGAGCCAATGCGAGCACAGGTATTCCTCGCGATACCGCGAAGCGTTCAATGCGGTGATCGGGATAGAACAGATCGCTGATGCCGACGCGGCTCATAAGTTTTTGCCGTTCCGCGGGGTTCGGCTCGACTTGGATGGCGCTGCTGAGGGTTAACACCAGGAACTTCGAGCCTCGAGCCAAAACTTCTTGGTTCATTTCTGCAATTAAGTCCTGGCTGACTTGCCACGCATCCTGCCACGCTGGATCGGTGGGATCACGGTAGAGGGTTGGAGACAGCCCCATGCCGGTCGGTATTAGTCCATCGATGTTGCCGTAACGCAGCCGGTTCGTTCCTGCGGCAATCACTTGGAGAAGCCGGGAATGCTTGATCGACCAGGAGGAAAGATAGTTCCATAGCCAGCTGTGCATGAGCTCCGGGGACGTGGACGAAAGCGTCATCGAGAACCAGCTTCCCATCTCGCTCGATGAAATAGGGTCGAGAGGAATCTTTCTGCAGAGCGCGAGAGTTCTTATAGACGTTGTTGCCGGTGTCGAAGGCCAGGATTACAAGGTCTGGAGAATATCGCCAGACTCGTTCCCGCAAACGCAAAAGTTCCTGCGCGGTGGTGAAGCTATTCACGCCAAAGTTCATTACCTCGACGCTCTTGCCCTGCAAAGAGGGGCAGCCGGTCAACTCGCGTTCCAAGACCGAGGAGTAATCTTTTTCCATCGGTACCTGGAGAGCCTCGGTATAGGAGTCGCCGAGAACGGCGATGCGGAAAGTATTTGGCGGCTTCTGCAGCGCGTGTTCGTGATCGCGCAAACCCTGACTATTGATGTGGACGAAGACATCATATTCCGAAGTGTGCCAAAACCCCTGCGCCCCGGGACGCGGCGCGACTCCGGTATGGGGATCCCAGACGAAAAACAGATCCTTACCGCCTATGGGATAGCTCACATGAGCGATGCGAAGACCGATTTCTATGGCGATCAAGGCGCACACGAACAACGCGATCCAGACCAACACCTTTCGCGATCGGGTTTGCGGCGTGCGTGGTTCCACTGCTTGATTGAGAGTTTCGAGTGTCAAATAGAATAACTCCGCTCGTGACCCTTAAGGGAACTTGGAAGATTTTGAAGATACTAACCCGGGGGCAGGTTCGGTTAGCGGTGTCGCGTTTGAATTCGCGCGCGAATGCGGAGTTGTCGCTAAGGCGGGAAGTTCGCTGTCCAGTTGGTTCGCGAACAACTCCCGGATCTGGCGACGGTCAATCTTGCCGTTGGCATTCTTCGGTAGGTGTTCCAGGCACATCCAGCGGGCGGGAAGCATGTACGTCGGCAGCAATCGGCTCAACTTGGTACGGACCGAAGAATGGGTTGTACGAGTATCGCGGGGAACGTAGGCGGAACAGATGAGAGTGCCTTCGAACCCGTCCGTCGAGATGGCAACCACGGCACATTCTTTGGTTTCTTCGAGCGTGTTCAGTGCAGACTCAATCTCGCCCAGTTCAATACGGTGTCCACGGCTCTTAATCTGAGAATCGCAACGCCCCATGAAATACACCAGGCCATCAGGACCGAGCCGCGCCAAGTCTCCAGTCTTATAGATGCGATCGCAACCACCTTCTCCGTATGGCAGGAATGCTTGGGCGGTTTTCTCAGGATCTCGCCAGTAGCCCGGGCTGAGGCCTGCTCCGCGAATGTAAAGGTCTCCCACTTCGCCCTGTGGCATTGGTTGAAGCCGTTCATCCAACACCAGCAGTTGCTCGCCGTCGCAGGCAATGCCGATGGGAATCGGTGCATTGTCCTCAGCGGGACATTCGGGGATCGTGTAGTAGCTGCTTGCAATGGTGGTTTCGGTGGGGCCGTAAAGGTTCGTGAATGTGACCTTGGGCAGTCGCTTCATCCAGTAGATCAGGGCCGGCGTCGGGAAGACTTCGCCGCACCAAAGGAGGCGTTTGAGAGAAGGGAAGTCCTGAAACTTCACAGCGTCGAACTTCGCCATGTAGTGCAGAACCGATGGGACTGAAAACCATTGGGTCAACTGAGAATTGCGGATGAAGTTTGCAATTTCATTGGGCATCGGAACCATGTCCGGAGGCACCAAGTGAAGCTGTGCTCCCACGGAGAAGGCGCCGAAGATATCGAACCCCGCGAGATCGAAGTGCAGAGGCGGATGGCCGGAGACGCGGTCTTCGGAGTTCATGCTCAAAATACCCTGTCGCCCATTTCACAAAATGGATTACGTTGGCGTGGGTAATCAGTACGCCCTTGGGATCGCCGGTCGACCCAGAGGTGTAAAGGATGTGGGCGATGTCGGTTGAGCTGTTTTGGCACGCGACGGGAGCGGAAGAGCAACTTTCCAGGTCGGCACGGCGAAAGGTTGGAGTGATGCCGTCACCATCTACGGGTCCGTTATCCATCCACCCTACACACGGCATTGGTGGATCCGGCGGCAGTGCCATCAGTTCATCGAGCAGCTTTGAGGTTGCCTCCACCGCAAGAATGCAGCGAGGGTCGCTCGAGCGCAGGATTTTCGCTACCCTGGCAGCAGGGCTGGCGGTATCGATGGGAACGTGAATACAATCCGCCTTAAGAATACCTAGCAGAGCTACGAGTGCAGTGGGAGACTTCGGGATGGCAAATGCAACCCGGTCGCCTCTTCGGCAGCCCGCCGTTTTCAACATGCGCGCGAGCTGATTGCTCAGTTGGTCCAGTTCTCCGTAGGTGAGCGTCTGCTCGCGTAAAACGATAGCTACAGAGCCGGGGTTCCGTTCCGCCTGCGCCGATACCCAGTCCTGCAACAGTCCGTTCATTTCGAAATCATCTTTTGCGCCTGGGCGAACGCCAGGTTGGTGTGGTGCAGTTCTTCGGCGCTTTGTGGGATGTCTAAAATGAAAGTTCTGAAACCCCGCGCTATGTACTTGCTCAATTCGATGGCCACGTTCTCATAGCTTCCTACCAGGTATGGGCAGAAGGTGTTGTAATTCTCGAAAGGCCACAGCCAATACGGGCTGCCATTGGATTTTGAGGTTTGCGCAAGCTGCGACAACTGCTGGTGCCATTGCGAATCGGAAGTCTTCATGGCCAACTGATGAGTCAGTTGACCCTTTCGATCTCCAGGAAAGCGAGCGTGGGCCAGGCTCCACGCGTCGTCCGCAGTTTCACGAACGAGGATCCCAATGCGAATGCCTGCATCCATCGTTTCGGGGCACGGTTCTTCTTGTTCGGACGCCTGCGGGTATTTCACAGCGATCGCGTTAAGCGCCGCGGCAGCCGCCATTCCTGCTTCGGATGATCCGGAAACGATCACCCCAGGGAAGAGTTGTGGATCGAGAGGTGGCGTCATGCGAAGCTTGTCCACCGTGTAGAACTCTCCATGGTAGGTAACCGGGCTCGGACCCCGGAGTAATTCCTCGATGATGGTGGTGTATTCGACCAGGCGCGCGTAGCGCTTATCGTGGGGTGTGGTATCGTTCAAAGCCGCCAGGTCGTTCTTGAATCCTCCCGCGAGCATGTTCAGATAAATACGACGGCCGTAAAGGTGGCCCAGAGAGGCAACGATCTTAGCCACGGTGTACGGATGCATGTACAGGGGCTGTACCGCTACCAGCGGACACAAACTGGAAGTGTTCTGAACAATGACCTGCGCGATCAGCCATGGATCGACCAGCGAATTATCGGTGTAGATCAGAATTCCTTCAAAACCCGCCTGCTCGCTCCATTGCGATATCTGCACCAACTTCCGAAGATATAAGTCCTTGTCGACTTCGCGTGACTGAGGGGCAGTAGAGAACACCTTAATTCCGGCGCTCGAGTTGGGTATGGACGGCATGATTTCTCAGTGCTGATTCGGTGGCAAATCTACTAGCTGGTCACTACAGACTCGCGTCCCCGTCAAAGGAGCAAGGATCCCAAACCTCTGGATCTTGCAATCTTTGAGCGAGTTGTTCGTCTTTTGCCTTGTAAAAGTACCGCCACGCGCCAAGTTCCCGGTAGTGGGGACTGGTGCTGTCAATGACTCGCTGCTTTTCGGCATTGAAACCCGTGGCCTCTAACATGTGCACACCTTCATCGTGGCAGCGCTCGAGGGCCAGGGACAAGATGGGACGTAGCAGCTCCATTTGGCCGGGAAGCGCTTGAAAATCAACTAAGCGCATCCGTTGCAGCTCGTAGGACGCATTGTCCTGCCGGCACAAAATGGCATAGGCTGACAGCTCGTCTCCCTTGGACACAGTCAGCAACCATGCCTTGTTGCTGGCAAGCGCGTAGCGGAAATGCCAGTGCAAGACCTCACGGGAGCGCGTGGCGAGCAACTGCTGGGCGCGCTGGGTCCGCATGCGTTCCCAGAAGACATCGAAGCTCTCATCGAACTGATCGCAGAATTGCGGCATGGGCCCTTTGTGGCGACCCCATAAGGCCTTGCCGGCAAGTCGATCTCTCACAAAAAGACCTGCCGAGAGAGGGTAGCTCAGGCTAGCAGCGCCAGCTATGCCTTTTCGCGCCATGAGGCTCGTGGTGAACGCTCGATAGTTTGTAACCCAAAAAGCTGATCGGTCCCAAGCTCCCACCGGCACGCGGAGGGCGCGAAATCCCTCCTGAAGTTTCGCAGCCTTAGCGTTGACTGAGGTGTTGACAAATAGATCGACGTCGCTCTGATTGAAAAACTTGCTTAACAACCAAAATGAGTGCGATCGATAAGCTGAGTCCATGACGAGGGCGCGGCTGGTAGCTGCGATCAGAGGCCGTCCTTCAAACTCGTACGCGAGGGGAATATTCGCCACCGACCCCACAATTTCGCCATCGGCGTTTTCGCATACCCAACCAATAGGCCAGCGTGAAAGTTGGTTGTAAAGCGGACTGCCCAGCCAGAGATACTTCCACTCTTCGTAACTCTTGGGATTCAGCCGATAGCGGGATTCCAGCACGGAGATCTGGGAATAATCTTCAAAGGTGGCTTCACGAATCTTCGGCGTTCTTGGCTTGACTGCCGCGACACGCGGCGAAGTGGCGTCAGTTTTCTGCGCCACCGCCGCGGCTGCAGCAAGCGAAATTTGGAATGTGCTGGCCAACGCGTCGATGTTCTCGTCGTAGAACATGGTCTGATGACCACCCGCAATTTTGTGGACTTCCATGCCGCCCGCGACCATGCCTTCCCAGCTTTCATAGAAGTCAAAATATCTGCAAGCGGGCCAGTCCGTGGATTGAATGAAAACAATGTGCCCCGGGTACGGTTCGGGACGGTAATGATAGGAGGCGGGATGCACGATCCTGTCTAGTTCCACTTGCAGATCTTTCTCGCTGAGTCTCCACCTCATCTTGTGGTAGACCCGCCAGCGAGCGACGCTGAGTCTCAGGCCAATTCCGGCAGTCCTACCGGCAATGAAACCCGGCAGGCCCAGAAGCCCGGCTCGACGCAGTTTCCGCAGGTGGAATTTGAGCTTCTTCGCCATCACCTCGGCCCGGCTTTCTTCCGAGAAGTCCTGGTAATAAGCGGGGTTCTGACCATCCACCATGACCAGTAAGGCGACTTTTTGCCCTTGAGTCTCAAGCAGCCTGGCCATCTCGTAGGCAATCACAGCATTCACGCACAAGCCCGCCAAATGGTAAGGACCTTCTGGCTGCACCTCGCGCAGTCTCGTTACCAGCGCAGAAGCGACGTCCTCAAACTTGTAGGGAACAGGCAACCCGGCCGCGTCTTCGACGGGAAGATGAAGTCCCAGGAAAGGTTGGTCAGGGCCAAGACGGCTGGCTAGAGGAAGTAACAGCGGGCCGCCACGCACCCAGAACAAGGCAGGTTTTGACCCATGCGGTTGAATCGGGACAATGGCGGGATGATGTTTGGGCTGCGTTTCTCCGTGAAGTGACGCTGCTAACTGGCGAACGGTGGGTGCCCGAAAGACGTCTGCTAGCGAGAGCTTTTGGCCAAGGCGCTGCTCGATGCGCAACAGAAGCTTGGCCACCATGAGAGAGTGACCACCGAGATCGAAGAAGTTATCAGTGACGCCTATGCCATGCTTGTCAAGGACCGACTCCCAAATTGCGACCAACTTTGACTCGAGCGCGCTGGCAGGGGGTACGAAGGCAACCGTGGAGACGGATCTCGAAGCCGTGGGCAACGCCTGACGGTCGACCTTGCCGTTAGGCGTCGTTGGCAACGTGTCAAGCACCACAAAGGCGGACGGAACCATCGCCTCAGGCAGTTTACCGATCAGAGAACGACGCAGAATCTCAGGATCGAAGCGGTCAGAATCAGCAGGAACGACATAGGCAATCAGCGCCGGTTCGCCCGCGCTTTCTGTTCGCAGTGCCACCGCCACTTGGCGGACGTCTTTACTTTCGGCAATGACGGCTTCGATTTCCTCAAGTTCAACTCGAAAGCCGCGAATCTTTACTTGGTGATCGAGGCGCCCGAGCAACTCGATATTCCCGTCCGCGTGGTAGCGAACCAGATCTCCAGACATGTATAGCTGGGCACCGGGCTGTGTGCTGAAAGGATCGGGAACAAATCGCGCCGCAGTTTCCTCCGGCCGGTTCCGGTAGCCACTCGCCACGCCAGGCCCACCGATACACAGCTCACCTGGCACTCCAATCGGCGCCGGGTTGAGGTGGGAATCCACGACGTAGACCTTGGCATTTGGAATTGGCCGGCCGATAGGCACGGATTTCTCCGAACGCTCACATTTGAAGACAGTAGTCCAAACCGCAGCCTCTGTGGGACCGTACTCGTTGAACAAAGCCGCGTGCGGGATCAACTTATGGTGTAGTTCAACCAGTTCTGCAGGACACGACTCCCCAGCGACGATTGCCACTCGTAAAGAATCAAGCTGCCCAGGTTTCGCTTGTTCCAGAAGCAGGCGGTACAGCGACGGAACACAGAGCAGCTCAGTGATTCGATGTTGTGCGATGAGCGGCGCCAATCCCGTCAAGTGTTCCTGGAGCGGCCCGGGCGTCATGACCAACACGCCTCCCCGGCAGAGCGTTCCAAAAATGCCTACCAGGGAACTATCGAAGGCGAACGATGAGAGCAGCAGGAAACGTCCCGCCTCAGGTCCGTAGTAGAGAGAACGCGCGTGGGTCGAGTGCACCAAGTTCCGATGCGTGATCTGCACACCCTTCGGCTTTCCGGTTGACCCGGAGGTGTAGATCAAATAAGCGAGATTGTCCGGTTTGCACCCGTTTGGCGCGTACTCCCCACTCTCTCGGCCAATCTGGTCCCAATCGGAGTCGAGATAGCAAACTTCCACTGGCGCGTGGGGAAGCGCTGGGCGCCGCGACTGCGTCGCAAGCAAAACTCGGAGCTGCGCATCATCGACGATATGCTGCAGACGATCCGGCGGATAACTCGGATCCAGCGGGACGCAAACTCCGCCCGCCTTCAACACTCCGAGAATGCCCACGATCATTTCGCAGGAGGGGTCCAGAAAAAGTCCGACTGGTGTTTCCGGAACAATGCCTCGCTTCCGTAGATGAACAGCTAGCTGATTGCTCCTGCGATCGAGTTCTCCGTAGCTCAACTCCGTCTTACCGTCAAGCAGCGCGACCGCTTCCGGCTTGCGCCTGGATTGAGTCATCACCAGTTCATGGAGGCAGAGATCGGTAGGAAAGACCGCATCCGTATCATTCCACTCGACGCAGATCTTCTGGCTTTCGGCGGCAGTCAGAATGGGCAGCTCGGAGATGCGCCGGTTGGGATTAGCGACAATGCCCTGCAGCAGAACGCTGAGGTGTTCCGCCATGCGAGCAATCGTCTCCGCTGAGAACAGATCAGTGCTGTACTTGAAGCGGCCGACAATGCCGTTGGGCCGGTCATCAAGTTCGAGACACAGGTCGAACTTGATTAGACCGGTATCCACTTCCGATTGCGTGAGCGCTACTGTCCAGCCATCCTGGGTTTCCGGAAGCGGCGGCTCCAGAGTCAGTAAGACTTGGAATAACGGGTTGACACTCAAGCTGCGATTCGGATGCAGCGCATTCACTACCTCCGTGAAAGGCGCATCGTCGTTGGACAGGGCATCTAAAGTGATGTTGCGGGTACGACGCAGCAGCTCGCGAAACGTCGGGTCACCGGATAAATCGTTGCGCAAAACCACCGGGTTAAGAAAGTATCCTAGCAGTCCCTCAAATTCGGTTCGCTTGCGAACCGAGCTGACCGTGCCGATCACCACGTCTTCCGATGAAGAATAGCGATGCAGCAGCATGGCGAAGCCGGTCATCAGCGTCATGAATAGGGTCGCGCCCTCCCGCCGACTCAGGACTTTGAGGGAATCCGCCAGATCTCTGGGAAGCTCGACAGGATGGGTTGCCCCACGAAAGCTCTGCACCGCAGGGCGGGGGTAATCGGATGGCAACGGCAGAATGGGTAGATTGCCGCCTAGCTGTTTTCGCCAGTAGGTTAGCTGGCCCGGCAAGTTCCCATTGCGGGATCGGTGCTCGCGGTCCCAAAGCGCAAAATCCGAATACTGAATGGGAGGCTCAGGGAGGGTAAAATCTTCGCCCTTGGAAAACGCGGCGTAGAGTGCCGCCAACTCGGGCAAGAACACGCGGTAGATGGAATATCCATCAAAGATGATGTGATGGAGGGTGAGGAAGACGCGGTATTCGTGGTCGCTCAGTTTTACTGGCAACGCCCGCAGTAGGGGTCCCTCTGACAAGTCAAACGGACGCAGTGCGTCCGCATAAGCAAGTTGCCGTATGCTTGCTTCCTTCTGCTCTTCCGGCAGTCCGCTTAAGTCAACGAGAGAAAGACATACTGGTGCCGCTGGCTGAATTATCTGGACAGGTTCACCGTCGGCCAGCGCAAAGGTCGTTCGCCAAGCTTCGTGGCGGCGGATGATTTCTGCCAGGGCACGCTCCAGCGCTGCCAAGTCCAAGCTTCCATGGCGGCGGATGGTGACCGGTTCGTTGTAGAGGGGGATATCAGGTACAAGTTGCGCGTGCAACCAGACCTGCTGCTGGGCGAAAGACAGGGGCGCGGCATTTGCTCTGCTCAGCTGCGGGGCGATGCGCCGCTTAGCTGACTGAGCGGTTGGCTCATCCGTCGGAATTTTGATTTCTGCCAGGTGTTCCATGGCGCCTTGGATCTGAGGCTGCTTCTGCGTGCCGAACCCTAGTTGGCCGGCTTGGAGTCGGCCGGCTTCGAAAAAGATAGAGGCAACGCGTTCAGACCTCGAAGCCCAAGGTTGTTGCGCCAGGAAATCGGACCGGGTTTCAGCTGCGGGTTCTGGAGCCGACGCAAAAGGGTGGCAAAGGCCACTTGAGCTTCCAGGCGCGCCAGCGGCGCTCCAAAACAGAAGTGGGCGCCGAACCCGAAGGCCACATGACGATTATCTTTGCGGCGAATGTCTATGCGGTCGGGATCAGGGAAGCGTTCGGGATCGCGATTGGCAGCACCCATCACCGCATACACGGCCTGGCGTTTGTGGATAAGCTTTCCTCCAAGCTCAATATCGTCCTGCGCGAGGCGCGCAGTATGCTGGCTCGGACTCTCGTAGCGCAGTAACTCTTCGACCGCGGATGGAATCAACGATAGATCATTGCGTAGATCGGCGGCCACGTCCGGATTTCGCAACAAGCTCAGCATTCCATTCCCGATCAGATTCATCGTCGTTTCCTGCCCGCCGACCATGGTCACTATAATGCTGGCCGTCACCTCGTCGTCGCTCAGGCGGTCTCCTCCAACTTCGGCGGCGAGAAGAGCGTGAAGCAAGCCTTCTCTAGGACGAACGCGCTGCTCACGGATAGCGTCCCGGAAGTATGCGGTCATCTCGGCGGCGGTCTTGAGTACGCGCTCCGAGCGATCAGGATTGTGCTGAAAGTTGCCCAGCATTTCCGCGAGGTCGGCTGACCATTGTTTAAGCTGACGGTGATCGGAAGTGGGTACGCCGAGAAGTTCCGCAGTGACGATCGCGGGCAGCGGCGCCGCAAAATCGGAGATCAGTTCCATCTCTCCGCGTGGTGTAACCTCGTCCAAGAGGCGGTTGGCGATGTCTTGAATGTGCACGCGCAGGGCTTCAACCCGTACTGGCGTGAATGCTTGGGAACATAAACCACGCAGACGAGTGTGTCCGGCTCCCTCCATGAACAACATCAATCTCACCATGAGTTGCGCAATGGGAATCATCTGCTCCAAACCCATCGCCTTGAGGTGCTCGGGCGTGGGTGTACGCAGGGCAGAGAAATTTTGCAACACATTTACTACATCACTATAACGGGTTACCACCCAGGCGTGCAGAAACGGATCCCAATGTACCGGGTCCTCAGTTCGAAGCCGCCGATACAAGGGGTAGGGATTGGCGAGAACCTCGGGATCCAGCAGCTGATAAAGGCTTACGACCGATTCGGATTTCTTGGCGGCCGATTCCTCCTGCGAGCTAGTTGTGACGGGTAAGGACATAAGCCTTTAGTCTGCGCTGAGACTTTCTTGTTGTAGCATTTGGTCGATCACGCTGGAAATCTCGGCTGCAGTCGGGAAGTCGAAGACGGTGCGCAGAGGAAGCTCAACCCCAAAGGCGTCGCGCGTGCGCGCGATCAACTGCGTGCCCAGCAAAGAGTGCCCGCCGAGAAAGAAGAAATTGTCATTTACACTGATCTGCCGGACTCCCAGCAATTCCGACAGAATCTTCACCACACGCTGCTCCGTGAGAGTCTTCGGTGCCAGGTAAACTTGGTCCGCGATGCTGTTCTCCGGTCCGGGAACGGGCAGGGCGGCGCGATCGACCTTTCCGCTGTGGGTCATCGGCAGCGAGGCCACTTGAACAAATACGGCCGGAACCATGTAGTCGGGCAGGTAATTCTTGAGAAACTCTTGTAAGGCGCTGAGTGTTAGCGGGAGGTCGGGAGCGACAACGACATAGGCGACAAGGCGTTTGTCACCGCTATCCTCTCGAGCGATCACGACGCTTCCTTTAATTCCCGGATAGCGGTCCAGCGCTGCGCAAATCTCGTTGGGCTCGATGCGATAGCCACGAATTTTGATTTGCTCATCGATGCGTCCAACGAACGCAATATTACCATCGGGCAAAAAGCGGGCGAGGTCGCCTGTTTTGTACAGACAATCGCCCGGGATGGAGCTGAAGGGGTTCGCGATGAACCTTTCGGCGTCTAAATCGGGGCGGTTCAGATAGCCGCGCCCTAAACCTGCGCCTCCGATGTGCAGCTCTCCCACAGTGCCGACGGGAACTTGGCGTAAGCCGTCGTCCAAAATGTAAATCTGCGTGTTGTCGATGGGCCGCCCGATGGTAGGCGGAGCGCTGGGATGGGGGTCGGGAACGATCGTGCCCGAGGTTGCGACCACGGTGCACTCAGTAGGGCCGTAGTTGTTCACTAACGCAAAGGGAAGGCCAGGAGGCGGATAGTGGTATAGAGTATCGGCTCCGGTCAAGAGAATGCGCAAAGCGCTGTCGCGCGGCCACTCGAGACTAATGAGTGATTCCGCCAAAGGGGTCGCGACAAAACTGACCGTCATTCGTTCCTGAATCAGCCAGTCGCGCAGCGATTCCGCCGAAACTCGGGTCGCGTCATCGGGGAAGTGAACACTACTGCCAGCCACCAAATAGGGCCAGACTTCCCACACGGCTGCGTCAAAGGCAATACTTGCCAACTGGCTAGCGCGATCGTTGGCAGAGATGGAGAACGCACGGTTGTGCCAGGAGATTAAGTTCAGCAGGTTCGCGTGCGTAATCTGGACACTTTTGGGACGTCCGGTTGATCCTGAAGTATAAATCACGTAGGCGAGATTCTGCGGCGAGAGGCTGACTACCGGCGGAACCTCCGGATAATTCGCGATCTGGTCTACGCCTGCGTCTACGTCCATGTCCACAACTAGCCAATGCCCCTTGGCAATCCGCTCGTCAATTCCCTGGCGCGTGACCAGCACCGGTACTTGTGCGTCGACGAGCATGAATCGGAGGCGCTCGATGGGGAATTCTGGATCCAAGGGAAGGTAGGCGCCCCCCGCCTTGAGAATGGCGAGCGCTGCAACGACCATGGCGGGGCCGCGTTCGAGACAAACCCCGACCACCACCTCCGGTCCGACGCCCATCGACTGCAGGTGATGAGCCAGTCGATCAGCTTGAGCGTCCAACTCGCCATAGGTCAGGACTTGATTCCCGGACGCGAGAGCTAATGCGTGCGGTGCCAGGCGGGCCCGGACGGCGATCAATTCCGGCACCAAAGGCGCGGGTTCACCATCGCTGGGCTTTTGAACAGCGGGGGAGGGCTGCAACGAGTCCATCGGCAAAGGCATATTCACCGTAAGCATCCCCAAAATACCATTTTACGTTTCAAACGGATCCTCCGGTAAAAAGTCGCGTTCGGCGGAGTTGACTGCGCCGTGTGGCTATCCGCACCGGCAAGCGGACAACGACGGCACGACCGCACTTAAATCGCTGAATGGCTTCCAACTTCAATCTCAGAGGCAGGGTTCGGATTTGCCTTTAGCTTTCTATAGAGCAAGAACGAAACTGCGCCGAAAGAAGCAATATCAGCAATGTTATTACCCCAGATACCGCCGGTTAGACCGAAGGCCCAAGTGGCAGGCACGCCGATAACGAGCGAAGCCACGGCAGCAAACGCGTAGGCGGCAAACACTAATGATGGCGACTTCATGCCTCGCAAAGCGAGCGCGGGACCGTAGGCGGCGCTCCAGAAGATCGAGCCCACAGCCACTAACGGAATCTGATGGGCCACTTCCATGTATCGGCCCGAGTAGAGTAAATGGAATAAAGGTTTATCGAGCGGAATGATGACGGCCCAATACACGATCGCAATGCCCACCCCGAAAACGGTCATCCGCAGGCTCAGGCTTCTTGCCCTAGAGCCATCATCGTTATCTGGCATCGTGCACACCGGCCGCATAGGGCAACAGAAGCATCGAAAGCGCGGCTTTGGTCTGTTCCAGCGGCAGCGTCAGATTCATCAAGGCCTTCAACTGTCCCGATTGTGCCATGGATCCGAAACTGCCGAGAATCGGGTAGAAAATATTGGCCGGAACCCAACTTGCAAAACACCCCATCAGCGCCCACCCACCGTACCTCCAATGTTGCCGCCAAACCGTCCGAGTCGGCGGCCTGGGTCCGCTGGGACGCAAGGCCAAGCGTAGACGCAGCATCAAGAACGAACCCGTGCCCAGGGAGCCGATGGCAATCAATACGAAAGCGGTAAAGGCAGAGAGCAAATGGTGGTTATAGAAAAACCACAACGAACTCAGCACGAAGGTCGAATAGACGAATGCGCCAGCAACTGCCTGATTGGGCGATAATTGCAGATAGAAACTGCGACGCGCCATCCAGAAAAACAAAACGCAGGGTGAGGCGATGGTGACACCCGGCTAGCGCGCCGGGCATTCCTGCAGTCTGCCCAAGCAGTCGGCTCACGCCAGCCGTTGCGCCAAAGACAAAACAAATCGCCAGCGACAGAATAACGTGAATCCAAAGCAAAGACCCAAAGTATCCCCGTAGATTATTTCGGTAAGTTGAGCCTCCAAAAACCGACATTGGCTCCAATACCAGCGACTGATAAACCAGTTGCAGCAGCACAAAAAAACCAAAAGCGATTGCGTATCCGCCGTATTGTTCCGCAGTGAGCCACCGCGCCAGTAGGACGCTGATCAGGAAATTGGAGCCGGATATCAATCCCTGATCGATAATCGTTAGGGTGCCTTGGCGCGCCCACGGCAAGAACTTGCGAAACAGAGTGCCGGGTTCGGTCCCCTGACGAAGGACCGACAGTCGATTGCGCTGCGCAATATCTGCCGGATTATCGGCCATGGTCACGTCGCTCTGGCTAACTTCGGAGGTCAAGAGGGTATGCTTTCTGCGCTGATTCGCCCTGACAAGTTAAGAAACCGTTTGCAGCTTGTACTCCGCATGAATCTCGTCCATGCGGGCTTTTAAACGCTCCGCCAGATGTTCCACTTGCGGGGCATAGAGAATGCCACGGTGATCACCTGGGATTTCATGAATTTCCAGATTCGAGGCCAAGCTCGTCCACAGAGCGTAAGGGTCGCCAGAGCTTCGCCAGGATTTATCACCGGCACGAAACAAAGCTACGGTGCCACCATAAGGCGGGATCACATAACGATCGCCGGCTGCGGCGTTCTGGCGAAATACATCTTTCAAAGCCTGCGCTATCCGTCCGCGTTTAAGCCGGCGCTGGAGAGAATCCACTGCCGCGTAGGGGATGTCCACAAACAATTGCTGCGGCGAGCGCAGGAGGTGAAGCCAGGAGCGGGATTCCTCCTTCACTTTCCCGGGATAAGTATCGAGCAACGCCACCATTGCCACTTCCTCGCCTTTGGCGGAAAGTTGTTGGGCCATCTCGTAAGCGATCAAGCCTCCCAGCGAATAACCTCCGAGGAAGTAGGGCCCTTGTGGCTGCACAGTGCGAATCTCTTTTATGTAGTGGGTGGCCATGTCCTCCAGAGTTTCAAGACGAGGACGCTTTCCATCGAGCCCCTGTGCCTGCAGACCAAAGAGCGGATAGTCGGGGCTCATGTGACCGCCTAGCTGACGGAGGTTGAGCACATTTCCTCCGACGCCGTGCACACAAAAGAAAGGTGGTTTGGTCCCGGAAGGTTGGATCGGAACCAGCGACGACCAATACTGCGAGCATCCGCTTTGCTGCAAAGCAGCCGAGAGCTTCTCGATGGTGGGCGCTTGAAACAGCACCGCCAAAGGTACCGGTATGCCTAGCGCCTGCCCGATGCGATGCATCAGTCTCGCGGCCAGTAGCGAGTGCCCACCTACTTCAAAAAAATTATCCCGAATTCCAATAGGTTTTGTGCCTATCACGCTTTCCCAGATGGCGATGAGTTGGGCTTGCAATTTGTCCTGAGGCAGAGCCACCGAGGCTGCGGCCGGCGCGTACTCGGGCTGGGGCAGAGATCGCCGGTCGACCTTGCCGTTTACCGTTAACGGCAACCGTTCCAGCGCAACAAAGGCGGCAGGAACCATATACTCAGGCAAACGTTGCTTGAGAAACTCGCTGAGCTCAGCCGCGGACGCTCGCTTCTGACCCGGAGACCAGACCACATACGCCACCAGACGCTTCTCAGTATTGCCATTTTCCTGACTTACAACCACCGCTTCGGCCAAGCCGGGATAACGGTGAAGCGCGGCTTCAATCTCTCCCGGTTCCACTCGGAAACCTCGAATCTTGACCTGGAAATCCGCACGGCCTACGAATTCCAGCACGCCGTCGACCGTCAAACGTGCGATATCGCCAGTCTTGTAAAGACGCGCCGCGGAATCCGGGTTGAAAGGATCCGCTATAAACTTCTGTGCCGTTTGCTCGGGCTGATTGAGATAGCCACGCGCCAACGGAGGTCCGCCGATATGCAACTCCCCATCGACTCCGGGCAGCACCGGCTTCAAGTCTTCATCGAGAAGATGAATCTGGGCGTCGGCAACTGGAACTCCTAAGGGCAGGCTGTCGCCCAGTGTCACTTGCGGGAAACGCGCGGGCTCAAAAGCGGTCACAATTACGCTCGCTTCTGTGGGGCCATAGGTGTTGATGAGCCGCACCCGGTTGCTGGCAAACGTTTCCCACACCCGGTACGCTTTTGTGGACGCTTTTTCGCCTCCCAGTATCACCAGACGCAATGAGCTTGGCACGACAACGCTTTCCGAAGCTTCCAACTCATGTACCAATTCGTGCCAGAAGGCGGTGGGCAGGTCCAATACGCTGACTTGCTCTTGTTCGATCCAATGCAAGAATTCCGAGGCCTGTAGAGAAAAGGGATCGGTTTTTAGTACGACTGCCGCGCCGCATATCAAGGCAGGAAATATCTCTTCGATGGCAATGTCAAAGCTGATCGAGGAGAACTGCAGAACCCGGTCCTGAGGTCCCAGATCGTAAAGCGTAACTGCGGATTGGTTATGATTTGCCAGACCGCGATGGGGCAAAAGTACGCCTCGCGGTTTGCCAGTGGAACCGGAGGTATAAATCACATAGGCGAGCGCATCCGCGTTGGTCGTATTCTCAAGGTTATTTGTTGCTCCGCGAAAGATCTCGGCAGCCTGCGAGTCCAGGCAAATTAGCTTCGTCTTGCTGAAAGCTAGTTTGGGCGTCAGCTGCGCTTCTGTGAGCACTACGGCTGGCTGCGCATCTTCCAACATCAATTCGATCCGCTCTCGAGGATAGTTCAGATCCAGAGGAAGGCAGACGCATCCTGCCTTCAACACACCCAGCAAAGCTACAGGAAGATTCAGCGACGGTTGGAGTGCGATTCCGATTCGGTTTTCCGGCATGGCCCCGAGCGCCAGCAGGAAGCGGGCGAGTTGGTTGGCCTTGGCGTTGAGCTCTGAGTAGCTAAGGGTCTGTCGCGCATGCACAGCTGCGATCCCGTCCGGGGTTCGCCCAGCCTGAACCTCCACTAGTTGGTGGATGCAATTGCCTACAATACCATCCCCCGTTTGCTCCAACGGTCCGCCTTGGCCGCTGTGCAACGCTACCGGCCGCAATGGCAGCTTGGCAGCAAGATTGTCTTCGGTTTGGTAGTTCACCGGCATGCAGAGATCACACCTAATAACCGCCTAAAGCTAACTTATGCCGCGCCATAGCCTTTGAAGACGGCCGGAATCGTGCGAGCAAGAATCTCGAAGTCCAGCCAGAGCGACCACTGTTGCACGTACTTTAGATCCAACTCCATCCATTCCTCGAAAGGCAGGGAGCTTCTTCCATTTACCTGCCACAAGCAGGTAATCCCGGGCCGGACGCTGAAGCGGCGACGTTGCCAGTCCTCACCGTTTTTGGTGAACAAATCGTAGTCCCTCACCTGCAGCGGTCGCGGGCCCACCAGACTCATATCTCCCAGCAGGACATTGAAGAGCTGAGGCAGTTCGTCAATACTAGTGCGGCGAAGGAAGCTACCAATCGGTGTGAGCCTGGGGTCATTCCTGATCTTAAAGACCGGTCCGGTCACCTCGTTCAGGTGTTCAATGTCACGCAGCTTATTTTCGGCGTCCGCCACCATGGTGCGGAATTTGCAGATATAGAAGGGGCGCTTGTTATAACCGACTCGCTTTTGGACAAAAAAGACCGGTCCTGGAGACGTCAGTTTGATGAGGATGGCAATTAGCAAAAGCAGCGGACCCAGCGCAACCAGTAGCGCCGCTGAGATCGTGAAATCGAAGATCCGCTTCAGTGTCAAAGGCCAGCCTTCACTCTGGTGGGAGTAATCCATGACAAAGGTCGAAGGTCCGATTTCGTTGCCTCGCACTCCTGTCTTAAGGTCAAAGATGTCGGACAGCAGGCGAACGATAATACCCTGCCGCTGACAAAGTTCAGCCAGCTGCGCGCTGCTGGTGTGGAAAGATCGGATGGGAAGAGCCAGGATGACCTCATCCACCACGGTGTGGCGGATAAACTGGGGCAGACTCTCGAGATCACTCAAAAGCGTGTAGCCGTTCTGTTTCAGTTCTTCCGATCCAGCCCAGGTGGTGTCCGCAAAACCGAGAATGCAGTATCCCAGGTCAGGTCGTGACTGGATAGTTTTGGCGAAATCGAGTGCCCGGCGATTGGTGCCGACGATCAACATGTTTCGTACATTGTGACCACGTGCGCGGAATCGTCGGAGCCAGGTTCGGAGTGCGAGTCGAGTGGAAGCGACGGCGAGCGTACTAAAAACCCAAAACGTGAATACAAAAGCCGGTGTGACCATGCGGAAACCGAGCAGGAAAGAGCTGCAGCCCAGCACTATGCTCGATAATGACGTCGCTTTCGCCGCGTCCATCACCTCTCTCCGGCGGCTCGCTAGACGTTTTGAACTGTACAGACCGAACATCGAAAAAATGATGTGCCAGACACAAAGCAGCAAAAAGAAAACTACGAAATTCTGCAACTTGATCCGCATGGACAAAAACTGGGCGAACGAAACCGGACCGACATGCGTCAGAATCGGCAGTGTCGACAGCCCAAACGAGACAACGAGGAGAGCCAGATCAAAAAGCTTCAGAACGTCGTTGAGAACTTTACGCCAGAATAGAGTCATGGAGAATTTCTCTTACAAACTCATTTCGTGACTACACAATTCACGACTGTCCGGAACAGCGGATAGCACTGTGGCACCAATAAGGGTATGGAACTGGACTTGATGACGACTCATCCGATTGAAAGTACGTCAATTAAAGAAGTTCATAGATGGTTTGAGCGATACGAAGAGTTGCTTTGATACTAAAGTCAGTTGGCGACGCACTTCATTGAGTCTGATGTGTGATCTTGTGCCGCTGGATTTTCAGCAGCAGACTCCGATAGCTAATTTTCAGCAACCGGGCGGCCTGAGTACGGTTCCAGCCTGTGTGGCTCAGGGCCCGCTGAATGCCTTCAATCTCGGCACGAATCCTCAGCGTCTTCAATGTGAACAGGTCCTCGTGGTCAGGAGGCGTCGCCGGGGTGGAAAGCGCCGGCGCTTCGGGCTGGCCTTGCGTGCCGTCGAGGACCATCGGAAGATATTGGTGATGTTCTTTCATCGAAGTTAACTGACTAAAGGGTTACTCGGGCGTTCATAGACCAGGTAGGAAAGAAATTTCTCGGAAGATTGGAGCCGGATGGTTGCAGCTTCGCCCTCTGAGTCACATCTGTGACCCCAAATTGTGAGCCGAATGCCACGGAACAGACTCACAAACTGCAAGTGTTGTGATACACGACCGTGCCGACTCCGTGGTGGGAGAAACCGTGAAGTAAGACCGCAAGTACATCAATAATGAGGCCGAGTATATGAGATCATGCAAAATGCTACAAGGGATCGAAAGCACAGAAGCCGTAAGTCTCTATTGACTTTTGCAACGACCTATAGCGTCTTAATTACCTATGGTTTACCTTGCAGTCGGGCTGTCGCTCGGGTCGGCAAGGCTGCGAGGCTCAACGGTTCTCAGGGCGCATCTCCAGACAGTTCGCAGGTAGGAGGACGCGGCCTCCAGCCTGCCGGATCCCCGAGGAGGAGCCACCAAACACAGCACTGCCCGCAGCGAAAGACCAGCAGCTATGATCGCACGCAGGATCGAAGTCTGAAACCGGCCGTGGTGTTTGCGAAAGTAGCGCACATAATTCGAATGCCAGAGTAGCTGGTGCCGGTAGGGTGCAAGCTGGCCCACGCTGTGCGCGCCTTCATGTCTAAAAACCGCACCAGGCTCATATACGATCTTCCACCCCGCCTTGATCAGGCTGTGACAGAAGTCCACGTCTTCGAACCAGCAAGGATAAAAGCCTTCATCAAAACCACCCACACTCTCCCATGCCTTCCGCCGGAAGGCCAGACATGCGCCAGCGGGATTATCGACGGGTTGTGGTCGCTCGTAATCCATGTCCAAGTAACGGTAGGAGCGGTTCCACGGATTTCTGCGCCAGATCTTGTTCAGAAGAAGAAGTTCGGCCATGGAACTGCCCAAGGTGGGGAAACGCCGCACCATGTTTCCCTTCTGCAACCGGTCACCTTCAAGCAAGAGGACGCCTCCAACCGCGCCAGCCTCGTAGATGGAAAGAGCTGCTGCCATTTTGTCCAGCGCCCCCGGTTCTGCCACCGCGTCCGGGTTAACCGCCACACAAACATCCCCTCGAGACATTCCGACTGCCTGGTTGGTGGCGGTGGCCAAGCCGACGTTTCCCTGGTTAGCGACGACGCGAACCCTTGGCGCGAATTGGGAGGCGCGTCTTGCGGTATCGTCTTTGGAGGCGTTGTCGATCAGAATTACTTCCCATCCCGGCTGCGAGGCCAGCGCACTCAAACAAGACGCAACGCACCGCGCCGAGTTATAAGTCACAACAATGGCGGTTCCTTTGACCCCGACCGGACTTGGACTCTCACCGGCCAATGTCATAGTTCCCGATTCACCTCGCTCTATTTGTGGTGCCATGGTCTCCTGGCTGGGGCGACTGTCGGAAATCCCACAAATACAAGTGCGCTTGCAGGATCGTGCGGTACGGCAGCTTGTATTCCAATCTCAGCCCGAATACTGGCTTCTGTATTTATGCGCCTTACGTGTGTGAAGCTGGAGCTATGAGTGGCTCCGGTACTTGGACTCACATACAATAGGCGTCACAGATTACGAAGGCAAAATCCTCGCAGGCGCGGGAGACTTAGCTGGCTGGAGTTCATGGAACAAACTTAAAAACGGTGCCATAGCCTGTTCCGCCGTAGATGGTCGTGCCATAGAGTGCGCCGCCGGGTCCGCGAATAAGGGCGGAGGCCGGCTCGGAGCCATCGGCCCCACCAGTAAAGGAATAGAGCCAGTCCGTCGTCCAGGTTCCGCCCTGGCCGGGCGACAGTTCGAAGATTGTGCCCCAGTCCCAGCCTGCATGCGGGAGTGCAGTACGGAGCGATGCAAGGTTTGCCGCCGGCCCGCTGCCGCTCCGCGTTGTGCCGTAAAGATTCCCGGCTCCGTCCAAGAGCAGGGAACCCGACGGGCTAAACCCGTAAGTCACGTTCTGGAACGAAGCTAGGGTAGTCTCGTTCCAGGTCCCGTTGGAGTTTGGGGAAAGTTCAAAAACTGAACCGCCCTTCGAAAAACCTTCGGTAGTGCCGTAGAGGTTCCCGGCTTTGTCGAAGATCACACCGGCGGAGGGATAGGCTCCGTCAGTCCCGTTAGTGAATGCGTATAGAGCGCTCTCAGTCCAAGCTCCGCCGCCTACACGGGTCAGTTCAAATACCACTCCGCAGCCGCCACCGAAATCGGTTGTGCACTCCTGTAAGTCGCCACCTCCGGCGGCAGTACCGAAGAGGTCACCGCTTGCGTTAAGCGTTAAGTCGGCGTAGGGGTTTCCGCCGTCGGCTTCGCCTTGGAAGCTGTAGAGAACCTTCTCCCTCCATTTGCCGTTTGAAGAAGGAGAGAGTTCGAAGACGGTTCCACAGCCATCAGGTGGAATTTGTCTTGGAGGCGCTGTGGCAGCGCGCGCAAAGGGGTCATAGCACGGGCCGGTGCCACCTTGCTGAGTTGTGCCATAAAGGTTGCCTTTGCGATCGCGGATCACACCGCCGAATGGGTAAGAACCGTCGAAATAAGTGGTGCCATCGAAGCGAAAATTATGCAGCACCGAGAACGTCCATCCGCTGTTAGCGCGGGAGAGTTTGTAAACGAAACCGCATCTATACGCTCCGCCGCCTGAGTAAGCGCCGTACAGGTCGCCTTTGCTGTCTAGAATCAGCCCCGCGTTGAAAGGACCGTAACCACCCTCAGTGAAGTTGTAGAGGATGGTCTGCGTCCAAGTGCCATTAGAATGGTGCTCAAGTTCAAACACCGTCCCGGCTCCGTGGGTGCCGCCTTCGGCGGTGGTGCCATATAAGTTGCCGGCGTTGTCCGCCACCAATGCAGCGTAAGGGTTGGCTCCGTCGTACGAGCCTCCGCCGAAGCTGTGAATCACGGTTTCTTTGGGACTCGAGGCAGATGCTCTGACAGCCAACATGATGAGCAGCATTGTCGCGAAGGTGAAACCAAGGAAAGAGGGTTTACGAAGCATTGGAAGAATCTTCCCTGGGGAAGAAGGACAGCAAACATTTGGGTTATTCAAGCTGTCAATATTTGTTGTGCACTCAGGCTGCGACATTCGCCGAGGTTGCCTCCAGATACTCGAGCAAGAGCTTTTGACGGGTAAAGACCCAGGCAATTCGTCTTCCACCAAAGGCGACCGCAGGCAGGGGATGCTTGACAACGAGACTTCCCACCGAACGGGCACAACGGAGTTCGTGATCCAGAGAGGCCACTTCGTAGCAAAGATGGTGGAGGCCGCCACCGGCCGCGACGAAATCAGATACCGGCGACCTCGGTGCCGCTGGTTCGATCAGTTCAAGAAGAGGCGCGGAAGCACCCTGCGACAAGAAGGTAACTCGCACCTGTTGAAGAGGGTCATGAATTACTTTGGCATCCCAATGCGCACCCACGGCGTTCGCGAACTGCTCCGCCGTTCGCGCGATTGACTGAACCACAAAGCCGATATGGTGGAGAGTCGCACCGCGCAGAACTGTGGTCACCGAGTTGTCGACTTCTGCGATTGTCTTGTCCGTAGATGCCAATGGAGTCTGCCCTGATTTCCCCGACTGTGTTTCTTACAGGCTGGAGTCTCCGTCAAAATAGGATGCGTCCCACACTTCGGGCCGCGCCAGTGCCTGGGTTAGGTATTTGTCGTTCGTCTTGTAGAAATACAACCAGCAGGGAAGTTCCCGGCGATGGGGTCTAAGGCTGTCGATCACCCGTTGTTTCTCGACCGGAAGCCCAATCGTCTCGAGCATAGGGACGTGTTCTCGCCGGCAAAGAGTGGCCGCATAACTGATCATCTGTTTCAGAAGTTCGTCTCTATGGTCTTCATCGAGACATTGAAAATCAGCCAACCGGACTCTTTCCAAACCAAATCGCACGCTGTCCTGCCGAAAGAAAACCGAATAGGCACGTAAGCGGTGGCCGTTACTAGCAGTCAAGATCCAACCTTGGCGGTCGGCGAGCGCGGCTTTGAAATGCCATTGCAGCGTCTCCCGCGACCTGGCGGCGAGCAGCACGGAGGAACGGTTGGCTCGCAGCTCTTCCCAAAAGGTCTCAAAGCGCTGGTCAAAACAAGAGCACTCAATAATGTCTGATCCCGCGATTCCAGGACGGCTCCGCGCTCCCCGGACTGCATCTTTAAGATAAAGTCCTGGTCCCACCAAATAGCTAAGTGCTTTGGCGAATCGAATGTTTTTCATGGCCAGTGCGGTAGCCGCAAACCGGCGGTGGTCCAACACCCAGAATGCAGAACTGTCCCAAGTGCCAAGAGGAACACGGCGGGCGCCGAAGATCGCGTATGCTTTGGAAGCTTGGGCATTCGATGTGGTGCTCAAGAACAAGTCGACATTTTTCTGCGCATAGAAGCGGCTGATCAACGACAGCGAGTGGCTGCGATAGGGCAGGTCGACCACCAGCGCGTGGCTGGCGGCCGCGAGCACAGTCCGATTGCCCAAAGAATAGCTTTGCGGGATATTTCCTATGAATCCCGCTATGTGACGGTCCTCGTTTTCTAGCACCCATCCCAACGGCCAATCAGACAATTGCCGGTAAACCGGGTTTGCCAGCCACAAATCTTTCCAACTATCAAATTTCTTGCAATCGAGGCCATAGCGGGAACCCAACGCGGCAATCTGTGAATAGTCCTCAAGCGAGGCAGTTCGGATTCTGGGAAGCTGCTTGGACGCAGCCGCTGTGGCTCCCATTAGTTGGGTTTGCATAGTGAGGGTAGTACCACACCAAGTTGCCTTACCCGCAGGCCTTGTGGGTACAGATGAAAATCCCCTCTCCACGAGAGGGGAACGGAGTTGAGGACAATTGAAATAGTCGGCACGGTCCCTGACGCTACCACACTGGAGGTAACCGATGGATCTTGGGGAATCCTAACAGGGGACGGTCTTAAGTGACGCCACATTCGCGCTGCGCGGGTAAACCGGACATATGGCCGCCGCCCGCTTCCGGACCGTGAATCTTGACCCCGCGCGGGAATTGGTAAGGTTGCGATAGCGGCCAGGTAAACCGAAGTTCTTTATCATCGTAAGAAAAACCTGATGACATCCAAAAGCTGAAGCACGGTTTGTTCTTCGCGGTAGGGACGTAGTTGGCGCGTAGCTCCCGCAACCCCGCGGCGGCGCATTGCTCGGCTGCGAACGCCAACATTGCGTTCTCCAAATTCCGTCCCATGACGCGGCAACTCAAAACAAAATCAACGATTCGGGCGATGCCAGACTCGATCTCCACACTCAGGATGCCGGTCAGCCCCGAGTCGCCAAACTTGTCCTTCACGCGAAAGGCCCAGAGTTTTCGGTTGCCCTCGCCCACCCAGAGCTGCAGCTCATGCTCGCTCAGCCGTCGGGTGGTCAGATTCATCTGGTTCGTCTTGTTCAGGAGCTGAGCCACACGGATGCGGTTGGAATCGCTGAATTCTTCAACCAGCACTTCCGTACCCAGCGTGAGTAGCCATTCATCGGCAGAGGCAACCGTTTTGCGCACCACCTCGCGTTGCTTGCTTGCGGCATACATCTCGCGCCGTCCTGCATCCTCGCCGGTGGTGTAGGCGGAATCAAAACAATCCAGTTCCAGAAGGTAACTCGCCGACAAAGTCGGGTCTTCAGGCCACTCCGGTACGTAAACTTCGGGCAACGCTTCGCGCACGCGGGCGCGTTCGAGCCCGTTGTCATCGATGAACACTGCTGATTGCAATCCCAGATTCAGCTCCTCGGTCAATTCGGCAATGTTGACAGCCTTGTCATTCCAGTTGATTCTCCAGGCTGCAAAATCGTCGGGCCGTAACAGCATCTCCGGGTGCTTCGAGATCGCCTCCAAAGCCACGCTCTCCTCATTCTTGCTGGCGATCGCAAGCAAAACTCCCCGCTGGGACAGAGCTTTCAGAGCTCTCTGAAAGTCGAGAAACGCCTCCCCTAGATAGTCATGCCCGCCGAGCCGCACGTTCTGCCATCCCAGATCGCCAACCACTCCCCCCCACAAAGTGTTATCTAAGTCAACGATCACAAGCTTCTTGGAGGCACCGAGCACCGCCGAAATAGCTGCTCTTACATCGCTAGCTGCCCGACGGAACACCTCTGGATGAAACCGGGTCTTGGTCATGTACCACAGCTTGGGGCTGCAACTATCTTTTCCCGCCGCTTCCATCCAGCGTTGAGCATCGAGCAGATAGATGCTGCTACAAGCTTCGAGCTCCTCGCTGAGCTTAAGATTTATTTTCAGCAGCAGCTTGCGAATCCCTTGACCCTTCAAACTGAGCAGGCCGTTTCCGCGGATGAAGCGCGGCAGCGTCCACGAGACCACGAAGATTGCTCGAAAGCGGTTCTGCGCCTTGCGTAGACATTCAGCGAACTCGTGGATTTCGGAGAAGAGCTGATCTTCGTCAATGGGCGCGTTTTCGAGGGCTCGCGCAAATGTGGGAAGGATGATCTCGGGCGAGGTCCAGACTATCCCGAAATCTTGGCGTTCGGCAGGATCGGGCTCCAGCAAAGCACGAAAGACCTGGCCAAACGGACTGGAGCTCACGGAGAGCTGCAGTGTGGACTTTTCGTTTGCCAGATACTGTCCGATCGCATCCACATTGCTATCAGAGATGAGATGGACCTTCAAAGGTGCGCCGCTCGCAGCAGTCTGAGAGCTCATGGTTCAGTTCCCAGCCTCTTTTTTTCTGCCAGCTCGGCAATATAGTTGGCTAACGAACGAACCGTGGCAAAATGGCCGGTAGTGGGTGAAAAGGGATCATCCTGGGTGAGATCGATGCGAAAGCCCAAAAACTCTTCCAGCTTTTGTTCCGTGATCACAATGAAGTTGACCAGATTCAGTGAATCGAGCTTGCCTCCAGTTCCGAGGAGAACCACTTCAGAAGATTTCTCCATGCGCTGCTTCTCCGGCAATTGCACATTCAATTCGGAAATACTCTGATACAGGACTTGCAGAACTCCGTCGAGACTACTGCCGCTGCCGATCGGCTCCGCTTTTGAAGACGAACCCAATGCGTTAACTCCGTCCATGCTCGTTTCTCATCCTCCAAAGCTCAAAGAGAAATCCGTTGGTCACTTTCGCGAGTCGGCTTCGACTGGAAATCTCGGCAAAGATAGCCTCCACACGGTCCCACTGCTTGAGCTCATCGATCTCCCAGCCATGGAGATACAAATGAGCAATGCCACCTCGTTGCTCAACATGTTCCAGCCCGTAGAGGAAATGTTGTTGCCAGTCAGTGGCTCCCTTGTGCGTACGTAGAAAATTTAACATGCCGGCGAAGTTGGCTTCCAGGGTGGCATGGCGAAGCTGAATCGTCCGGCTGTGCGAGTAAGCGTGTGTGCTCAGTCCCCAAAGAAACGGGTTGCGGGGAAACCCGTTCAGGTTATAAAGACAAGTGCGCGCACCCAGGAAGCCTGCCTTCTTTACCAAGCCAGGAGTCGAGCGATTGAACTTTCCACGTGGGTAGCAAAATGAAACTGCGGGCTTGCCTAATGTGTCCTCCAGCCAGCGCTTGCTGTCTGCAATTTCTACCCACGCCTGAGAGTCCGGCAGAGACTTAAGCGGGACATGATTCATAGTGTGAGCACCGATTTCGAAGCTGGTAGCCAGTTCACGCATCTGATCCTCGCTCATCACCGGACGCTCCGGGTTGCGTGCTGGGATATAGAAGGTGGCCTGCAATCCATACTTGTTCAACAGTTCTGCGGCCTTGAAATCGGTCTCATGTCCATCGTCGACGCTAATGGTTACGAAGCGCTCTAGCATCAGAATAGCTTTCTGTCTTGTGGGCCTCGTGAAGCCCAAAAGAGAACGAGACTAGTTCGTGGGAGACAATTCCTCGAGCTCAACACAGAGCCCAGCCGCTTGGGCATGATTGTGAATCACCTCGTGGTAGATGTCCATCAACTGCTGATAATTAGCCGCCGCCGTGTATTTTGTCTCATATTCAATGCGCGCGCGGTGACCAAGGCTACGCATATAGTCCGGCTGTTTCCACGCGCGCGTGACCACACGCGCCAGGTCTTCTGCGTTCCCGGGTGAAAAAAGCAACCCCGTGAGTCCGTCCGTTATGATTTCCTGCATCGCTCCCAGCCTCGAAGCTATGACGGGAACGCCGCAGGCAAAGCTTTCGATGATGGTTAGCGGAAGGTTCTCATAAAGTTCGCTGGAAAAGACTACGAAGCGTGCTCCCTGCATGGCCGCGATCACTTGCTCGCGCGGCTGATGCCCTAGAAAAGTAACGCTGAGGTCGGCGGCGCCTGCTTCGCTCTCGAGCTGCGCCCGCGCCGGCCCATCGCCGATCACGCGCAATGGAATTCCTTTGGGGACCTGCCGCCATGCTTGCAGCAAGGTGGGCACTCCCTTTTCTTGCGATACCCGCCCGACATAAAGGGCGTATGTTCCATCGGCGTTGCCGTTCCCCTTTGCCGGGTCGGGGTCGACACAATTTGGTTTGATGGAAATCTTTTCCGCCGGCAATCCCGCGTTGACGAACCGGTCGCGAGCGAAGGCTGTAAGCACAATGTAGCGATCCACCATCCGGGTCCAGGTTTTGCCCGCATGATGGACGCTCAACATCAAGGCCACGGTAGCAGTTTGCGGGCGCGAGTCGCGATAGCAGCCATGCACCACACCCTGCCAAAAACTGCCGGTGACACAGTCTTCGCACACTTTCCCGTCACGAAAAAAGTTCGCTCCGGCGCAAAATAATCGATAGTTGTGAAGTGTTTGAACGACTGGAACCTGTTGCTTCCGACATGCCCAGTAAATCGACGGTGAAATAAGAGGAAAGGTATTGTGCACATGAACGATGTCCGGGCGCTTCGCCTCTAGCAGTTGTTGGAATTGTTGACGAGAATCCGACGCCCACACAGTGCGGCCGAACATTGAAAGCTTACGCACGACGGAGTACTGCTCAATCTCGTGGTTGTGGCGCACATATTCCAGCACCTCATGCCCAGCGGACTGCAGCAGACGCTTCTCCTGCTCAAATACAACGTCCTCTCCTCCGCGATACTGATAGGTATTGTGTACGAGCAGGATTCTCATGCGCCCTGTTACTTTTTCGGCACTTAACAACCAGAGCTCAGGGCGAGCCTACTGGCAAAACAGGCCGGTCGAGCCGAGGTGGCAGTTCGCAAGGATGACCGAGTTTCGGACCGCCGGGCGCCTGAGAATCGCTCGTGTGCACTGATAACGCACACATTGCGCCCGCTCCCATGACGGACAATTGGGATCGTACACTTGCAGCTTCGCCCCCTGAGTCACATCCATGTGACCCTGGCAGTAATGCCTCGTACAAACAAACTCAGTGACTCGAAGTTCCGCGTACGTGATGGAATGGCTATTCACTGTGGGGGGCGCAGCGTGTAGCCCGGTTTTACAGTGGCATCAGCAACGAAAGTATATGAGATTATTCTAAAACGCCACAAGGGACCGAAAGCATACAGGTCGGAAGACTCTATTGACAAAATGGCTTCCTTCCACCGCAACCCGCGATGGGTTTTTGTCTGCGGTTTTATACACGGCTAGGGAACGACTACTGCGCCAACAAAATGTCAAAAATAGTCAAGCAGGGGTTTTTAATCCTGAATCCGAGCGCAAGGGCATTGCTACTTCGACTCTTCGCCTTCCCATCTTCAACAAAGCGAAGCTCGTTGGAATCAACAGGAGATAGCAGACCGCAGCAATGAGCAGGGTTACGTTGATGCCCATCGACATACTGAGCACGGCGAACGCAAAAACTTAAGAAGCAACTGGGAGACAAGAACCAGAATCTGTAAAATAAAATGGATACCAAAACTGGACAACCAAACCTTGAAGACTGGTGATGCTCGCCCGCAGCGCGGGCGGATCTGCGGGATGCAAACAATCCGTCACGCCCCGTTGAATCTAAAAACCACCGAGAACTCTCATCGCAACAGCTTCAGTAAACGTAGGTGAATCGAATGTGCAAGACCAGATTGAAATACAACTTTCTTATTGCGTGCTCTTTGGTGAGCATCATTTTCTTGAGCCAAGGCTGTGGAGGCGGCTCCAGCAGCGCAAATACCGGTCCACCTCCACCACCGCCGCCGCCTACCGTCGGAGCTACTGTGAACGAAAATTTGGAGACGGTTTTTGTCTATGTCGATGGGACGGCGGGGAACGACAACAATGACGGCTCCAAGGGCTCGCCTTTCCAGACAATTAATAAGGCGCTGCTTACTGCAGGCGCGAATAACCAAAAGGGTGTAGGAACGCAAATCAATGTGAATCCCGGCATTTATAGAGAGCAGCTTACATTTCAGGCTCCTCAAACATCCTTGCCTTTCACTCTCCAGGCCACGACCTCAGGGACAGTTTTCGTTTCCGCAGCAGACTCGCTTCCGGGAAACACGTGGGCAGTATCATCGTATGGACCTTCCGTTTACACAAACTCCGCCACGTCCAGTTATATTTTTCCTGCCTGCCCCGTGCCATCGGGGTTTCCTCCAGTTCCGCCCATCTTTTCGCGAAGAGAAATGGTTTTTGTCAACGGATTCAGACTTAATCAAGTGATCTTCTCAAATGAATTGCAGCCGAGCACCTTTTGGGCCGACGCTGGGGGAAGCAATCAAATTTATATTTGGCCACCGGCGGGAACAAACATGGCTGAGGCCGATGTTGAAGTTGCCACCGCAGCGCGCAGTCCTCTTTTGGGTGCAAACGGCATCAATAACTTTGTCATCCGTGGTCTGACATTTGAATATGACAATAGCTGTGCGGGCCCTCGCGTCACCGATGGGACAAATATCTTAATCGACTCCGACCAGTTTCTTTGGAACAGCTCGTTAGGATTTGGCGTTTTTGGGGGCAGTGGTGCTAGCGAGAATGTGACGGTTCAAAATAGTATAGCCAATCACAACGGAGCGATCGGATTTGCGGGCAACAAAGTAAAATACGTTCTCTATCAGAACGACCAAAGTTCTTATAACGGCTGGCGTGGAGCGCTGGGAGCTTATTATGAAGTCGGCTTCGACGGTTCCTATTTTTTCCTTTACCACAACAGCAATTTCAATGGCTATAGTTCCTACTATAACGAAAGCAGTGGCGTGCATTTTGATACGGACAATGCCAGCGATCAAATCACAGGCATGCAATCGAGCGGCAACAACCTCGAAGGGCTCGCGATTGAAGCCAGTGAAGGCCCCATCCTTGTGCAAAACAGCACATTTTGTAGTAATAGCCCCACGGCACTAGGAAAGTCAGGAAATATCACGATCAATGATTCCTCTTCTGTAACCCTGACTGGGAATACAGCGTATAACGGGGGTGCGCTGCAGGTTGCCGTTCTCGGCGGAGGACGGGCGGGCACGAATTGGGAGCAACCCACGGTTCCTCTTGTTCGGTTTAATCAAAATCTCACTGAGAGCAACAATAACTTTATTGGAACTGCGGGCGAAGTGGGGTTTAGCATCCCTTATAAGAACGACCCATCCTGTAGCGTTCCTATTGCCAATATGTGGCAGACGTTTGGAAGCACATTTTCGTCACAGTCCAATACTTGGGGGGACACGGCCGCCACAAGTTCGTCCTACCCCTTTTTTACGGCCGGGATCCTGGGCGGCACCGTTCCTCTCTCCACCTGGCAAAGCCCGCCGCCGCAAGGGGTGGGCCAGGATACAAATTCGCAGTTTGTACCGGGAGGTTCAGCGCCTCAGCAATGCGCGCTTCCCCAACCGGACATTGCCGATTTCTGGCTCCTGCTCGGACCCCGTGGAGGAGCCGCTGCGGTCGTCCCAGAAGCTGGAGGGCCAGCTATACAGGTTCCTATTAATCTCGTCTCCGTGGGCTTCACGGGAAATGTTTCACTAAGTTTTGATACTACTCAAGAGGGAGGATCCGCCATCAGCGGGGTTACGGGAACGATCAGTCCCGCAAGCGCGTCACTCTCTCCCAGTGATCCGCTGGCGCCTCTAACGCAGCACTTTGACGCTGACCACGACCTCTGCAACGCCCAATGGTTTTTATCCTATCGAGGTGACAGCAACAGATGGTCAGAGCATGACGAGAACGGCAACATTTTTTCTACAAGTCGGCTCGCCGTCCGCACTGCAATTCTTCGGGAATAAAACGACGATTAAGGCGGGATCCTGTGCGGAATTTGAAATTCACAGCGTGGACTCAAATGGCAGTCCCTCCGACGTCCTCAGCCCAACCTATCTAACGGCTTCTGGAACGGGTTCGGGAAAGTTTTATCAGGATTCAAACTGTACCACTCCCGTAAGTTTTACTCCGATTAACCCTGGCTGTAAGGCCGGAATAGAAATTCCGCGGGGAGATTTTACCCCTCACTTTGAGGGAGGGGGATCAATTTGGTTCATGGACCCGAATGTTGAAAATCTGAATGTGACCATCAGTGACGAGGCCAATGTGCTTAAACCCGTCACAACACCTATTCAGGTTCAGTAGGAGTTCAGAAGTCAACGAAATCGGCAGTGACACGGCGTGAGGTTTCGAAAGCGAGCTCGGTTCGATTCTGCATACTCGCCGGAAAGTCCTGTGACGAGGCCTTACACATGAGGACTAAAAGGCATACTTCCAGGAGACTTTCCTCCTCTTGCCAGGTTCTCCAGGCCTGCTCTATGATCGACCGGCTGGAGACGGGAGACGCAGCTTAGTGTGCGTTGGACCCTCTCGATGATCAGGCAAGCACATTTGCTCGGCTCATTAGCCCCCTACCGGCCGAGACCTTGCGCCAGCAGATTTGCCATACTCTCTTATTCGTTCGTTATTCAAAGGGGCAACCAAACCCAATGACAGCCGGTTGCGAGCCCATGGCGCGGGCCTGGCGGTTAAGATCGGAGAACACGACTTGGAGCCGCTAAACTTCAGCATCGTCCTGCCGGCTTACAACGAGGCGGCGCGGATTGCCGCGTCCCTCGATCAGATCCTGCATTATGCCGGCCAGCGCGACTGGACGATGGAAGTCATAGTCGTGAACGACGGATCCAGCGACGCCACTGCCGAGATCGTTCGTCAGTATGCACTGCGGCATCCTTCGCTGCGCCTGATAGAGAATCCCGGCAATCGCGGCAAGGGATTCAGCGTGCGCAACGGAATATTGCATGCCAGTGGCGATGTCTTGTTGTTCAGCGATGCTGATCTGTCGTCGCCCATCCAGGAACTTGACAAGCTGCTCGCCGCCCTGCAAGGCGGAGCGGACATTGCCATTGGCTCGCGCTGGGTGCAGAAGGAATTGCAGGTCATACCGCAACCGCTTCACCGCCAACTTCTGGGACGCATGTTTAATCTGGCATTGCGGCTCGTATTGGGCTTGAACTTTAAAGATACCCAGTGCGGATTCAAGGTTTTTCGCCGCTCGGCCGCGCAGTTGGTGTTCACTCAACTAAAGATTGAACGTTGGGGATTCGACCCGGAGCTGCTTTATCTGGCCAAAAGGGCCGGTCTGCGTATCGCGGAAGTGCCGGTTGAGTGGGCGCACGCGGAAGGAACCCGGATCAATCCACTGCGCGACGGCCTGCGCATGTTTGCGGAACTCTTCCAGATTCGATGGAACGCGATCAGCGGCAAGTACCGCCAACCCCGGGTGGTTTCCCAGCCGCTATAGATTTCAGCCTGCCTGTCCGAATCCGATTAGGGGATGGCCAATACTGAGGCAGTGTGAAGGGGGCTGCCTTCGGAAATTGGAAATTGCCCGCCGCGTTGATCGGTCTTGGCCGATTCCCCCGAATGGTCCCCCATTAACTCTTGTAACGTAGGTCCATATTGGTGCCTGAGGGCCCACGCGGAAAAGCTGACAAAGTAGGCGTCAACCAGCGCCCGAGATGTGCTTTTCGGCGCGACGGGACGCGCCCCAAACATAAAAAGCAGAGAGCAAGCAACAGCCAGCGAGTAGGCGACTGTTTGCAGCCTCTTCCTTCCTAATTGCACAAAGAAGAAGCCCACAACTAGAAGTCCTGGAGCTACGCAGTAAGCAAAATAGGTTGCGTCAGACACGTAGTAGAGCAAGAAGAAGGCAATGCCCGGAGCCATCCAAACGGTCAGACTCCGCACCCATCCATCTCGCCACAACCACAGAATTCCTATCACCACGAACGGAGTCAGAATCCCCCAGGCGATGGTCATCCCGGTACATCCGCGCACGAAGTTCACCAGGGAATAGAACGAAGGATGGCCAGCCAGAAGACCCTTAGCCACCCTTGATGCCTGCCCTGTGGAATGGGTCACGGGCGCTAGGATCCCTCCACCGAAGCGCTGCGCAGTCGGTATCCACCACAAAAGGAAACTTGCCGCTGCCAACAGTTGCGCCTTTCAACCGAGTCGACCAGGTTAACTCGAGTGCCTCATACAGCATCCAGGGCAGAACAAAGCAGCCATCGGATGGACGAAAGCCGGTCATGATTCCCCATACGAAACAGCCGAGTACAAACTTATTTTTCCCTTTTATGAGGAATAAAAGCACGGGCGCGAAGAAAGTCATCGACGCATAGGTGCATTGAATATCGGACGCGAACCAAGACAGCGGCGAACATGCGTACACGAGCGAGAGTAGAAAAGCATGTTGAACATCAAACAGGAGACCGCACAGAAGGTAAAAGACAACCGCGCCACTGACACCAAAAAAAATGTTAATCACGTCGAGTGCATGAACAATACTGAGGTGCAGCAATTTGGAGGTAATTAAGCCAGTAAAGTTAAACAGAAAATATCCTGGCGGCTGAAGTATGAGGGAACCGCTGGCGATGGCATTCACGTGCCGGAAGGAATCTGCAAAATAGGGCGCGGAAACGCTCGAGCATCGCAGAACCAACGCGAAAACTATGAGCACACCAACGTGGATCGGTCGAGCGGAGACTGGGGCAGATCCAGCACTCAATTAGCGGCCCTCTTTCAAGGCCTGCAAAATGCCCTCGTACGCTGGCTTAGGTTCAAGATTCTCGTCGAAGATCCAGGGCTTGTCGTCCGTCACCTTAGCTCTGATGCTGTCGGCCGTGCCCCACATGGTAAACCCGGTGCAATTCGAGTCCTTCAAGCAGGTATGCAGAATGTTGTAGTAAATATCTTTTTGCTTCTGCAGCATATCGGGTCCCGAGCCCGATGGCAGCATTACATCCATTTCCGTCACTTGCACCTGCACTCCGAGGTTACGCGCTTCGCCCAGAAACCATTTGAATTCGTCGACGTAGGTTGGGCGGAGGTGGTCGGGCCGGAGATGCATCTCGATGCCTACGACATCAATAGGAGCTTTGTCAGACTTTAGCCTGCGGACGAGTTCGAAAAACTGGTTGGCATAAGGTTTGTCGACCCCGTCATGTCCAAAGCTTTCATTCAGCAATAGCTGAGCATTAGGATTAGCCTCACGCGCATAACGAAACGCTGTGGTGATGTAATCGGGGTCGCCGAGAACTTTGGACCAACAGCCATTGTGGCTTCCCACCAGCGGTTCGTTCACTACCTCCCATCCGTAAAATGTGTCGCCACCGCGGCGCATGAGGGTGTAGATACGGTCCTTGAGAAAACTGTCCATCTTTTGTTTGGACCATGTTTTGCAACTGGAAGAGAACCATTCTGGACCGATGGAAGGACGATAGATAAGGGCCGCGCCAAACAGCTTCATATCGTATTTCCGTGCAAATTCGGATTGCTTATCAATGATGTGAAGGTCATAGCCTTCCGGCGCGGGCTGGGTCTGATGAAGGAATACCGTGGAGACGCCGGAGTTGAAGTGCGTGGTCAGAAGCTGCATGTATTTGGGATTACCCAGGAAGAGGCCCTGAATTGTAGTGCCGAACCAAAAGTGCATCTTATCAGCGTAGGACCGAAGCGGCTCGACGTGAGGCGTAGCTGCGTTCACTGGTGTGTTCCCTGTAAAGCAAAATAGCGCACCGCTGATGCCGATAAGAGCCACAATGGAACCCAGCACACGCAGGCCTTTTAAAGTCCGCAGGTGAATGCGCATCAGATCTCCTCGTCTCAAAACTTTGCCGCCGATTATAACACCCCCAACTTTCGACAGTTCGCAGGGAGAATCAGCTACCGGAGCCCAACTGTCCCGCGCGTCAAGCCCTCGCAGAATGAATTTTTGAAAGCTGACAGTTTGAAGCTGATCAGATTAAACCCGGCGTGTTGAACCAAAGGACGTGCACGGTTTCCGCATTTGGGAACTTCCGCTTGCCCCGCTTGACCAGTGACTTCGGTTATTTGCCCGCCCGAAACCTCCAGCTTACTCTGCAAGCAGAAACGGGTCGTCAGCTCAAGCGAGAACAGTATCCAGGAATGGCTTCGCAAGAAACCTATCCCTCGCTTGCGCAATTTCAAACGGGCGGATCGCTGTTCCGCTCTGCTCGCACTGGAAAGCTACGTCGTCCTGTAGCAATGAGACGCATTGGTTGTGCAAAGGAGTTCGTGCAAAATGAATTTTCCCCCGAAATGGCTTGCCCTTTTGGTCTTCATCTCCTTCCTCTTACCCAAAGCCTTCGCAACCGGTGCCGGAAAGCCTAATGTTCCTTGTCAAGGGACTATTATTTCTGCCACCGATGATATTGTCAGCATTATTAACAATGGCCAGAAGGGGCAGACTTTCTGCATCGAAGGGGAGCACCGCATCAGCTCGACCATTCAACTCCGGAGCGGACAATCGCTCATCGGCACTACCTCCAACTCCCGCATCAGCGGCGCCGTGGTGTTGAGTCCGTGGCAGCCCACTTCAACGCAAGGCGTCTACTACTATGACGGCCCTTATGCTCACATCCAACCCCACCAGCAGATGCAGTACAACGCCAATGGGGGGAATATTTGTTACTGGGTCACTACCTATCTCGATGACCTGTTCTTTCGGACCGGCACCAATAACGACCAACGGATCATGCGGGTCTTGAGTGAAACTGAAGTGGATCCCACCCAACCAGTTACCACGCAAGGGCAGGCAGTCACTGCTGGGGAAGCCGGCCGCTTCTTCTTCGATTACGCCAACCAGCGCATTTATGTGAGTTTGCCCAACAATCAGGACCCCAACACGGCGACCGTGGATCTAGCCATCAGCATGAACAACCCCAAAGGCGATTTTCTGCTGTACGGCGTCGGACAGAGCAACGTGACCTTGCAAAACCTGTTCATTGAAAAAGGCATGCATCTAGGAGTTTACGGTAGCTTGGGATGGACCCTTAGGGACATGACGGTGCGCTTCATTCACCAGAGCGGCCTTACCGTGGTGGGTACGCAAACCCAGCCGGCCACCATCGACAATAGCCTGTTGACGAACAACGGTATGACCGCGATGGGGGCTGGCGAGTCGACCAACTTGAAGATCACCAACAGCGAAATGTCCTGGAACAACATCGCCAACTTTCGGCTCACCGATTACGCCACCGGTAGCGGGGTGTGCAGAGGCTACAAGGATGGCGGCGCCTTTCACATTTACCACGACATCGGGACTCCATCGCAGCCTGCGGTCACCATCGATAATGTGTGGAGTCACGACAATATCGGCGACGGATTATGGTCTGACGGAGGATCGCAATATACCCAGATCACCAATTCCACGCTCAATGGCAACGAGCGCTTCGGCTACTTTCACGAGATCAGCTGCCAGGTGTCATTTAGCGGGAACAAGATATACGGCAATGGGTTCCCGATCAAGAATCCCAATCTGACGGGCGGGGGGGTGGAAGTCAGCGATTCGAACTATGGCACTTTCAGCTCCAACCAGATTTACGGAAACTATCCCGGCTTTGCCATTCATCTGACGCTCATGACGGGCCATGGCAATATGCAGGATAACCAGTGCTTGCACGCGCATTACGACACCGACACCAGCGGGGTTATCGAAGACAACCAAGTCGTGGGTAATGCCATTTATGAATGCTCTGGGGAACAGTCGATTGGAAAAGCCTGGCGCGTGGGGGGATCGCTAAACTCTCGCGGTAACCGGTACCAGTCCAACCAGTATCATGTTGCGGATTCGACTTCCAGTTGGTTTGCCGATGGAGACAGTGAGGGTGATTACCTCAGCGAGGATTGGTCCACATGGCAGCAGGGGAACCATGACAGCCAAGGCAGTTTAACCGTAGGATGTTCCCATGGACTTGATGGCGGCGATCAAGTTGCCTACAACTTTTCTGGAAGTGGAGGGCCCAGCCGTCCCCATGCAGGTCTGATCGCGGACAAGTCTGGCAACCTTTATGGCACTTCGGAACTGGGTGGTCCTTACAATCAAGGTACAATTTTCGAACTTGTGGCGAATTCTTCCGGGTGGAACGAAACTGTCCTTTACGGCTTCACTGGGGGCCAAGACGGTGGCCGTCCTGCTGCCAATCTGATTTTTGACGGTGCCGGACGACTCTATGGTGTGACCACTGCCGGAGGTGGCGGAAGCTGCCCTGGCGGTTGCGGCACGGTCTTCGAATTAACTCCGTCCGACACTGGGTGGACTGAGAGCGTGCTTTACAGCTTTCACGGCGGGACTGACGGACGTCAACCGTATGGCAGCCTCATTCTCAGCAGGTCAGGGACGCTTTATGGCACCACATCACAAGGCGGTGTAACGGGCGGCAACTGTCCTTCAGGGTGTGGAACGGTATTCGCACTGACGCCGGGAGCTCGCGGCTGGAGCCAGAGTGTGCTTTATCCGTTTACTGGGGGCGACGACGGATCGGTGCCCTACGCAGGTCTTACGATAGATGCAGCGGGCGCTCTGTATGGCACGACCATCGAGGGCGGAGCTTCCGGGAACGGCACGGTGTTCAAGGTCGCCCCCGGTTCGGGTCAGTGGAAGGAAACTGTACTTCATAGCTTCAGCGGGGACGATGGGGCAGTTCCTTACGGTGGGCTGGTCTTCGATGCGGCCCACAATCTCTACGGAACAACATTTCAAGGTGGCAAAGCTAACTATGGCGTTGTTTTCGAACTCACTCGCGACCGGGGTGACTTCTGGAAGGAAAAAGTGCTGCACCAGTTTTGGAGTATTCCGGCGGCAAATCCCGCTGCTAGCCTGGCGATTGACGCCAAAGGCAATCTCTTTGGCACAACCATGCAAGGCGGTAATTCCAGTTCTTGCGCCGGCCAATGTGGGACGGTCTTCGCCCTGAAGCCAGCCGCGGGCGGCAAATGGGAATACAACATCCTCCACGTCTTCGGCAACGACAAAGATGGTTACCGCCCCACTGCCTCTCTGCTAGTGACCTCAGCGGGGACTCTGCTTGGTACTACTGAGGCCGGCGGCACGCAGGGCGAGGGCGTCGTCTTCGAGGTAACCCCTTAGCTTTGACCGCAGCCGCTCTGCCGTCCCCTGCACAGGTGCCGCGATAGAGACCTGGCAGGGATAAAGCGATAAAGACCTGGCCCGTTCCTCACCAACAACTCTGGTCTTTGTTTGAGTCGTTTGAGTCCCAACCGCGAAGCGCCCCGCTGGAGCGCCTGTTACGGCGTATAGAGACTTTCTCCTTCTGTGCTTTCGGTCCCTTGTAGCTTTTTGCAGGACCCCCTATACTCCGTCTAACAGCTGTCTAACTCCCGGCTGTGCCCTGGATCGTCCCCCGCGGAGTAAGTAGCCGCCGCCCCGAAACCAAGGCATCTGGGGCTTTTGCCACGGAGCGTTCGATCGGAGATGGTGTAGCGGCCTATGGCGGGAGTTCGCATGCGGCTAGCGGACCGAAGCTTGAAATTTCCGGACCTTAAACCCGTGAAACAACGTCACTTATTTCACGTCAGACCCAATGAGATTCAGCCATCAATGAGCGCGTTCGCTAAAGGTACTGGGAGGGATCACTTTTGAGCAGAAACTTCGAACTCTTTCGCCAACTGGGCAGAGTGCAGGAGATTCTGGAGGAACCAGAGAAACCATCAGCTGCGTTCCCCGAAGAGCCAGTCGTCCAGTCTCTCATCCCTACCACAACTTTCGCTGCCCAGGGTGATGCGCGCGAAGAGGTTATCAAGTTGGTACGCAACCTATTCTTCGCGTCGGAAACCGAAGCCCCGCGCCGTGTGGTTTTTGCTGGGACTGAATCCGGCACCGGCTGCAGCTGGATTTGTTCCCACGCAGCAGAGCTGTTGGCGCTACAGGTGCGTGGATCCGTATGCCTGGTCGATTGCAATCTGCGTGATCCCAGTCTGCACGAACGATTCAACACCACCTCCCATCAGGGCCTCACGGACGCGCTGGTAGGCTCCGGGCCGATTCGTCAGTACGTGCAGCGACTGTCTCCCTCGAACCTGCATCTTTTGAGCTCCGGCTCAATTCGGGAAGGCCAGCACGCTTTGCTCGCATCCGAAGCTATGCGTTCCCGCGTAACCGAGCTGTATTCGCATTTTGACTATGTACTTTTCGACGTGGGTTCGCTGAACACTTGCAACGATGGCTTCGTCTTGGGACGGTTAGCTGACGGCATCGTTCTGGTCCTCCGAGCCAACTCCTCGCGCCGTGAAACTGCCCTGAAGGCTCTGCAGGAACTCGAGGTCACCAAAGTCTCCGTGCTCGGCGCAGTTCTGAACCAGAGGACTTTTCCAATTCCCGAGGCGATCTACAAGTACCTTTGAGGAACAAGCTTTCCGAGTCGCCTGTCACGCATAAGGCACGGGAGTTACTAATCCGATGAGCGTAACCATCAAAAATCGGAGTCTGTGGCAAGGTTCTGTGGCGATGCGTTCAGCCGCAGCCTTCGCCGGTTTCGCTCTGATTGGATGGTTCCTGAGCACGGTTTCCTTCCAGTTGCTCGAACGCTTCGGGTTTGCACGCGCCGCTGCACTGGCAGTGGGCGTGCCTCTCGCGCTCGTTATCGCCGTAGGGGCTCTCCCTGAGCTTTTCACTGGCATACGTTCGGTGGCACGGAGTTTCGATTGGCGGCAATGGTTATGGTTGCTGCTCTTTATCAGCGCCATGACTTTTGAAGTGGGCAATGTCCACGAGATGATGAATTCCCCACTGGCAAGCAACAAATGGGTTGCGATGCGGCTGGGGTCGGAATTGCTGGTCGCTATGGTTCTTGTCTGGAGGGTCGGTTCGGGCAAGAGTTCGTTGAAATATCTTTATACGGGACTCTCTGGATTCATGGGCTTGTATTGCCTGATCTGCCTGGTATCTACCACCTGGTCGATCGTACCCCTCTTCACTGTCTTCAAGACGGCCGAGTACTCGCTCGATATCGTTGCGGCGGCGCTTATTATTGAATCCACTACGACCGCCGAAGATTATGTGAAGGTGCTGAACTTTACCTATATTTTGTACGCTTTGGAAACGGGCTCGGCGTGGGTGGGAGGCATAATTTCTCCCGCCGATGGCTTTGATGAAATGGGGCGGCTGTCGGGCAGCTATCCAATGGTCGGCGCCAACGGCGTCGGAACCACCGGAGCTATCCTCACATTGGTGGGCATTAGCCGCTTGCTAATGCTTGATCCCAAGGGACGCAGTCGAGCCTGGTACTGGGCAGTGGTCATTTTCGGCGTAGCTTCCATGTACGTCTCGCAAACTCGCAACGCCATGGGTGGATTTGTCCTTGGGCTTGCGGTAGTCCTGGTTCTGGCCAAGAGGAAATGGATTCTCTTCGTTCTAACCTCCGGTATAACTACTTTGCTGGTGATGACTCCAGTCGGCACCGTCGTCGCTACCTACTTGCGGCGCGGCCAGGATAACGAGGATCTTCTTGGACTAACCACCCGAACGGATTTTTGGTCCTATGCCTGGGAGCAGCTTAGCCACCACCCCTTGACCGGGCTCGGGGCATACGCTGGCGGCAGATTTGGTGTGCTGGAAAGAATCGGCCGGCTCGATACCGGGTCCATCCATAGCGATTGGGTGGGGACGCTCGTGGGTACCAGCTTCTGGGGAGTTTTCGCCCTGCTGGGAGCGCTCATTGGAAGCTTCTGGTACTTGCTCCGCGGCTTGTTCACACTGCGATTGAGTAAGCTAGAACGGGCTCTTGCCGTGGAGTGTACCGGAGTCCTGACGTTGTTGTCGCTGCATTCATTCTTTAACGATGAGCTGGCATGGCATCCGGCGCTCACGTTCTTAGCGATGTTGGGCTATGCTGAACTCCTTCGGCGCAAGTTGAAGGCTTCCCAGAGTTCATTCCCCGCGCGCGTCGCAAACCCGCCAGAGATGCCTGCACGATTCTTCCGGTCTCCTGCGTAGGTCTCATCTGATACCGTCTCGCTGGCTCGTCGAGAGAAGGGCAGCTCCTTGCTTAAGGGATGATCTCGAAGGCCACGCCGGAGTTGTAGGTGCCGCCGTTGGCGGTGGTGCCGAAGTGGTTGCCTTTGTCTCTTGACGCGCTTTGTTCCTGCGGTCTCTACACGCCTCAGCGGCCGACCGGCTGCAGGCGCGCTTGCGCCGCGTCGCCGTTTACTTCGGACGCGCTGGGATATCCCATCTGCGCCAGCTCTGCGCCCGCGTATTGCTCGAAGAATTTCATTTGAGCAGGGGTCAACACAGTTCTCCAACCTTGCACTGCTCCCTTGCGCACGAACCGCCCGGACTCGGTTGTGCTCTGATACAACTTCCGCGACTTCACTTCCTTGGCCCGCATCTTTTCGACGGAGTTGTTGGCTAGTGCTGCCCGAATCTGCTCCGCGCCCGCCGGCATGCTCACGAATTGCACCATCCGGGTCAAGGCTTCCTCAGGATCGCGCCGCAAATCCTCGAACTTGATTACCAGGAGATTCCCGCTTTGCGCCAGCGGGCTGTTCAGCCAGGAACGAATATGCCCGCTCCATGAGCCGTAAGTGTGAGACGTGCCTTTCACGAATTCGAGGAGAAACGCATCCATGTCCGGGTCGGCAATCCCTAATTGTGTGCCACGGGCATGATGAGAGAGCGCAACGTCACGCACATCACGAACAATATAGATGGCTTTCCTATATTCCTTGCGCCATGGTTCGTGGGTCTTGATCAAACGCCCGCCATCGGCAAAAAGTGGCGCTCCACGGCGGTGCCATTTCAATTCGGGAATGACGTCATCCACGTTGTCGAAGTCAATCGCCTTTCCCGCCAGCGCCTCGCCTAGCACGAACCGTAACCAGGTATTGCCGGAGCGTGGATAGGAAGCCAGGAAAACATCACTCGCATGCAGTCCTCGATGACGAACCCAAATAACCGGACGACGCACGCGAGAGTTTGCCAGATTAGCCCGGAACCTTCTGATCATCATCATATCTGCCATGACTCTCCCGTAAACAGATCTCAGATCCGCATACACGAGGGGAAACTTGCTCAGCTAATTACTAGCTTAAACATTGCACGCTTCAACTGGAATTTTGCAGTCTGCAGAACTCTCGTCAAGCCGGCCCAGCGTTGGGCTCAGCTTCTCCCTTCTGGAATGGGCCACCTTGGGCGTCTCCAGCTCCAGATCCGCTGTCTGGCGTAAGCACAAACACGCCGCTGTTCTGGTCGGGAACGGCGGCCAGCAACGGCACGTTTAACACCGCCCGCACCTCGCTTGGTGTGCGGAAGGATGGGTCGAGATATTCCAGAGTGAAGACCACGCCCGCCGTGGCGACAAACGCCAGCATGGTCCCAAACAGACCCAGCATCATTGGCGATTGCACCGGGAAGCTCGGAACCGACGGCTTTTCCGCGACCGCTAAGTTGACGATCTTGTTCTGGTCCAAAGCGTCGCTGATGCGAGCCTCCTCGCGCTTTTTAGAGTACAAGATGTAATTGTCCTCAGCAGTTTTCGCCGTGCGCGCCAGATCTTGCTGCTCGATGCTGTCGGCATTCAATTTGCGGGCATTCTCCATAGTCTGGCGGATGATGGCCTCGGTCTCGGTGGCCTTGGCTTGATACCCGTGAAGATCGGCTTTGGCTTTCGCCAATTCTCCCTGGATCCACACGTACGCTGGATTCTGGTCCGTAGTGACGTCACCCAAAGGCTTCTCAGCTCCAATGGCGGCCTCGGTCGACGCGATCTCTTTGTCTAATTCTTTCAGCGGAGGATAGTCCGCCTGGTACTTGGACGCCATGTCGCTGCGCTTCAACTGCAAGGTCAACAGAGTGGATTTCATTAGCTGCAGCGCTGGGCCAGCATCGGCTTCCCGCATCTGCGTGGTCAATCGCGGGGGCGTAGTCTTCGCAAGTTGCTCGAGCGATGCAATGCGGCTCTGACCTTCCGCAATCGATTGCTTGATCTGACCGAGGTTGTAATTGAACTCATTCAATTTTTGCAGCGTGTAATCCCGCGCCAACGCTGGATTGGCCGTGCCATCTACTTTCGGGAATTCCTTCAGTCGTTCTTCGGCCGTCTGCAATTGCTCGCCGGCAGTTTTCGCCTGCTGATCAAAAAACTCCAATTGTCCTGCTGATCGGTGCATGTCGCGGTTGGTTTGGAGGTACACCGTATTCAGACTATCCAGCACTTGCGCGGCACGCGCAGGCTCTGACGAAGAATACGTGATACGAATAATGTTGGTCTTGGGCAGCGCTTCGACCATCAACTGGGAGCGCAGAGACACCAACGCCATATCCGCCAGTTGCTGCGGCGTCCGGTGCCGATGCAGCAGCCCCCCACTCTTGGAGTTAGCAAGCCCGCACTGAGTCACAACCTTGCGCAGCACGTCGTCGCTCTTGATCAGTTCCACTTCCGAGTTCATTTCTTCTTCAGCCATCGACGTATTAATCGCCATGGGCTGGTTCTGGTCAGCAGTAACTACGGCGTCGACGCGCTGCCGTCTGACCAGAATTTTTGTCTCCGCACGATATTCCGGCGTGAGCAGAACCCACGCGATTGTGCCCGCCAAAACCCCGAAAAAACACAACACCGCTGCGTGGCGGCGCCGGAAACCCATAGCTACAACATCGCGCAACGTCCACGAAAGTGCGGTGGGGGCGCGACGAACGACTAATTCTTGTCCTTCCATCTGTCACTAACTCCTTCGGAAATCCGGCTAAAATATCGGGGGGGCCATGTTGAACCCATAGGAGGGGATGAACTGCTGGATCTTCGAGATCGTGCTCTTGGGAACATAAATCATATCCCCCGGCTTCAAGTGCAGGTCCTCCGTCAAGTTTCGGGTATTTTCCATTTTCTTGACATTCAGCAACTTCGCTTCGATCCACTGGTCGTTGACGCGCCGGTACAGCACCACTTGGGAATGTTTCGCCGTATTCTCGAAACCTCCAGCGATCGCCACCGCTTGAATCACCGTGGTGTCGCCATGGAGATCATACTTGCCGGGATGGGTGACCTGTCCATCGGCTATGAAATATGGCTTCTCAAAATCTTTCAGCAAAATGGATATGCGGGGATTGGAAAGAACTTTACCGTATGCGGTTCGGATTTTCTCTGTCAGTTCAGGAACCGTTAACCCGCTGGCGTAGATCTCGCCCGCCTCGCGCAGCGAAACAAAACCATCGGGCAGCACGGTGAGGCTTTGATTGAACTCAGGAGTGAACTCAAACGTGATGTCGAAGGCATCGCCCGGCCGCATTTTGTATCGTGGATAACGATCCGAAAACGTGGGAGAATTTTTTGCGTTCGTCATGGAAGATGATGGAGGGGCAGCACTGTCGACGACGGCCGGCGTCGTCGCTTTCCCTTGACCTGAAACGTTGTCCTGCCCGACCGCGTGGCAACACCACAGCAGAGCAACCACGACGAACCACAACACTCGCTTCATGAACTCTCCCTCACCAGTGCGACCGAAAGATCGCGCAACAAGGCTGACATGGCCTCAGATGCTCTTACTTCATGTTTCAGTTTACCGTGCTGCGAAAAAACAACGGACAATTGAGTATGTCAGCGCGAAGCTTCCCCACGGTCGAAAGTCAAAGCTTTCGCCATTAACAACGTTACTATAGAACACCCGACAAACCATTCCAAGTGGTGGAAGGTACTCAATAGGATAGCCTCCAAGGCCCCCAAAATGCTTGTGGACTAAAGACTCTAAGACGCTCGACGGCATATCGCTGATCCCCCAAGCAAGTTTTTTTGAAAGATCGGATGCCCTGCCCTTCTCGCGTTCTTCGCGACAGGGCGGGGCATTTATAAGCCGTCCAGTGACGACAAGAACCGGGGGAGCGGAGTGGAGAGGACCGTGCGTGTTGTCCTGCCATGGGGAGCCTCCAGATCTTGTCCGGAGAAAACAAAAAACTATGGGTGCCCCATTTCTCGCGTTCTGTGCGAGAAGTGGGATAGGCGCGAGAGTTCCTAGAGAACTTCTGAAATCCCTTGGCCGTCTAGGCGCAACCGACTATCAGCTTGCTACGGCCAGACCTCGAACACTGTCCCGCAAGCGCCGGAGCCACAATCCGTGCCGTTCCCCCCATATTGGCTTGTACTATAGAGGTTGCCAGTGGCATCGAAGGCTAGACGGGCCATGCGGCCCTGCAGGGCCGAGGGCGGTATGGAATCCGTAAAGAACGTTGAGCGTCCAAATCCCTCCCCCGCTCCTTGGCTGCACTAGATCGGAACACATCGCCATACTGAGACGCACCAGATCCGCGATATGCCGTGCCGTACAAATCGCCGTGGACGTCGAAAACGAGACCTCCCGTCGGGTTTGCACCGTCGTTTCCGTCGATGAAGGCGTGCAGTACCGTCTCCGTCCAGGAGCCGACGTTTCCGGAAGGCTTCTTCAGCTCAAAGACTAGCCCATACGGCCCTGGTCCAAAGAAAGTCGTGCCATAAAGATTGCCATCTCTATCGAAGACAACACCTGCAGCTGAGTTCGGATCCGTCCTGGCCATCAAATTGGTGAAGTACCCTCTCCGTCCACTTGCTGCCCTTCTGGCTTGGTGGTGTGAGCTTGAATACGATGCCGCAACCCGTGCCTCCGACACCACCCTCGCACTCTCCCTTCACGTTGTTGCCACCGAAGTAGGTCGTGCCGTAGAGCGCGCCCTTGCTGTCGAGAACTAACCCGCCGTTGGGGCTGGCTCCGTCACCGAACTGCGCACCCGGCGCGACACCCTTGAAGCCGTGCAGCACTTTCTCGCTCCACTTGCCGCCCTTGGTCTTCGGCGGACTCAGCTCGAACACCGCGCCGCAATATTGGTAGTACGGATCACATGTCATCGCCGTATCCGCCGCCGAAGCGGGTTGCGCCGTAGAGATTGTCCGCTCTGTCGAATACCAAATCGCCCCACTGGGAAATATCCCTGCTTGGGAGTGGGGAAGCTGTAGAGCACGGTTTCCGTCCATGGGCCACCCTTTTGCTTGGGCGGCGACAGTTCATACACTGTGCCACAGCCCACCGAGGTCCCCAGCAGCACGCAATTCCCCGTCCCACCGTACGCCGTCGTGCCATAGAGATTGCCCGCGCTGTCAATTATCAAGCCGCCTTCTGGCATTGCACCATCTCCTTGGGTATTGCCCTGGAAGACGTAAAGAACATTCTCGGTCCAAGCGCCGCCCTTCTTCGCTGGCGGCGCGAGTTGAAACACCGACCATGCCTCCGCTCCGAAGTGGCACCGTAGAGATTGCCTTGCTTGTCAAACACCACGCCACCTGCGGGGACCGACCCGTCCTTCGGACCCGCCCTGGAAACTGTGGAGCACTTTCTCCTTCCAAGTCGCCGAAAGAGGCGAGACGAAGGCGAGTACAATGACGGCGCCAACTCCCACACGAGTGAGCTTTCTACGGTTCATAACCAGGAGCAGCCTCCCAAAAAATAAAGGATCGCAGCATCGGAGGGGGAGCGGAAGACAGCGTAACTGGCGCGTATTCTACCCCTGACCGGCGCTCGCGTCCACTGCCGTTCATATCGTTCCTCGTCGAGGACTAGATCCGCCTTGCAAAGTCGCTGAGCCAAGGTAAATGCTGGCTATTTGGAGGCGTGTCCAAGAGGAAACCCCACTTCGAGCGCGCTCCTGCGGATACCAGTATTCTTCCTCGTGTGTGAAAAAGCTTTCACATTCGTGTCCGTTGCTGCCCGGTCGTGACTGTCAACAGATAGTAACTATTGAAATAGTTCGGCATGAAGATTGCTTTGTGAGAGGATGTCGTCACGCTTTGGGGAAAAACTTAAGATGAATGGTTTGCCTAATTGGACTTTGGCTGTCCTTTTTTTTGCTGTCCCCTCGTTAGCCCAGGCTTGCACCTCGGGTGATTGCCAACAGGGCACCATTGCTGGTCCTTATAGCGCCGCACAGGTTGCGGAGTTTACGGTGACGGATCCTTATCCGGTCTGTAAATCATCCTTTTGTAAAGAGAAGGTGTGGAATGGAGATCAGATCGAAGGCCTGGACGCCCAGCAGAACATTGGCACCAGCTATCAATTCTACGATGGGACTTTAAATCTCGATGCCAATATTGCCGTGGGTCCAACCGTGACCGGCAAAAATGCGCAAATTCTTGAGTGGGTCAATTCCCAATTCATTCAGGCTTTTGACAAAGTAACCGGCCGGCCTATCTTTACCTTCGCAGGTGGTTCCGAGGGAGTGCCGCGCGGCGTCTCGCGATTGTGGTCCAGTTCGACGCAGCCGGAGTGCGAACGCACAACCGGGAACGTGCAAGTGATGTTCGATCGTTTGGATAACGAATTCGTCATCAATCGGCGTGTTACTTATCCAAAGGACGGTATTAGCCACTACGCATGGTGTATCGCCGTTAGCTCGGGCAGCGACCTATCCAACGCAACTACGAAATGGTACGGGTACGAGTACAAAATGGACACGGTCATCCCGTGTATCCCGAGCTCCGACAACTGCACGACGGGTACAATCTATTATTACTATCCTGACTGGCCAAGAATTGGGACTTGGTCAAATGGCTTTTACGTCACTTTCGACCTGCTGGATCCGACCTACTGGTACTTGTCAGTCGGTATTGAAGCTTGTCAATTGGACCGCGCTGATATCGCTCTGGGCAAGCCATCCAATCCGATGACCTGCTACACCTACATGATTCCGCCAGCTGAAGAGCCGAGTCTTATCCACTCGGCCGATGTGGCGGATATTGACAGTCCGGCGGGTCCCACCAGCGGCGAGCCCGAGTATTTCCTGTCCATGGTCACGCCCAGCAATGCCCAGCAAGGCAAGAACGGCCAGGGCCCGTGCACCAGCAAGACCACGCCATGTGCATCGAATCAACTGGCCTTGTTCACTTGGGGGACGAGCGGATTGTCCGGACCCACGCTTGTTACGGTGAATCCCTACACTCCCGGTTGCTACGATACATCGAAGGTTGGCAGCGTAGGCAACACGGTTTGTATTCCCGAACCGAGCACCAATGTGAACGACATCGGAGGGTATGGCACCCCGTCTTGCGCGTACTTTGATACGCCTTGCCTGGATTCACTGGGCGACCGGATGGCCAACCGGCTGGCGTACAACAATCTGTCTTCCTCGAACGGCCCGAACGGCGAGTATTTGACGGCAGCGCATCTAGTAATGGAAAAGACCAGCAATCAGCTCACTGGCATCCGATACTACATTTTCGCTGTCAACAACGGAACGGCATCCGTGCTTGTGAACAGCGGCGGTACTTCGGGACCTCCGGATTTGCAGGATCCCAACGGCGTTCTGTTCTCCTTCATGCCCAGTGCTGCGCTCGACCTGAACGGCAACCTCGGCATTACTTACACCACGGCTGGAGCCTATTGCTCCAGTTGCACGACTCAGTACTACCCAGCCGTCAACTTTGATGTGCTGCCTTGGATGGCTACCAGCTTCGCCCCACCTACCCTAATCGTGCAAGGAACGGGAGATGAAGAGAACACGGCTCATTGGGGGGAGTACGCTGCCACGGTTATTGATTCGTCAGACAATTTGACGTTTTACGGCGTGGGGGAGTATTTCAACACGAGTCAGACTGGCTCCTCCGGTTGCAAAACGCCGGCGAGTGACTGCTATACCTGGCAAACGCGTATTTTTCGGTTAACCAGCAATTAGATCAGTTGGTCCCGAAAACGGGCATCCATGAAATCGGATGGCCTTTCATGTGTCGCCTTGAGCGCTCAAATGATTCTCACCCGTAGCACGTGGAAAACGTCGCCTATCATATACCCGTCAAGGGCGACGTGGTGGGCGTGATTTCCGCGGACGGCGTCTGGATTCTCAATCCCGACCAAGTGGTGATCGTCATCGGCTACCAGCACAACGCTAGCATCTTTCGCCAGGCACTTCTCCATACAGTCGCGGTGGCTTTCGGTTGTACCTTTGGCCCCACACTTGGAACAACTGATGTACCCGTAGAGAGTCTGTTCCCCAGCCGCCGCGACGAACTGGACCATACCAAAAGTAAAGAGCAAAACGCCAGCCAGCAGTACTTTCTTCACAGCAATCCTCCTGAAATTCAAATTATAGACTAAGTGCCGATGCATCCCCAGGCCCGGCCGCGTTGCTGGCTTGCCCGCTACAGACGCGGGCGTTGACGGATGTCTCGCTGCCGCCATGGGAATAAGTGCAGTTTGTCGGCAATCAAGATGTACTTCCGAGACCTACCCCAAGATCAGCAAGAAGCCTAGGATGTCCCAGCTTAACTCCAGAAATTATTGGTTTTGGTTGGCGGGATCCGTTCCAAACGAGATACAGGGACGGCTCCGTCGTAGTGCGCATTCATAAGTACCCGGATGAGTTAGTTGATTCACACTTTACTTTGAGGTATTGCAATGCTCCCTAACTTTGCAACCGGCAGCCGTCTGCCAAAATTTCCTGCGTCGGCTGCGTGGCTGATTTTCGCCTGCTTCGTTTTTCTCATTTCTCCCTACGCTTCCGCTACCGGCGCGGGCCTATCCAATGTTCGTTGTCACGGGACGATTATTTCTCCCACCGACGATATTGTCAGCATTATTAACAATGGCCAGAAGGGGCAGACTTTCTGCATCGAAGGGGAACACCGCATCACCTCGACCATTCAGCTCCGGAGCGGCCAGTCGCTCATCGGCACTACCTCCAACTCCCGCATCAGCGGCGCCGTGATCTTGAGCCCGTGGCAGCCCACTTCGACGCAAGGCGTCTACTACTATGATGGCCCTTATGCTCAAATCAAACCCCACCAGCAGATGCAGTTCAACAAGAATGGGGGGAATATTTGTTACTGGGTCACTACCTATCTCGACGATCTTTTTTTTCGCACCGATGCAAGCGATGATCGGAGAATCATGCGCGTCCTAAGTGAAGCTGAAGTGGATCCAACCCGTCGAGTTACGACGCAAGGGCAGGCAGTCACTGCTGGCGAAGCCGGCCGCTTCTTCTTCGATTACGCCAAGCAGCGCATTTATGTAAGTTTGCCCAACAATCAGGACCCCAACACGGCGACCGTGGATCTAGCCATCAGCATGAACAACCCGAAAGGCAATTTTCTGCTGTACGGCGTCGGCCAGAGCAACGTGACCTTGAAAAACCTGTTCATTGAAAAAGGCATGCAGGTAGGAGCTTACGGTGGCTTGGGATGGACCCTTAAGGACATGACGATTCGCTTCATTCACGACAGCGGCCTTACCGTGGAGGGTACGCAAGCCCAGCCGGCCACCATTGACAACAGCCTGTTCACAAACAACGGTCTGACCGCGATGGGGGCTAGTGAGTCGACCGACTTAAAGATCACCAACAGCGAAATGTCCTGGAACAACATTGCCAACTTTCTGCTCACCGATTACGCCACCGGTAGCGGGGTGTGCAGAGGCTACAAGGACGGCGGCGCCTTTCACATCTTCCACAACATCGGGACTCCGTCGCAGCCTGCGGTCACCATCGATAATCTGTGGAGTCACGACAATATCGGCGACGGATTATGGTCTGACGGAGGAACGCAATATACCCAGATCACCAATTCTAGGCTCAACAACAACGAGCGCTTCGGCTACTTTCACGAGATCAGCTGCCAGGTGTCATTTAGCGGGAACAAGATATACGGCAATGGTTTCCCGATCAAGAATCCCAATCTGACGGGCGGAGGGGTGGAAGTCAGCGATTCCAATTATGGCACTTTCAGCTCCAACCAGATCTACGGAAACTATCCCGGCTTTGCGATTCATCTCACGCTCATGACGGGCCATGGCGATATGCAGGACAACCAGTGCTTGCATGCGCATTACGACACCGACACCAGCGGGGTTATCAAACACAACCACGTCCTGGGCAATGCCATTTATGAATGCACCGGGGAACAGTCGATTGGAAAAGCCTGGCGCGTGGGGGGATCGCTAAACTCTCGCGGCAACCAATACCAGTCCAACCAGTATCATGTTGCGAATTCGACTTCCAGTTGGTTTGCCGATGGAGACAGTGAGGGTGATTACCTCAGCGAGGATTGGTCCACATGGCAGCAGGGGAACCATGACAGCCAAGGCAGCTTAACAATCGGCTGCCACCATAACTGACAAGGTTCCCACTGTCGGCATTATCTGCTAGTGTGGTGTCCCGCAAGCTCGCGTCATAACTCCGCGCTGTCATCCAGAGCAACGCGAAGGATCTATGTACTTTGCTCGCAGCACCGACGCATTATGCGTCGCGTCGAACAAATGTGCGGACTTATGACGCGAAGCTTGCGGGACACCACACTAGAAGGATCCAGACAGAGAAAAGAAATCTGCCATCACGCATTGCTTGCCCATACTTCACAGTGCCCTCTCAATCTGCCGCCCGACCAAAAGGCAAGCTCAACAGGATTCGCGGACTTACTTTTGAACGTACACCCACAGGCCACTGGCGTTGACCATAACAAAGTCAAGGAGGCCATCAGAGTTGAAATCTCCGGGAACCAGTCCAATTTGCCCGCCGAAGTTGTCCGGCAGGCTTATTCTTTTCGCTTTTTGAAATGTGCCGTCCCCATTGCCCCAGAACACCTCGAACTCAGCACCGCTTTGACCTGGAGTCGAAACGATCAGGTCTGTCTTGCCATCCGACCTGAAATCGCCAGCCGCGAAACTCAGGCCGTCCCTGAATCCTGTAGCGTAGTAGACGACCTTCTGGAAGGTTCCATCGCCGTTGCCCAGAAGAACACCGATCCGGGCAGGATTGGTCAAAGAGAAATCGCAAAAGGCCAGATCGGCGTTTCCATCGCCATTGAAATCGTTCACGAGAAGACCCACAGTAACGGCATTGCAGGCGTCAACGCTGTACTTGTCGGTCACGATCCGACGTGCCTTCTGGAACGTCCCGTCGCCATTGCCGAGCAAAAGATAGAGGCTTTTCTCGTATTCAACCACTAAGTCCAGCTTGCCGTCTCCGTTAAAATCGGCCGCCACCGCATGGCCTCCGCTATATCCCAGGTAGAAATTCCAGACATGCTTGAAGGTTCCGTCGCCGTTCCCTAAGAAAACCCCGCCGCCGGAACTCACCTCAAAAACGGCCAAGTCAAGTATTCCGTCACCATTAAAGTCGCCCACGACAATGCCTGCCGGATACTGATTACCGTACCGTCCAAACGGGTGAAGCCCGTGAAAGTCGCCTCGACCGTCGCCCATCAGAACCTTCAAGTAGCAAGGCGGGGAGCCAGCGTAATCGCAAAAACCACTCTTACCTTCTTGATAACCATAAACGAGGTCGAGCCTGCCATCGCCACTGAAGTCCCCAACGCCAATGCCAGCACCGGCATAGAAGCTCGTCCCGACTGTAGTGGCTGACTGAAATGTCCCATTTCCTTCGCCGCGATTCAGCGCTACCTGCCCAGAACCTGCGCCTGTGACCAAATCAAGTATCCCGTCGTCGTAAAAGTCTCCCGTGACTACATACGAAGGGTTTCCGTCCACCAAATAAACGCCGGGCTGGTTGACGGCAATCGTCTTGGTGGGCGTATGGACTTCCACGATTGCGTAGCTTGAACTGGAAACGCCCCCGCCCGGCGGTGGGTTGGTCACGGTAATGTATCCCGCCGTTTGCTTAGTAACATCCGAAGCGAGAATCTGCGCCTGTAGTTCTCGGGCCGAGATGAATGTGGTCGAGCGCGGGCTGCGATTCCAATTGACTACCGCGCCCGAGACAAAGTTTGCTCCATAGACTGTAAGTGTGAATTCACCACTGCCGGGAACGACCGCCTGTGGAACCGGCGGACCGACCACGGTAGGAATGGGATTGTTCGCGAAGGCCGATGCCACAAACAGAAAGCAGAAAATAGCGTACGCAACATATTTGCCGTACTTGACCTGACAAGACTGAGGATTCACAGGGTTACCTCCAGAATGATCGCCAAGAGATGAAGCTCGGGCATTCGACGGCCATGAACTGGCGAGCGTTGCCATAAATGACTAGCATAGGTCACTCGCGATACAGGACCAGAACTGGAAGCGGACGAGTTAGACGCAGAGACTTTTCCCGATGTGCGTCTAGCCTCGTTCTACAGCGGCGACGCCGGTATCGGAAACAGACTGCGCCACACCTTTGTAACGCAGTATTAGTGTCGCAATTCGTGCAGTAGTGCGGAAATTCTCAATCTCAAAGTCCTCGATCGCAATAGGCGTACCAAATTGTTGTTCAATTTGTAAGAGTAGCTCGACAAACTTTTGCGAGTCGAGGACGCCCATTCTAAACAAGTCGGATTCCTCCGACGGCACCTCCACCTGCAGCTTTTCATTGAGCAGGCTTACGAGTTCGGATTGGATTCGCTCGTGATCAGAATTGTGCAAAGGTCACACTCATCGTGGGGGTGGGCCACAGATTTGTCTCGCGTTCCCGCCGTGCCATAGGTTGCGACGTTCGATCGGCTGACGTTTTTTTCTTCACCTACTCGCGATCGCCTCCTGCGGGGCATTAGAAAGCGGATATGCCAACCTGGTCAGAACATTGCCTGCGTGTTGTTCGAACAAATCGAGTTGAGATTGGCTGAGTTTTCCTCGCCAACCCTGCACTGAACCGCTCCGTACGAAGGAATCCTTCCCCGGCGGCAGTTGCGGCGTATGGCGCTCCTTCTCCCGCATGCGAGCGATCGAATTGCTGCTCAAAGCTTTCCGGATTGTCTCCCGGCTCACGCTGATGGCGAGGAAATCGCAGATGCGCTGGAAGGCCGCTTCGGGATCGCGTCGCAAGTCTTCGTATTGCATCAGCAGAAAGCTGGGGGTTCCCGCGATCGGGGAATCCAGCCAGGAATTTACGTGTTGTTGCCACGGGCCGAAACCGTTAACCCTACCCCGGGCACCCACGAACCCAGCGATGAAATGGTCAAAATCCTTGCGATAGAAACCTTGGGAGGTCAAGTATGCATATTCGGAAAGCAATACATCTCTCCCATCGCGAACCAGATAAAGGGCCCGACGGTACGGTGCTTGATATTGCTCGTGGCTTCCCACCAACCGCCCCCCGCCAGGCAGGACCGGGGTCCCGTGGTTCAAGCGGTGAACGCCACGTAGAGTCGAGTTTACACCTTCGAAGCTGGCCTCTCGGCCGGTCAGGAGTTCGTAGAGAACAAAGCGAGTCCAAGTGCTACCGGACCGGGGATACGATCCAAAGAATATGTCGGCTGGCCGAAGGCCCATGTGGCGGACCCAGTAAAGGGGCCGGCGCAGTTTTGTCTGAGACAACAAATAGCGAAGCCGCTTATACTCCCTTACCGGCTTCTGAAACGAGACTACAGAGTTGTTTGCGGCTTTCCGCCCAACCAAGGACCCGGTCGATTGCTCTCGGGACAACTGACTCTGGGGCATCCGGAAATTCCCTTTCAGCCTAATGACATTGGCAGCCTACAAGCCTTGCAACGCCTTGCGCATTGTGTACCCGGGTACAACTCCCCCTGCCTCACAATTCCGACTTTTCGGACACGCGATCCTGTTGGGTCCATTCAGTGAACCGCCGGTCGCCCAAGTAGTAGGGCGGTAACAGCTAATCGGGGAGTTGCCCAGCTCGGCACCGTAAACCATCAAAGTATAGGAAAACCTGCAGAACGCTGCAAGGGACCGAAAGCACAGGGGGCGTAAGACCCTATTCAAGGTTCACACCCCAAATGCAATCGTCGCCGCGGGGCGCCACGCGCATCACGCCTCAACGCGGAGACTTTCGCAAAGGAGGGACGGGCCTGACTGCTATCAGCTAACGACAGCTTGGCAGCTTGAAGCGCGCGATCCTGGTTCGCCAATTCACGTTTTTGCCGGTCTGATTCTTTTTGTAGTATTCATTAACGTACCAGAAGGTACAGTCGTCGGATGGATCCACCGTCATGCTGGTGTAATCTCCCCAATGCGGAGAAGTTTGCTGGTCGGCACTACCGTCGAGAATATGGAACTCCGTCGGGCTGCCGGAAGGGAGCTGCCAGTAAGAGGCGCGAATCGACGGGTGGGTCGCGGGTCCAGAGACGCTATAACCTGCCGCGGCATTTCCCGCCTTGTCCTCCGCGATGCTGGGCATGAAGCGATAGTTTGCGTCCCGGGTGTCGATCGTGCCGGAGGAGATCAGGCGTCCACCTGTGCCGAGTTCATACCAGCGGATGCCGGTTTCCGAGTGCTCGCCTTTACCGATCTGTATGGTGTGCGCGACCAGGTATGACTCACGCGGACTGGCGCCGAGGAAGCGCCGATACGCGAAGCGATGCATAAGGCGATCCCCCACCGAATCCAGATTCATTCGAGTCGATGGGCTGCTGGGCTCGGGTACGCACGACGTGTTAACGGGATTCTTTCTTGTGAAGCATCCCGGAATGTAGGCGCTCACCGATAACGGGGTGGGACCGGTGAACTTGGAATTCGCCGGCGTCGTCCAATCCACATGCAAGCTCCAGAAATTGAGAGTGGTGCTGCCCTCGTCAGACTCCGGGTTCTCAATACTGACAAATGATTCGGGTTCTCCGGCCGGCGGCGAATTGAGGCCATCCACGTCGGCGGGCAACAAAGTGTGGCCACGGAATGGCGGCCCCGCAGTGCCGGGATAGTGAAAGCACTGCGGAGTTCGCATCGCGCCACCCGTGAGCATATTAGCGCGATCGAAAACGCAAACTAGAGCAGCCATGTCTCGATAGAATCTGTCGGGATCGGTCAGATTGAAAGTGACGTAATAGCCGTCGGACCAAGTGGCGATTTTCGGATAGTCAGGGACCAACGTATGACCCTTGGCATTTTGTCCGAGAAGATTGTCCAAGGAAAGCTCGTAAGCATGCCAAGTAAATTTCCTGGCGCTCAAGTCGTCGGTGCTCGAGACCGCAATGCAATAACGGAAGCTGCCTTTGCTGAAACGACGGGCAAGGAGCCAACGTGATGCTAAGTGGTCGAACAAGACGACGCCATCGCCCTCGTTACCTGCGCAGTTCTGAAGCCCACTGGAAAGGAAAGGCATATCTCCGCTGCGCGGAGATGGATAAACCGGAGCGAAAGTTTTCTTGTCGTAACCCTGAAAGGCTGAATTGACCCACTCCAGGTACTGCCTGGTTCCCACGGCTCCGTTCGGATCCACGTCAAACCCCGCGCCCCGGACTTGCGAAGCATCGATTCCATCGAAAGAAGGAACCTCGATGGTAACGTCGCCAAACGTGTTTGACGGCAGGAACCCCAAGCATAATAAAAGGACGGAGAAGAAGAACATAAGCTGGCCAGATTCCTTAGTGAGTCGATAGAATACCGCCGCATTCTGCCATTGTCATGCTCACTGTGACTACAACTGTGGGGGCTGCTCCTTAAATATCCACAGGCAATGGTTTACGACAAGAAGAGATAATAAAGCCACCGTATCGAAACTCGAGGTCGCAACTTTCGCGCGTAGCGAGGGTTGAATAAGACTGAACGAATCCACATAGTTTGGAAGGGGCTGCGTGGTTGCCGTTCTGTCTACTAGCAGCAATGCGGCGCTTGGCCGACTTCGCCGGCCGCCCTTTTATTTTCTCCGTCAGCAGCCCCTGTTGTGCGATCGCGGTCGCTGTAATTCTCGATTAGGAACAGCTTTCGGCTGGACCAGAAGGAGTTCGTTCTTACATGTTGAGGCGAGCCTGGTTTTCGGAGGAATATCTTGGCGATCCGAAATGAAAAGTCCTTCCTGGTTGCGCTGCTGATTTCTGGCGCTGCATTGTTGGCGCTGATGAACGGATGTGGCGGCGGCACTTCGAGCAGTTCGCAGAGCCCGCCTCCACAACTGAAAATCCAGCACGTGGTGATTATTTTCCAGGAGAATCGCAACCCGGACAATCTGTTTCAGGATCCCGTACTGATCTCAGAAGGAGCAGACATTCAAAACGTCGGTATCAATTCGAAGGGGGAGAGGATCCCGCTTACGCCACTTACGCTAGCCAGCGACTATAACCCGAATCACAATCATATCGATTTCATCAACATGTATGATGGCGGAAAAATGGATGGCGCGGATAAGATTCAGGTTGGGTGTAATCCCGGAGCACAGAACTGCCCTCCGCCGAATCCCCAGTTCGTTTACGTTCCAGCGAGTGAAGCCGCTCCCTATTTTCAAATGGCCGAAACCTACACTTTTGGCGATCGTATGTTCCAGAGTAACCAGGGCCCGAGTTTCCCCGCTCATCAGTACATCCTGTCCGGGAGTTCAGCGCAGAACGCAAACCCCGATTCTTTGTATGCCGCAGAGAATGCTGTTGGGAACACGGCTGGTTGCATCGCGCCTCCGAACGGCTACGTCTTCTTAATCAACCTGGTGACGGGGGACGAGTCGCAGAAAGCGTATCCCTGCTTCGATCACTCCACCCTGACAGATACTTTAGACAGCGCCAACCTTAGCTGGAAGTATTACACGGCTAAGAATGATCCGGGCACCATCTGGAACGCGCCCAATGCCATCAAGCACATTTGCGTGCCTGATCCGGGTAACACGGCCTGCACTGGGCCGGAGTGGACGGGCAACGTCATTCTCGACCCTACGCATATTCTTACGGACATCCAGAATGGACAGCTGCCCTCGGTAAGTTGGGTGATTCCTGACGGTATTAATTCTGATCATGGGGGCAGTACTGCCACCACCGGCCCCTCCTGGGTCGCTTCCATCGTAAATACTGTTGGCAACAGCCAGTACTGGTCTAACACAGCAATATTCGTTACCTGGGACGACTGGGGAGGATGGTACGATCACGTGCCTCCCTCTGCCATTCACAACAATTACGAATACGGTTTTCGCGTTCCACTGATCGTGATTTCTCCCTACGCTAAGGCGGGATATGTTTCCCACGTAGCCCACCATTTTGGAAGCATTCTTAAGTTTGTCGAGACGAACTGGGGATTGCCGGCGATTGGTGCGGGAACATACTCGGATGCGTATTCTGATACGGACGACCTCGCCGACTGCTTCGACTACAGTCAGGCACCGCTGACGTTCACGACGATCCAAGCGCCTGTGGGTCAGCAATTCTTCATGCACGATCACCGGCCGATTGTAATTCTCGATGACGACTAGGTTTCGGCGGGAGCAGATCTCAAAAGGAGTTGGTCCTTATGTTGAGGCAAAGTTGGCGGAAGAAGGGGAGCGTAGCGATGGTCCGATCAAAGAGTTTCCCGTTGGTTGCGCTGGGGATATTTACTGCTGTCGTGGTGGCGCTGATGAACGGATGTGGAGGAGGATCGACGACGTCTTCCCCTCCGCCTCCGCCGCCGCCGCAGAAAATCCAGCACATTGTGGTGATTTTCCAGGAGAATCGTACACCCGATAATCTATTCCAAGATCCGGTCCTGATCCAGAGGGGTGCCGACATCCAGAATTACGGCGTGAATTCCGAGGGAATGAAGGTTCCACTGACGCCCCTGTCCCTGGCGACCAACTGGGATAACAATCACAGTCATGCCAGTTTTCTCAAAATGTATGACAACGGAAAAATGGATGGGGCGGACCTGATTCCGCTGATTTGTGGAAGCACCTGCTTTCCTCCGCCTGATCGCCCCTTCAATTACGTCCCGCCCTCGGAGGTGCAGCCCTATTTCACCCTGGCTGAAACTTACACCTTTGGCGATCGCATGTTTCAGACCAATCAAGGGCCTAGTTTACCGGCGCATCAGTTTATTATTTCCGGCAGTTCGGCGCCGACTCCCCCTGGCCAACCCAACAGCAATCTCTTGGTAGCAGACAACGAGGTGGGAGGGGGCAATACTGGGTGTTTGGCTGCGTCGGGTCAATACGCACTTTTGATTGATCCCGCTAATCCGGATCCCAACACCAACGAAACCCAAAAATCTTACCCCTGCTACGACCATCCGACGTTAACTGATTTGCTCGATAGCCACAGCCTCTCCTGGCGATACTATGCGACAAATGCCGGCACTCTGTGGAACGGTCCCACCGCAATTCAACACATTTGCGGACCCAGCCCCGCGCCCCCCAATGCAACGGCGTGTGCCGGTTCCCTTTGGCAAGGGAATGTGGTGGTAAGCCCCAAACAGGTCCTGACCGATATTCAAAATGCCCAACTAGCCGATGTGACTTGGATAACACCCAATGCCCAGCAATCCGACCATACAGGTACCGGTAAGGATGGCAACGAAGGCCCAGCTTGGGTAGCGTCGATCGTCAACGCGATCGGAAACAGTTCGTATTGGTCGAATACGGCGATCATCATCACTTGGGATGATTGGGGAGGCTGGTACGATCATGTTGCGCCACCGGTCATCAATGCCTATGAGTACGGTTTTCGCGTCCCTCTGATCGTGGTCTCGCCGTATGCCAAAGCGGCGTATGTTTCCCACCAAGTGAATGATTTTGGCAGCATTTTGAAATTCATCGAGCAAACATTTGGTTTACCCAACGTGGCCCCAGGAGCGACGCCCGCTTATGCCGATGCGCTCAGCACCTCCGGCGACCTTTCCGACTGCTTCGACTTCACGCAAACGCCACTAACGTTTCAGACGATTCCGGCGCCGCAAGATGCGAGCTATTTCCTACGCGATACGCGACCACCCGCGGATCCCGACGACGATGACTGAAAAAAGAAAACAATAGCGCTCAGCAGCCAGACTGCAAACTTCTTGGCGCGGATTTTCTGTTTTACGAGGTTATCTTGACGTTGTGGCAAAGGCCCCCGTTACCTTCTGTTAAACGTTGACAACGCCACGGACCCGTTGGACAATCAAGCAGCACAACCCGACTGGGCCTGCTCCCAACAGGCCCAATTAGCTTCCTCTCCATGTGTAAGCAATTCTGAGTGGTCTGTTCGGGAGGATTATGAGAGCCACGTCAGTTCTGATGTTACTGATCTGTGCTTTTGCCCACGGCCAAGTAGTCAAATCGTTTGAAGGCATCGACGCGACTCAAATCCACTCATCGAACCATGATGTCGATCCCAACGGTGCGGTCGGGACGAAGCAGTATATGGAATGGACGAACGTGGCCTTTCAAGCCTACGACAAAGCAAGTCCCAACGCCGCGGTCTGGTCTACTCCTCAACATGGTACGCTACCATTTAAAAACAATAGTTTGACGAACTGTACGAGCGTCGGTGGAGATGGGATTATCACTTTTGACCATCTAGCGTCGCGTTGGGTTATCGCCTTACGCTCAAGCCCAGGTGCGAACACCTATTACTACTGCGTCGCGATTTCCAATACCGACGATCTGCGGTCCAGTTCGCTAAGCTGGTACACCTACGAATTCGCTTTGAACCCGGTTTTGGGAGTGAATACAAAGGGACATGCGTATTGGCCTGACTGGCCGAAATTCGGTACCTGGGCAGATGCGTATTATGTGAGCTTTGATCTGAACGATGTCGACCGCAGCTATCTGCAAATCGGGGTAGTCGTTTGCGCACTAGACCGCACGAACATGCTGGCAGGATTGCCCCCGAATCCCATGCAGTGCTTCAGTGATCCTGACCCGATACCGACTCACGGCTCTTTGTATCTCAGTCACAGCTTGATCCCAGCAGACGTCGAGGGTGTTGTCGCACCACCTACCGGCAGGGATGAGTATCTTGTGAGTATTCAGAACCCCCCCAATGACAAAAAGACCACGACCTCCGATACGATCAACCTATGGGATTTCCATTTGGATTGGGTGAATCCGTTGAACTCGACGTTTACGAGGTCGCAGCCGTCTGTGACTCCGTACATCCCCGGTTGCTATAGCTTAAGCTATCCTCCAAACACTTTTTGCATTCCCGAGCGCTCCACACCCACGACCAAGAATTATGTGGACTCGGTGGGCGACCGCCTGATGCCCCGACTCGCCTACCGGAATTTTGGCACCTACGAATCCTTCCTCGTGAGTCACACCGTGCAACTGGCAGCCGGTAACAAGCGAACCGGAATCCGCTGGTACGAGTTTCGCGGCAGTGGGACACCAGTTGTCTATCAGAGTGGCACGATTAACCCCGCGTCGTTCTACCAGATTTATCGATTCATGCCCAGCATCGCTCAGGATAGCGCCGGCAATGCTGCAGTCGGCTATAGCGTATCGAGCTTGGCTACCCATCCTGGGATGCGGGCGTCAGTGTGGAACCTGCCCAAAAAAACAGCTCCGAAAGAACTCGGCATTCTAGTCGGAGGGGGCGACCAGGAGAACTCGATAAATTGGGGGGATTACAGCAGCATGACCGTTGATCCGGTGGATGATTGCACCTTCTGGTATGTAAACGAGTACTTTGCTCAAAATGAAACGGGGAATCAGACCACATGGGATACGAGAATCGCCAATTTTAAATCTTCAAGCTGCCGGCCGAGAAAGTAAAAACGTCGGTGCCTGCGAGATCTCAGGACCACCTGTCCCAACATTGTTGAACACAAACCTCTCTTATTGAACCGTCAACGTGACCATCACGATATGGTTCAGGGGATTTGTGCCCCCAGTTGTGGCCGTGACTGTGACGGGAAAGCTACCGGCCGCTGTTGGCGTAATTGTCTGACTGGCGCTGCTTATGCCCGCACACGCTGACATCCCCAAAGTGGAGACGGTCAGAAGGGCAACAAGGCCGAGTGTGCGCAGTTCGTGGAGCGTACGGGTGCGATTGCGCGCCGAGAGTGTGAGACCGAAGAGGCCCGGAAGAAGGAGGGCGTACAGGATCGCTCTTCCATGAAGGACGGAATGTTCGTTCAAGCGTGCCGACGGAGCCGTGGTCTGGATAGTCAGTTTCTCGGACGTCGCCGAAATGGGAGTGAAAGCGCAGGTTGATCCCGAGGGAAGCCCGGTGCAAGTGTAACTTACGGTCTGGTTGAAGCCCCCGAGGGGTGTAAGGGTCAGCGTTGTAGCGCCCCCTCCGCCGGGTGTACTTACCGTCACCGTCGTCGGATTGGCTGCTATCTGGAAGTCCTGCACGTTTAGCCCCTGAGGCGCCGACGTCGAGCCGCCGAAGTTATTATTTTGCAGGTATGTCGCTGTGATTGAGTATGCCCCCGCAGCGAGAGCACTCGGGTTATAGTTCAGTGCCGCTGCACCGTTGTTGAGTGTCGCGCTGCCTATCTGGCTCGAGCCGTTGAAGAAGTTTACTGTTCCGCTAGGGACGCCGCTGCCTACTGCAGGTTTTACGATCGCTGTCATCACCACTGGGCCGCTTGACTTCACATTCACCGATGCGGGAGCAAGGCTCAGGGTAGTGGTTGTACTGACTTGGCCTCCGCTGGTATAGGTGCACCCAACCGTCAATGCACCTTGGCTGTCGTGATTCCCCTGCTGCCAAGCGGTCCAATCCTCGGACACGTATTGGTCGGCGCTGTCGGCGTCGGCAAACCAACTGGAAGTCGAATCCGCAACATGATACTGGTTGGACTGGTACTGGTTACCGCGAGAGTTTAGCGATCCCCCCGGGCCCCAGGCTTTTCCAATCGACTGTTCCCCAGAGCATTCATAAATGGCATTGCTCACGACTTGGTTGTCTTCGATAACCCCGCTGGTGTCGGTGTCGTAATGCGCATGCAAGCACTGGTTATCCTGCATATTGCCATGGCCCGTGCATGAGCGTCAGATGAATGGCAAAGCCGGGATAGTTTCCGTAGATCAGGTTGGAGCTGAAAGTGCCATAGTTCGAATCGCTGACTTCCACGCCCCCGCCCGTCAGATTGGGATTCTTGATAGGGAAACCGTTGCCGTATATCTTGTTCCCGCTAAATGACACCTGGCAGCTGATCTCGTGAAAGTAGCCGAAGCGCTCGTTGCCGTTGAGCGTGGAATTGGTGATCTGGGTATATTGCGATCCTCCGTCAGACCATAATCCGTCGCCGATATTGTCGTGACTCCACACATTATCGATGGTGACCGCAGGCTGCGATGGAGTCCCGATGTCGTGGTAAATGTGAAACGCCCCGCCATCTTTGTAGCCTCTGCACACGCCGCTACCGGTGGCGTAATCGGTGAGCAGAAAGTTGGCAATGTTGTTCCAGGACATTTCGCTGTTGGTGATCTTCAAGTTGGTCGACTCGCCAGCCCCCATCGCGGTCATACCGTTGTTCGTCAACAGGCTATTGTCGATGGTGGCCGGCTGGGTTTGCGTACCCACCACGGTAAGGCCGCTCTGGTGAATGAAGCGCACCGTCATGTCCTGAAGGGTCCATCCCAAGTCACCGTAAACTCCTAGATGCATGCCTTTTTCAATGAACAGGTTTTGCAAGGTCACGTTGCTCTGTCCGACGCCGTACAGCAGAAAATCGCCTTTGGGGTTGTTCATGCTGATGGCTAGATCCACGGTCGCCGTGTTGGGGTCCTGATCGTTGGGCAAACTCACATAAATGCGCTGGTTGGCGTAATCGAAGAAGAAGCGGCCGGCTTCGCCAGCGGTGACTGCCTGCCCTTGCGTGGTAACTGGTTGGGTGGGATCCACTTCAGTTTCACTCAAGACCCGCATGATCCGTTGGTCGTTATTGGTGCCGGTCCGAAAGAACAGGTCATCGAGATAGGTAGTGACCCAGTAACAAATATTCCCGCCCTTGGCGTTGTACTGCATCTGCTGGTGGGGTTGGATGTGAGCATAAGGGCCGTCATAGTAGTAGACGCCTTGGGTTGAAGTGGCCTGCCACGGGCTCAAGATCACGGCGCCGCTGATGCGGGAGTTGGTAGTGGTGCCGATGAGCGATTGTCCGCTTTGGAGCTGAATGGTCGAGGTGATGCGGTGCTCCCCTTCGATGCAGAAAGTCTGCCCCTTCTGGCCATTGTTAATAATGCTGACGATATCGTCGGTAGGAGAAATAATCGTCCCTTGACAAGGAACATTGGACAGGCCAGCGCCGGTTGCGTAAGCGTAGGGCGAAACGAGAAAAACGAAGCAAGCGAAAATCAGCCACCGAGCCGCGGCGGAAGACTTTGCCTGACGACTAGCGCTTGCAAGGTGAGGGAGCATTGCAAACCTCGACCGAGAATAGTGGACCAACTATCTAGGTCCTTCCACTCAATGTAAGTTCGAGGCAGCAATCGTAGTAGGTTACTGATGTTCACGTACGTACTTCCAAATGATTCTAGCTCTTTAGTTTCCGATCAGGATGAGGTGCGGCAAGGCCCACAGCTTTTGGAAATCTGGAGAATCCATAATGGCGTGCATCGCAACTTTCACGGTCTTCGAGGGTTCAAACAGCGAGCAATGTGGACCGAATATAGTTGCGGAACTCACGTAACTGTATGATACGCAATGACATGTACGAGTTTAGATGTGCCAGGCAAGCCCCGCCGCAGATTTCGCCGCTTCGTTCCCTTGTCGCCCCTCCGTCGATGTCGCCCGTGTAGAGTCCTTCGTCCAGGAGTCTAACGCAAAAATTGTGCTTAGACTCTCGGTTAGCGAACACTTTCAACTTGATTTCGTTTTAAACACATTTACTATAGTTGTGTCGCCACAAGGTGCCAGAGCGACGATCCCCCGCAAAAATTGAGCTCGGCCATAAACCACGAGTGGGAATGATAACGTAACACGGTCATCCGCCCTACAACAGACGTCGCCTGCCAAGAGTTCCCCCAAAGATATTGCGCAGGGTACGCAATCGGATGTAAACACAGACAACGAGAAACTACCACAGGAGTACAAATACAACAATGACTAGGCGATTAACTTGTCTCAGTGCTTTTTCCATGCTCGTGTTCTTGCTCAGCCTTGGATTTCAAGATGGCGTTCGTGCCCAGAATGCGGCCCAACCGAGGTCGCAAGCTGGTAGCCCGGTACAGCGGCGAAGCGCGCCCGGAGTCAGGCACGCGGCCATTGCTGGCCGGTCCCGGATGGTGAAAAGCGCCAGCCCTGCCCCCACTCAGATCGGCTTTCTCAGCAGCATCCAGACCCCGGCGGGCGGTGGCACATTTCCGAATTTTCCAGCGGTGCTTGGCGATTTCAAGGGCGACGGCAACACTGAGGCCGCAGCCATTGTGAATACCGCCGTGCCGCCGAGCTCTCCGATATACAACATAGCGGTGGCAATCAGTCAGGGCAACGGCACCTTCGCCACAAAGTTGACCCAAGTCAACACTACCCCTGAGGCGAGTCCGGCAATCTTCGTCGGCAACTTGAGCGGTTATACGAACGGAGAGGACGACATCTTGATCGTTCACCCCGCCCCCTCCGGAAGCATGACGACGGTGGAAGGTTGGCTTAGCAATGGCGATGGTACGTTCACGTCTGCCGGCGCTTTTCCGGGAACGCTCAACGGCTTTATCTGGGCTACCGTTGATGCCAATGGAAACGTGATTCTGGCTGATGGCGCTACTCCCAATGGCAACGTTTGCACGCTGGCTAACACGGGCAAGGGTGTTTTCAGTGCGCCGACCTGCATTCCGGTTCAGGGAGCACTCAACCCTGGGTCAAGTCCTGGCGTACCAGGAAACCCGATGGTGTTCGCCGACTTCAACGGGGACGGCTTTCTTGATTTCGCCGCAGCCTCGGCCGGTAACGGCAGCACGATCGCGCTCAACCAAATCGTGGTCTACCTCTGTACTAGCGGCACGACTCCCTGCACCAGCTACTCGGCACCCACGGCGCTGGCGACTTCCGGTACTGCGCCGGTCTACGATTCCTGCTTCCTGGCGGGCGGCGATCTGAACGGCGACGGGAAAGACGAACTCGTCAGCGCCAACTGCGACGACAATAACGTCACGGTTTACGTCAACAATGGCAGCGGATCTTTTGCGACCGGCGTCTACTATGCCGCTGGCAGCCGCCCTGTTGGAGTTACTGTGGCCGATGTCAATGGCGATGGACATAATGATGTGCTTGCGTCCTGCACACGATCTGCCGATATCAAGGTTCTACTCGGCAACGGTGACGGCACCGTTCAGGTTCCATCCATAGGCTATGTCACGGGTGGATCTCCTCTTGTGCCGCCGCTCGTGGCTGATTTCAACGGAGACGGCAAGGCTGACGTCGTCGTTCCGGACGATGAATTCAGCTTTGTCTATCTCCAGGGATACGGAGACGGTAGCTTCCGCTCCGCCGTCAACTATTACGCTGAGCCGGGAGGCGGTTTTCAAGCGCAGGCCGTGAATATCGCGAGCGGCGATTTCAATGGCGACGGCATTCCGGACTTTGTCATCGGCAACACCAACAAAGCGAATAACAGCAGCGTTACCGTATTTATCTCTAATGCGGATGGAACTCTGAATCCGGGGGTCAATTACTCCAACAGCACCCTTACCAACTACTCGTTGCAATACGTGGCCGTGGCCGATTTCAATGGCGACGGAAAGCTCGACATCGCAGCCACCGACAGTTTCAACGGCTTGGTTCAGATCTTCACCGGAAACGGCGATGGCACCTTCACCCCCGGCGCGACTTACAAAACCGATCCTTCGACTGCGGCGAACCCGGTTGGCCTGGTCGTAGGCGACTTCAATAACGATGGGAAACCTGACCTGGCCGTCGTCAACAATTACGGTGGAATTCCGCCTACAAGCGCGACGGTCGGAATTTTAATCAACAGTGGAAATGGATTTAATGCCGCAGTTACCTATCCGCTTGACAATGCCGCAACGGAGATTACCGCAGCGGCTCTGGTGAATGGCAATAAGAATCTTGACCTCGTCGTGCCTCTGTTTGGTTCTTGCACCCTAAACCCGGGACCGTGCCCCAACCCCGGCACTGCTGTGGCTATACTTCTTGGCAACGGCGATGGGACCTTTACGAGTCAACCCGATTTCCAACTGGGAGCTACCTATTTCAATCCTTATTACGCTGCCGTCGGCGATCTGAATGGAGATGGCATACCAGATCTCGCAGTCACAATTGAAGACCAGAAGAACTTCCATCAAGGAATTGCAGTGGCATTCGGCAAGGGCGATGGAACCTTCCAAGCACCCTCTCTGGTCCCCAGCACGGTGAATCCGGCCCAGGATGTCCCGCTACCTGGCTATATACATACTGTCGATCTAAACCAGGACGGCATTCCCGACTTGGTCTACAGCAACTCGCAGTTCTCCACGGTCGGAGTTCTGTACGGGGCAGGCAGTGGAGCGTTCTACGATCCCATTGAGTTCCCGGCGGATCGATGGGCGTGGGGTTTGGCGCTAGTGGATTACAACGGAGATGGCGCCACCGATGTCGTCGTGAGCGGGAACTCGCTGGACTTCTCCGGCGTAGCCGTACTCTTCAATACTGGAGGAGTTAAAACCACGCTGACTTCCTCCGCCAATCCATCAACTACGGGTGCTGCCGTCACATTCACTGCCACGGTAGCATCTCCGGTGAAAGGGATCACGGCGGTTCCAACCGGAACTGTCACCTTCAGCAATGGCGGCACCGCTCTTGGCTCCGCCACTCTCAACTCCGCGGGCGTGGCAACCTTTAAATCAAGCCCGCTGGCGGGCGGCGCTTACAGCATAACCGCTCAATACAGCGGGGACACCAACTTCCTGCCCAATACTTCCGCGGTTTTGAACCAGATGGTGCCAGCCTATACTTTGAGCGCGAACCCCGGCAGCCAGACCGTGAACCCCGGCAGCTCGGCCGTTTATAAAATAAGCCAGGCGGCGCTTGGCGGCTATAACGGAACGGTCAGCTTCCCAGCTTCGGCCTGCAGTGGTCTCCCCACGGGAACGGCGTGCAGTTTCAGTGCGTCGTCGATCGTGGGCAGCGGAGCCACGACCCTCACAATCACCACTACCGGTCCAAGCGGAGCGTTGATGGTGCCGGGCTTCACTCCCCACACAGGTGCCTTCGACCTCTGGGCGAGCCTGGGCGGCGTGGGATTAGTTGGCATGATGCTGGCAGGAGACTGGAGTGGACGCAATCGCCGGCGCATGGGAATCGCCCTCGCGATTCTCGCTGTGATCTTCCTCATAACCCTGGTTGGCTGCGGTGGAAGTTCCAACGGAGGGGGTGGCGGAGGCGGCGGAAATAGTGGCACGCCTGCCGGCACTTATACGGTGCAGGTCACGGTGAAAGATGGCACGGGCACGTTGCCGACCAATGGGCCGTTGAAGCTGACGCTCGTCGTCAATTAACAGATCAGGAATTCACAGATCAGCAATTAACACAACAGCGGTAACTGATCGAAAACTGCGGCTGGCCGGCAAACCCGGCCAGCCTTTTTTACCTTGGAAGCGCAGCCGACTGATCGACGTTCGCAATTGGGTTTATCAATTGAATTTGCAGAGTTTCTGCGGATAGCCATTAGCATATTTTCGTCCCAGTATCATTTGCCTGCAGATATATTCCGTGTCACGTTCGATGACCGATATCACGACTTTCCGCACTTGATTCCAGCAGTTCGCCTGAACATCCAGGAGACTGAAAAATCTGCGTAGGTTGGGAACTTGTTCATGCCGTAATCGAACTCCGTCCACTGCAACTACCGCTAGCAAGGCAACGCACCCCCACACAATCAGCATCGAAGGAGGCCTGTAGACACGTAAGGAGGCAACTCCGTGCCTAGGCCGAGGGTAAGTGTCGTTCTGTCCTCTTTGAGCTCATTTTTCCTGATTATTCTCACCGCTTGCGGCGGCGGCGGGAGCAGTTCCAGCTTTCCGACCGGCTCGGTTCAGCTCAGCGTCCAGGCTACAGGCGGAGGGACCATCACCAGCAGTCCTAGTGGCATCAATTGCGGTCAAACCTGCAGTGCCAGCTTTTCGAACGGGACTCAAGTGACGTTGACGGCGACTCCTACGGCGAATAACTATTTCGGGGGATGGTCCGGCATCTGTAGCGGCACTTCGACGTGCACGGTGACGTTGACGCAAACTGCTTCGGTCACGGCGAACTTCAGTCCGTCGCCGGCACTCTCCGTGTCAATGAGCGGCACAGGCCAAGGCAGCATCAGTAGTAACCCGGCGGGCATTAATTGTGGAACAACTTGCAACGCGATCTTCGACGTCAACACGCCGGTAACTCTAACCGCGACGGCCGCGAGCAATTCATCATTCGCTGGATGGGGAGGAGCTTGTACCGGCACGAGTTCCGTCTGCACTATGACGCTCAAGCAGAGTCAGAAGGTAAGTGCAAACTTTAGCCTTGTCCAAGCGTTGCCGACGTTGGCGGTCACTGTGTCTGGAACCGGCACCGGCACAGTTGTGAGCAGTCCTGGGGGCATCAATTGCCAGTCATCCACATGCAGTGCGAACTTCGCCACCGGGACTCAGGTGGTTCTTACTGCAACGGCGGGCGCGGGTTCAACTTTCACCGGTTGGTCAGGCGGTGGGTGCAGCGGCAGCGCTTCATCATGCACCGTAACGATGTCTGCCAGCCAGAATGTGACAGCAACATTTAGCGTCATCCAAAGCGCGCCTCAGTTAAGCGTGGTCGTTACTGGATCTGGCACGGTGGGCAGCAGTCCCCCTGGAATAACTTGCCCATCGACATGCAATGCGACGTTTGCCACAGGGACCCAGGTGACACTTACCGCGACTCCGGCCCAGGGATCATACTTTGTTGGTTGGTCCGGCGGAGGGGGCACGTGCAACAACAACAGCGGCCTCAGTTGCGCTTTGACTCTCACCTCGAATCAGGCGGTGACTGCGACCTTCGCGCCCAATCCCACACTAAGCGTGACGCTTGGCGGTACAGGGTCGGGTTTAGTGACCAGCAGCCCGGCCGGAATTAGCTGTCAACCAACATGTAGCAGCAGTTTCAACTTCGGAACACAGGTTACGCTTACCGCGGCTCCAAGCGCAGGCTCATCTTTCGCTGGCTGGTCGGGCGGCGGAGGCACGTGCAACAACAACAACACTCCTAGCTGTGCCCTTACGCTGACCGGAAGCCAAAAGGTGACGGCCACGTTTACGGCGCAAAATCTGAACGCGATCAATCACATCATTTTCCTGGCGCAGGAGAATCGTTCTTTCGATTCTTACTTCGGAGCGCTGCGAGAATACTGGGCGCAGAATGGTTACCCCGACCAACAGTTTGATGGTTTGCCTCAATTCAATCCCGGCGGTCAACCGCCTACTAACCCGGGGTGCAATCCCAACGATCCTCCACCGCACCATTGCGTCTTCGATGCCAACAACCCAATAACGTCATATCATCTGATCACGCAGTGTATCGAGACTCCGGCTCCCTTCTGGGACGACAGTCATGTGGACTGGGACTATTTTGACAGGGTAGGCAAGAAACCTGCCACCTTGAATGGATTTGTTTGGAACGCTGCGCAATTTGCTACTTACAAGGGCTATTACGACCTTCTCGGTATCAGGGCCATGGGTTACTACGATGGTGGCGACCTCAACTACTACTATTTTATGGCTTCGAATTTTGCCACCTCCGATCGCTGGTTCAGTCCGGTAATGACTCGCACATCCCCTAACCGCGAGTATCTGGTCGCGGCTACTTCGCAGGGATACGCATATCCGGTAGGCACTGACCAGCAAGACAAGAACTTGTTGACCGCTCCTACAATCTTCCAGGAGTTGCAGGCCAAAGGCATTAGTTGGAAGATTTATGTAGATCCCACGGGAAGCACATGTACCGGTCCGCCTTACGATCCCGCCTGTCTGCTGACCCTCAGCTATATACAAAATTTCAAGTGGGGTCACACTATTCCGACGGATTATCCAAACAACATTGCTCCGGTATCTCAGTACTTCGCCGATCTGGCTGCCGGACAGTTGCCGCAAGTCGCTCAGTTCGAGCCGGCCACCGATGCGGGGTTTGACGAGCATCCATCGGACTACGACACTGTGCCCAATGACATTCAGCATGGGGCTAACTATGTATCCTCATTGATAAATGCGCTGATGCAAAGCAGTTCCTGGCAGGATTCGGCCTTTATTTTGACCTTCGATGAATTTGGAGGTACCTACGACCACGTCTCGCCGCAACCGGCAGTCAGTCCCGACGGCATCAAGCCGGTAGATCTGCATCCAGGAGACATTTGCGCGCAAACCTCGGGGCCCACTTGTGACTTCGTCTACACCGGCTACCGTGTCCCCTTGATCGTGATCTCTCCATTCACACAGAAAAACTACGTTTCGCACACTGTGGCTGATACGACCGCGATTCTGAAGTTGATAGAAACTCGTTTCGACTTACCGAATCTAACTAAGCGGGATGCCGCTCAAATGGACATGACCGAGTTCTTTGACTTCACGAATCCGCCCTGGCTGACTCCGCCAAGCCCGCCAGCTCAAATTACGAACGGTGCTTGCTATCTGGATCATCTGCCGTAGGCAGGCCCCGTTTAGTTGTTATAGCGGACGCGGCACAGTATCGCTGGCCTGTGACGCGTCCGGCAAAGAGCAATCGTTCCTCATCGGCGCTGAGCGTTACGGCTGCTTACCAGGCTCTCGCATCCTGATTACTCTCTTAACTTATGGCCGCGCTTCACAACGCTTAAGCTTATCCGCCACTGGAACTTACCGGACCGGTTAGAAGTTGCGCCACGGCATATTGCTGACTACGCAGGATGCCCCGCTGCAACTCCGGTATTTCCATCCAGTCTGGAACACCTTCCCAAGAGCCGCGAGGTTCACCTGTAGCTTGGACATGGAAGACTGTTATGAGCACTGGGATCTCGACATGACTTTCGTAGCGGAAGGCAAATTCGAAGCCATTGCAGAGCAGTCCGGTTTCTTCTTCGATTTCGCGGACTAATGCCTTTTCGTCGGTTTCCCAAGGCAACGCCAATCCTCCGGGAAAAGACAACCCGCGGCCATCGTTGCGCCGGATCACCAGAACGCGACCTGCATTTCGAATGACTCCAATTGAGGCACGCAATCGACCAAAGACAGGCGCGTGGCCATAGCACCACAAGGCGATGCGTGCCACCAACCAGAATAAATTCTTCTTGAGCAGTTTTTGCCGAACCTTTCGCTAGCAGTGGCTGTTTGACCATCAAAGCAGCTGTTTTATGCGCGGCGCTCCGCCGTCCTGCCGTTCGCATAATATTCAGCGTATCCCGGTTCCAGCCGGCGCCCACTGGAGCTGAAAATCCGGAAATGTCCTAGGCCGAATTTCTGCAATGCAAATTGCAACCGTAGTGGATAGCACTCCCAGGCCATACTTCACGCTGCGCCTGAAATTGATGGAGGAGGCATCATCGAAATATTTGGTCGGACACGATATTTCTCCGATGCGGAAACCGAAGTGCACACATTGCGCCAGCATCTGATTGTCGAAAACAAAGTCGTCGGAATTTTCCAGCAGCGGCAACCGCGTCAGCACATCGCGGCTGAACGCCCGATATCCCGTGTGATATTCCGATAGCTTGACTCCCAAAAACAAATTCTCGAACGCGGTCAGAAGGCGATTGGAAATATATTTCCAGATAGGCATGCCTCCGCGCAGAGCTTGTCCTCCAAGAATGCGCGAACCCAACACCACGTCATAGACTTCGTATGCGACCATACCGGCCATGGACGTAACCAGAAGGGGCGTGTATTGGTAGTCAGGGTGCAGCATTATAATTACGTCCGCACCGGCGGCCAGCGCCTCGCGATAGCACGTCTGCTGATTTCGTCCATAGCCGTAATTTGCGTCGTGCACGAAAAACTTCAAGCCCAATTGCTTTGCGACCTCAACCGTACGATCAGAACTGTGATCGTCCACCAGGATCCGAATGTCCACCAGATCCGGGAGCTCACGCACCGTCGCTTCTAGAGTCTTTTCGGCATTGTAGGCGGGCAGCACCACAGCGATGCGTCTACCATTTATCATTCGAGACCTTACTCCTTATGGTGACCGGGTGAATTGACCATAATAACCTGCGCCAAGGTAGACTTCAGTCCCTACAATAGTATCGACGACTGCGAATGGTTTTGGACAGACGAAAACAGTGTGAAGGACACGACATTTGGAGCCCCTGACTCTTAGCATTGTTCTCCCCGCCTACAACGAGGCGGCTCGCATTGGCGCGTCACTCGACAAAATAACCGAGTATGCTCAGCAGCACGCCTGGACAATAGAAGTCATTGTGGTGAACGATGGGTCTACCGATACCACGGCCGACATTGTTCGCCAGTATGCCGCGCGCTACCCGTGGCTGCGTCTGATCGAAAATCCTGGCAATCGCGGCAAAGGATTCAGCGTGCGCAACGGCATGTTGCATGCGCGCGGCGATGTCTTGCTCTTCAGTGATGCGGATCTGTCATCCCCTATCCAGGAAGCGGACAAACTGGTCGCCGCTCTTCAATCCGGCGCTGATGTGGCCATCGGTTCGCGCTGGGTACGCAAAAAGTTGCAGGTCGTCCGACAGCCACTGCCCAGACGAATTCTGGGACGACTGTTTAATCTGGCTTTGCGGACGGTTTTGGGGTTGAACTTCAAAGACACGCAATGCGGGTTCAAAGCTTTCCGGCGCTCTGCAGCTGAGTTGCTCTTCACTCAGCAGCAGGTTGAGACCTGGGGATTTGATCCGGAGTTATTGTATCTCGCAAAAAAAGCTGGTCTACGAATCGTAGAAGTTCCCGTTTACTGGGCGCACTCGGAAGGTACCCGCCTGCATCCACTCCGCGATGGTATACGCATGTTTGCTCAGCTTTTTCAGATTCGCTGGAACGCGATCACCGGAAAGTATCATCCGCGACCCGCACTCTCGCAACGCCTGTAATGGCATCATACCGAAAACGTGTGCAAAGATTTTCACCTCCGGCAGTGGCCGCTTTTGCAATGTGATTTTAATCGGGGGCCCGCCACGGTAGAATAGCCGACGGTGGGGTCCTTGTCCGGAGCCCCGGACTCTACCTGCCGAACCTTCCTTGCCGAGGTATGTCATGCGTCGATCCTGCGTAACCTGCCTGTTCCTGATTTTCGTCAGCACATTGACATTCGCTGCAGCAACTCCTGTGCCTCTTATCAATCAGCCGCTGGTCCCCACCAGTGTTGCGCCGGGCAGCCAAGGATTTACGTTGACCATCAACGGTACCGGTTTCGCATCAGATGCCGTGGTCAATTGGAATGGCTCTTCGCGCCCGACTTCCGTAATATCCAGCAGCGAAGTGCAAGCGACAATCGCCGCGGCGGACGTCGCCAAGGCGGGAACCGCTTCGGTAACGGTGACCAATCCCGCGAAACCCAACCGGACGTCCAACGTGGTTTACTTTCCCATTCGAAAAAAGAGTGCCAAAGTTGCTTTCTCAGTTGATCCACATCTAACGGCTGCTGGGGCGCTGGTGGTGGCCGATTTCAACAATGATGGCAAGCCCGATGTGGCAATCGGAAATGGCTCCGTTATCGACGTGTATCTTGGAAACGGCGATGGCACATTCCGAAAGCCGATTCAGAGTGATGTGAACCTTCCTCCCACCATAATCTTGGCCGCCGATGTCAATAATGACGGGAAAATAGATTTGCTTGTCTCGAGCGGTCAGGAAGGCACAGGGCTGACCGTCATGTTGGGTGATGGAACCGGTAAACTCGCCCAAGGGGCGACGTATGGGCCGTTCGCCGATGCCGGTGGCTTTATTGCCGTTGGCGACTTGAACGGGGATGGAAACTTGGACTTTGTGGACTCGGGAGAGTCCACTGGAGCTCCCTACAGCGTCGTATATTTGGGGAACGGCGATGGAACCTTCAAGAGGGAAGGTTCGACAGCTGGTGACGGTGTTCCCGTTCTTGCTGATTTCAATGGCGACGGAATCCTTGATTTGGCGGTGCCAGACGGGCTGGGAGACAGCTATGTTGATGTTTGTTTGGGCAACGGAGACGGCACATTTCAAACCTGCAGCACTTACGACACCGGACTGCCGGTCAACGCTGTCGCCGCTGCCGATCTCAAGGGCAATGGCACGCTAGACATTATCACTGACGGGGTTGCCGTGCTTTTGAATAATGGTGATGGAACTTTTTCTTTAGGGACGACGGTGCCGCTGGGAGCAGCCGGAGGAAACGGTAACCCCATCGGACTTGGGGATTTCAATGGCGACGGCAAGCTGGACGTGGTTGTTTTTGTTTCCAGCAATCCCCAATATGGCATGGCACTGTTGCTGGGCGACGGTAATGGAAACTTTCGAACTCCGATTGAGTACTCCGCTGGCCCTCAGTCTGGATTCGTGGGGCTTAGCGTAGGTGATTTCGATAGTAAGGGTGAATTAGGTGTAGCTGTGGCCGGTTCCAACGGGACAATTTTGTTCCTGCAATCGCCCGCCAGCATGACTCCGACTAGTCTTTCTTTTGCAGATCAAAATGTCGGCACCAAGAGTCCGCCACAGACGGACACTTTGACCAATGTGGGTTCAACTGCGCTATCTATTGAAAAGATTGGAATCACGGGGAACGATCCCAAGGATTTCTCGGAAACCAACAATTGCCCAGCAAGCTTGCCAACTGGGAAGAGCTGCGCAATTAAGGTTACGTTCAAGCCGACCGCAGTGGGAGGGAGATCAGCCTCGCTCAGCGTGAGCTACAACGGGATTGGGAGTCCGCAAACTGTCCCGTTGAGTGGAACCGGCATAAGCCTTACCGTGACGCTAGCCCCGGCGAAATTGACCTTTGCCACGCAACTGATCGGGACGGTCAGTTCAGCGCAAGCGGCCACTCTTACCAACACCGGCGATCAGGATGTCAGCATCACGAACATTCTCACCACGGGAGCCTTTGAGCAAACCAACGATTGTCCGTCGAGTTTGCAACCCAATGCGAGTTGCAAGATTCAGGTAGAGTTTGCCCCTACAGCGAAGGGGCCCGCGAGGGGGAAACTCTCGGTTGAGGACGACGCTGTGGGCAGTCCGCAAACGGTGACACTGTCGGGCACGGGAACCGTGGTCGAGCTCTCGCCCGAAGGAGTGAACTTCGGCGATCAAAAAGTCGGCACGAAAAGTAGTCCTGTTCCCGTGACCTTAACCAACAAGGGCAAGACATCGCTTTCTATCAGCAAGATAGCGATTACCGGAAATGACCCTGAAGATTTCAGCCAGAAGAATAATTGCGGGACTAGCGTGCCTCCGGGAGGTCAATGCAAAATCTCTGTTACGTTTGCACCAACCGCTAAAGGGACGCGGTCCGGCATGCTTAGTGTCAGCGACGACGGCGGCGGCAGCCCGCAAACCGTTTCTTTGGCAGGGACCGGAACTTAGGTTGTGTCAGCTACGGTGCGGGATTAGTCCGTAGGCGTTCAATCAGTGATGCGCTACAGCGGCGAAAGCTCGTCCTGTCGCTGTTCCTGTTTTTCTTTGAGGAATCTTCTTTCCAGAAATTGTTTTGCCAAATCCCGGCCACCCATGCCAAAGGCGAGGGCCAGGCCGAGCATTAGTCCGCCGAAAGCAATCGCAAAAGCTACCAGAATCGTTCTTTCGCCGATGCCCAGCTGTTCGAAAGCCAGCGTGACTGTAAAAAGCACGATGATGGTTCGAATCAAAGTCGCCAACAGGCGAGGCGAAGGCGAGTCGGCATTAACGGCCGCCAGCAGTGCCGCCCGGGAAAAGAAACTGGCTGCCACCAATCCGAAAAAGACAATGAACATGGCTGCAAACAATCTGGGCAGGAAGAGAAAAAACCTGGAGATATATTCCTGGAAGAAAACAATGCCGAGCACCTGCACGCCGAGAAGAATGAAGCCCAGCCACACCACCCAGAACACAACCCGGCTTAACAATTCACTGGACGAAGGCAGGGCCAGTTTGTTGAGCAATTGAGTCGTACCCGCACTGTCAGAAAGCCGGTCGAACTTTACTACGCGCAGAATTCCCCGCAGGGCGACTTTGAAAACATAGGCGACCATCCAGCCCAAAAGCGCAATGATCAGCATGGCCAGCACACGAGGTAAAAGGTGCGCGAAACCCCGGGCGAGCTCCTGCATGGCGTGGTCCAGTTCTCCGATAATCATTTCCCACATATTGACCTCACTCTCTTCCGTTCCATACATCGAGTAAATATGGCTTCAGGCGCTCGAATGTCCGGCAAAGGTCTTCGACATTTGCTTCCACTTCGGGTCCCGACGTGTCGCGGTTTTCGAGTAGGAAGGTGTAAACCTTGCCGCGATAAAGGGGAGCCAAAGCCTGGATAATGTGGTCTCGATTAATTACGGATTTGTGATATGAAGACGCGAATTCATAAGCAGTTCTGACCCAGAGCTCGTGGGGATAGCGGAAGTCATCCTCGGGGAGCGTGGCAATACTCTGAACGTCCGCTAAAGTCTGCGGTGACAAAATCGACTTAAGAACGGGCTCAAGTTCAGCGACGCCGGAGCTGAACAGCTGATAAATGCGCTTGCGGTTAACGCGAATCGGCTCGGTGGTCAGGTCATACTCGGCGCCACACGACGGCACGCTTTCGGGTTCGTGAGTTGTGCTCCAATATTGGAAGTTAGGTTCGAGCGACCAGAACAAAGTACCGACGGTCTGCCGCAGGGCGGCGACCAGATCCGCGCCAGTACGATCCACATGCGGTTTGGCTCCGAGGAATGTCTGATAAAGCCGGAAACCGCCGGCCATGGCAGAGATGCTCATGCGCATCTCGGCAGCCAGGCCTGCGGATTCGTGATCCCAGATTTGCGTTTCCAGAAGGTGGCCGCCGAAGCGCTCGGAGAACGCAAACTCCAGCGCGTAGGGTTCGCGCACCCGCTTGGCATAGAGGGCTCGCGTCATCGGATAGATCAGGTTTCGCAGAAGCAATCCGTCAAACTTATGGCGGCGATACACGGGCGTCACCAGGTCAAAATTTTCGCGGTAGACGGGGCGCAGCAGTCGCTCGATCCAGTCAGGTGTGATGCTGGTTGAATCCGGTGAGACGATGGCGCACGCTTTGGCGTGCAACAAGTCGGCAGCCGCCAGAACGGTGCGCAGAGCAACGTCAGTCTCGTGGCTATCACCATATACAGTACTGATACACGGCAAAGTGCGCAGAGCGTAGAGGTTTGCGGAACGTTGTAGATCATTGCTTGCGGCGGCGGCTATTACCTCGCGAGTGCCGTCCTTCGAATCCGCATCCGCGTTCAGTATGACGGCGCGCTCTCTGGGAAAATATTTCAGCAGGCCCATGCGAATGCTTTGCACAGTTTCGCCAACAGTCTGAGCGCTGTTATGCGTAGGCACACTGACCAGCAGGTCCACCTCGCCGACACTCATCAGTTGGCGAAGAAAATCATCCGTAAGAACGCTGCTGTCGTCCAGTTGAAGCCCCTGCCTCCAGCTGAGTCGCGATCCCCAGCTTTATTTTTTCATATTCGCCGCAATCGGAACCAGAAGAACTGGTACGGACCCATGGTTAACAGATAGGGCAAGTCGCCAATACGTGGGAAAATATTTCGGCCAAACATTTCCACCAGAATATTGCCTTTGTAGCGCCGCAAGTCGAGTTCCACCGCCTGCGCGGAACTGGAAAGGTTATTCACCACCAAAACCGTTTCGTTTTTGAATTGCCTCACATAAGCAAGGACGCGGTGGTTTGCGGGTTGCAGGAATTCTATCGAACCCCTGCCAAAAACTTGAGTAGACTTTCGCGTGGCTATGAGGCGCTTCATCCACGCAAGAAGCGAATGTCCGGAGCGGTTTTGCGCATAAACATTGACTGCAGGATAACCGTACACCGGATCGAGAATTAGCGGCGAATACAAATTCTCGGGATCAGCCTTGGAAAATCCGGCGTTCCATCCCGCGTCCCACTGCATAGGCGTTCGGACTCCGTTTCGATCTCCCAAGTGAACGTTGTCTCCCATGCCTATCTCATCGCCATAGTAAATGATCGGGGTGCCGGGAAAAGACATCAGCATGCCATTCATCAATTCGACGCGGCGGCGGTCGTTATCGAGCAGGGGAGCGAGGCGGCGGCGAATCCCGAGATTTAATCGCATCGCTTTGTCGCCGGCGTAAGTGTCGTACATGTAATCGCGTTCGATGTCGGTGACCATCTCCAGCGTAAGTTCGTCGTGATTGCGCAGGAACAAACACCACTGACACGGATCGGGAATATTGGGAGTTTGCTGGAGAATATCCATGATCGGCTTGCGATCTTCGAGTTTCACGCTCATGAACATTCGCGGCATCACCGGGAAATGGAAGGCCATGTGGAACTCATCGCCGTCGCCGAAATAAGGCCGGAGGTCAGCGGGCCATTGATTGGCTTCGGCAAGCAGCATCCTCCCGGGGAAATGCTCGTCCAATTTCCTGCGCAAATCTTTGAGAATTACGTGAGTCTCAGGCAAATTTTCGCAGGACGTGCCTTCGCGTTCGACGAGGTAGGGAACGGCGTCAAGGCGAAACCCGTCCACACCCATCTCCAGCCAGAACCGCATTACCGACCACATTTCTTCGCGGACCGCCGGATTGTCATAGTTAAGGTCAGGCTGGTGGCTGAAAAAACGATGCCAATAATACGATTGGGAAACCGGGTCCCTGGCCCAATTCGAAGTTTCAGTATCGAGGAAAATAATGCGCGTACCGCGATAGCGATTATCGGTATCGCTCCACACATACCAGTCGCGGCGCGGATTATCGCGCGAGCTTCGTGACTCCTGAAACCAGGGATGCTGATCCGAGGTGTGGTTCAGAACCATCTCCATGATCACGCGTATGCCGCGCTCGTGCGCGATGGCAAGAAAGTGTTTGAAATCGTCGAGCGTGCCGTAACTAGGATGTACCGAGCGATAATCGGCGATGTCGTATCCGTCATCGCGCAGCGGCGAAGGAAAAAACGGCATAAGCCATAACGCGTTGACCCCCAGTTCCTGCAGGTAATCGAGCTTCTCGGCGAGACCGCGAAAGTCTCCGATTCCGTCGCCGTTACTGTCTTGAAAGGTGCGAACGTGAACCTGATAAATGATCGCGTCTTTATACCAAAGCGCGTCTTGCGGCAATGTCACTACTTGCTCCTTGATCAATCCGGCGGCGATAGTCAGATCGCCCGTCATTGGCACCCCCTGCCGGTAAGAACGACATGAGCCGTCCGCCTTGCAGAAATGAACGTACTATTATTATGCACTGCCACAGCCAGACTCCACTCTGCGTCGGCCGCGCTCATCGTCTACAATGAGCCGACTTCGAGGATTCTCTAAATGCGCTCACACCGTGTATTGATCTTGTTCGTGTTCGTAATGCTCTCTTTTTATAGCAGAGCTCAACAGCCTGCATCTCTGGCTCCTGCGGTGCAGAAATATGTGCGAGTGAACGCGCCCAAGGTGGTTCTGGAACACGTTCGAGTGATCGATGGAACCGGGCAGGCTCCGCTCGAGAACCAGAATGTGATTATCGAAGCAGGGAAGATTACCGCGGTGCAGCCAGGTTCGGATATTGCGGCTGCGAGTGGGGTAACCGTCCTCGACCTGCATGGCTACACGGTGATGCCCGGAATCGTCGGCATGCACAACCATCTTTTTTACGTTGCGCGGCCGGATGAAGACAGCGACTGGAAATTCGAACCGCCAGTGCTGGTGCCGTAGATGACGTTCTCGGCGCCGCGCCTCTACCTGGCTGGCGGCGTGACTACGATGCGCACCACCGGCAGCGTTGAGACCTATGCGGACCTGAACCTCAAGCGGGCCATCGACGAGGGCAAGCTTCCGGGTCCTCACATCGACGTGACTGGGCCTTACCTCGAAGGACCCAATAGTTATTTCCTGCAGATGCATCAATTGAGCGGGGCCGACGAAGCCCGGCAAATGGTCGAGTATTGGGCGGACCGCGGCGTGACCTCGTTCAAGGCGTACATGAATATTACCCGGGCTGAACTGAAAGCCGCTATTGATGCGGCCCACAAGCGCGGGATCAAGGTTACGGGACACCTGTGCTCGGTAACATACAAAGAAGCAGCCGAACTTGGTATTGACGATCTCGAGCATGGTTTCTTTGTTAACACGCAACTTGATCCCGACAAGAAGCCTGATGTCTGCAGTGAAAGCTATGGCGACTACACTTTGGAGCACATGCCAGCGAACAGTCCTGAAGCGAGGGATCTCATTGACACGCTGGTGAAACATCACGTGGCAATTACCTCTACGCTTCCCGTGTTTGAGAGCGGAGGAATTCCGGGACGGCCACCGCTGCAGGAACGAGTCCTCGATGTGATGACGCCGGAAGCTCGCGAGGCTTACCTTTATAACCGCGAGCGGCCCGCGAGCAAGCAACCACCGAAGGAAGATTGGGGCATGCTTTTCAAGCGCGATATGGAACTGGAACATGCATTTGCTGAGGCTGGAGGACTGCTCCTTGCAGGTCCGGATCCGACCGGGAACGGAGGAGTTGTTCCCGGCTTTGGTGATCAGCGTGAGATCGAACTGCTGGTTGAGGCTGGATTCTCCCCGGTTGAGGCTATTAAGATCGCGACTTTCAATGGGGCCGTTTACCTGGGCAAGCAGGATCAGATTGGTACGATTGCCGCCGGGAAAAATGCTGATCTCATCGTCATCAAGGGTGACCCGGCGAGCCATATTTCCGACATTGAGAATGTCGAAATCGTTTTCAAAGACGGTATTGGGTACGATTCGCAGAAACTGATCGATTCCGTGAAAGGGCGCTATGGCGAGTATTGATTTGAGGGAGTGCACGGAAAGAATGGGCGGCGGAGTTTTGAAAGGGCATGGCTTCCAGCCATGCCGTAAAACTTTGAAAACGATGCAAGGCCCGGCAGACCCGCGTCCCTTCAAGGTTTGAGTCACCGAAAATTTACGTCGACCGATTATTTCCCATCTTCAATGTTGCGGCACCGCTGACGGGTTCGACGGAGGCGGCGGTGGTGGAGGTGGCGTGGCATCTCCGCTTTGTCCGGTTTGGTTGTTGATTAGAGGCTCGCTCAGAGGAACGCCGTTCTTGACCAATTCGGTCTTGATCTCGACCTTCTGATTAGCAATCGGATTGATTGAAGTCTCGAAGGTTTGGTACCCGGGCAACGCGATCCGGATCTGGTGCGCTCCCGGGGCCACCAACATACCTCGACCGACGCCCTCAAATTCGCCTACGTGGCCGACGAAAAGTCCATCGAGAAAAACTGCCGCCCTTGACGGATTGACCGCAATCTTAACTTCGGCCTTCTCGCGCGGAAGAACGCCGGTAGGAGCTTTATCCATGGCTACGCGAACCACTTGCTTTTGCCCGGGCTCGAGCACGACGCGCTGGGTGAAATCCTGATAACCATCCTGACGGACGGTGATTGTATGTTCACCAGGCAGGAGCAGAACTTTTTTCGATCCCTTCAGTTCTTTTAAGTAGCCAACATACTGGCCATCAATCCATACGCCGGAAGTTTTCTCGACGTGGGATTTTCCCTCGAACTGAATCTCACCCATTACCTGGTTTTCAGCGTACAAACTTGGAGTTACGGCAGAAACTAAAAGTAACACTGCGAGAACAGGAAATATTCTTCGAAACATGGGGGGCTCCTTCGAATTGTTTATTATTCGATGCAAGAAGCGTGCCACTCGCACAAGCCTTTGTTTTCTGAATATGTGTAAGCCAAACAATTCACAGGCGGGAAAATTCGACTGCTCTGCTTAACCAAACTTCTCGATATCGAGAGAGCTGGATAAAGGCTGTACGCCCGAACTCATGCCCAGGCCGATTGTTACAAGACCGTTAAAAGTTTAGACCGGGCAGTGTCAGAACACAGACCAAACCGCATCTTGCGGTTACAATTGCGCTGCAGTCCACGCTACCGTCAATGGCGAAAACTACTTCCAGGCGTACTCCAAAATCTACCGCCGCTCGTAACATCACGAAGAATTCTGATGACCATCGCAATGGGCGAAGTCGCGGCGCTCAAAGCGCAAGCGCTGGTTCTGCGTCTGGCGTTTCCCCGCTGGATGATGCCAAACTCTACGTGAACCGCGAGCTTAGCCTGCTGGAGTTCCAAGGGCGAGTTTTGCAAGAAGCGCAAGACGAGATGGTGCCTTTACTGGAACGCGTCAAGTTTCTATCCATTGTTGGCTCTAACCTCGACGAATTCTTTATGGTGCGAGTGGCCGGTCTCAAGTCGCAGGTCGAAAAAGGAGTTGTCGAGTGCGGTCCGGATGGCATGAGCCCTTCAGCTCAACTAGTTGCCATACGTGAGCGCGTGACTGCCTTGTTTCAGGCAGCGCATGAATGTTGGCAGAGCCAAGTTCAGCCTGCGCTCAGCGAAGCCGGCATCGAGATCATTGAGTATTCGCAACTGAGCAGGCGCCCGCGGTCGGCATTGAACAAATATTTCCGCGATACGCTTTTTCCCACCTTGACTCCACTGGCGTTCGATCCGGGCCGGCCATTTCCTCACATTTCGAACCTCAGCCTGAATTTGGCGGTGTTGATCCGCGACAAAGAAGGTGTGGAACATTTTGCCCGCGTAAAGATACCCAATTCAATTCCGCAGCTAGTTGCCGTGGAGGCTGCGCAGCCGAAATCTGCAAAGAGCAAGCGTCCTGCCGGGCAATGCTTTGTCTGGCTGGAGCAGTTGGTGGTCGCGAACTTGGCAATGCTGTTTCCCGGGATGAAGATACTGGAAGCTCATCCTTTCCACGTAACCAGAGACGCTGACACCGCCATCCAGGAATTGGAGGCTGCGGATTTATTGGAGTCGGTGGAAGAAGGAGTCTGGCAGCGGCGTTTTGCTGACGTCATTCGCCTCGAAGTCAACCAAGCCATGCCGGCGTCGGTGCTTCAGATTCTTATGGAGAACCTTGAAGTCAAGCCCGACGACGTGTATCAACTAAGTGGACCGCTGGCTCTGGTCCGGCTGCGACAAATTGCGGGGCTCGATCGTCCTGAATTAAGGGATCCCGTGTTCCTGCCGGGAACTCCGGCAGCATTGCAGCCGGAAGAAGACGGAGAGGACATTTTCGCAGCCATTCGCCGGCAAGACATTCTTCTTCACCATCCTTTCAATTCCTTCCAGCCGGTACTTTCTTTCCTTAAGCAAGCCGCGCGCGATCCGGCTGTTCTCGCTATCAAAATTACTCTTTACCGCGTGGGCAAGAATTCCCCGGTGGTCGAAACTTTGCTGGAGGCAGTTGAAAACGATAAGCAGGTAGCTGTGCTGGTTGAACTGAAGGCGCGTTTCGACGAGGAGAGCAATATTGAATGGGCGCGCGCACTGGAACGCGAGGGTGTGCACGTGGTTTACGGATTGCAGGGCCTTAAGGTCCACTGCAAAACCGCGCTGGTGGTTCGGCAGGAAGGGAATGTGATTCGACGTTATGCCCACCTGTCGACTGGGAATTACAACACCATTACCTCGCAGCTCTACACTGATTTCGGGATGTTCACCTGCGACGAAGAAATCGGAGCGGACTGCACCGACCTGTTCAATTATCTTACGGGCTATTCTGCGAAAGCTGAATACCGAAAACTGCTGGTTGCGCCCATTGACCTGAGAGAACATCTGGAACGGATGATTCAACGGGAGATTGAGCATCAACGGCGCGGTGAGCGTGGACACCTGATTTTCAAGATGAACGCGCTAGTGGACAAACGCGCCATCCAATTGCTGTATGAGGCATCGCAGGCCGGCGTTCAAGTGGATCTGTTGGTGCGGGGAATATGCTGCCTGCGTCCCGGGCTAAAGGGCGTGAGCGAAAACATTCGCGTAATTAGTATCGTCGGACGCTTCCTCGAACACAGTCGCATTTACTACTTCAGAAATGCCGGCGAGGAGGAAATTTATTTGGGAAGCGCCGACCTCATGCCACGGAACTTGAACCGCAGGGTCGAAGTTGTGTTTCCCGTTCGTGACCCGCGGCTGATCCGGCACTTCCGCGACGAAGTGCTGGCTACTTACTTATCCGACGCAGTTAAGGCGCGGCACATGCAAGCGGACGGAAGTTATTTGCGAAGCTCGCGTCGTGCCGGTCAGGAAGCGGTCAACAGTCAGCAACACTTTATTAAACGCGCTGCGAGTCAATTGATCGGGAAGTTTGCTTAGCTCCTCGCAGCCGACCCATGATTGCTGCAGCCGCTTCCGGCTAAATGACGGGCAAACACCTTTTCCAACTGTTCGCGCAATTTTTCTGGCTTGGGTGCTTCCGAGTTGTCCAGGCGGGCTATCATCACCGAATCGCAGACGGAGCATCTGCCTGAAATGTCCCGCTCGCTCTTTGGGCCAATTTGGCGGACGTCCACTAATCGAGGCTGACGATCCACAGTCATTGTGCCTCTCTGAGTAGCTCGGTTATTTCTCGGACCGTGTCTCTACTCTTAGCATGTTCCGATGGGATGATCTCAGGCAATACAGTGCGCTCCGTAGAATCGGTTCCTGTCACGCGTAGCTGCTATGCTGTTGATTCGTTGTGCTCCAGAGGTTTTTGCGTGTAGGTTAGCGCAGTTCGAGGCCCATGACCGTGCAAAATGCAAAATTCTTTAGCGTCGCCGAAAGCGACGCAATCCGCAGGAGTTCGGGGAATCGGTATTCAGAATTCCTCCGTGTGCCAGCGATGAGTGCCGGACTCTACGTGTTGCCGGCGGGGGGTGCTGATACCCAATCGCCGCACCAGCAAGACGAAATGTACTACGTGGTGCGCGGCCGGGCCCGCATGCACGCGGGCTCTGAAGATCATGCGGTGAGCGAAGGCAGCATCATCTTTGTGGCGGCGCGAGTCGAGCACCGTTTTTACGACATCACGGAAGAACTCGTATTACTGGTGATGTTCGCGCCAGCCGAGACCGAATGATTTGCGCGACCGCTGAGGGCACTCCGAAATCAAAACTAAGCATGTCGGATTTTGACATCAGAGCCATGCGAAGCGAAGATTGGCCCACGATACGAAGTATTTACTCCGAGGGTATAGCGACAGGCGACGCGACATTCGAAACAGAAACGCCCGACTGGACGGAGTGGGACAAGCGTCACCTTAAGGAATGCCGATTGGTTGCGGTGGACAATCAGCAAATCGTTGGATGGATCGCCTTAAGCCCGGTTTCCAGTCGACGCGTGTATGCAGGGGTCGCTGAGGTTTCGGTGTACGTGGCGGTTGGGGCGCAAGGTTGCGGCGTCGGCAAGTCGCTGATGCAATCGCTTATCGAACGCTCGGAAAATTGCGGCATATGGACGCTGCAGGCCGGCATCTTTCCTGAGAACGCCGCAAGCATTGCTTTGCATAAGTCTTGCGGATTTCGCGAAGTCGGGCTTCGGCAAAAAATCGCCCAACGCGACGGTATTTGGCGAGACGTTCTCCTTCTCGAACGCCGGAGCCCACACGTCGGTCTCTAAGCCGTAGTTGTCGAAACTGAAACGGAGGGGGCGTGCTTTTCCTTGGACGGTACCCAATAGATCTCTTCTTTCAATCCTTCCTTGGTGAAGCCGATGCGGTGCAGGATTCCTTTGCTGTTTTCAACCATCGAGGGATGACCGCATAGATATGCGATCGCGTTAGGCCCCAGACCCCACAGGTCGGTGTACTTGCGCAGAATGTCATCCACGCGACCGGTTTCGCCCTTCCATTTGTGATCCTCCCATGGACGGCTCACAGTAGGCACGTATTCAAGCCAAGGTACCTCCTGCGCGACCTTCTGCAATTCTTCCAAGTACCCGAACTCCCAGGAACGGCTGGCTCCGTTCAGCAAAAATAATTTATGCTCCCCGGCAAACCTTCCCTCTTTCCAGTCTCGATAAAGCGTGCGGATGAAACTGACGAAAGGAGCCACGCCGGTTACGGTGCAAACCAAAAGATGATTGGTTCGGCCGCTCTGGGTATCAAGCACGAACCGTCCCTTGGGAACCTTCCGCATGAAAACCTCATCGCCGGGCTGCAGTCTATAGAGCAGGGGCGTCAAATCGCCCGGAGGAACGAGTTCGAAAAAAAACTCGAGTTCGCTCTCGTGAGGCGACGACACAATGGAGTAGGGGCGTTCTCTGTGCTTGTCAGGAGCTTCGAGACCGAGCGTCGCGTACTGTCCAGGAACGAACTTGAACTCGGCGTCCGGTTGGACGCGGATCATCCACAGTTCGGGAGCAATGTCGACTCGTTTGGTTATTATGGCGCGATGAAATTTGTCTGCGTGGTTGCCGCTCATAGAGAATGTCCCCGGAGCGTCGGTGCGTGTCCGGAGGTGGGCATAGTTTACAGTAGGGACACGCTGGCACACCTTTCTCCGACGATCTATTTAACCGATTTCGCTAATCGCTTTTTTCAATCTTCCAGCAGCTTCTTCGCCTTAGCACCGCTATTTCCCCAGTACCAGGACTACGAAAGTGTCGCGCAGAATCGAGTGCCGAGGATGCGGCTGTTCCGGAGTAGGGGCGGGCGGCGGCCCGAACTTCGCCGTCACCAGGAAAATCTCATGAGTCTTATCATCAAGCGCCAGGGTACGCGCGCCATCCTGGGTCTTAACATTTTCTGCGACGCTGAATTTACTTGGCGATTCCTCGCGCACCACTGTCAGAACGCCTTCTCCGCAGGAAGCGAACGCGAGCCCGGTGCCTTCGTCGAAAGCAGTGGCATCTACTCCTTCGCCAATGGCGGGCGTGGCCAGCACTTTACCACTGTCCGCATCGACCACGGCCATCATCTTATTGTCGCAACCGACAAACAGACGGCGGTTCTTCCGGTCCATGGAAAGGCCGCTCGGCTCCTGGCAAGGCGCCAGTGGCCAGCGCGATTTCACTTCCAGCTTGTTAGGGTCGATGGCATCCAACTGGCTTTTGTCTTCAATGTTGACGAAAATTTCGCCCTTGGCGTCGCTGGCGGCAAATTCAGGTTTACCTTCCAGTTTGATCGTGCCTAGCACCGTACCTTTGGCTGCGTCGATGGCCGTCGAGTCCTGACTCTTGCCGTTGAAAGTGAAAACGCGCTTGGTCGCAGGATCATAGAGAATCGCGTCTGGATTGTCGCCGACTTTCACTTTAGTGATCGGCTTCAGCGTCGCAATGTCGAAGATCGTGACCGTGCCCTCGCGCCCGTTGCTGACGAAGCCACGTCCCAGTTCCGGCGCCAAAGCGATGCCGTGCACTCCGGGAGTATCAGGAATATCGCCCACAGGTTTGCCCGAATCCGCATCGATCACGATGACGTGAGTAGCGCGCGAAATGTAAAGCCGCTGCGTAGAGCTATCGAGAGTCAGGTAATCCCACCCGCCCTCGCCGCCCAACTTATAAGTATTGATTAGGTGATAGCCGGGGTCTGCGGCGAAGGAGCATGTTGCCAGCAAAATGAAAATCGCCACCCGCCGCCACTTTGCAAACAAATAATTCATAGGATTGTCCTCATTCTCGAAATAGTCTGCGCAACACCCCTTTTATATTAGCGCCAGTTCGCTAAAGCCAACTTGAAGATCGCAAATTGTGATCAAGTTCGAGGGCATCGCAGGGGAGGGAGAGTGTAGCTTATTCGCCTTTTGTTCGCCAATATCACACTATTAATGTCAGAGTGATTACAATAAATTTCTTCTGGTTCATGGCTTCCTTTCATGTAGGACGAAACTGAGTTGGGCGCGAATGCGCGCGCAGTTTCAACGACAAGGCTCTTCAGCAAGCGCGGTTCCAATCGAGTCGCATTATCGACCTCTCAAATGCGGCAAGACTGCACGCGTCCGCCGCCACTTCCTAGTCTCGATCGCAATTTCGAGAAGAGCGCTCTCCTACACCCGTGTCCTGCGCGGCAAAATATTGTCAAGTGTCAACGTGTCACGTGACATGGCATCGTTGAACTCAAGGGCATCGTTCAGTCTCTTCAAAAAACACACGAATTTGTTCCGATTGCGAGCAAAAGCCTGCGATTGCGTCCGTTAAACGTCGGCGCCGTGAGTGGAACCGCAGTTGCTTCAACCGAGTCATGAGAACTCTAGCGCTTCGAGATCTCGTAACACTCAAGGAGCAAAGTTAATGTCCACCTCGCCACTGTCCGCCGGGCCCACGCTGCCTGCAGCGAAACCAGTGCCATCCACGATTGATAGAGACCAGGCAGTTCCTCGCCAAGGGGGGAGCTGGCGGAGCTATATAACGCCCCTCCTTGTTGTGCTTCTAGCTGTGGCTGTTTTGATCACCATCACGCGCAACTGGAATGCATGGGAAGGTGGCAAGGTTGAACAAGTCACGGATGATGCTTACGTACGCGGCGACCTGACTCCGCTCAGTACCAAGGTGGCGGGCATCGTGCGCGCAGTCGACGTGGCGGATTACCAGCAAGTGCATAAGGGCGATCTGCTCGTCGAATTGCAGGATGATGACTATCAGGCGCAGGTGAATCAGGCCAAAGCGGCGGTTGAGGCGGCGCGTGCGAGCATTGAGGAAAATGTTCGTCAGCGCCAGTTGCAGGATACGCGGATAGACAAAGCGCTGGCCGGCATCGATCAGGCAAAGGCACAGATCGCAGCCGCCGAGGCTGGCAAGGCAGCTGTGCAGGCTGAGTTGATTCGCGCTCGATCGGAACGCAAACGCCAGGAAGGTTTGTATGAGACTCACTCGACGACCGAACAGAACCTCGAGACCGCTGTCGCCGCCGAAGGAAACTTCTCCGCCCAGTTTGCCAGCCGTGACGCCGATCTCAATCAGGCGCAAACCATGCTGCGTAGCAGCGAACTCGCTGCCGAGGCTGAGCGACGCAGCAAAGTTGTTCTGGAATCCGAGGAGACGCAACTTCAGGCTGATCTGCGGGCCAAGCAGGCCAACCTGGTTGCTGTTGATGTGAACCTTGGCTACACGAAAATCTACGCTCCCGGCAACGGCACGGTGGGCGAACGGCAAGTTCGGCCTGGGCAGCTCGTTTCCCCCGGCACCCAGGTCATCTCGTTTGTTGATCTCACCAAGTGGGTGGAAGCGAACTATCGCGAAACCCAGTTGACCAACGTAAAAATTGGGGACGCCGCCGAACTACGTATTGACGAATATCCCGCACAAACTATTCGTGGCAAGGTGGTCGAGATCGCGCCAGCCAGCGGATCGCAATTCGCTCTGTTGCCGCCCGACAACGCCACTGGCAATTTCACGAAAGTCGTGCAGCGTATTCCCGTCAAGATCGCTCTGGATGATCCGACGTTCGCGGCGACGCTGCGTCCCGGACTTTCTGTGGTAGCGACTGTCCGCACCAAACGATAACCGGAAATCTATGGCAGCTTCGACCATCACAGTTCGCCCGTCTGCGCTAGAGATTGCGCGTACGGCCGCCGCGGCTATGCCGTCCGAAGTATCGACGCGTCCTCTTCTCGGTATCCTGGGAGTCGTGACCGGCGCCGGACTCGTCACCCTTGCCGGCCGCATGCTTACTCTCGGCGTTGCCGATTTGAAGGGGCACGTTGGCATAAGCTTCGACGACGGCGCCTGGCTCGACAGTGCCTTCAATGCATCGCTCATGTTTATCGGGCCGTTTACTGTCTACCTCGGAGGGCTACTAGGGCCGCGGCGGGTACTGCTGTTTGCGGCAGGACTTTTCACCGTAACCTCTCTCTATCTCCCGCTCATCCATAGCTACAGTCTTCTGGTTGCTGCGCTGATCGTTGCCGGGCTGACCTCGGGCACTTTCTATCCGCTCACACTGACGTTCGCCCTTCGCAACATTCCGTTGCGATACCTGCCTTTTACCATTGCCCTCTACGCGACCTTTGTTGACGGAGCGGTGAATATTGCGCCTTCGCTCTACGGGTGGTACAGGGACCATCTGTCGTGGCACTGGATGTTCTGGAATTCCGCTGTGATTGCGCCGGTGATGATGATGTGCATTTACTTCGGAATTCCGCCACTGCCGCCGCGCAAAAAGAGTGGTCCTGCCCCCAGCTTCGTTGGATTCCTTTACCTTAGCGCGGGATTGGGCCTGATTTTTGCTGCTCTTCAGCAAGGCCAGCGACTCGACTGGTGGCGCTCCGGCGTCTTCAATGCTTGTTTCTGGTCCGGGTTTTTCTTCCTGCTGTGTTCACTTGTTCGGAGGCTAAGCGGACCCAACCCTCTCGTGGCACTACCTTATTTGCTGAAGTGGAACACCATACTACTGGGCTGCCTGCTCTTTTGGTTCCGCTTCACGCTTTGCACAACCATTATCCTGATCCCGCAGTCGCTGGCCATCCGCGGGTTCGAAGCCGACCAGATTGGGCCCGCGATCATCTGGAGCGCTCTTCCCCTTATACCCATCGCGTTTATTGCTGCCCTTCTGCTGTTACGCAAACATGACCCAAGGTTGCTCTTCGCCATCGGACTTGCTTGTACGGCGTTCGCAGCATGGTTGTGCTCACAGTACACGACAGCGTGGGCGGCAGAGAACTTCTACCGCACGGAATTGCTCGTCGGCGTCGGACAAGCTTTTGCTTTCATCGGACTTGTCGGCTGCATTGTGCTGCAGGCGATCTTTGCGGGGGCCTTGGCCAAAGCTGAGTGGGTCCTGACTTTTTCCGCCTTCTTTCACGTCATTCGCATATTTGGCGGCACAGCAGGCGCTATCTACATGGGGCATTTCATCGCTCAGAGGGAAAAGCTTCACTCGAATCTCCTGGGACTTCACGTCAGCGCTGGCAACTGGATCACCGATCTGAACATTCATGACATGACGGCGGGCCTTTACGCCAAATCCTCCGGCATTGCAGCCGCAAGTGCGCGCGCCATTGATCTGATCGGGGCCCGGCTGCGGCTGCAGGCGTATAGCTTGAGCTTGGTCGACGGATTTCTGCTGATCGCCTGGAGCTGCGCATGCGCCTTGATCTGTGTCGCTTTGCTGGGCAAATCACCTTTGAACTACGGCGATCTCAGTGCCATGCAGCAGATTCCCGCCGCCCATAAGGAGTCGAATCAATGAAACGAGATGCGGCACTATTCGTGTTAGCAGCGACGGTCTTTTCCGCCTGCATTGCGGGGGCCCAGGAAACAAGTAATACAGCGCCTCCGCCGCGCCAGATAACACTGCAGGAAGCCGTTCAGTTGGCTCTCAAGCACAACCACGACATTCGCATCGCCGGCTACACGGTCGAAGAAAGAGAGCACGCGAAGCAGGTCGCAAGGAGTGCATATTTTCCGTCGATACGGAATGACAGCAGCTTTATGCATCTGACCGATACGGAGTTGATTCAGATCAGGTCCGGGAGTCTCGGCATCGCCGGGGGAACATCGATTCCACCGGCAGACGCGATCATCAATCAGGGCGGTCGAAACCTGACGACCAGCGGAACTCAGATCACTCAGCCGTTGACGAATCTGCTCAAGGTCAGACGGGAAAACGAACTGGCCCAGGCCGAGTTAAAAGTATCGCGTGAGAAGGCGCAGCTTACTGGAAACGACGTAGCGCTCGCAGTCCATCAGGTTTACTACGAGGTCCTGATTGCTCAGGCGCACCGCAGCGCCACCGAAGCGCGAATAAAGGCTTCCGAAGCCCTTCAAAGCGAGCGCGTCGAGCAAGTGAAGTTCGGCAGCGCACTGGAAGAGAACCTGATCGACAGCCGTGCCCAGCAGTTGCAAGCCAAGCAGGAGCTGCTGACGACCGACTTCCAGTTGACAGATCTGAAGCTGAAACTCAACGACTTGATTGGCCTGCCACTGGCCACCGCTCTGGATCTTGATCCAGGTGTTCCCGAATTTCAGGAGACTTGCCCGCGCAAAGATTGTGTTACTGCTGCCATTGAGTCACACCCGGAGATCCTTGCTGCTCGTGCCGAGGTCGAAAAAGCTCAGGCCGCGGTCGGTTTAGCGAAGACAGACATGTGGGTTCCCGATGTTGAGGCCTTTGCCCGCTACAGCTACCAGGAAAATGTTCCGTTCTTGGCGCGCAACTTCGGAACGTTTGGTGTTCACTTCGGCTACGACGTGTTCGACTCGGGGCGCAAGAAGGCCTTAGTTCGCGAACATCAGGCGCAGTTGTCTCAAGCCAAGGAGAACCTGGCGAAGCTGAGGGATGCGGTCGAGCTGTCAGTTGAAACAGCCTACAACAAGCTGGAAAGGACGCGGCAGACGTTGAAGGTGTCTGAAGAAGTGTTGGCTCTGCGCACGGAGTCGAACCGTGTCCGGCAGCAGGAACTCATACGAGGAGCGGCCCTCAACTCGCAGGCGGATGCCGCAACGGCTCAGGAATACGATGCCAAGGCGCTCCTCCTCCAGTCACAGCTCGACTACTTCGAGGCCCATGACGAGGTTATCCATGCGATGGGTGGCACAGTCCAATGAATTCCAACTCGCCTGAGAGACCTAAAAAGAGGAATTACGGCCTCCGGATCAGAACAGTCCAGAGGAGCCGACAAAGTAGCGTCGTTCGGGTGGCCTCCACTCGCCTGCCTACCATGATGAACCGCGATGGCAGTATGGCGGGCGGCTCCGATCTAACAAGGTTCTGCTCAGAGTATGGCTTGACCATGGTGACTGTAGCTCAACTCGTTCGCTACAGGTTCGAAACAGAATTAGACCAACCTCCCGACCTGCATCCACCGCAGTAAGGCTTTCAAATCTGAGCATCCCCTTGTGCCACGCCGAACACGTCTGTTCCTTCCTGAGAGGTGGGTCGCGATATCCCCAATCTTCTCATCTTGGCGAGCAGTGTGGTTCGCTTCAATCCTAGTTTGGCTGCGGCGCCGCGTGGTCCACCGACGACCCAGGCCACTCGCTCTAGCGTTTCGAGAACCAGAGCGCGATCCGAGTCCTCCAACGTCATCGACGATGGTAGAGCCTGGGGGCGTAGCGTGAGTACGTTACAGGCTGTTCGCCTCTTCTGCAACGGGTATCGGAGCACCCCGTCCCGCGAAAGGATCACCGCGCGTTCCACCAAGTTCTGTAACTCGCGAATGTTGCCAGGCCACGAATACCACTGGAAGGCAGCCATGGTTTCCGGAGGAATGCTGTCGACTTGTTTGCACATGCGGCGGCTAAACAGCTTCACGAAATGCGTGACAAGAGCAGGAATGTCTTCGCGGCGCTCTCGGAGCGCGGGCAGCAAGAGGGGGAAGACATTCAGACGATAATAGAGATCACTGCGAAATTGGCCGCGAGCAACCATCTTCACGAGGTCCCGATTGGTTGCCGCTACCAGCCGGACATCCACTTTGTGAGTTTTACCGCTCCCTAAACGCTCGAATTCCTGCTCTTGCAACACACGCAGCAACTTCGGCTGCAGGGCAGGAGGGATGTCGCCCACTTCGTCCAAGAACAGCGTGCCTTTATCGGCCATTTCGAAGCGCCCGATCTTCTGCGCGATCGCTCCGGTGAAGGCGCCCTTCTCGTGGCCGAACAATTCGCTTTCCAGAAGATCCAGGGGAATCGCCGCACAATTCAGCTTTATAAATGGGCGTCCCAAGCGCTGACTGGCGTTGTGAATGGCATGGGCGACGAGTTCCTTTCCGGTGCCGGTTTCCCCCTCGATGAGGACAGTCGAATCAGTGGACGCCACCTGCTCCACTTGTTCGAGAACAGATTCCAGGGCGGCGCTATTGCCGATGATCCGCTCGAATTTTCGCTCAGGTTGGTCTCCCTCAAGGTACGTGACGGTTGCATACTGTGGCACTAGAAACCTCCTATCATTCGATTCGATTGTTTTGCCGTGTCGCTCACATATCAAGTGCTGCTTGGACGGTTTTGAGCAATAGCTGGTAATCCAACGGTTTCGCCAGGAACTCGACTGCGCCCTCTCTCATCGCTTGAATCCGCATCCTGGCGCCCCCGTTGCCTGCAATAAAGATGATCGGAAAATTGCATTTCTCCTCTTTGAGCCTGGCCTGCAGTTCCAAACCAGACATTCCCGGCATTTGGATCTCAGCTATCAGACACCCGACTTCACCGTGCAAATCGCATTCAAGGAATTCTTCCGCCGATCCAAAGCAGCGCGCCACGAAACCAGCCGACTCGATCAGGTCACACAGCGAGTCTTGCATCGATTCATTGTCATCGATGATGGCGATCAACTTAGACGTTTGGCCCATGGCAAGCCGCCACGTCATTTGATCCGTCACGCCCATGTTGTCTGTTTAGCGCAGCCGCGAAGGGGTGTAAATGGAACAGCGGTGATTTTGGGGTGAAATAGGAGTGAAGCCAGAAACTGATTGATTCTAAATGGCTATTGCGGAATTGCAACGTCTGCTAAAGAATGCCGCTCCCATCTTCGCCACCACCGGGTTCGTTATCACACGCACCAACACACACGGTGGGTGAGCGGACGAGGCTGGCTCATACCAAGAAAGTGTAACGCTCTTACTACCAATTGGTGGTACGGGAAAAACCTCACATCTCGTGATGTGTTTCCCGCGCGGATGTGTCAGGATTAATGGAGATCGCCACCCGGATGGGTATCACTTTCTCAAGAAGCCCGGTTCTAATGCCGGCCCCTACTTCCAGACGGGTCCGGTTCGGAGCCTTTGAGCTCGACCTCACGACCGGCGAACTGCGCTCAACCGACACGGCTGACGGTGACAACGTTCTCCTGAGAGAACAAGTGTTTCAGGTTTTGCGGATGCTCCTTGAACGTGAGGGCAAGATTGTCACCCGCGAGGAAATCAAGAACAGGTTGTGGCCGAATGATACAGTCGTGGATTTCGACCATAGCATCAACGCGGCGATCAAGACCCTGCGGCGTGCGCTAGGGGATTCCGCCGCCGACCCTCGGTATATCGAGACCTTGGCGCGGCGTGGCTATCGATTGATGCCGACCATCGAATACCTGGAGTCGGCGCCGGGAATCGCGCCCGGAGAGGTCACACCGGAGGCACCCCTCCAATCAAGCTCGCTTATTGGCAAGAAAGTTTCGCATTACCGCGTGCTCGATGTGATCGGCGGCGGCGGGATGGGAATGGTTTTCAAAGCTGAGGATCTCAAACTGGGCCGGCTGGTGGCGTTGAAGTTTTTACCAGAAGAGTTCGCCGGGGATGCGGTTGCCCTCAAGCGTTTTGAGCGGGAAGCCCAAACCGCCTCGGCACTCAACCATCCCAATATCTGCACCATCTACGAAATTGAAGAGCATGACGGCCAGCCTTTCATCGTCATGGAGTTTCTTGAAGGAGAGACGCTCCGTCACCGCCTGTCTGCCTGGGAGTCGAGCCCCCTGCCTATCTCGGAATTTCTTGAGATTGCGATTCAGATCTGCGATGGTTTGGAGGCCGCCCATGGCAAGGGCATCATTCACCGTGACATCAAGCCCGCGAACATCTTTCTAACGAAGCAGGGCACGGTCAAAGTCCTCGATTTCGGTTTGGCCAAGCTGGCAGCCAGAGAAGAAGTACCGGAACAAGTCCAAGCGGCGGTTTCCGGGGTCAGGCCTCCTCCGTCGAGCGGGGGGCAGCTGCTGAAACAGGAAATCGACACGAGCCTGACTCGTGCTGGCACTACCGCCGGTACGGCCGGTTACATGTCGCCCGAGCAAGTGCGCAAGGAAAAGCTGGATGCTCGCACCGACCTGTTTTCCTTTGGCATGGTTCTCTATGAGATGGCCACGGGTCGGCGCGCCTTTGACGGAGACACCGTCGCCGTCATTCACGAGGCGATTCTCCACAAAACAGCTGTCCCGGCCCACGAACTGAACTCGGCTGTGCCGCGCAGGCTCGACAACATCATCCTCAGAACCTTGGAGAAAGATCGCTCGCAGCGTTACCAATCCGCTGCCGAGATGAGCAAGGGCCTGGCGAAGGTTCAACGTGAGCTGCAGCCACAGCGTGTCCGCCTGCGCAAATGGTTGGCGGCGGCCGCGGTGCTTGCAATTTGCGCGCTCAGTGTTTGGCGCTACGAAGTTTACCGCCATCGCATCACTCTCGCTCCCACCGACACAATCGTGCTGGCCGACGTCGACAACCGAACGGACGACCCTGTTTTCGACGATGCTTTGAACACTGCATTGCGCTATGAAATGGAGCAGACGCCATACTTAAACCTGCTGGGATTGGATAAAGCGTACGCCACCATGGGGCAACTGAAACTTGCGCCGACCGCGAAGATCACCCCAGAGATCGCACGCCAGATTTGTAGTGAGACCGACAGCAAGATGGTCATCTCTGATTCAATCGCCGACGCCGGCAACCGATATCACCTGGAGATGAGAGCACTCGATTGCGGATCGGGTGCGACCTTGGCTGAGGAAAGGACCGACATTAGCGCTCGTAATCAGGTAGTCCATGAGTTGGGAGCGACGGCCGTGCGCCTTCGGAGGAAGCTCGGGGAGCCGGCCGATTCGCGGGCCCGGTTCAATCAGCCTCTGGAAAAAGCGACCAGCGCCTCACTGGAAGCACTCCAGACGGGCGCTGAGGGAACCAAGCTCTTCCTGGCTGGCAACGCTGAGGGAGCGCTCAAACTCTATCAGCAAGCCGTCGAACTGGATCCAGACCTTGCCCTAATGCATGGGCGCATGGGCGCGGCCTACCTTTTCCTGGGCGATACTGAGTTGTCGGCACCCTCGTACACGCGTGCGTACCAACTCCGTGACCGATTGACCGAGAAAGAGCGGTTGAATACCGAAATCGCCTATTACGGCCGGGTGACCGGCGACTGGGAGAAAGAATATTCTTCCGTGCTTCGCTTCTTGGAAATATTTCCTCGGGATGTGCTCGCTCACGCCAACCTCAGGGCTGCATTTGTTTATCTCGGCCAGCCCGACCGCGCTGCTGACGAAGCGGCTGAGACTGCACGGTTGCAGCCAAGCGCATATTATTTCGGTAGCGCAATACAGTCCATCAGGTTCGCAAGCAGATTCAATGAGGCAAAGTCATGGCTCGCCAAAGCGGACGCCCTTAAACTCGACAATTCACTAATCCGGCGGGAGAGACTAATTGTGGCATTCGCTACAGGCGACCGGGACAGCGTCGAAAAGATTCTCAAGCAAGAGGAGCGAGGCAGCTATCGAGAAGCCTTCCTGCATGAACATTCCTTGATCGAGATTCAGCAGGGTCGCTTCCACTCCGCCGAACGCCTGCGAATGCAAGGTTTGGAGCGAACCTCGAAGGCTAGCTATGCTGACTTTTGGGTGGTCCTCTCGGCCTTGGAGGATGCCGAAGTCGGAAAGGACGTGCAAGCTCGACGCTATGAAAGCGAGGCAACTGGAAGGCCGCTGGAACGAGGTAACAAGATCAACCTGGCACTCGCGCTCGCGCGATCAGGACAAACAGCGGAAGCCGGTAGACTCGCCGACCAGATCAGCGCGGAAAGGCCCGAGGACACGCTCGTGCAGCATTACTTCATTCCCACCATCCGGGCCGCGATTAAGCTGCGGCAACACGATCCGGCGGCAGCCATCGATTTGCTCCGCGGCACTGCCAAGTACGATCTGGCGTTTACGGGATCGTTCGACTATGTGTACCCCGCCTACATCCGCGGACTCGCATACGTGGCGCTCGGCGATGGCCAATCGGCCGCGGCTCAGTTCCAAAAGCTGATCGACAATCCCGGTTTTAGCGTGAGACATGTCATCGGCCCGCTGGCCCGGCTTCAACTCGGTCGGGCACAGAGGCTGATGGGCGACAACGCATCGGCCCGCAAATCTTACGAAGAATTCCTTAGCATTTGGAAAGATGCCGATCCCGATCTTCCCGTCTATCGGCAAGCCAAGGCCGAGTACGCCCAGCTAAAAAAATCGGGTAACCAGACGCGATGACTAGGGCACTTCCGTCGGCAAGGTGGATGACGGGACTCAACGGCTTATAAGGACCTGAGCTTGTCCGCCATCCTGACGAGGTCCGGCAGGGATTTGGCCTGCATCTTTTTCATGACCTGACTGCGATACATTTTGACAGTCGCTTCGCTGGCACCGAGTTCCGCTGCAACCTGCTTGTTAAGCATCCCGGAGACGACCAGGTTCATTATCTCGCGCTCGCGAACGCTGAGTCGTTCGTGACGATGCCGCAGTTCAGTTAACTCTTGCTCTTTCTCGCGCAGGATGCGAGCTCGATTAAGGGATCGCTGGACCGCATCAAGCAGATCCTGTTGCCTGAATGGTTTAGTCAGAAACTCAACCGCTCCAGACTTCATGGCCTTGACCGACATTGGAACGTCAGCGTGAGCCGTGAGAAAAATAATGGGGATATTTATTCTCCCTCTCTTCAGTTCGTGCTGAAGATCCAGGCCGCTGATACCGGGAAGCCTCACATCCAAAATCAGGCAACTGGGACCGTCACCGTGCGCAACCGATAAGAACTCCTGTGCAGTTCCAAAAGACTGAGAGTGCAGGCCGACCGACTCCAGGAGTTCCTGAAGAGACTCACGCACGTCGGCATCATCATCGACGATGAATACGTTCGGTACCTCTTGCGCACTCATTCCCCCGTGCCCCTATCGAAAGTACGGTGAAAAGACTATGTCACAATCTGCTGGCTGTGCCGGCTCGGTTGGCCCCGTCGCATAGATTGTATCGGATGATGCAAATGCGGAACCCGTGCAAACGTCTGGGCCGTCGATCGTCATGAGAGTCATGGGTTCTCAGGCCTTGATAAATCCATGAGAGATCACCCTCGATGCGGATAAGAGTCCAAAAGTCAACGCGCTATATTCACAGTTTCCGGTTTGATCTCTCGCCCACTGCGCATTTCCGACAATTCTTGAGTGAAATTGAAGTCGGTGAGACGTTCGCTCAATCCTTTCGTCCTAGATGTGGCTCATTTCCCGACTGAGATCGGGGACGAGGGTTGGCGCTGACCCACCGTTCAGCACCGCGTCCACATTGTCCAGGGCCAGCATGCCCATGGCTGTACGGGTTTCAATCGTGGCGCTGCCGATATGCGGCAATAGAAATGTATTTTTCAGCGAAACATATTCCGGGTGAAGTTTTGGCTCGCCTTCAAATACATCGAGTCCCGCAGCGGCGACGCGTCCGCTCTTGAGAGCAGCGATGAGGTCGTCGTCGACCACCAATCCTCCGCGAGCCGTGTTCACCACGATAGCGCCGGGGGGCAGAAGGCTTATGGCTTTGGCGTTCAGGAAATGGTGGGTCTGAGGAGTCTCCGGAGCGTGTAAGCTCAGGAATTGGCTTGCGCGAAGCAGATCCGACGAATCCTTGTGGTAGACGGCATCGCCTGCGATTTCCGCAGGTAACTCCGAAGGGTTGGAATAGTGAATCTTCATTCCGAATCCTCGCGCTCGACGCGCCACGGCTTGTCCCACGCGCCCCATTCCCAAAATGCCGAGGACTTTGCCACCGACTTGCCATCCCAAGAGCATGTCGGGGCCCAGGGGCTTCCACGTTCCCGTTCGAACCAACTCCTGAGCTTCGTAAGCCCGACGCGAAGCCCCAAGCAAGAGCAACATTGCGATGTCGGCCGTCGCTTCACTGTTGACACCAGGCGTATAAGCGACCGGAATTTTCCTTCGAGCGGCGGCTTCCAGATCGATATGCTCAAAACCCACCGAGTACGTGGCGATGATTTTTACAGTGGGCGAAACATTCTGGAAAAACCCAGAGTCCAAGCGGTCTGCCGGTGTGATAAATAAGGCGTCGGCTCCCTCGGCTGCGGCGAGCAGCTTCTGCTGGCTGAAAGGAAACTGGTTCGGGTTTCGTCGGGCGTTGTAATCGCGGTCGATACGGTCTTCAACTTCCTTCGTATAACGGCTGGTTACCACCAGAATGGGTTTGGTCATGCTCGACATCTCCTTCTTCTATGGGCCGAGGGCGATGCAAGGCTGCTCGGCTGCGTTCCGATAGTTGCGAATGCAAACGCATGAGAGCGAGGCACGACACCCCACCCGGCCCTAAAGGTGTCTGACTCCGCGCCTCAGGACAGGAATCCGAGTCGTTGCGTATTCAGCTTCTCGTCGGACTCCTGAGGAAGCCTCTACCCGGCCGTTGGCTCAGACGATTCCCACGTTTCGCTCCATCTCCTTGATCACCGTATCCAGCCTGCCGCTCAGCACCTGCTTGGCAAAACTGAGAGTAAACCCCTTGACGGTGTGGAAAGGTGAATGAGACGGCATGGCGAGCGCCAAGGGATCTACAACAGCGTCGACAACAACGGGTCCATGCTTGTAGGCGAGAGCTTCGGCCAGACCTTCTCGAACGTCCCCAGGCTCCTCGATACGAATACCTTTCGCGCCCATTGCTTCAGCAACCTTGGCGAAATTTGGATTCTTGAACTCCACGCCAAACGGAATGATGCCAGCCTCCTGTTGTTCAATATGGACGAAGTCAAACTTCTCGTTGTTGAGAATGACTTGAACCACGGGAGTTCGGCGTTCTATCTGCGTCAGCAGATCGCCCATTCCCAGCATGGTGAAGCCTCCATCGCCGGATAATGCGATGCATTGTCTGCCGGGATATGCCAGAGCACATCCGAACGCGTTTGGTGCAGCATTGGCCATAGACGCCCACGAGAATGAGCCAAAGAGCCTGCGGTTTTTTCCGCCGTAGATATGTCTGGCAAGCCAGATACAGGCCGTACCCGTGTCCGCAAAAAACATTGCGTCATCCGAAGCCAGCTCGCTGAGCGTCGCGGCGAGGAATTCAGGACGTATCGGTTTTATCCCCGGTCCTTTCTCGACATAGTGCTGCAGCAGTTCGTGGAAGGATTCCGTGTGCACAAGTTGCTTCGCTAGAAAGTCTCCATTTGTCTTTTCCTTCACGGCGGGAAGCAATGCACTGACCGTCGACTTGATATCGCCGACAAGACCGAGATCTAGCGCTGTACGCCGGCCGATGTGCTTCGGGATTCTTGTCGATCTGAACTTTTTTCACACTCTTGCCGGGAAGAAATTCGGAGAACGGAAAATCCGTGCCCAGCATGAGCAAGAGGTCGGCTTCGTGGAGTGCGTTGTACGCTCCCCCATAACCCATCAGCCCGGTCATGCCAACGGCGTTGGGATTGTCATGCTCCAGCCATTGTTTTCCGCGGAAGGCATAGCCGACGGGGGCCTTCAGCTTGCGCGCCAGTTCAACCACTTCGTCGCGGCCTTCTCTGCAACCGTCCCCACCAAAGATCGCTACCGTTTTCGCTTCATCGATCATCCTCACCAATTTTTCGAAGTCTGTATCGGAAGGTCTCACGATAGCTGGGGCCGCGATGTTGAAATCTGTAGGCTGGTCCGGAGCATCGGCTGAGGCGACATCGCCAGGTATGGCGATGACGGTCGGACCCTTTTCCAGAACAGCCGTAAGGATGGCGGTGTTGATGACCGCGCGGGCCTGCTCAGGATTAACCAGCCGCGCGGTGTAGAGAGAAGCCGTTTCAAAAAACTTATACGGGTTCAGTTCCTCGAGCGCAGATGTGTCGAGAATGCTCGACTCTACATCCCCGGCGATGGCGATAATGGGAGCTCCTTCTTTCCGAGCGTCCATCAATCCGTTGAACAAATGGACAACTCCGGGCCCCGCCGTTCCGCACACCGCCACTGGGTCGCCCGTGAAATAAGCCTCCGCGACCGCGGCAAACACTCCATATTCCTCATGACGAACTTGAATAAACTCGATTGCGCCATTTCGGCGCAGTGCGTCTACTACAGGATTCAGTGCGTCTCCGACGATTCCATAACAGCGTTTGACTCCAGCCTTCACCAGCATCTCCCACAATACGTCTGCAACTTTTTTCGACATGAGAACCTTTCTGAATTCTTAGAGGATGTCGTATCGGTACCGCGCAATTCACTCCCATCGTTTACGTCACAGCGTGCCTATCCTGCAACTCTTCCGTTGTTCACATCACTGAGTCCATGCAATTCCACTGCCATGACATTTGCGGTCAAGAACTACGTTTCATCTGGATCGGGTAGAGGCTAATTCCTGCAATTGCGTGACAACACAGATGACACTTGACGCGAGGGGCACAGGAATGACACTGACCGGTTTGGCAAGTGCCAATCGCCTCGCGAGTTAATGATCGGAATTTCGTGATTGTCCGCCTTCATCGCGGTTGCGATGCAGTAAATGCGGGCCCGTCTGTTTGGTAGCACGCTTGCTCTTCACTCACTCGAACTCTGGGCGCAAGAATTGCGCCGCGCTTTGCAACAGGAATCAGTAGAAACTTCGAAGTCTGGTGATAGCACGCATTTCGGTAGTGGGGAACGGAAGAAGAGAAATGTCGATGTTGCAAATGAAATCTTCGACGGTGCGGTTTCTTGCGCGGACAACGCTTCTTCTGTTTTGGTCTGTTATGGCGGTATGGGCAAGCGAGCCCAAAGGCTCGCCTACTAACGGCACAAACATCTTCGCTCCCGCCTCAACCCCAGCCAAGTCAATTGCTGACTTGTCGGACTTTGTACTTGTCATTACCGGAATCATTTTTGTCGTTGTTTTTTTATTGATTCTCTACTCTGTCGTTAAGTTCCGTGCCCGAGCAATGGATGCCGGCCGCGAGCCGGCTCAGGTGTACGGAAGCTCGCAGATTGAGCTGGCCTGGACGATCATTCCAATTCTCATTGTCGTTGTCCTGTTCCTGGCCACTGCCCGAGTCATCCACGCGACCCAGGACGCTCCCGAACCGGCGGGCGCTGTAGATGTCACTGTCATTGGTCATCAATACTGGTGGGAGTTTCGCTATCCGAAGTTGGGGATCGTCACCGCCAACGAACTGCACATTCCGGTGAGCGATCCCGGTCATCCGACACCAACATTTCTGCAGTTGCTCTCGGCCGATACCGACCACAGCTTTTGGGTGCCCGAGCTTGCAGGCAAGACCGATCTCATTCCGAACCATCCAAACAGAATGTGGATGGACCCGCAGCGCACGGGAATCTTTCTCGGCCAGTGCGCGCAGTACTGCGGGGTTCAGCACGCAAAGATGCTGTTACGTGTTTCGGTGGACAGTCCTGCCGACTTTGCTGACTGGGTGCGCGGCCAGCAACAGCCTGCCGTTCAGGATGCAAGCGTAGAGGCTGGCAGGCGAGTTTTCGAAAGCAATGCCTGCATGAACTGTCATGCTGTGGCCGGAACTCCAGCGGACGGGCGCTTTGGCCCTGACCTGACCCATTTGATGAGCCGCGCCACAATTGCAGCGGGCGCTGCTGAAAATACTCACGACAATCTTCGTCTTTGGATTAAGAATCCTAGCGCTATCAAACCTGGGTCGCTGATGCCGGCCATGCAGCTGAGCGGCGCGGATCTAAATGCCGTCGTGAGTTACATGGAGACGCTGTACTAAAAAGCTCCGGAAAATAACTATGTCTTCGAATGCGATCACTATTCCCAGCGCCCAAATCGAAGCCAGGCCCTGGGTCGACGAGCTTCATCAGTGGCTGACCACGGTTGATCACAAAAGGCTGGGGATTCTCTACATTCTCTCAGCTCTGTTGTTTCTCGTGATCGGGGGAGTCGAGGCGCTCATCATTCGCATTCAGCTGATGCATTCGCACAACAACTTCGTTTCGCCGGAAGTTTTCAACCGCATGTTCACTATGCATGGAACCACAATGATTTTCTTCGTGGCCATGCCCGTCTTGTTCGGATTTGCCAATTACCTGGTGCCCTTGATGATCGGTGCGCGCGATATGGCTTTTCCGCGCCTGAATGCCTTCAGTTTTTGGCTGTCGTTCCTGGGAGCACTTCTTCTTTATTTCAGCTTTCTCGGCGGAAGCGGCTTGTACGGCGCCGGAAGCGCACCGGACGTGGGTTGGTGGTCGTACGCGCCCTTGGGCGCCCGAGCCTTTTCGCCTGGACATAGTTCGGACTACTGGACTCTGGCACTGCTCGTCTCCGGGTTTGGGAGCATCGGAACGGCCATCAATATTATTGCGACAATTCTGTGCCTGCGATGTCCGGGGATGAAGCTCAATCGTATGCCGCTGCTGGTGTGGATGAATCTTGTAATGGCGGGAATGGTTTTGCTTGCGATTACACCCTTATCGGCCGCGCAAATCATGTTGCTGATCGATCGCTATCTCGGCGGCCATTTCTTCGATACCCAGGCCGGCGGATCGGCTGTGCTCTGGATGCACTTCTTCTGGATCTTCGGACATCCGGAAGTCTACATTCTGATCATTCCCTGTTTTGCTTTCATGTCGGAAATCATTCCCGTCTTTTCGCGCAAACCGATCTTCGGATATCCAGTGATGGTCGCCGCAACCGTGTGCATCGCGTTCGTCAGCATGAGCGTTTGGGCGCACCACATGTTTACCATCGGAATGAACTCCTACGCCAACAGCTTTTTCACCCTGACCACGATGGTGGTAGGCATTCCCACCGGAATTAAGATTTTCAACTGGATCGGCACAATGTGGGGCGGAAGGATTCAGTTCAAAACACCGATGCTGTTCAGCATCGGATTTCTATTCCAATTTCTCATCGCGGGTCTGACCGGCATCATGATGGCCGCCTCGCCTTTCGATTGGCAGCTTAGCCTGTCCTATTTTGTCGTGGCGCACTTTCATTATGTGATCGTAGGCGGAATTCTGTTCGCGCTCTTCGCCGCGTTCTATTACTGGTATCCAAAAATGACTGGGCGAATGCTCAGTGAGCGTCTCGGCAAATGGCATTTTTGGCTGTTCTTGATTGGCTTTCACCTGACGTTCGACGTGATGCACATTCCTGGCATTCTCGGGATGCCGCGGCGAATCTACACCTATGAGCCCGGGCGCGGTTGGGATACCTTGAATCTGCTCATCACAATCGGTGCATTTATCCAGGCGATTGCAATCCTTGTATTTGTAGCAAACCTGATCATTTCGTATTTCAAGGGAGCCAGAGCCGGCAACGATCCTTGGGACGCATGGACACTGGAATGGTCCACATCTTCGCCGCCCCCAACATATAACTTTGCGACGGTTCCGACGGTGGCGAGCCGACGTCCCGTGTGGGACCTGAAGCATCCCGAAGATCCCGATAGCCGCTATGAGTGAACGAATCATATGAGCGCAGCGACAACTTCATTTCCGAACACGGCAGCCGAGTGGCGTTTGCCATCTCGCGGGAAGGTGGCGATGGCCGGCCTCATCATTGCCGAATCGGCCATTTTTACGATCTTCGTTGTTGCCTATCTCTTCTATCTGGGGAAAAGCATTACTGGGCCGACGCCGCGAGAAGTGCTCGAGACGCCGATCTTCTACACGATTTGCTTGTTGTCGAGCAGCCTGACCATTCACCTTGCGGCGAAGTCGTTGGAGCGGGACTATAGACGATTATTTCTCGGCCTCTGGCTGCTGACGATTGCGCTGGGTGGCTTGTTCCTCTACGGCACGGCCCTGGAATGGCACCGGCTGATTTACCAACGCGGACTCACAATCTCGACCAACCTGTTTGGGACAACCTATTACTCACTCGTCGGCTTGCATGCCTTTCACGTCACAGTGGGTCTGTTCATGCTCTCGGTGGTTGCGATATTCGGATTTATGGGCCGTATGGGAGTGAGCCAGTCAGATCGCGTGGCGGTGCTCTCAATGTACTGGCATTTCGTCGATGCCGTATGGGTTGTGGTTTTCACGGTAGTTTACGTTCTTGGACGCTGAGGGATATATGGCAACGCTATCCACGACAGAGCAATGGAGAGAGAGTCCGCGTGCGCCGCGCGAGATTGAAGTTCCCGCGTCGACCGCGTGGCCATTCCTTTTGGCGCTCGGGGTGGCGTTGCTGTTCGCGGGACTTGTGACGAGCACGTCAGTAAGCTGTCTTGGCGCCCTGCTGTCGGTGGCAGGCTGTGTCGGCTGGTTCCGTGAAGTCTTACCATACGAGCATGAAGAGGTTGTACCGATCATTCCCGAAGATATTCGCCTGACCACCGCGCGTCGGGTCGTAGATCGGCTACCGATTCTGCCGGATCAATTGCGAGCGTGGCTCCCGGTTCACACCTATCCGATATCAGCCGGTTTGAAAGGGGGATTGGCGGGCGGCATCGCGATGGCAGTATTGGCTTGTGCCTACGGGGTGCTGAAAGCCGGCAGCATCTGGTATCCCATCAACCTTCTGGCCGCCGTAGCTTATCGGGAGTCCTCAAGGCTCGGGCCCGCACAGCTGTATTCATTTCATGCTGATGCTTTCGCGATTGCCTTTGTTCTGCACGGCGTTGTGTCCATCTTTGTTGGATTGCTCTACGGCGCGATGCTGCCCATGTTCCCACGCCGTCCGATCGTGCTTGGTGGACTCATCGCCCCGGCACTGTGGTCAGGGCTGCTGTACACAATCCTGGGACTGCTGAATCCACTGCTCGCCAGCCACATTGATTGGCTCTGGTTCATGGCTTCGCAAGTGGCTTTCGGAATCGTCGCCGGACTTGTGGTCGTGCGCCAGCCGAGCTTTCCCACCCGCGAGAACGTTTCGTTTGTTTTGCGGGCAGGAATCGAGGCTCCCGGAACGATGCCACCACGAGAGAACGGGGAGAACCACCGATGAAGATGAAGCGGATCAGAACTCTCTCGGCGCTCGCGGCCCTCAGCCTGGTGATGCTCGCTGCTTGCAACACTCCCGATGGTGAACCGCAAACCAATTCGGAACCAGTTGCCCCGAACCAGGTTTTGGACTTCGGCACTCTCTACGCACAGAACTGCGCTGGCTGCCATGGCGCGGAAGGCCGTGGAGGAGCTTCAATCGCCCTCGCCAATCCCGTGTATCTCGCCATTGTCGATGAAAAAGCGATGCACAACGTTGTTGCCAATGGCGTCCGCGGAACTTCGATGCCCGCGTTTGCGCAAAGGGCTGGAGGTTTTCTGACCGAGCAACAGATCGAGGTCATTACGAGCGGAATTTTTTCACGCTGGGGTCGCAAAGGAATTCTCGACGCAGCCAATCCACCCTCATACGCGGCAAAAGCCGCCGGGAATGTCGATCACGGCCAACTCGTGTTTGGAAGATATTGCGCATCCTGCCATGGTTCTGAAGGCGGGGGAACGCAGAAGGGAAGCGCCATCACGAATGATTCATTCCTGGCGCTGGTCAGCGATCAAGGACTACGCACGATCGTGATCACCGGCAGGCCGGAATTGGGCGCACCCGACTGGCGCGGCGATGTTCCCCGAATGCCGATGGCCGATCAGGAAATTACAGATGTAGTTGCCTGGCTCGCATCTCGGCGTGCGCAGATTCCGGGGCAGCCTTATTCCGCTTCAAACTACGCACAACATCCGGAGAAATAAGATGTCAACTAAGCCTGTCACAGCCCCGCCCGCTGAAGCTAGCCTTTCGCGACGCGGATTCCTCATGAAACTGGGAATCCTGTTCAACGGATTCGCCGCGATCGTATTGGCTCTGCCGGTTGCGCGTTTTCTTTTTTCCTCCATCACTCGTGGTGGCGGGAATGGCTATCTTTCGTGGGTGCCGCTAGGAAACGTCAGCAGTTTTCCTGAGGGAGAGACGCGGATGGCAACATTTCGCAATCCATTCGTGATGCCAACCGATGGAAAGACCGTTGACACGGCATGCTGGGTGCGCCGCATCGCGGGCGATCAATTTCAGGTGTTTGCGATCAACTGTGCACATCTCGGCTGCCCGGTCCGCTGGTTCCAGCAATCTGGTCTTTTTATGTGTCCGTGTCACGGCGGAGCGTACTACCGCGATGGCTCGCGCGCATCAGGGCCGCCGGAACGCGGGCTCTTCGAATATCCGTACAGGATTGAAAACGGTGTGCTGACGATCGATGCCGGGCAACTGCCAACCCCCGGCGACCCGGTAGCAAGTCTGACCTCGGAGAAGCCACCATGCGCGTGATCACGAAAATTGGCGAATGGTTCGACCACCGTTTGCAGTTGGCAGCGCCGATTCGCGAAGCGGCCGGTCATCCCGTCCCGCGCAGCACGGCGAGCTGGTTCTACGTCTTCGGAAGCGCCGCGCTCACCGTCTTTCTCCTGCAACTGGCGACCGGGATTCTATTGGCCCTTATTTATGTGCCCTCGGCCGGCGAAGCATGGAGCAGCCTGCAGGCATTGAATCACACCGTCGCGCTTGGCTGGTTCATCCGCGCCATGCATGGATGGGGCTCCAACTTCATGGTCGCCATTGTCCTCATTCATATGGTGCAGGTATTTCTCTTTGGAGCTCACAAATATCCCCGCGAGCTAACCTGGATCATCGGAGTCTTTCTCTTATTGATGACTCTCGGCATGGCGTTCACCGGTCAAGTCATGCGCTTCGATCAGGACGCCTACTGGGGGCTGGGAATCGGAGCGTCGATCGCCAGCCGTGTTCCTGTCATCGGTCCTTTTGTCGTGAAGCTAATGCTGGGTGGCCCGATCATCGCAGGCGCAACTCTCTCCCGGTTTTTTGCTTTGCATGTATTCGTCATTCCCGGATTGCTGATCGGGTTCGTCTGCCTACATGTCTTGATGGTGTTGAAGCTGGGCATCAACGAATGGCCGATGCCGGGACGCATCGTAAGACGAGCGACCTATGAGGCCGAGTATCACGCTTTGACCAAAAAAGATGGCGAGCCGTTCGTTCCGTATGCGATATGGAAAGACATGTTCTTCGCGGCTTTTATCATTCTGGCAGTTGCCGCATGCGCGTTTTACTTTGGTCCGTTCGGGCCGACGGGACAGCCTGACCCGACCATCATCCAAACTGCGCCCAAGCCCGATTACTTTTTCCTGTGGCTCTATGCGCTACTTTCACTTCTTCCTCCATCGCTTGAGACGCCGTTCCTTCTCATCTGCCCGCCTTTAGTAATTATTGGCTTGATTCTTCTGCCATTTCTTTCGGGAGAAGGAGAAAAAAGCTGGAAGCGCCGGCCGATTGCGGTGGTTACTGTGCTGATGATCGCGATTACCCTCGGCACATTTACTCGGCTCGCCCAGTTCACGCCTTGGAGTCCGCACATGAATGCCTGGAGCGGCGATCCAGTACCCGACCGGTACATTCACGGCACGACTGCGCTTGAGCGGCAGGGTGCGCTCGTGTTTCAGGTCAAGCAATGCCGCAACTGCCACTCTCTTGGCAACATGGGTGGACAAAGGGGGCCAGCCTTGGACAGCGTTGCCGTGCGGCTGACGCAGGACCAACTCATTCGCCAGGTGATTCAAGGCGGCGGCAACATGCCCGCCTATGGGAACAACTTGAGTCCGGCAGAGACTACGGCGCTCGTGGCTTTCCTCGAGACCTTGCACCCTGCAGGACAACGGCCGGCTCACGATGCGGCACGGGAACTGGTTAGCAACCGCCAACTGCAGACGTCCCGGACTCAACCGTAGGCAGCCGATGATCTCACACATTCATCACGACTCGTCCGAGTCATTCTGGGTCTCTAGTGCCTTGATCCTTGCTGCACTCGTGTATCTGCGTAGATGGCTGCGCTTTCGCAGGCATGAGCACGGCAGCGTTGGGGGCTGGCGCGCCGGCAGTTTTGTATTCGGCCTATTGTGCGTGTGGATTGCAACGGCTTCACCTCTGGCTGCACTCGATCATGAAATGCTGACAGCGCACATGGTTCAACATCTTCTTCTTATGACGTTTGCACCTCCCTTGATCTTGCTTGGCATGCATCGAAAGCCCCTGGCGCACGGTCTGTTGCAGCGATTCTTACGATCACAACCAGTCCGGCAACTGGCAAGCGTGGTAACTCACCCGGCACTTTGCTGGTTTGCGGCGGCAGGCACGTTAGTTGTGTGGCATATTCCTTCAGTGTTTGTGCTCGGCCTGCGATCACAAATCTGGCATGGGGCTGAGCAGGCATCCTTCCTTGCAACTGGTCTTCTATTCTGGTCCCCGGTCGTTCGGCCATTGCCCAACAGCTTGAAATGGCCAGAATCGTCGATACTCTTGTATCTGTTTCTGGCTACCTTGCCGTGCGATATTCTTTCGGGATTTCTAGTGTTCTGCGATCGCGTAGTTTACCCGGTGTTTTTGTCTTCTCCCAGCTCTTTTGGCCTTTCTGCTCTAGAAGACCAGCAATGTGCCGGTGCGTTGATGTGGACTTGCGTCACTGTCGTCTACTTAATCGCCGGGTCAATCTTCACCGCGCGTTTACTCTCGCCCCATCGATCGGAAGAACTCGCGATTCCACCATTCGAATCGCAACGCATCGTAGTACGACATTCGGATCCGCGGAGGATGGAGACAGCCTGAATGCCACAGCACTCCGCACTTATCGACTTTTCTTCCACCAAGGGAGGTACCCGGCTTGCAGGATCCACACCGTTCTCCGACTACTGGGCACTCACGAAGCCTGAAGTGAATTTCCTGATCTTGATCACAACTTTTGTAGGGTTTTATCTGGCTTCGGCAAGTAGCGGACGGCCGTTCTCATTCGCAGGGCTTTTCAACACTTTGCTCGGAACCTTGCTGGTAGCAAGTGGGACCGGGACCCTAAACCAATACATCGAACGAAAGTTCGACGCTCAAATGCGCCGGACCGCGCGGCGTCCAGTCGCGGCCGGCCGCGTCAGGCCGTCTGCAGTCTTGACTTTCGGAACAACATTGGCAGTGGCTGGCGGCATATATCTTGCGACAGCCGTCAACCTGCTCGCGAGTGTGCTCGCAACTTTAACGTTGCTGATCTATCTGTTTGTCTACACACCGCTGAAGCGAAAAACACCAATGTGCGTTCTCGTCGGAGCTTTTCCGGGTGCCATGCCGCCGCTCATTGGTTGGGCCGCAGCTTCCGGGCGATTGAATATTGAGGTGTGTATCCTGTACGTCATGCTGTTCCTGTGGCAGTTCCCACATTTCATGGCAATCGCATGGATGTACCGCGAAGACTACGACCGCGCAGGCTACTTGGTTCTGCCAAAGGGCAATGTGAGAGTTCCTTTCGTGATCTTTGAAACTCTATTGCCGCTCCTTGCTCTCGTTGCTATCAGCATCATGCAATCTCCTACACGGCACGCGGCGACTTTTTACTGTGCAGTGGCTCTTCTGGGAACTGGTTTCACGTACTTCGGATGGAAATTCGTGTTCGAGCGTTCGAGAGTTGCAGCACGCCGGCTGCTGGCGGCCTCGATTGTCTATCTTCCACTCTTGTACGGACTGAGCGCGACATTATGTAATCGGGGCAGATGATCCGATGCCCCGACCTTCCTGCAGATTTCGAGAGCAGCGATTAATCGTGGCAACGAATCGTTCAACCGTTAGCCTGTGACTTGTTCGATGCGGCCGCCTTCCCAGGAATTCCAGTTTCGGGTGATGGTGAAAACCACGGCAACAGCCAGAAGCACCACCAGAAGCGGGGTCCCGTATTTCTGCCAATTCGGCGTAGCTTCCGGGACGTGCTCAGGTTCAACCGTGCGGACGGGAGGCCACCCTCAAGTACTCTCACGGTGCATTCGCCGTGCCAGGCTTAAGTTCTCGAAAATAGGGGAGTTTTTTCTGTTTGTGGTTTGGAGCTTCTGGTTCTTTGAGCAGGTTGTTGTCTTATGACAACAATTCGTCACCCCCGTCGACCCGTTGCCACAGCTCATTTCTGCGGAGTCAATTTAAAATTCGAATACCTCAGTAGCGCTCTATTTCTGAATCACCACGTGATTTGGAACCGTGAGTGCTCAATGTACAGGTATAGGGTGAGTGGCTAGTTATCGGAAGAGTGATTTTTCTGCTGAAAACGGTCCTCTCGCCGATTTGAGGAGGATATTGCGATGAGCGCAGATTACGTTTTGTTATGTGGGGTGATGTGGGTGCAATTTGCTTCGCAAGATGCTGGTCTGGAATTGGTTCGGGCGCTGCACTCCGAGGATCCGAAGATCGTTTCACTGGCGTGCGTTCTTCTCGACGATGCCACGGCATGCGCCTAGATTTCGTCGCGGGAGCTAGAGTTCTGCCACGCTGAGAACCGCAGTTATCGTGTGCGTTTGTCCAGGCTCTAGAAGGACCGCCGCACCCAGGATGTTACTGGCTTCGACACAGAGAAACTCCGTCCACTCGCCGTCACCGAGGTCTCGCAGCTTCGCAGCCCCGTCGCGCCACGGATTCCACACTACCGTACTGAGCGAATTGGCTTTCTTCAGTCGAATTCGACGACGCATGTGCGCGTCTAACAAATCGATTTCGCTCTCCGTATCCACGTATGCATTGTCGGTCTGTGAAGCGATCACGACGTCACCACGCTGCGTCTTCTCCTTGTTGGAGTCAGTGTTGTCGAGAAAGCGCACCGTATCCAAACCTTGTAAGCGCACCCGCGCAACGTCCGACACCCGGTTGTAGGTGTGGAGAGCTTCCTCGAAGCGCAGAGGCGTTGTGCCGGTATTGGTGCAAACCAGGTCCAGATTCAACTCGGAGCCGAAGATGACGCGCTGCACAAGACGAAATTCCGAGGGCCACCAGCGCCGGGTCTCGGCATCGCTCTCCGTGAGCATGCTTACCGCAACCCCGCGGTCGTTTTCAGCAATCGACTCCAGCTGCCACATCTTTGTTCGCACGAATCCATGCGCCGGAGCATGGGCGTCGTCTACCTTAGCGCGGAACCAGGGGAAACAGATCGGGATTCCGCCACGGATTGCCTGACCTTCCTCCCAGCGCGATTTCGAGCTTACAAAGAGCACTTCATCGCGGTCCGCGGGCTTCCAGGAGGTCACGTGGGCGCCATGCAGATACATTTCACCCTCGCCGAAAGAGCCCGTGATCTGCACTCGCGGTAGTCCGCTGTTGCCTTCGCCCACTCTAGCCACACCCGGGACTCCAAACTGGCGATCCAGCTCTGCTGTGTCGGCAATTGCGTCCATTTTGCGGCTCTCCTTCCCTTGGGAAAACTTAGTGGGTGGTTACCGCTATTGGCAAACTAAAAAGTGACTGGGGAAAAATCGGCGCCCGAATCCTTATTCTGAAGTTTCATCAGAAGATCAGGAAATAGAACCGCTGAAACTATACTCCAGAAAATGATTTACCGCGTAGGACGCCTCTGGGTAACAGAGTTCATGGTTGCATGGTTAGCCCACTCCCATTCCGCGAGCCAGCTTCTGCGGCACCTGCCGTAGCACTGGAATTCCATCATGCTTCCACCACATTGCGGGCAGACCAAATTGATGATCGAGGAGATGATGCTCGAGCTGGATTCTCCGGGTAGCGTGTCGACTCTCATGGTTATCTCCTATCTCGCCGGGGCCTTCCCGGGAAGACTTTCAGATTGGAAACGATGCGAGGCGCAACCAGGGACTGCGTATGTCGGTTAACTTGACACTAGTGTCGTCACCCTCAAGCGCTCCGTGCTGGTTGGCTGCGGAGTTCGTCTGGGCCATCTACACTGGTTGGCGCCTCGCTCCTGCAATTCGTCTGCAACCGCGATGCCAAATCCGAGAACTAAATGAGAGCTGTCGACACAAGCAACCCTTAACGCAACGCCATCGCGTGTCAGAGCCATTGACAGGCGTTTGGCAGATGACAGGTTTAAACACGCCGTGCCGCTCTGGGCCCGCATACAAACCGGAAGCGATCAGGGGTCAACGTGTTGAAACGCCGTTCGCTCTGCAAGCGTTTTTTCACATCTCGCATTTGGCATTGCGAGTGCGAGCGAGAAAGCGGGATCACCTTCCTTAATTTCACGCTGCAGCAAGGTATGGCAACCGAGAGGAGCAAAACATGTTGAGGCTAACAGGTATGATCTGTATTTGTTTGGTGACTCTTTCGGCTTTGTGCGAACCAGCGTCGAAATACGAAGTAGGCACGATCACCGACGTCAAGGCTCATCAGGCCGCTGGTGGTGGTAGCAGTGGCATCACCAGCTACGAGGTTTCCGTCAGAGTCAGGAACACTATTTACGTTGGCTTATACACACCCCCGTTGGGTACGGACACAGTGAAGTATGCTGCAGGACGTGAACTGCTAGTGCTGATCGGAAAAAAGACAATTACTTACAACGATATCTTGGGGCAATCGGTCGAACTGCCGATCCTCAGCCAGAAACCAGCCACTGATACGAAGCAGTCGAAATAAGTATCAGAACGCCTGGCGAAAATCGCTTGGGGATGTAACCTCTCGGCCTCGGTTTGAATCTGAAACCTTGAATGCTTCAGGTAGTGAGAACGCTTGATGCCAGGTTAGACCCTGGGTCAGCAGATTTTCGTAGTATGACTTTGTTGTGAGGAGTTGCGGTGCTTCACAAATGTGCAAACCCTGCCTGCTGCGCCCAGTTCCGATACCTGCATCAAGGAAAACTGTTTGAAGTTGAAATTCAATACTTCGATAATCTTTCGGGCAACGGTCGTGGCAACTTATGCAACCGCAAAGGACAAGTTGAGCGGTGCTGGTTGTTCGACTGGTGCGTTACACGTATGGCTCTGCGGGTGGACCCGCAGCACGGTGTGGCGATAGTATCTTCGCCCGGAGACGGCGAAAAAGTAGTCACAAGGGCAATTCTGCAATCAAGGCCAACGGCCGCGGGCAGAATAGCACGGGTCCTAGTCCGGCCGCTGGACCTGGATTTCACAGGGGCAAAGCGAAAAAGGGCAATCGAATTGAACGTCAAGAGGAGAACGGCTGCATGAGCGAGGTACTTCCAGTAGTGTATGTGGCGCGGCACGGTAACACGGCATGGACTGTCTCGGGCCAGCACACTGGCCTCACGGACCTGCCTCTGACCCCAGATGGCGAGCGCAATGCCCGGCGGCTTGGAGAACGGCTGAAGGGCATGACATTCGCCAAGGTGTTTACCAGCCCACTGCAGCGCGCGGCTCGAACCTGCGAGCTGTCTGGATTCGCAGCCGGCGCCGAAATCGATCCTGACTTGGTGGAATGGAACTATGGCAAATATGAAGGACTGACTTCGGCGCAAATCCTGCGAGATCGCCCGGACTGGGATCTTTTTCGGGATGGCGCCCCCGGGGGCGAAACGCCAGCACAAGTCGGCGAGCGCGCGGACCGCGTGGTCCAGCGTATCCGTAGCGTCCGGGGAGACGTACTGCTGTTCACCAGCGGACACTTCATTCGCGTCCTGACCGCGCGCTGGCTCGCGCTCGGCGCAGGATCGGAGGGCCGGTATTTTTTGCTAAGCCCAGCGAGTCTAAGCGCACTCAGTTATGAACGCAATCTGTCCCGACCCGTGATCCGACTATGGAACGACGATCATCACGTGGCGGCATAAACTAAATAGACATTTAGCTGCGGACGTGCAGCACAAGTATCACTAGCTGAGATAACTTGGATCACGAGGATAACTGAATGAGTACAAAGAGTGTGGTACGCCCTAATTCCGCGAACGTCGTTCCCATGACGGCGAAGACAACGAACGTTGCCGAAATCCTCCAACGATACAGCTCCACCACCATCCGCTTTGCTGGAACAGAAGACGCGCTTTACGAACGGCACCTGGTGTTTGACCGGACAATCGATCCGAAGGTAGCCAGTGCCCGGGAGAAGTTTGAGGCGTTCTCCTGCTCTGTACGCGACGTCATGGCCCAGCGCTGGGTGCTAACTAAGAACACCTATGAGCAGCAGAACGCCAAACGCATTTATTACCTTTCGATGGAATTTCTTCTCGGACGTTCGCTGGCCAACAACGTTACAAACCTATTGCTTGATCCCGTAATACAGAAAGTGGTCCAGGAAAAAGGTATCGACTACCTTGAGTTGATCGAGCAGGAACCGGATGCGGGCCTGGGAAACGGAGGCCTGGGTCGGCTCGCGGCCTGTTTCCTCGACTCCATGGCCACCATGGAGCTAGCCGCCACCGGTTATGGCCTGCGCTATGAGTACGGCATGTTTCGACAGTCATTTGTGGATGGCTGGCAGCGAGAGGATCCGGACAACTGGTTGCGCGACGGCGATCCTTGGGAGATCTGCCGTGCGCACGAGAAAGTGGAAGTCAAGCTCAACTGTACCTTCAAACTGCGGGACGGACGTGTTGAGGTCATTCCGAACCGGCCATCCAGCCTGTACGGCATACCGTACGATCGTCCGGTGGTGGGCTACGGTGGAAAGACGATCAACACTCTTCGGCTCTGGGCCGCGGCTGCGCCCGACTATTTCGATTTTCAGGAGTTCGGCACCGGCGACTTTGTAGGCGCTCTGGGCGGGACTCTCGAAGCGGAATCGCTCACACGTGTTCTATATCCCGACGATTCGACGACTGCCGGACAAGAGTTGCGATTTGTGCAGGAATACTTTCCTGGTCGCGTGTTCTCTGGCGGATCTGGTGCGCCGGTTCCTGCGCCACAACACGGATTGGGAAAAGTTGCCGGAGAAGGCATCAATCCAGCTCAACGACACGCATCCCTTCGATGGCGGTCGCTGAATTGATGCGTATCCTGCTCGATGATGCGCACCTGGGATGGGATCTGGCGTGGGATCTGACGAAAAAGACGCTGGCTTACACCAACCACACTCTGCTGCCTGAAGCACTTGAGAAGTGGCCGGTGCAGTGGTTCGCGGCACTGCTTCCCCGGCAGTTGGAGATCATTTACGAGATCAACCGCAGGCTGCTCGACGAGGTTCGCGTCCGCTTTCCCGGCGATGAAGCGCGTGTCGAACGCATCAGCCTGGTGGAAGAAGGCAGTTCGCGCAAGATTCGCATGGCTAACCTGGCGATTGTCGGCTCGCACAGCACGAATGGTGTGGCCGCTGTCCATTCCAAGCTGTTGCGGACGACGACGGTCAAAGATCTTGCCGATATGTTTCCCGAGCGTTTCAACAATAAGACGAACGGAGTTACGCCGCGCCGCTGGGTACTGGAAGCGAATCCAGAATTGTCGCGGACAATCACGGAAGCGATCGGCGACAAGTGGATCACCGACCTCAGCCAACTCAAGCAGCTCAAGCCATTGGCCGGAGATGCCAGCTTCCAGAAAGCGTTCCACGCAGCCAAGCGCGACGCCAAAACACGGTTTGCCCATTGGCTCAAGACAACCTCCGGACAGATTGTGGATCCGAACACCGTCTTCGACTGCCAGATCAAGCGCATCCACGAATACAAACGGCAACTGCTGAACGCCCTGCGGATTATCGTGGTTTATAACCGGCTGCGGGCAAATCCCAATATGGAGATGGTGCCGCGCACATTTTTCTTCGCCGGTAAAGCGGCGCCAGCGTATCGCCTGGCCAAGCTCATCATAAAATTCATCAACAACCTCGCAGGCACGATTGATGGTGACCCCATTGTGCGCGGCCGCATGAAAGTGGTCTTTCTCCCTGAGTACAATGTTTCATTGGCGGAACGGCTGATTCCGGCGAGCGACGTCTCCAACCAGATTTCAACTGCCGGTTATGAAGCCAGCGGAACCAGCAACATGAAGTTCATGATGAACGGAGCTTTGACGGTCGGCACGCTCGATGGCGCAACCATCGAGATGGCCGAGGAAGCAGGGAAAGAGAACCTGTTCCTGTTCGGCCTGACCGTCGAGCAAGTGCAGAACAGCCGAGCCTCGTATAACCCGCAGTGGCACTATGAACATGAGCCGGAGACGAAGGCCGCTCTGGACCTGATTTTCTCCGATTACTTCAGCCGCAACGAACCGGGAACATTTGCTCCGTTGCGGGATACGCTGTTGACAACGGATCACTACATGCACCTGGCGGACCTGACCTCTTACTGTCAGGCTCAAGATCGGCTGGGTGAACTTTATGCCAAGCCTGATGAATGGGCGCGGAAAGCCATTCTGAATGTGGCGAGTTCCGGAAAGTTCTCGAGCGATCGTACAATTCACGAATATACAACCGAAATCTGGAAGGTGGACCCATGCCCAATACCTTAGAAACACAGCCCACGACAAGAGCTGGTGAACCGTCTATTTCACCGCTCGCCGGCAAACCTGCTCCGAAGGAACTGCTGATTGATGTGGCTCGCTTGGTGAAGGAGTATTTCGAGCGCAAGCCCGATGTGAGCGATCCTAACCAACTTGTCGCATTCGGCACTAGCGGACACCGCGGATCTGCTTTTCACGGCACGTTCAACGAGGCGCATATCCTAGCGATTACCCAGGCGATTTGCGAGTACCGCCGAGCCCAGGGTATAGACGGTCCGCTCTACATGGGGAAAGATACCCACGCAGTTTCCGGACCGGCGCAGCGCACTGCTCTGGAGGTGCTGGCGGCAAATGGTGTTGAGACCATCATCCAGCAGAACGATGGCGTAACTCCGACCCCGGTCATTTCTCGTGCGATTCTAGTTTATAACCGCGGCCGCAAAGATCACTTCGCCGACGGCATCGTGGTCACGCCATCCCACAATCCTCCGGAGGATGGAGGCTTCAAGTACAATCCGCCGAACGGCGGCCCGGCCGATACTGACGTGACCGGTTGGGTGCAGGATCGCGCGAACGAATTGTTGCGCACAGGAAATGCGGGGGTCAAGCGCGTTCCATTTGAAAAGGCAATCCGAGCTACCAGCACGCATCAGGAAGACTTCGTTCTGCCCTATGTTCGCGATCTTAAGAAGTGTCGTGGACATCGACGCCATTCGCGACGCCCACCTCAAGCTTGGAGTGGACCCTCTCGGCGGAGCCTCCGAGCCCTATTGGGAGCCCATCAACTCGATTTACGGATTGGATGTCGTTGTCGTCAATCCAATCATCGATCCAACTTTCTCATTCATGACGGTGGATCACGACGGTAAGATCCGCATGGATTGTTCGAGTCCGTATGCTATGGCGAGGCTCGTCGCGCTGAAGGATCAGTACCAGGTGGCTTTTGCTAACGATACCGACGCCGACCGGCACGGGATTGTCACTCCGGTTGCTGGGTTGATGAACCCGAATCATTACCTCGCAGTGGCGATTCAATACTTGCTCACGCACCGGCCGCAGTGGCGTCAAGATGTCGCCGTGGGAAAAACGCTGGTGAGCAGCAGCATGATCGACAGGGTTGTAGAAAAGCTCGGTCGTCAGTTGCGTGAAGTGCCAGTTGGTTTCAAGTGGTTCGTGCCCGGACTTGTGGACGGCTCGTACTGTTTCGGAGGAGAAGAGAGCGCGGGAGCAAGTTTTCTTCGCCGCGACGGCACGGTATGGACGACCGACAAAGACGGGCTAATCATGGATCTGCTGGCCGCTGAGATTACCGCCCGCACGGGAAAGGATCCCGGACAACATTACCGCGAACTGACCGCGGAATTCGGCACACCTTATTACACACGTATCGATGCGCCGGCTACGCCCGAACAGAAAGCAAAATTACAAGAACTCACCCCCGATGCGGTCAAGGAATCAGATCTCGCGGGCGAGCCAATCACTGCCAAGCTCACCAAAGCCCCCGGCAATCAGGCTCCCATTGGCGGGCTGAAGGTGATCGCGAAAAGTGGTTGGTTTGCGGCCCGGCCTTCCGGCACAGAGAACATCTACAAGATCTACGCGGAGAGCTTCAAGAGCCAGTTACATCTGAATGCAATTTTGAGCGAAGCGGAGGAAATGGTGAACAACGCGCTCAGTTCCGGAGCGCGGCAGTGACTGGTAACGGCGGGCCCACGAGTGTTCCCCCGTTTCCACCCGACTACCGTGCTTCCGGGTTGTTGTTGCACGTCACCTCTCTGCCATCGCCTTATGGCGTCGGTGATCTGGGCTCCTCGGGGTTCTCCTGGATAGATCGTCTCCATGAAGCTGGCCAAAGATGGTGGCAGTCGCTGCCGCTTGGTCCGACCGGCTACGGGAATTCTCCGTATCAGGCGATGTCGTCGTTTGCGGCGAACGCCCTGCTGATCAGTCCCGCCGTGCTGATCTCAGACGGGCTGCTCAAGCCGACGGACTGTGAGTCCAGCTTTCCTGCGGACGTGGTCGACTATGATGCGGTGATCCCCTTCAAGAGTCGGCTCCTTGAATTGGCGTGGACAAACCTCAAACGTGGGGAGCGGAATGATCTGCGCGCTCCATACGATGAGTTTTGCACGCAGCAGGAACATTGGCTTGAGGACTATGCGCTGTTTCGAGCGCTGAAAGAGAAGTATCACGGCGGATATTACCTCGATTGGCCGACAGAATTGGTTGAGCGCAAACCAGAGGCTCTCGCGAGTGCGCGCCGAGAATTGGCCAACCAGATTGACCAGGTTCGCTTCGCGCAATTTCTGCTGTTCCGCCAGGGCGATCAACTCAAAGAACACGCGCATTCCAGGGGCGTGCAACTGATCGGCGATCTTCCCTTTTTCGTTTCCCCTGATTCCAGCGACGTGTGGGCGAACCCGGAGTTGTTCCTGCTCGACGAGCATCAGCGGCCACGCTTCGTTGCCGGCGTGCCTCCCGACTATTTCAGTGCGCAGGGACAGTTGTGGGGCAATCCGGTCTACAACTGGAATGCTCTTCGCGCAACTGGTTATCGGTGGTCGATCGACCGGCTGCGTGCGCTGCTCGCTCACGTGGATGCAATTCGCCTGGATCACTTCCGCGGGTTTGCGGCGGCGTGGCACGTTCCAGCGGGCGCGCCAACCGCTCAGTCCGGGCAATGGGTGCAGGGGCCGGGCGCAGGTTTTTTTGAAGCCGTCCAGAAAGAACTGGGCCGCCTGCCGTTCATCGCCGAAGATCTGGGGCTTATCACTCCGGATGTTCAGACACTGCGTGACCAATTTCAACTGCCGGGAACCCGCGTTCTGCAATTTGCTTTCGACGGCAATGCAGACAATCCCTATCTCCCGCGGAACATCCCACATAATGCCGTCGCGTACACGGGTACTCACGACAATGCTCCCACTCGCGAGTGGTATGAAGAGTTGCCTGATTCACAGCGGCAGAACTTGTGGGGTTACCTCAAGCGCGCGCCGGGTAAGGGTAGTGACGCAGCTCCGGCTCTGATGGAACTCGCATGGTCGTCGAACGCGGCGCTAGCGATTGCTCCGTTGCAGGACCTGCTCAACCTTGGGGCAGAAGCTCGCATGAATGTTCCCGGCCAGGCCAGCGGGAACTGGCGTTGGCGTTTTCGGGAAAATATGCTGTCGCTTCCCGCTTTTCAATGGCTGCACGAATTAACAGAAACCTCAAAGCGCTCGCGTTCGGAAATCGCCGCGCAGCAGATAAGTCTGGAAGCTGCTTCGTACGCCACGAAAAATTCGTAAATCGGCGTTTAGGATTTGAAGGGGCGTGGCTTCAGCCACGCGCCGACCATCATCTCTTAACGACTCACGACGCGGTTGAAGAGGTTGCGGGAAAAGTCATTTCCTGGCGATTAAATGCGGCCTCAGCGGCTAAAGCCGGACGCATTTTAGCGGCTTGCGGTATGCCTGAAGGCATACCCTGATACGAAACGAGCCAGGCATACCCTGATACGAAACGAGACTTTTTCCAAACTGTTGAAGCCGTGCCTTTCAAGACTCCAACGCCGGAGGGGTTTTCCGAATCTAGATTTCGATGATGCCACGTTTCAACGCTATAGCCGGAGCGTGGCTGCGATCATTTGCCTCAAGTGTCAAAAAAATTCTTCGGGGCATTGAATTCATTCTTTCGATGAAATACTTCTGTGCGTCACTGTGGCCGGACGGGAATCCCTAGCTTGCGGATCCGATAAGCCAGCGTGGTCCGTTTCATCCCGAGCCGGACAGCCGCGCCGTTAGGTCCCCCCGTCACCCAGTTCGATTCCCGTAGGGCGCGCAGCACGTGTTCGCGCTCCATCTCTTCCAGGGTGCTTAAGTTCGCAGGTGACTCCGGCGTTGTCTCTTGCTGCAGTTCTTCAACTGGAGCGCGAAGGCTGGTTCCAGGCGAAAGAATCACTGCTCGCTCAACAAAGTTCTGCAACTCCCGCACGTTTCCTGGCCAAGGACAGTTTACGAACACCTCCATGGTCCGGGCCGGAATGGTTTCGATGTGCCGATTCATACGCTGCGCATACTTGTCCACGAAGTGGCGGACGATGAGCGGTATATCCTCGCGGCGCTCGCGCAAGGGAGGAACCATCAGCGGGAACACGTGCAGCCGGTAGTACAAGTCGCTGCGGAACGTTCCCTCTTCAACCATCTGCTTCAGGTCCCGATGCGTAGCCGCAATCACGCGCACATCCACCTGCTGCGTGCGGGTGCTTCCCAGCCGCTCAAACTCATGCTCCTGCAGGACTCGCAGCAGCTTCGCTTGCACGTCGAGCGGGATGTCCCCGACTTCGTCCAGGAACAGGGTGCCTTTGTCTGCCAGCTCGAAGCGGCCTGGCTTTCGCATGATGGCGCCAGTAAATGCTCCCTTCTCGTGCCCGAACAGCTCGCTCTCCAACAGTCCGGAGGGAATAGCCGCGCAGTTCACTTTGATGAACGGCCGATCACGCCGTGCGCTTCGATTATGAATGGCCTGGGCAACGAGCTCTTTCCCGGTGCCCGTTTCTCCTTGAATCAACACGCCAGAGTCGGTTGGAGCCACAACCTCCACCTCTCGCAATACGCGTTGCAGAGCCGAGCTCCGGCCAACGATGTTTTCAAAAATGGGATTGCTGCCCTGTTCGTCGCCAACGTACGCCTCGCTCTCGTCGCCAGACTTGCTCTTCAGTTTCTGCAATTCCGCATGCAGCAGGCTGTTCGCCAAGGCAAGCGCCACCTGGTCCGCTGCCAGCAACAACAACCCGATGTCTTGTTGAGAGTAGTCGTGAGGCTGCGAGCCAGCGATGCTAAGCACTCCGACACAGCCATGGGGCGTGGACAACGGCAGACGGCAGAGCGATCGATATCCGACGCCCGATGCCTTCTGCGCCTCGCTCCGCACCGGCAATCTTTCATCCTCTTGCCAGTCCGAAATCCACAGCGGCGTTTGCTGGTGATAGACCGACCACACTGTGGTCTCCTCGAAAGGAACGTCCAGACTTGCGAGTTGCTCCGCGCCTAACGACGTCCAGCGAGCATGGTTATCACCTTCGTCGAAGATGACGATGTTGACAAGATCGCAGGGAAACAACGGTCGCAAGAGTGCAACCAGATTGCGGGATAAAACGTCGGGCGTCATCGAGGCAATCGATCGGGAAAGGTGGGACAGGCCTTGATAGCGCGCTACCGACGTTTGCGATGCGGTGACAGGTTGCTCGAAATGAATTTGCGGTAGCGTGGGTACGAAAGCTGTCTCGGGTGTCAAAGCAAATTCAATGGCGCTCATGCCTTACTCCTTTGTTCAACGCCACGATAATGAACCGGAACGGATCGGCGCACAATCCCCATATCGGGGTGTTTTATTTCACATTATGGAGTGCTTTTTTGCTTACAGGATGAGGTCACTAGGCAATACCACTTTTGAGGGAGAGCGGGATAACGTTTACATGAATGGCGCGAGAATCTGATTCTGCGATCAGATTTCTGGGCTCTAAGTTCCGGCCTCTGCTAACGACTTATCCTCTGCTTCCACCAGCCGGCTCGTGACAGCGAACAGGGCGCTTACGGACATTCCACACATCAGCACACCCATAACGCTCTCTATTGGGCCCAAAGCGCGCCAAACTCGCGGGAGAACGACGTCGCCATAGCCAACCGTGGAATAACTTGCGGCCGAGAAATAGAAGCTAGCCTCCCATGAGGGAAGGCATTGCCAGCGATAAAATCCCGTCCACAGTGTAATCTGCAGGATGTGCAAAACAATCATCACAATTGTCAACCGAATCATTAGCCCGGCGGAATACCACGGGTTCAGGCTCCTAATCCCCCGCGCAATATAGGTCCTTGCCAGATGGATGAGAATGGCCATTCCGGCGGACTGGAGCCAGAGCGTTAAGACCACGAGAATGGCTGCGGTGCCGGATTGGCGAGCGAAGCCCATACGGTTGTCTCGTTTGCTTCGGGATGGGCGGGGGCGAGATTCTTCGTTTTACGCAGCGGACGAAGACTTCTCGCAGTTCACCCAAACTTCGAACTTAGTTCCGAGGATGCCCAATCCCGACGAGCTTTGATAGAACCTTTGCGCCCGGCCGCGCTCAGCCGAGCTTCCGGTATATACGATCGAAATCTTATTTTGCTCGATTCTTTTTGAATTTCGCCAAATGATCTTCATAACACTTCTCTTCCAAACGATCTCGGGCCACATTTGAGGCCCTGACAACAACTGCTCTCTTGGAGAGCACTCATAGTTCCAAACGCGAATCATTGCAAACGAACTCATCCTTCGGGCCGTGCTGCAGGCGCGAATCAAGGCCGGAGCTGCTCGCCGGTCGAACTCCGCGACGGTGACACCGTCACCTGCCAGAGTGTTGTCACTGATAATGTCGATTCTTCGGATGTCTTCGAACTACAACTACTCGTAACTAATTGTCCCGGCGCGGTCTGCGATCCGCGGTGCTGCGCGGCCCTTACTGGAAGCCTGCGTGCAGTGTGCAGGTATACGGGTTCTGAAACACAGGAATAGTTATGGAAAAATTGGCAACAATCTTCAAATGGTGTTTTGGCTGTCACCACAGCCAGCTAAGCCGGGTTTTTACCATCGGCGGACGAACGTATCGCGTGTGTTGCAACTGCGGCGTGCAGTTCGACTATTCACTGGAAAGCATGTCTATCAAACGCGGGTTACGCCGTCCGATGGCCAGTTTGTATCCGGCTTCAAGTCAGGAGTGATATATCGCCTCAACTGCTTGCCCGGGGCTATCTTTGTTCTTGTGATTCTTGTCCCAATAACTTGCCCGGACGGAAAATCTCATGAGCGGGCTGGCGACAATTTTCGGTAAGATTTCGCCTGTGGGTTGACGTAAAAAAGCGATGACTCCTACTCCCATTGGTTTGACTCTAAATAAGTAGCGGTCAGGAAAGGACAACGAATATGGCAGCACGAGCAGAAGCAATAACCAGGCGCCCGGCGGCCAAACGCCAGGCATGGAAAAATCTCAGCTCTCATTATAAAGAGATTCGCGATTTACACCTGCGGCAGCTCTTTGCAGACGACCCAAAGCGAGGAGAGCGTATGACGCTCGAGGCTGTTGGCCTATACCTCGATTATTCGAAGAACCGGGTTACTGATGAGACCCTCAGGCTTCTTTTTCAACTCGCCGAGGAGTCGCGCCTACGGGAACGAATTGACGCGATGTTCAGAGGGGAGAAGATCAACATCACTGAAAAGCGGGCCGTCCTGCATACCGCCCTGCGCGCCCCGAAAGGTGCCTCCATTCTGGTGGATGGAAAGAACGTGGTGCCCGAGGTGCATGCGGTGCTCGACAAGATGGCGGATTTCTCAAATCGCGTGCGAAGCGGCGAGTGGAAGGGGCACACCGGCAAGCGTATTCGGAATGTGATTAACGTCGGCATCGGAGGCTCCGATCTCGGGCCAGTGATGGCTTATGAAGCTCTCAAGCATTACAGTGAGCGCGCCATGACATTTCGGTTTGTGTCAAATGTCGATGGCACCGACTTCGCGGAAGCCGTACAGGATCTCGATCCCTCGGAAACACTCTTTATCATCTCTTCGAAAACGTTCACGACGTTCGAGACCATGACGAATGCCCACACTGCTCGCGCCTGGTCGGTCGCTGGATTCGGAGGCGATGAGAGTTCGGTGGCAAAGCATTTTGTTGCCGTTTCCACCAACGCTGCTGAAGTGTCGAAGTTTGGAATCGATACCGCCAACATGTTCGAGTTCTGGGACTGGGTCGGCGGTCGCTACTCGATGGACTCGGCCATTGGGCTTTCGACGATGGTTGCGGTTGGCTCGGATAATTTCCGCGCCATGCTGGATGGTTTTCATCAGATGGATGAGCATTTCCGCACCACGCCATTTGAGCAGAACTTGCCGGTGCTCATGGGCCTGCTCGCTCTCTGGTACAACGACTTTTTTGGCGCGCAAACCGTGGCAGTTTTGCCCTATGAGCAATACTTGAAGCGATTCCCGGCCTATCTGCAGCAACTGACGATGGAGAGCAACGGCAAGCACGTGATGCTCAACGGGAAAAAAGTGGCTCACGATACCGGCCCCATTTACTGGGGCGAACCCGGAACCAACGGTCAGCACTCGTTCTACCAACTAATCCATCAGGGAACCAGGCTTATTCCCTGCGACTTCATTGCTTTTGTGCAGACTCTCAATCCACTAGGCCAGCATCACGACATGCTGATAGCCAATGTTTTCGCCCAAACTGAAGCGCTTGCGTTTGGCAAAACGGCTGAACAAGTGAAAGCTGAGGGCACGCCGGATTGGCTGGTCCCGCACCGCGTGTTTGAAGGCAACCGCCCCACGAACACGATTCTCGCGGATCGGCTGACGCCGGAAGCTCTGGGAAAACTGGTGGCGCTATATGAACACTCCGTCTTCACTCAGGGCGTGATGTGGAACATCGATTCATTCGACCAGTGGGGCGTTGAGCTTGGCAAGGTGCTCGCCCAACGCATCATTCCTGAACTCGAAAATAAGACGGAGCCTATGCTTAACCACGATAGTTCAACCAACACTTTGATTCGTCGTTACCGCAAGCTTAAGCAATGAGTAGGGACGGGGTAAACCATAGCTCTCGTCCTTCAGGAGAATACGATTATGGCGGCACTACAAGATGTTTTGACACGAGTGGAAAAGGAAGGCACAGCTCTGGGACACTTCAATGTCGCTGACCTGACATTGGTGAAGGCGGTTTTGGGAGCGGCCGAGCAAGTTAAGGTTCCGGTACTAATTGGGGCGTCCGAAGGAGAGCGGAGCTTCTTTGGTGCGCGCCAGCTTGCCGCTCTCGTGAAAAGCCTGCGCGAAGAATCCGATGTGCCGGTTTTTCTCAACGCTGACCACACACATTCACTGGCTAAGGGAATCGAAGCGGCCAATGCGGGTTTCGACTCTGTGGGAATCGATTTCTCTGCCTTGCCCTTCGAACAGAATGTGGCTCGCACCAAGGAAGCGGTTGAATCGCTTAAAGCGATCAATCCCGCCATCGTCGTGGAGGGGGAGATAGGAGACATAGGAACCGGTTCTGAAATTCACGAGACAGCGGTCGGGGACAGAAAGCTCACGACGCCTGAGGAAGCCCGACAGTTCGTCCACGCAACCGGCATCGATGTTCTCGCTCCGGCGGTTGGCAACTCCCACGGCATGGTTAAGAGCATGGTGCTGGGGGAAACGAAGAAGCGTCTGGATATTGAAAGGATTGCCCGCATCAAGGAGGCAACCGGAATCTTTCTCACCCTGCACGGCGGATCGGGCACCGATGACGACGACTTTCGCAGGGCAATCGCCGCCGGAATTAACATCATCCACATCAATACCGAACTGCGGGTAGCGTGGAGGCGATCGCTCGGAGACAGTCTGGCGCGTGACCCGAACGAGGTTGTGCCTTACCGGATTCTGACGCCCGTCATAGATTCTGTGAAGCAAGTCGTCAGTTCCCGCATGGCACTATTCAATGCTCAACGGGCAAGCGAGCGAACAGACAGAGTCGCACAGCTAACACATTGAACGACGTTATCCGCAATTTTTTACTACAGGAGAGCTTATGCAGCTGGGAATGATTGGATTGGGAAGAATGGGCGCCAATATGGTGCGGCGCCTTATTATTAAGGGACACAACTGCGTGGTATTCGACAGGTCGCCGCAGGTCGTGAGCGAGTTGGTCAAGGATAAAGCCACCGGCGCTGCTTCTCTCGCAGAGTTCGTGAAGAAGCTTGAGAAACCACGCGCCATTTGGCTCATGGTTCCAGCTGCGGTCGTCGACCAGACGATCGCTGATTTGCTCCCCCACCTCGAAGCCGGCGACATCCTGATCGACGGTGGAAATTCCTACTACATTGACGACATTCGTCGGGCAAAGGAACTCGCGCCCAAGCGGATTCATTACGTGGACGTCGGCACGAGCGGTGGTGTCTGGGGTTTGGAACGCGGCTACTGCATGATGATCGGCGGAGAAAACGAAGTCATTCAGCGCCTCGACCCGATCTTCGCGGCGCTGGCTCCGGGAATGGGAGACATACCGCGAACGCCCGGCCGTGACAAGATCGGCGGCACTGCCGAGCAAGGCTATCTGCATTGTGGCCAAAACGGCGCTGGCCATTTCGTCAAGATGGTTCACAACGGAATCGAGTACGGAATCATGGCCGCGTACGCTGAGGGCTTGAACATTCTCCGTTCTGCCAATGTTGGCAAGCAAGAAAACGCTGCCGTCGATGCTGAAACTACGCCCCTGCGTAATCCCGAGGAGTACCAATACGACTTGAACCTGCGCGATGTAACCGAAGTATGGCGGCGGGGAAGCGTGATTGCCTCATGGTTGCTGGATCTAACGGCTAGTTCTCTGGTTCAGGATGCAAATCTATCGAAGTTTGCCGGCCGCGTCTCCGACTCCGGCGAAGGGCGCTGGACGATCAAAGCCGCGATCGACGAAGCCGTACCGGCGCCGGTTCTGACCACGGCCCTCTACGAGCGATTCAGTTCGCGAGGCGAGGCCGACTTCGCCGACAAACTATTGTCCGCCATGCGATTCCAATTTGGCGGACACTTGGAAAAATCCGAAGGCAAGACAAAAGTGGCATAAGGAGATGACTGTGACCAATTCCCATTCGGACGCTTTGGTGTTTTTCGGCGCAACCGGTGACCTTGCATACAAAAAGATATTTCCTGCGTTGCAGGCGATGATCAAACGCGGCCATCTCAATGTTCCGGTCATCGGCGTAGCTAAAGCTGGCTGGACGCTCGATCAATTCAAAGCGCGGGCGCATGACAGCCTGGAGAAACACGGCGGAGTCGATCCAGCCGCGTTTGAGAAACTCGTCAGCTTGCTTCGTTACGTGGACGGCGACTATCAGGACCCAGAAACCTTCAAGGCGCTTCGCCGAGAACTAAAAGACGCGCATAGCCCAGCGCATTATCTGGCAATTCCGCCAGTTCTGTTTGAAACTGTCGTCGAACAGCTGGCGAAATCGAATTGCTCAAATGGAGCGCGCGTCATCGTTGAAAAACCGTTCGGGCATGACCTCGCCAGTGCGCAGGAGCTGAACAAAGTTCTGCTTAACGTTTTTGACGAAGCAGACATTTTCCGAATTGACCACTACCTTGGTAAGCGCCCGGTAAATAACCTGCTAGCTTTCCGCTTCGCCAACAGCTTCGTGGAAGCCTTCTGGAACCGCACCTACATCGAAAGCGTGCAGATCACCATGGCTGAGGATTTCGGCGTACAGGGCCGAGGAGGTTTTTACGATCAAACCGGCACAGTCCGTGATGTGGTGCAGAACCACTTGTTCCAAGTGTTGTCCAATCTGGTGATGGAGCCGCCTGTCCGATTTGACAGCGACTCTGTTCGCGACGAAAAAGTAAAAGTACTAAAAGCAATTCCGGCAATCGAGGAGAAGAACGTGGTACGCGGCCAGTTCCGGGGCTACCGCGATGAAAACGGTGTTGCCAGGGACTCGCAGACCGAAACATTCGCCGCCTTGAAGTTGGAGATCAATTCCTGGCGTTGGAAAGGAGTTCCTTTCTATATTCGCGCCGGCAAGTGCTTGCCTGTGACCTGTACTGAAATTGTGGGCAAATTTCGGAAGCCTCCGTCGCTCATTCCCGATTCCGCTCTGGTTGAGAATCATCTGCGAATGCGTCTGAGTCCGGAAGTCATGATCGCCATAGGGATGATGACGCTGGCTCCGGACGCCGAAGGAATGTCTCTCCAAGACGGAGAAATGGTGGCCAGCCATTCTCCGAGCGCAGAGGAGATGGACGCTTACGAGCGCGTGCTCGGGGCCGCAATGGCGGGAGACAACGCACTGTTTGCCCGCGAGGATTACGTCGAAGAAGCATGGCGCATTGTCGATCCGTTGCTCAAGCAGGGTACGCCAGTCTACTCGTATGAGCCGAAGACCTGGGGCCCAAAAGAAGTGGAACGCGTTACTCCACCGGGAGGCTGGCAAGACCCGATTGTAGAAAGCGCCACACCGTCCCTCGTCGGCCAGGCTGCGTGACACATGAGCAATCTAACAGGCAACGAAACTGCGATGAAAATGGAAGTGTTCGCCGATGAAACATCCGCTGCACAGGCGGCTGCGACGGCGATTGCGGCACAAGCTCGTTCTGCCGTCGCCGAGCGCGGTCGCTTTGTGATGGCTGTCAGCGGCGGTCGAACCCCCTGGATTATGCTGCGCACTCTGGCGGAAGAAGATCTTCCGTGGCGGAGCATTCACGTGGTGCAAGTCGACGAGCGGGTTGCACCACCCGGCGACAAGGATAGAAATCTGACCCACATTCGAGAAAGTCTGCTCGATCACTCGCCGATCCCACCGGAACAGATCCATGCCATGCCGGTGGAATCGCCAGATCTGGACGCTGCGGCCAGGGAGTATGCCTCGCTGCTCGCTGAGCTTGCCGGCTCGCCGCCGACGCTCGACCTGGTCCATCTGGGTCTCGGGCCCGACGGACATACGGCCTCGTTGGTGCCTGGAGATCCCGTTCTTAACGTCACCGCAAGGGATGTCGCGATAACCGGCGTCTACCAGGGACGGCGACGAATGACCTTGACTTATCCGGCCATCAACCGCGCTCGGCGGATTCTATGGTTGGCGACTGGCAGCGAAAAGGTTGATCCGCTCCTTCGCTTGCGCCGCGGCGATCTGACGATTCCGGCTGGAAGAATTTGCCGGCTTCGCGCAGTGATTTTTGCCGATCGTGCCGCGGCTGGTGAAGTGGCAGCCTGAATCTTTTGGAACCAAAAGTGAACAATTCAAGCCAGCCGATAGTCGCCGACGTGGACCAAATTAAGCGCACGATTCGCCCTGCCGCGCCTGCGCGGACGAAGCGTACGACATGGGAGCAGGCCGAAGGCAGTCCGTTGCCGCTGGGCGTCAGCTGGATTGAAGAGGAGCAGGCGTTCAACTTTGCGGTTCATTCCGAGCATGCCGAAAGCGTCACGCTGTTGCTCTACTCTTCAAAAGATCTGGTCAACCCGCTGCTGGAGTACCGTTTCGATTTTCTGCATAACAAATCAGGACAGATTTGGCACTGCCGGATACCCATCGCCGAAATCAGTGACGCCCGTTACTACGCATACTCCGTGTCAGGTCAGGCTGTTTTCTACATTCACAGCTTTGACCCTCAGAAAGTTCTTGTCGACCCTTATGCGCGGAGTGTTTGTTTCCCGCCCGATTTTGATCGCGAGTTGGCCATGCGCGAAGGATCGAACGCAGGCCGCGCGCCCCTCGGGGTGCTGACGGCTCACCACCCGGTATTCGATTGGACGGGAGACCGGAGGCAGCATCACGACTCAGACGCCGTCATTTATGAACTGCACGTGAAAGGCTTCACCAAGAACTCTAACTCAGGAATAGATTCATCTCGGGCAGGCACTTATGCGGGACTTGTAGAGAAGATCCCTTATCTGAAAGATCTTGGGATCACCGTGGTTGAGTTGATGCCGATCTTCCAACGTGATCCGCAGGAGGGCGACTATTGGGGCTACATGCCTTTGAACTTTTTCGCACCCCACGCTCAATACGCAAGTACTCGCGAGGGTAATCAACAACATCTTGAATTTAGAAATATGGTGAAGTCCTTCCATCAGGCGGGTATCGGCGTGGTGCTTGACGTCGTCTACAACCACACCTGCGAAGGAGATCAAAGAGGCCCGATCTACAGCTATAAGGGCCTCGACAGCGCTGGCTACTACATGATGTCGGGCGACCCGGCGAACCCATATGCGAATTACTCCGGCACAGGCAATACACTGAATTTTGGCCACGCGCACGTGCGCAAAATGGTGATGGACAGCTTGCGTTACTGGAAGCAAGAGATGCACATCGATGGGTTTCGCTTTGATCTGGCGTCGGTGTTCAGTCGCAACGAGGACGGATCGCTCAACTGGGGTCACGCTCCCATCTTCAGTGAGATTGCGGCTGATCCGGAGCTAGGCCGGTTAAGGTTGATCGCGGAACCCTGGGACACCGGCGCTTATCAACTGGGCCGCGGATTCCCCGGCATGACTTGGCTGCAGTGGAACGGAAGATTCCGCGACGACGTGCGCCGTTTTGTTAAAGGCGATGCGGGAATGATCCCAGACCTGATGCGGCGCATCTACGGCAGCGATGATCTTTTTCCCGACAGCCGTGCCGATGCCTATCACGCTTACCAGAGCGTGAACTACATCACTTCGCACGACGGCTTCACCCTGTACGATCTCGTCGCTTACAACGAAAAGCATAACTGGGCGAATGGCAACAACAACCAGGACGGGATGAAAGACAACTATAGCTGGAATTGCGGGCACGAAGGGGACGAAGGTGCACCCGCGGATGTTCTGTCGCTCCGCCGTAAGCAGGTAAAGAACTTCTTTTGCTTGCTCATGTTGTCGAACGGGACTCCAATGTTCCGCGCTGGCGATGAATTCCTGAACACACAGTTCGGCAACAACAATCCTTACAACCAGGACAACGCTACGGGATGGCTGGACTGGAGCCAGCTTCGCGCCAATCAGGACATCTTTCGTTTCTTCAAGAAGATGATTGCTTTTCGCAAAAGCCATCCTGCGCTGAGCCGCAGCCGCTTCTGGCGCGAGGATGTCGACTGGTATGGAACTGGTGAGAGGGCTGACTTGTCCTACGACTCCCACAGTCTGGCGTTCTGTCTGCATGGCGCTTCGCAAAACGATGATGACATTTACGTCATGATCAATGCCTACTGGGACTCCTTGCAGTTTCATATTCAGGAAGGTACGGCGCAGGAGTGGACGAGAATCGTGGATACAGCTTTATCGAGCCCCGAAGATTTCTCAGACCGCGGTGAACCTCTAGGAGCGATGAGTTACGTGGTTGCGCCGAGATCGGTTGTTGTGCTGCTTCGACGGAGACAATAGCGCCTGCGCAACTAACAATTGTCATTCCGAGCGAAGCGAGGAATCTGCTTTTGTGCCGCTACGGAAAAACAGATTTCTCGCGTCACTCGGAATGACAAAACGAATGTGAAGAAAGGGAACAGGTTTATGAGCGGGCGATTGAAGGTCATTATTATAGGTGGTGGATTCGGAGGCCTATCCGCAGCGCAGGCGCTGAAATCGGCGCCGGTTGATGTAACACTTATCGATCGACGCAACTATCACCTCTTTCAACCGTTGTTATACCAAGTTGCCACCGGTTCGCTTTCACCCGGTGAGATCGCCGCCCCTCTGCGCGGGGTGTTGAGCCATCAGAAAAATATTCGCGTTTTGCTTGGCGACGTCGAGGACATCGACCCAGTTTCGAAGCGCGTGCTGCTGGCCGACGGAGCCAGCTTCGAATACGACTCCCTGATTGTCGCCTCTGGCTCGCAAACTTCGTACTACGGACACGACGAATGGCAGAAATGGGCTCCGGGGCTCAAGAGTGTGGAAGAAGCGACCACCCTTCGGCACAAAATTCTCTACGCATTTGAAGTCGCAGAACGGCTTTCCGATCCTGCTGAGCGGCGTGCCTGGCTTAACTTCGTGATCGTGGGAGCAGGGCCGACCGGGGTCGAATTGGCGGGCGCCATCGCAGAAATCGCGCGCCAGACCCTCAAAAATGACTTTCGGTCCATATGCCCCCAAGACGCGCAGATCACTCTGCTGGATGCGTCCCCACGATTGCTCATGACATTCCCCGAGGACTTGGCGCAGAAGGCCGAGCGATCACTCGCCAAGCTCGGAGTGCGGACGAAGATGGGCGCGAGAGTCGAGGACGTTGATCGAGACGGCGTGAGCGGTGAAGATCAACGGTTCGAGACAGCGACTCTCCACAAAAACCGTGATATGGGCTGGCGGTGTCACAGCGGCGCCGTTGGCTAGGATGCTGGCAAAAAACACAGGCGCTGAAACTGACCACGGCGGAAGAATCAAGGTCGGCCCCGATCTTACGATCGCAAATTTTCCAGACATCTATGTCATTGGAGATCTCGCTCTCTCCATTGACCGAAACGGAAGGCCTCTGCCTGGGGTGGCGCAGGTAGCAATGCAGGGAGGGGCGTACGCGGCGAAGGCGATCGTGAGAAAGGTAAAGGGACAACCCAACCAGAAGCCTTTCAAGTATTTTGATAAGGGCAGCCTCGCGGTTATCGGACGTGCGGCTGCCGTGGCCGACGTCTTTGGTGTGCATCTTTGGGGTCTACCCGCTTGGATGGTATGGGCGTTTATCCACCTCGCGTACATCGAAGAGTTTCAGAGCCGGATTCTGGTTTTCATTCAGTGGGCAATCCAGGATATTGACCTTCAGCCGCGGAGCGCGACTCATCACCGGTGTGGCCCCTACGGATTTCAGCTTCAATCATGCTGTTGCCGCGGAGGCACGTGCGGTCAAGCCTGCGGCTGAGAAGAAGAGCGAACCAGCAGTGGCGTAAGTGCGCTCGCCGGTTAGCAGGTAGTCTCCGCATTGGACGGGTGGCCCACTCAACCCCGGCGCGTGGCCCAGGTTCCGCGAACTGATTTTGCCAGCTAACCTGGGAGGTTAAGAGGACAAATGCCGAAGACGCAGGCAACGATGGGTGCGGCTCTTCATGAGGCGAGCCGCACGCTTCGCTTCGCCGGGGTCCTTGCTCACCCGACTTTTTCAGCAACCTGGGAGAGCGCGTACTCTTCCAGTTTCTGTGCGTCGCTGTTGAAGTTACGGATGCCTTCGGCTAGCTTATCCGTCGCCATGGCGTCCTCGTTGTGCATCCAGCGGAAACCTACCTCAGTGAGGTGCAACTGTTTATCTTTGCTGGCTTGCGCTGTGGCCGGGTCAAGCTTGCGCTCCAGCACACCCTCGCTTTGCTCCAGTTGTTCAAGAAGGTCGGGACTGATGGTCAGCAAATCGCATCCGGCCAAGCGCTCGATCTGATTAAGGTTGCGGAAACTTGCTCCCATCACCTGGGTTTTGTAGCCGTATTTCTTGTAGTAGTTGTAGATGCGCGTAACCGAGGCAACTCCTGGGTCCTTGTCCGGAGGAAGTTCCTTGCCGCCTCCCTCCTTCTTATACCAGTCATAAATACGGCCGACGAAAGGCGAGATCAGAGTGACTTGGGCTTCGGCGCACGCGATCGCCTGAGCGAAGCTGAACAGGAGTGTCAAGTTGCAGTGGATGCCTTCCTGCTCCAGCATGTTCGCAGCCTGAATTCCCTCCCAGGTGCTGGCAATCTTGATCAGGATGCGTTCGCGCTTCACGCCTTTTTTTTCGTACAGCGAAATCAGCTTGCGGGCCTTGGCAACTGTGCCGGGCGTATCGAAGCTCAAGCTGGCCGCGACCTCGGTGGAGACCCGGCCGGGAACCACCTTGAGAATCTCCGATCCGAAGAGGACGAACATTTGATCGATGAACTCTGCCGCCATGTCTTCGTGGCTGCCGCCAAGCTTCGACGGCCTGTTCTGTAGCCTCTTCCACCAAATGCCGGTACGCAGGCATCTGGGCGGCTTTATAAAGCAGAGAGGGATTGGTGGTGGCGTCCTGCGGCCGATGCTGGCGGATTGCGTCAATATCGCCAGTGTCGGCTACAACGGTGGTGTATTTCTTCAAAGATTCCAACAATGTCATGGTCTTCTCCTGTAAATAAAATCTTACCAGCCGGGACGCTCACGTCCATCTCTATTGCGTAGCCCATCTGCGATGGTAAATCCAAGCTCGGTGGAAGGAATGGTTGCAGCATGGCTGTTCAAAGCTGCCATAACGCCTCCGGTTATTTCGCAATGGCGGCAGGAACCGGCGTCAGCAGCTTGTCGATCGTCCTCTCCATCGTCCGGTTCATTTCGGATACGACCGCAGGCACATTTCGCTGGGGAACGGTCCCTACCTCCGAAACGTCGTTGCTCCAAACTATTTCGCCAGTGGCAAGTCTTGTCATCTGAGCGGAAATCGCAACCTCGACCTTGACGCCGCCGTCGTAGTCAATTTCCTCAAGCTTTTCCAGGTGTCCGCTAACAACGTAGTCAACATCCGAGTGACCGTCGTATGGCTTTACTTGAGCGTAGTTTCCGCTCGCACGCAGACGATCGAGCACCGTATTGGTCACAAGCATACGTGGGTCCACGGCCCAGCGATGATATTCATAGAAGCCGATTTGCTCCGGTGTTGGGCGGTAAACAATGGGTCCCTGGCGGAGGTAAACCGGTGAGCGGAATTCCCGGACGGCAATCGTGGTGCGCACGTTTTCCGCAGCCGGCGGATCAGGCGCCGGAGGCACGTTCAGCGTGTAATACGACGGATACTTCATCTTCCCCGCGCAGCCAAGTAATAAGGTTGAAACGGCGAGCGTGAAAACAATTGCTATCCAATGTTTTTTCACAACTTATTCTCCCTTCATTCTGGGACCTTGCGCTCTTTGGGTTGCTTGATCCTGATCAGGCTCCACGGACGTTGCTTCACGGAGTCGGTCAATTGGTCGAGGTTTTCCGTTGCCACTCGCAGGTTCTCTACCGTGTCGTCGATCTTGTAGTCATTTGCTCGCACCATAACCTGCATGTCCGCCAGCAGTTTCTTGGCCTGCAGCAAGGTGTCCTGCAACTCAGCCAGGTCTTTGCGTACCGGCTCGCGTATTTCTGTGACGGTACCATTCACGTTTTCAACGGTGTCGTCGGCATGCTGGCTGAGCGTGACCAATTGATCTGAAATGCGATCGATCTTTGGGCCTTCGGTCGCCAGCAATGTGTTGACGCGATCCAACACGGCTTGAACTTTCTGTTGCGTGGGTGGTCCCGTCACAGTATTTAGGTTGGCCAGAAGACGTCGTGCGTCGCCGCTAATCCCTTGCAATTCTCCTTGCACCTGGACGATCAACACGTTTGCGTTATCGGCGACAGTGGCCATTTTGTCGGCAATTTCATCCAGGCTGGCCGCTTCCTGGGATGTAATCGCCGATCCGGGCGGGAGCCGCTTGGCCTCGTTACTGCCGGTCGTGATCGATAGCGAAGCGCTATTCATGATGCTGGTCAGACCCAGCTTGGCCACGGACTTCTCATTCAAAGGCGTACCCTTTTTCACTTCCAGCAGAATCTCAATGCGGGTGGGATCTGTGGTCCAAGGGCGTACGGCGGTTACTTTGCCCGCGTCGATTCCCCCGAAGAGCACCGACGCTCCCGACTCAAGGCCGCCGGCGTAACGTAGATACGTTCGATAGGGAACTGTATCGCCACTGAACTGTGCATTAAGAAGATAGACGACCGTGAATGCCAGGATGGCGAACGATCCCAAAACGAAGGCTCCGACTTTTGCTTCGGTTGTCACTAGTTTGCCTCCGGACTTTGTAAGTATTTTTCGAAGTAAGCGGCTACCGCAGGTGATTTCGCCATCTCGTCAGGTATGCGGTCGAGGAACTGCCGGACGCGGGGATTCGTGCTCGCCCTGATTTCGTCCTTAGTTCCAACCGAACTAAATGTGCCCTTGTAGAGCATGGCGATGCGATCGGCTATTCGGAACGCGCTAGGAAGTTCATGGGTGACAACGATGAGTGTCACTTGGAAGACCTCTTTGAGGATTAGAATGAGTTCATCCAGTTCCGCCGCGACAATCGGATCCAGCCCTGCCGAAGGCTCATCCAGCACCAGAATCTCAGGGCTTAGCGCAAGAGCACGTGCGACGGCAGCGCGCTTTTTCATGCCCCCGGACAGTTCCTGCGGAAATAATTTGCCGAAGTCGGCCAGACCAACCACGGCCAGCTTCATCCATACCATCAATTCGATAATGGAAGGCGCGAGCCGGGTGTGTTCTCGAAGGGTGAGGGCAACATTGTCCGCGATCGTCAACGAGTTGAACAAAGCCGCGCTTTGAAAAGCTACGCCGATGGAACGCCGGAGGGTTTTCATTTCCGTTGCGGAGCACCGGGTAATGTCAACTCCCTTGACATGGACTTGACCTGACTTGGGGCGTTCAAGACCGATGATTTGCCGCAACAGCGTGCTCTTTCCGGAACCGCTGCCGCCCAGCAGGACCATTGTTTCTCCTGGTTCGATGTCGAGGTTCAGCCCGTCCAATATTCGCCGCCCCTCGTATTCGACTACTAAGTCGCGAACCGAAATGATCGCCATTAGGATTTCACCGTCAAATAGAAGATAGCCGTGAAAACGGCGTCGGCCACGATCACGAGGAAGGTGGACTTCACTACCGCGTTGGTGGTGGAGCGGCCAACCGAATCGGGCCCGCCGCGGACACGGAACCCTTCCAGGCAACCGACATGGGCAATGATGGTTGCAAAGGCCACGCTTTTGATTAGGCCCGTGATTACGTCCCGCAGTTGAATAGAAGCCAACACATCGTGCACATACAGCCGTGGCGCAATATGCGTGCTGAAGAACATGAACAATCCGCCCGCGAAAATGCCGCACAGGTTCGACGCGATGCTGAGGCATGGCACGGAGACCAGTGCTGCCAGATACTTTGGCGCCAGGATGAACTCCACAGGCTCGAGTGCCATGACTCGCAGTGAATCAAGTTCTTCGGTCACCTTCATGGTTCCGATCTCAGCTGCGAAAGCAGAACCGGATCGTCCGCTGACGGCGATGGCGGTAAGCAGCGGGCCGAGTTCACGCGTGAAGCCCACCGCAACCAAATCGATGACGTAGTGCAAGGCTCCGAAGCGGCGCAGTTCAGAAGCCCCTTGCATGGCGAGAATGAACCCTGTGCAAATCGCCATCAACGACACCATAGGCAGCGCGTCAACCCCGATCTCGAGCATCTGACGCACGGACGCTTGCCAGCGATAGCGGTTTCCTACAAAAGGTAACGACTTCACCATGGCGCGCAACGTAGCCCACCACTGAATATTCAAGCTGCCGACATAGTCGAGCTCATTCAGGGTTCTTTTGCCAACGTCTTCGAGAACAGTTGCCATCAAGACACCTTCAACTCCGAAGAAGCAGTTCTGGATCGATCAGTTTCAAATAACGGCAGGACACCCGCCACCTCGAAAAAATGAAGGGGACGCCCCTGCAAGCCTTGCAAGTACAATCTAATCTGGCGATGGCGAGCTACCTTTAAAGCTTCGAGCAAGGTCGCAATGCCGGAAGCATCCATGTAAGTAATATCCGCTAAATCGACGACGACAGTCTTCGGCGACGGGGCTCGCAACATGGCCAGAAGCCGATCACGCAGGGCCGGCGAGGAATCGATGCCGACACGCCCCTTCAAGTGCAGGACGCTGCTCTCTTCGCCATCCTCGAGAATAATCTCGAGGCCATCGACCGCGTTGACTGTGCTGCTCGTCAAGAGAGTCCCCCGATTCGTTTATGGCACGTAAGTTTCCATACGAATGCACAGGACGGCGCTCGCGCCATCTGCCTCCATGACAGCCGTTTTAACTAGTTGCGCGTGAAAAAAGAACCAGTTGCCGAATTATCTGAAGAGACGATAGTGCCAAGCAGTTGGCATTTGACAGCGGGGTCAAGCCTTTGACACGGAATCTTTGTTACAACGTCCGGTAGCTTCCACAACCTAGCCGCAAAGGTATTGCAATCGTTAAGCCCGATACGCTGCCACAAGCTCTGAACCGTCTCTTCCGTTGGTAAGAAAAATGCTCGGTACGTAAGTGAACGGGACTAATACTGAGAAAGGGAGAATTGCTGAACGATGCAAACGCAAGCGTTGAACAGCGGTCCACCGGTTACGGAACGCCAAGTCGAATTCGAGGATCTTCTAACTCGCGACCTTCCTCGTTTTCGGCGACTGGCGATGCACTGGCTGCGCAATACCGAAGACGCCGAGGATGCTGTCCAAGATGCACTGCTGTCGGCTTTCAAGAACATTGCTCAATTCGAGGGGCGGGCGCAGATGTCGACGTGGCTCAACGCCATTGTGACCAACGCAGCGCGTATGAAGTTGCGGCGCCGGCCGCGATGCCAGATGGTGTCACTCGACCACGTCCCGGAAAAATGCGACTGTACTATTTCGGAGATGATCGCCGATCCTCGGCCGACTCCGGAGCGGACCGCGGAACAATGCCAGTTATCTGAGCTCGTAACCGAGTTGATCGGCGGCCTTCCGCACTCTCAGCGCGCGGCCTTGCGGCTTCGTCAACGCCATGACTTTTCCGTGAGAGAGGCAGCTGAGACGCTGGGCGTGCCTGTAGGAACACTGAAGGCACAGATCGCTCGCGGTCGAGCGAAACTCATCGAGCGATTGCATAAGGCCACACGTATCAGAACACGAATCTCTGATTCGGATTCCAAGTCAAGGCGGAGACCGCGCTCGCGAGCGGCGGCATACTCTTCTGGTCTACAGGTTCGGGTTCAGATTTCTTGATTGTGCTGATCCGTCCCGCACGGGCGAAGACGCCCGCGCCTACAGATGTGCCGGCTGCTGGCCGGTCCTGAGATTATTCCTGGCGGCACAGAGTATTGCGTCGGAATTTGAAACGTCAGAAGAAGAGTTTAGAGGCGCCGCGGGATATAGAATCTACGGTAGGGCTTTCATCGTTTCTTCCGTGATGAAGAGCTTTGGCCGCGATTCCCCGATTACGATTTCCGCCAGCGGTGTGTCGCAAAACATCGGCTTCGTAGTCTGTCAGTCCTTCCTCATGCAGGGGTTCAGCTGAGTTGGCAGCGACCACTGCGGGCGCGCGCTTCTTGCCAGCGTGAACCTGCCGGATGGCGTCTGTGATCTCTCGTGGTGACATATTCTTACGGACGTAGGACCACGCTCCAGCCTGAAGTGCGCGTTGAACCGGGCCATCGCCTTCGAACGTCGTCATCACAATGATCCTGGCCTCAGGAAATTGAGTTTGAAAGGCAATCAGCGCATCGATTCCGTCCATATCCGGCAATCGAAGATCCATCAGAGTAATGTCGGGTTGAAGCTCACGAAACTTCTGGATCGCGTCGCGGCAACTGGAAGCCTGTCCCTTGTTAATGGCCTCAAGCTCGATGGTTCGCTTGCCCAGCTCCTGATTGAGTTTGCGGACTTCCTCCTCGCCTCGCCGGCGATGGGTGATGTCGTTATTGGTTTCCAGAATCGCGACTGGATTGTCCTGCTCGTTTCGCTGCAAAGACCATCGGCTCGCCACCACTACTCCGGTTCCATCCGCTTTTGTATGCTCAAGTTCTCCTTCCCAGCGGTCGGCGCTCAGCAATTCCGCCTGAATCTGCTCGATCGCCGCCGGAAAAACCGTGTGTAAAAGATCGTGTGAGCGCTTTCCAACCGCCTGCTCCGCGGTCCACCCATACATCTCCTGAGCACCGCGATTCCAGTACGTGATGCGGTCATTCATGTTGCGCACAAAAATTGTGTCATGGGTGAGGTTGAGCAGGCTGGCCTGTTGCGTTCGTACCAGCACTTCTTTCTTGAGCTCGTCGCGGGATCGCAGAAGCTCCTGTTCGAAGTGGCGGCGAACGCCGGCGAACCCTGTAAGAAGCGACGCAAATAGTATGAAGATGATGAAGTGAGGCAGGTCTTGGCGTGTAACGTAGATACTGTAAATTGGCTCGATGAAAAAGTAAGAGTTGGCCAGGCCAGAGAGAACTACGGCGAGAGCTCCCGGCCCGACCCCTGCATACCAAACGGATGTAGCGATAGCCATCAAGAACAGCGGATCGGCCACGTTGCGGAAGTGGTAACGCTCCAGGGAAAGGGCAACTCCGAGGGCAATTGCGACGGACAAAGTTGCAAGACCGTAGCGTTGCAGCGCGGCTGGGATCTTGGCCAATGTGAGGCTTCCACTGCGGCATAACTCGCCCGCGGCGAAGTTGCCGACTTTTGTTATCGATCTTGGCTGATTATCATAGCGTATCGCGGTGTGTAACGCTCCGCCGGCGTATTGTCCCCGGCGAGCAATATCGAAGCGGAATTAGAATATGGCGGCAACGAATTGCTTTCGAATCCTATGGTTCGCATCGCGCGTCTAAGTGGTTTGTGAGACTCTATCCGGGCCGCAACAAAGCTTCGAAGCCGGAGCGTGTGAAACGGGTAACGAAATGAGCGAAGCCATCAAAATCCGCGTCTGCAGTGTCGATGATCATCCTCTGATGCACGAAGGAATTGCCACGGTTATAAGGAATCAACCGGACATGCTGCTGGTTGCAGAGGCGTCCAACGGCCGGGAAGCCATTCAGCAGTTTCGGGAGCAAAAGCCGGACGTAACCCTCATGGACCTTCGGCTTCCCGACATGAGTGGGGTCGACACGATGATCGCGATCCGGGCGGAGTTCCCCGAAGCCCGCGTCATCATTCTGACGACGTTTGCCGGCGACGTGGAAATTCAGCATGCTCTGCAAAGCGGAGCTCGTGCCTACGTCCTGAAAAGCACGCCGCCGAAAGAATTGGTGGAAGTGATTCGTCAAGTCTACGCCGGGAAAAAGCGTATTCCGCCCGAGATCGCCGCAAATTTAGCTGAGCATTACAGCGACGAAGCCCTCACCAGTCGCGAGGTCGAAGTGCTTAGTGAGATCGCAGGCGGCAACCGTAACCGGGATATCGCCGACAAACTCTTCATCACCGAAGAGACGGTCAAGGTCCACATCAAGCACATCATGGAAAAGCTGGGCGCCAGCGATCGCACCCAAGCAGTTGCCATAGGAGTGCGCCGCGGGATCATACAACTCTAGATCCCTTCCCAATTCGGATATACCTCCAAAGTGTTACGAAAAGATTCCAATCACTAGGGATTCATTCGTTGCGGCAAGCCTCTACTCTAGGGACGGTCCCCGAGGAGACCGCGCTTGCAAAGGGCATTTTCCACGTTCCCGGATGGGTTACCCGGAGCAGGCCTTCTGCTGCTTCGAGGCGCGGCGGGAGTCGCTCTTCTTGTCCAGGGCGCGGCCTACTTTAGCGATTGGCGCGGCCTGGGATTTCTGGCCTTGGCGGTCGCTCTGCTGACCGTCGCGAGCGGCGCCTTGCTCTTGGTTGGCTATATGACTCCGTTCGCTGGCATCCTGGCTGGGTTGTTCTGCGTGGGCGGTGCGTTTTCATGGTTCCCCGCTCCGAGTTTGGAATTATTTGAAGCCAAGCTGACAACCGCTTTGGCGACCGTGATTGTCGTCGCCCTCGTTTGTCTGGGCCCAGGAGCGTTTTCGCTGGATGCCCGCCTGTTCGGGCGCCGCGAGATTATCATTCCTTCGTCTTCGCCAAAATCCTGATGATTGCCAGGCAGGGTTTGCTATGCCAAAACTCCTAATGTTCATCGAGTGTTGGCGACCGGGTCTGCTACCCCAAACGTGTTATTCGTCCACCCGTCTTCCGAGGTAGCAAAAAAGCACTGCATATCGTGATGCGGCCTGTCTGGCGATGGCGCAGAGTACCGAGATAACGTACTGCAATAAGGCCGAGGGTCAGGCTACGGACAGCGCAGAAATTTTAGCTACGAAAAACTATAGAACACAACGTTCGTCTCCATGAGGATCTGATCGTATGAATCAATATCAGCAAAAGCAAATAGACAAGTTCCGCGCAGAGTATGCAACTTCAGCCGACTTCTGCCAAGTGTTGGAAAACGACACCCGCCAACTGTATCTTCTCGCGTTCTTGCTGACGGCAAATCATAAAGACGCCGAGCGATGTTTTGTGACGACGATCGATGCAGCTTTAAAAGAACAGACCGTGTTCAAGGGATGGGCGCGAACGTGGGTCAAGCGCACATTGATCAAAAACGCAATTGAGATTGTGCCCCCGCTGTCAGATCGAGGCACGGGAATGCGGCATCTGTGGAGCACCGCGCCAGAGGGGAGGCCTGGAGACTACGAAATCGACGCTGTGACCCGGCTCACCCCTCTGGAGCGCTTCATTTTTGTCATGTCCGTTTTGGAGCGCTACGCCACTTGGGAGTGCTCTGTTCTGCTGGGTTGCGATATGAAAAGAGTAGTCCAGACTCGCGTGCGAGCGTTGTGCGAACTTCCGGAGGCGGATGTGCTCGTTCTGGATGCGATTCTGTATCCCGAGGGGGATGATGTCTCGCACCGTGAATACCCGGAGGCCTGCGTCACGGATGTAACGGATCTCCTTGACAAAACGAACACCGGCCCCGCGATTAGGCAACAGGCAGGAGGTCTGCAGGTCGCATGAACGGAGAGCGCGATTGGCGCCCACGCCGTAGTTGGGAAGCCCGGTTTGGACAACCCTTCGATCCTTGCCTATGCCTCAACTAAAGGGTATTAGAAACTCTGGTCAAAAACTGGGCTGCCATTCTTGGGCCTCGGGCGTTCGCATAAATGCGGTCGCGCCCGGCGTGATCGACACGGACATGTCCACTTTCACGAAGAGCGAAGCGGGGCGGGACGTCACGCTCAGGATGCAGCACTGAAGCGAATCGGCAAGTCGGAAGACGTGGCGGACGTAGTCGCGTTCTTGGCGTCGGATGCGGCGCGATGGATCACGGGAGCGAGTATTTCGGTGGATGGCGGATCGAAACTCTAATCTGAAGCCACGAGCAAACGCAATTCCTCGAAAGGACTAGCTATGATTCTCGGCATGTCTACAGCGACGTACACCTTCTTGCACGTATTGATCAGCTTGGTGGGGATCGGATCAGGCTTGGTGGTCATGTTTGGATTTCTTACGGGGAAACGGCTTGATGGCTTGACTGCCGTCTTCCTCAGTACAACAGTACTGACCAGCGTAAGCGGCTTCGGCTTTCCCTTTGATCACCTGCTCCCTGCGCACATAGTCGGGATCATTTCACTGGTGATCCTGGCTGTGGCAATCCCGGCACGTTACATGTTTCATCTTGCCGGCTCGTGGCGTTGGATCTATGTGATCGGGGCGACGACGGCGCTTTATCTGAACGTCTTCGTCCTGGTAGTGCAGTCATTCATGAAGGTGCCAGCTCTGAAAGCGCTGGCACCAACCCAGACCGAGCCGCCATTTTTGGTTGCGCAGTCGATAGTGCTCGTCGTGTATCTCGGCCTGACGGTTCTGGCGACGAGGAGATTCCACATCGAACCCGCGCGAGCGGCTTGATCATAATGTTTATCCGTACGTTTAACGAATAAAAAATAGAGACCAAGGAGAGCAATTTATGCCAACGATTACCGTAAAAGATGGTACGCAGATTTTCTACAAGGACTGGGGATCGGGACAGCCGATTGTCTTCAGTCATGGCTGGCCGCTCAGCGCGGACGACTGGGACGGGCAGATGCTGTACTTCGGCCAGAGAGGGTATCGCGTTATCGCGCACGACCGACGAGGCCACGGCCGCTCAACCCAAACCTGGGATGGGAACGACATGGACACTTACGCCGACGATCTCGCCGTCCTCACCGCCAAGCTTGACCTGAAGAACGCAATCCATGTGGGACACTCCACCGGCGGTGGCGAAGTTGCCCGCTACATTGGACGGCACGGCACAAAGCGTGTCGGCGCCGCTGTGCTCATCAGCTCTGTACCACCGTTGATGCTGAAGACGGACAAGAACCCCGCTGGCGCGCCGATCGAGGTGTTCGACGATCTGCGAGCGCAATACGCGAAAAATCGCGCGCAGTTTTATAAAGACATTACCCTCCCGTTCTACGGCTATAACCGGCCCGGTGCAAAGATTTCGGAAGGCATTCGCGAGCACTGGTGGTTCCAGGGAATGATGGGAGGGATGAAGGCGGGCTACGACTGCATCAAAGCATTCTCCGAGACGGATTTCACCGAGGATCTCAAAAAGTTCGATGTCCCTACACTCGTCATGCACGGCGACGACGATCAAATCGTGCCAATCGCCGCCTCCGGTCTCATGTCGGCGAAGATCATAAAAGGCGCCAAACTGAAAGTCTATCCAGGCTTTCCCCATGGCATGCCTGCGACGCATGCGGACCGAATCAATGCGGATCTCCTCGCGTTTATTCAGCAAAGCAAGCAAGCGGCAGCATAGAGGGGTTCGGAGGCCCGGCCTTCCGTGGTTTCCGCGAGAGGCCGGGCAAGTATTTCACTCTCGTCTGGTTGCTTCACTCCGACGTTCGGCCTCCTGTCTGCCACCACAGTACCGTTTTCGCGATCTCTTCCAACCTCCAACATTTGCCGCGTGCGCGCCTTCCCAACCCTAGGTTTGACCGTGATCGTACTCTAGCGCAATTCAAGGAGCCTTCCGGCGACCTGACACATACGCTGCTCTGGGAATCTGGACGGGCAAGTTTTAAGACGGTTCGCGGTTCCTCCATGGCTGCTGGGGCGCCTGCACTTTACGGACATGTCTTTACCTCTGGAGTACCGTCTCCCGGCAAGGAGTTCCTCGAGTGCATGCTGTACGTCGTCCCCAGCGATAAATATCCTCTGCAAAAAGACACTGAGGTCGTCATCGAAAAATTCAAATACCTACCTTGATATTCGACTTGGCGGCATTGGCTCTTTTTCGCGCGAAGAAATTGGTGCTAGCATGTTCGGAACACAATGCTGGTAAGCCGCAGCGAATAGAACCTGTTGTCTCGCTTGCGAGGATGGGACTGAATGAAGATGTTGGCGGGGGCTGGTCCAGGGTGGAAAACACTTCTCGCGCTGCTCGCGTCCATATTTGGAACTACAATGTTGCTGAGCAGTTGCCATTCGGGGAAAGTCAGCGCCGGACCCGTCATTAAGTTCACCAAGATTCCACCGGCGGCGCAAGGCGGCCGCGAGAGAGTCGATACCATCGCAGGCAGTGTTACCGGTGCGCGTGCCGGTCAGCAGATTGTTGTGTATGCGAGGAGCGGACCTTGGTGGGTGCAGCCCTGGCCGGACAAGCCTCTCATCCCAATTCAATCGGACTCGACTTGGGGCACCTCAACCCACCTGGGATTTGAGTACGCCGCGCTATTGGTCGAGCCGGGATACCATCCGCCGCCCACCATGGACGTGGCTCCCAGCCAAGGGGGTTCGATCGTCACTGTGGCCATCGTGAAGGGCGCAGGCGAAACCCAGTTCGCGGCCACAGTACCGCTCCATTTCAGCGGCTATGACTGGAAGGTTCGCACCATCTCGAGCGACCGCGGCGGACTGAACAATTTGTACGATGGCGATAACGCCTGGACCGACGCCAAAGGAGCTCTCCATCTCCGCATCAAGAAAAAAGAAAACAAGTGGTCGTGCGTGCAAATGGATCTCACGCGAAGTCTCGGGTACGGAACCTATATCGTTACCGTGGGCGATACTTCTCAGTTGGAGCCCGCCTCGGTTCTAAGTATGAATACGTTCGACGATTGGGGAGGAGACCAGCACTACCGCGAGTTGGACGTTGAGATTAGCCGGTGGGGCGACGTCTCCAGCAAGAACAACGCACAGTATGGCATTCAGCCTTTCTACGTTCCCGGCAATTTGGCTCCGTTCGTGGCGCCTTCTGGTACGCTCACGCATTCGATGCATTGGGAATCTGGGCGGGCAAGCTTCAAGACCGTCCGCGGATCATCCATGCAGGCTGACGCACCGGTCGTCTCCGAACACGTCTTCACTTCGGGCGTGCCGTCAGCCGGTCAAGAGACGCTCCAGTTATTGTTCTATGTTGTGCCTAGCGACAAGAATCCGATGCAAAACGGGAGCGAGGTTGTTGTCGAGAAATTCGAATACTTCCCGTGATTGGCGGATTCAACGGCGTTGGCGCTACAAGAGCGTAATCGCTGGACTCGCCTTGGTGTGCTTTGCTTACCCCGCCCATGCCGTCGATCCTAACCGGGCGATCTCACAATACATTCGTGAACGCTGGGGGGTCGAGAGGGGATTTTCATCTGGTTCCGTTTCTGCCATCGCCCAAACCACGGACGGGTATTTGTGGATCGGAACCGAGAAGGGTCTAATTCGCTTCGACGGATTGAACTTCCGTCTTTTCGAGCAAGCGGTCCCCAGTTCGCTCCCGATCGGTCCCGTTCAGGCCCTGCTGGGAGACTCTGAAGGAAGTCTGTGGATCCTTTTGAAGAGCACAAGAGTTTTGCGCTACCGCGACGGGAAATTTGAACCCGGCCGTGAGGAAGCGGAGTTTGGCATCACCTCTTTCCTGAAGCGAAAGGACGATACGGTTCTTCTTTTTTCATCGATCGCCCTTGGTACTCTCACGTATCGGGCCGGAAAATATGAAGTGCTCAACTCTCCAACCGGGCCCGCAAACCCTACGGCTGCGACGGCGGAGGGGACGCCCGACAATCTTTCCAGTCTGCTCAGTTGGGCAACGGGCGTAGCGACGCATCGCTTGGCCGCGCCCTACTCTCCAGTCACTTCGATGGCGGAAACCAGCGACGGTAAGGTCTGGCTGGGCACCGAAGATCGTGGCCTTTTCTTCCTGGACCAGGGGCGCATCTCAGCTGCTGGGAAGGGGGTGCCAGTACATAAGATCAACTGTCTGCTGGCCCTCGAAAACCGGGAGTTGTGGATTGGAACAGACGACGGAGTTGTGCGCTGGAGTGGAGAGCAGTTCACACAGGTTGCACTGCCACCGGCGCTCAATCATATCCAAGTTTTTGCAATGATTCGAGATCGCGACTCGAACGTCTGGCTTGGCACCTCGGCCGGGCTGCTGCGGTTCAATTCCAACGGCGTTGCGATTGACGAAAGCAACCAGCGGCCCAGCCGACCAGTGACCGCACTTTTTGAGGATCGGGAAGGCAACATCTGGACCGGGAGCGCGCTCGGCATTGAGCGTCTGCGGGATAGCGTATTCGTGACCTATTCGATGGCCGACGGACTGCCGTCGGAGAGTAATGGACCGATTTACGTCGACGCCGAAGGGCGCACATGGTTGGCTCCCATCGACGGTGGGCTGCACTGGAAAAAAGGGCGACACATTGGAAGCGTCACTGATGCTGGGCTGGCCCACGACGCGGTCTATTCTATCTCCGGGCGCGGGAATGAATTGTGGCTCGGCAGACAACGAGGCGGCCTCACTGTTCTGCACGACCATGGTGGCTCCATAGCGTCCGAAACTTATACCGAGGCGGAAGGACTCGCTCAGAATAGCGTCTATGCCGTCTATGAGAGCCCGAGTGGCGCAGTGTGGGCGGGAACCCTGAGCGGCGGAGTAAGCGAGCTAAGAAACGGCCACTTCACGAACTACACAACCGCAAGTGGCCTCTCGTCCAACACCGTGACGTCGATTGCGGAAGGTCCTGACGGAACGATGTGGTTTGCCACGCCCAACGGCCTGAACGCCCTGTCGAAAGGCAAATGGCGCGTGTTCACCGTTCACGACGGCCTGCCTTCTGCGGACCTGAGCTGCTTGTCGGTAGATTCTGCTGGAGTGCTTTGGATCGGCACCGCTGGCGGCATTGCCTGGCTCACTTCCGATCACATCGAGGTCAGACGCGACGTCCCGGAATCCTTACGCGGGCAGATATTCGGAATCGCCGAAGACAGAAATGGGTGGCTCTGGATCGCAACTTCCAATCACGTGCTGCGCGTAAAACGAAATAGCCTGCTGGCAAACGGATTGAGCGATGCCGAGGTTCGCGAATATGGTCTGGCAGACGGCCTGCTCGGCACGGAAGGCGTAAAGCGGCACCAGTCCGTTGTTGTGGACCCGCTGGGGCGAATCTGGTTTTCCATGAATCGTGGCCTTTCCGTCGTGGACCCAAGTCGAGCCGCAGGTATTTCTGCGCCAGCGCTGGTGCATGTCGAGGCAGTCTCGGTGGACGGCAATCCGATCGACCCGCTAGTGCCCATCCATATTTCATCGGCTCGTCAGAGGATCACATTCAACTACACGGGATTGAGTCTCTCCGACTCGGAGCGTGTCAGATACCGGTATCGGCTCGACGGCTTTGATCGCGACTGGAGCGAGCCTGTGACGACACGAACCGCCATATTCACGAATCTTAACCCGGGGACATATCACTTCCGCGTGATCGCATGTAACGGCGATGGCCTTTGGAGTAGCTCCGAAGCGAGGATCGGCTTTGAGGTCGAGCCGATGTGGTGGCAGGACTGGTGGTTTCGTATCTCTGCGCTGGTGTTTGGCGGATTGATAATTCTGGGCATTTACCGCTTGAGGCTTCGCCAGTTGACCCATCAGCTTAACCTACGCTTCGAGGAACGGTTGGCAGAGCGGACGCGCATCGCCCAGGATCTGCACGACACATTGCTGCAGGGATTTCTGAGTGCTTCCATGCAACTTCACGTCGCCAATGATCAGTTGCCGGAAGATTGGTCGGCGAAACCCATCGTAAACCGCGTTCTTGATCTGATGGGACGGGTGATCGACGATGGCCGGAACGCAGTTCGAGGTCTGCGCTCGTCCACTGCGGACGCAGCCGATCTGGAACAAGCGCTGTCTCGTGTTCCACAAGAATTCGCTCTGCAGCAGCCCATCGATTTCCGCGTGATTGTTGAAGGCCAGGCGCGGGCATTGCATCCCGTTATTCGCGATGAGGTCTACCGTATTGGCCGCGAAGCCCTGGCTAATGCATTTCGCCATTCGCGAGCGACCGGCATCGAAGTGGAGTTGGAATATGCTGACAGCCAATTGCGGGTTCTCGTCCGCGACAACGGCTGCGGAATCGACCCTGACGTGGTGCGCTCGGGGCGCGACGGACACTGGGGCCTTTCGGGAATGCGCGAGCGAGCCAGCAGAATAGGCGCGAAACTCAAAGTGTGGAGCCGTTCGGCAGGCGGAACCGAAGTTGAACTGTCTGTCCCAGGCCACGTTGCTTTCCGGTCGAACTCGGCAGGTCGCGGACCGAGATGGCTCACGCGACTGCGTTTGCGAAAAGCGAGGGGCGATATCCGGCAGGGAGAAAGCGAAGAAAAAAGGTGAGCAAACTGCAAATTAGCCGCGTAGTCACTCTCGCATGGGTCTGAGCGCGACCACTTTAGGAGCGAATCCATGTCGCGCCAGTGTAGCGCCGGCTCTTGCCGGCTGTCGCGAGGTCATCTTGCCCTCGCTAATGGGGGCGGGACGCCCTCACGACAGCCCGCCGAGACGGCGGGGCTACAAATACTGGGCCTATGCGCACTTCCTCAATACTTGCATTCCTTGGAGACGGTGCTGATCGAGCTCACCGTGATCGTCACCGAAGAAGTTGACCTGGCGGAATCGGAACTGTCACTCAAGGTGGGTGATTTGGTTCCGACCACGTTTACTTGCTGCCCGAGATACTTCGCCAGCTTCACGTTATGGGCTGCGTGCAGCACGTAAGTGTTGCCCGGATCAGATTGCGTCAGCACATAATCCCCGCTTAAACGAGTGACGCATCCCTTCACGGTGACCTGACCTTTTTGCGCTCCCGCGGACTGATCTGGATTCGCTTGCGCGATCAGCGAGCCACCGACAAACAACACCACGGTCAGAATCGACGTGACAAAACGCAACCGCACTTGTCCTTTTCCCCAATCTTCGTGGTCAATGGTTCTTCCGTCCTTCACTGTAGGTGTCGCCATCTTTATTCTCCTTTTCTGGCCCTTTGCAGCATTCATCCTGCCAGTCTCTTCGATATATGGCAACGCGAAATTCTCGTACGTCTTGACGTCCAACACTGCAAACACCTGCCACTGTCTGCGAGCGGGAGTGGCTCACGGTGACGACGTCTAGCTGGTCACGGATTGTGTCAGCCAGCCCGAAGAAAGTGGCAACGGGTTGGCAGGTGCCAATCGATTTGGACATCCCAATCGGGCCAGTCAGTTCGAGTCACGGCCGTGCTCGGCGTACGCACTGGTGTTTCGCTAGATCCGACTGAATATCGGTTTGGAACTTCCCAGAATGCTGGAAAGTATGACTTCGGATAGGAGAGTCGCTACAATAGGCGCTCGAAGCGCACCTGATCGTTTCGGACCGAGTGCTCCAGCAACTCCCGACGCGTGCCTCAACCTGTGATCACGCGTGGAACTCGCTGGTCAATATAGCTCCGAGGGTCGCATCAAAAGAAATGAACACGCCCAACCCTGCAAACCCGGTCTCGGTCGTACCGCAACCCGTCGCTGCGCTGCTGACTCGCGCGGCGATCTTCCTGATCTTGAAAATGAACTCGGGGCCCGAACATGTTGAGAGCATTCGCGCGTTCTGCGGCGACCTTAGCGCGATATTTCGTGCGGTGGAATTCCGCGATCTCGAAGCAGGTCTTTCTTGCATTTTCGGGTTCGGGTCAGATGCTTGGGATCAACTGTTTGGACTTCCTCGCCCGTCGGAGCTTCATCCCTTTCGAGAGATTCATTCGGGAGACAGGCATGCTGTCTCCACGCCCGGCGACCTGCTCTTCCATATTCGCGCCAAGCGCATGGATTTGTGCTTCGAGCTGGCCACGCAAATCATGGCGCGAATCGGTCCCGCCGTCTCTCCGGTCGATGAAGTGCACGGCTTTCGCTATTTCGATGATCGTGATCTTCTTGGATTTGTAGATGGCACTGAGAATCCCAGAGGCGATGAAGTGATTCAGGCCGTCCTCATTGGCGATGAAGACCCTTTGTTTGCGTCTGGCAGTTATGCCATTGTGCAGAAGTATATTCACGATCTGGATGGTTGGAACGAACTGTCGACGGAAGCCCAGGAGCGAATCATCGGTCGAAAAAAATTATCCGACATTGAGCTGGGCGATTCGGAAAAACCTACTTCTGCACACAACGCACTGACTACCATTGTCGAGAACGGAGAAGAAAAGAAGATTCTCCGCGACAACATGCCGTTTGGACGCGCGGGGCACGGAGAGTTTGGCACGTATTTCAGCGGGTATAGCCGCTCGCCGCGCACCATAGAACTGATGTTGGAGAACATGTTCGTGGGCCGGCCTCCAGGCAACTACGATCGCCTGCTCGATTTCAGCCGTGCCCTGACCGGAAACCTCTTTTTTGTGCCGTCGGCCACTTTCCTGGATGCCATCGGAGGAGACGATACTACTGCGGCCACATCTGCGCTGAAACCGGTCGCAGCACAACCCGCGAAATCGGATGTTTCAAAAAACGATGGCTCCCTCAGCATCGGTTCACTGAAAGGAGATCGGCCACGTGAATAACTTGCATCGTGAACTCGCTCCCATTTCTGACGCCGCATGGGCACAAATCGAAGATGAGGTCGCCCGTACTTTCAAGCGATACGTGGCCGGGAGAAGAGCGGTAGATGTAAAGCCGGCGGCCGGCGCTGCTGCATCCGCCGTCGGTACAGGTCACGTGCGCTCAATTCCAGGGCCGCGAGATGGAGCCCAGGTCAGGCAACGAGACGTGAGAGCCCTGATCGAGGTGCGGGCTCCGTTCGAACTGAGCCGAGAGGCCATTGACGACGTCGAACGCGGTGCCAAGGATTCGGATTGGCAGCCGGCGAAAGATGCAGCCCGGCAGATCGCCTTTGCAGAAGATGGGGCGGTGTTTGAGGGGTATCCCGATGCGAACATCATAGGAATCCGCCAAGGGACGAGCAATCCGAAGATGCCTCTTCCCTCCGATGTCCTTCAGTATCCCGACGCCATCGCTCAGGGCTTGAGCCAATTGCGAATGGTCGGCGTCAACGGCCCGTACGCGGTCTTGCTGGGCGCCGAGGCCTATACCGCTCTTTCCGAGACCAGCGATCACGGATATCCCGTGTTGGAGCACGTCAAGCGGCTGGTGAAAGACAAGATCATTTGGGCTCTCGCGATTGAGGGAGCTTTTGTGCTGACCACGCGAGGCGGCGACTTCGAGTTGCATCTCGGCCAGGATCTCTCCATCGGTTATCTTTCTCACACCGACACGTCGGTTCGTCTTTACCTGCAAGAGACCTTTACGTTCTTACTGCAGACCGCGGAAGCATCAGTAGTGCTCCAAAAATAATTCGCGCAAGAAAGGTACATGGCTTTGTAAAGGAAGGAGAGTCTGATGTCGACAGGAAAAGTTGGGTTTGAAGCACGTCCACCACTTCCACCTTTCACCCTGGAGTCCGCAGAATTGAAAGTACGGCGCGCGGAAGACCTCTGGAACACTCGAGACCCGGAGAAAGTTGTCTTGGGATATACACAGGATTCTCGATGGCGCAATCGAGCGGAATTCGTGAATGGAAGTGAAGAGATCGTTGCATTTTTGAAACGCAAATGGTCGAAAGAACTTGAGTATCGCCTAATTAAGGAAGTATGGGCCTTCGGCGGGAGCCGCATAGCAGTGCGGTTTGCATACGAGTGGCATGACGATTCCAACAACTGGTTTCGATCGTATGGAAACGAGAACTGGGAATTCGATGAGAACGGACTTACCCGCCTGCGATTCGCTTGCATCAATGACCTGCCGATCAAGGAGCCTGACAGGAAATATCGTTGGACGCTGGGGCGCCGCCCTGATGATCACCCGGGACTGAGTGAATTGGGCCTCTAGTTTATCGATTCGGTCGGCTGGGATGGACTTTGGGAAGGGTTGATATGTATGAGCAGAGTTTATACCGGTGGGTGACGGAGGTGCCGTTAGCCAAGACCTTCGAACTGTTCAGGCATTTGGCATGATTTCACTTTCCACGCATGCGCTCCCGATCCGCAAGAGCTGATGCAAAAGAAATAACATAGCCAGCGATACCACAAAGATTAGCCAGCCGGAGAATGCGTGAAAGAATCCTTCGGACATGCACCGGCAAACGTAAAAGCTCTTCACCGAATGCGTCTTGGCGGCAGTGGCCCAATACGTGGGCGGAACGCCCCCACTCGAATCTGTCTGTCGCCGCTGGTTAGTTCGCCGGAGGTTGCAGCGTTTTCACCAGCCACGGAATAATTACTTGTTTGAAAATTAGCGGATCAGGCCAGACTCCAACTTGCCGGCCAAGATGTCCGCCGTGAGGATTGATCCAGGCTTCTTTCGGCACATCGCCTTTGCTTAGTAGCAGGTATTCGTCATCGATGGGAACCTGCGTATCGAGAACTCCCGCGAGAATCAACATGGGAGCCATTGGTTTGCCCAGCAATCCCTGATGTACCAGAGACATTTTTGGCAGGTAATCGCCCATCTCGTCCAGGGTGTGCACGCCCTCTAAAATATTCATCAGCGCCGGGACTTGATCGAACAGATATTCGCGATTGCCCAGCAGCGAGTTCATCAGAAAGTCTTTTTGAAAGAATCTGTCCACTGGCGGAGACTGCGCGCTCGCCCCGCGCAAACGGGCGCGCTCGACAATCGCCATCTTCGTCGCCCAGTAAGCTCCCCAACTCACACCATGCATCGCGATGCGGTTCTTATCGATCTCTGGCCGCGATTGGGCGTAGTCGAGGACGCGGGAGAGCACGCGATCCGCGGTTTCACTCACTTTGATTGGATTCTGCCCGGTCCCGGGGCCATCGACCGCAAGATAACCCACTCCAAAAGGAAGAATCGCGCCAAAACTTTCGGCAAGATCTTCCTTGCGGCTGTCGAGACCATTAACCGCGATTACCAGCGGTACCGGTCCTTTCGCATTCTTCGGCAGGCGCAGGTAGCCGATGATTTCCTTGCCTTCGAAAGGAATGCGCACAACCTCGAGCGGCGGATCGAAGAATTGCGCATGCGCCAGAAATGCTTCAATAGCTTTTTCGTATGAGCGCTGCTTTCCCGGAGAAGCTGGAATCGGCCAGCGTCCGAATGAGTAAAGCCGCCAGGCGCGGATGTAATCGGCATTCGCCTTTGCAGGATCGGACTTTTCTAGTGACTTCGCTTCGTTGAAGTAGCGATCAGCAACGTGCATGAAGGCAGCCGCCCACTCATCTTTGTCGCTAGTGTGAATGTTCTCAAACGCTTCTTTCACATCTGTGGGATCAAGCCCGATCAGCGGATACTGGCCGACCTCAGCGCGGTGAATGGCCTCAGTCTTAATCTCGTCGATAGTGCGCTCGCGCCGCTCTGCGTTTTGGGCGAATGCGTTAGCAAAAATAAATGCAAGAAACAAAAATAAGAGTAGAAGAAAATGATTTTGTCTTTTCATGATTTTGCCCATTCTTTCCGGCTTGCCAACCGCAAGCCCTTTCACGAAAAAAGCCGGACGGAATTGCGTCCGGCCTTCCTGCCCATATAAACCTGATACAGCTAGAACGTGAACTTCAATCCCAACTGCACGGCACGGCTGCCGCCCGAGCCGATGACCGGATTCGCCGCCGCAACATCGGGCGTCGCACAGCCACAACCAAACGGCTGCACGGAAGGATCGTTCAACCCAAACCCGTTTTGTCCGCCATAAGGATTTGCGAAGTTGGGATGGTTGAGAACGTTGAAGAACTCGGCGCGGAACTGGGCGTGGACCCGCTCACCCAAGTGCCAGTTCTTTGCAATTGAGAGATCGAAATCCTTGAAACCTGAGTCGGGGAATAGATTGCGCGGCATGGTTCCGAATTGTCCGAGCGGCGGCGGAATCATTATTGAGTTGCCCTTGGCATAGCAGCCGAACTTGGCCAGAGATGCCGTCGAGTTTCCAGGAGTTCCGCCGTCCACGGCCAGCGCTTGAGTTGCACAGGCAGAATTCGATGTGCCGGGGAAAAACGGAATTGGCGTTGGACCTGACTGAAAGTCGGAAGGCTTGCCATAAAAATCCCAGCGCGCCATCTCGAAAGCTGGCGGACTTACGGGTAGCGGGCCGGTTCCCGCCACGTCGGTTCCCAGATCAATCGGGCCCCAGAATTGCGGGCTTTGCAGTGTGACTATGGAATTCAGTTCCCAGCCCTCCAACATCTGTCCGTAACCGCTGCGTCCGGGGATGGCATAGGTGAGCGAGAGCGTGAAACGATGCCGCATGTCAAAGTCGCTGTTCGCGTACTCACGTCCGACGTTGTAAGAATCCTGGGGTAGGCCCGCACCGTATCCGAAATCCCAGTTTGCGCTGACGTCATCGAGCGAGTGGGAGTAGGTGTAGCCGGCCACCATGCTCAGGCCGTGGTAATTTCTCGAGTTTAGCGTGACTTGCAAGCCATCGTAATTTGAACGGTAGATGTTCCCCATCTGAAAAATATTGCTGAGGTAGGGAAACTTTGCATTGTATGGACGCGCATCCTGATCGCAGTTTGGATCGGTCACGCACGCTGGGGAATAGTCCGTGCCAACCGGCGGCTGGTTGATGTCTCGGATGCCAGTCAGGTTTGAACCGTGATTGCCAACATAAGCAACTTCCAAAGAAACATTCGACGAGAAGGCGTGTTGCAAGTTCAAGGTCCAAGTCCAGACGTAAGGAGTCGTTATGTTGCGATCCACGCTCATGATCGGGCAGGGATTGTTGAAGCAATTGGGTGTGCTGGTGCTGACGTTAGCGCCGTAGAGGGGCACGCCGCTGTCCCACTGCGGAAGGACGGGAGGGATCGCCAAATTGCTCGCCGTGATCGTGCCTCCCGCGGTGCCGCCGGCGGCATTGATGATCGCTCCGGTGGGAACATTGGATAGGCCAAAAGCATTGTTAAAGGCGAGCAGCGATTCCCAATTGATGGTTTCATACACCAAACTCGCTCCCCCTCGTAGCACGGTGCTGCCTTTTCCCGTCACATCCCACGCGAAACCGAGGCGCGGCGCGAAGTTTTTGTGATCGGGGTTGTACGGACCGCTCACCCCGTTGATTCCAGCCTGAATCAAGCCAGTCGGCGAGTTAGGATCAAAATTGCCCAGCAGGTTATTGGCTTCTTTGATCACTGAATTAAATTCATAGCGCAGCCCATAGTTTAGCGTCAGATTTTTTGTGGCTCTCCAGTCATCCTGCAAAAAAGCTCCGTAGGCCCAATTGTGGATTGTCCGATCAGGATTGCCAACTTGCACCGAAGCCTTGAAAGGATCTCCCGCAAAGAAATCCTCCAAAGGTGTGGACGCGGCCAGCGCCACGCCGCCCAGGAAAGTGATACTGCCTCGGGCATTGCCAAAAGCGCCGCCAGTGACTTCGTTCCGGTGCAACTCGCCGCCGAACTTGATGGCGTGTTTGCCGACAGTGTAGGAAACGTGGTCGATAAACTGAGTGATCGAGTCTGGGCCCTGAAATTTTGGCCACTTGAAACCACCCAAACCGGGGACGAAGGCACCGGCGAAGCCGATACGCGGCAGACCTCCGGTGAAGGGGCCGCTTATGCCGGTGTCGATACCGTAGCCCGAGGCGGGCGTACTGAGATCGCCGGGCAGCGTTGGCTGGTACAGGCGGTTGTAGCCGACCCTAGCTTCATTCACCCAGCGCGCGCTGGGAGTCCAGACCCAGTTTCCCCCGACAACCTGAGCGCGGGTGTGAATGATGGATTGCCACTTGGCTTGTAACTCGGGAAAATCCTCCACCGTCCCGTTGTTGTTCCCATAAAAATACATCCCGCTGATAGTGTTGCGCTGATTGATGCTGAAATCCACTTTGCCCAGCGCGTTATCGACGCCAACATTGTTGGGGAAACCCTGAACGATGTTGATACCTTGGGTGTTGTTTAGCGGGAAGCCGCTTCCGTTGCAGGTTACCGCACCAGCTGAAGAGACCGTGCAGCCCGAAATTAGCTGGCTGGCTGGACTGATACAGGGCCCGGTACAAGGGCCTTTGGTCGCGACTGTGTAGCCGTTGGCCAGAAGATCAGCAATCGCATTCGGAATGCTGCCGTTGCAGTCGAGTCCTGCAAGGGCAGGCGCGGTGCAATTTGGCGTCGCGCCGGGAGCAAGTGTTAGTGGTTGCATGGACGGCGTGGTCACGCTATAGGAGTTTCCAACATCGTAGCGCTGGCCCTCGTAAGCGCCGAAGAAGAATGCTTTGTCTTTCACGATCGCGCCGCCGAAGCTGCCACCAAACTGTTCCAGTGTTCGCGGCGTTTTCGCGGCGGGAGCATCGTTGAAGTAGTTGCGCGCGTCCATGACGCCGTCGCGGCCGAAAGCAAATGCGCTGCCATGAATTTTGTTGGTGCCGGACTTCAAGCCGACGTTGACTACCGCTCCCGGCTTCCATCCATACTCAGCTGGCGGATTTTCTTGAACGTTAAATTCCTGAATAGCATCGATTGGCAAGATGGTCGCGGAATCTCCCGCAATGCCGGCTCCGTTGATAATGCCTTGTCCGGAAAAGGGCTCGCTATTGAAGAGCCCCTCAACAAAATAGGCGTTATCTTCTGCCCGCAAGCCGTCGGTGCTGGTGGTCGAGAATCCTCCGCCCGGATAACGCATCACGCCGGGACGCAGCTGCAACAGGTTTTCATAGTTGCGGCCATTCAATGGCAGGTCGTTGATCTCCTTATTACTAAGCGTTCCCCCCAGCGTGGCCGATGTCGTATTAAGCAGGGGAGCTTCTGCCATAACGGTTATAACCTCGGAAACGTTGCCGGGTTGAAGCGTCATGTCGGCGCGAACGTCGGTCGCAACCTCAACTGTCAAGCTCGGCCGCTCTACTGTCTTAAATCCCTTGGCCTCGACGCGAATCTTGTACGTTCCCGGGATCAGGTCGGCCGCAACGTATTCTCCGGCGGAGTCGGTGGTGAGGGTTCGTGATGTGCCACGCTGGGTGTCGGTGACGACCACTGTCGCGCCGGCAACCGATGCGCCACTCGGGTCCGTGACTGTTCCCAGTACGCGTCCGGCAGTGGACTGGGCCAGCGCTGGGACGCTCATCAAACTCAGCGCGAGAACAAAGAGAAAAATCCGAGTGGCCCCACCGATGTGACCCGTGGACGTAGCGATGCTTCGTGATGTCATCGGAACTTCCTCCGTTTTTCTGGTCCGACAGCCATACCACCGCTCGCTAAATGAAGTCAAGTAAATTCTCGGTTTCGTCCCTCTTTCACAAACTATGACCACCTGATTGGTCCAGCCGAAAAGAGGACATTTCCCCATCAATCCAAGCGTTAGACAGCTTACTCATGCTTGCGTTCAACTTCTCATGCGTGTTATCGTCCTAGCTGTCATACCACCGTACCTAAGACCGCAAAAATGCTTAGCTCTTCCTCCGAAGCCGCAAAACGCCGACCTCAAACTTTGAAGGTGCGGTATAGTAACCAGTCCATCGTCGGTTCGGCAAAACTGGTTCCCGCAGGAGAAATTCACGTGTATAAAGTCGTTCGGACTTCGCGCCTGTACGAGCAGATCGTCCAGCAGATCGAAGACTCGGTTCTGAACGGCTCGCTGAAACCTGGAGACCAACTCCCTGCGGAACGTGAACTCGCGCAACGTCTGGGTGTGAGCCGTACTGCGGTGCGCGAGGCGGTGAAGGCGCTGCGCGAAAAAGGTTTGGTTGAAGCCTACTCAGGACGCGGCACCTTCATCACCGACGGCACTACGCATGCTGCGCGGCAATCGTTTGACCTGATGGTCAAGATCGGCCAGCAGGAGGGTTCGAATCATTTGGCGGAACTCCGCTTGATTCTGGAGCCTGGAATCGCTGCGATGGCTGCGATGCGGATCGAGGAAGAGCATTTGGCGGCGATGCGGGAAGCGGTCGCAGTCATGGATCGTTCGCAGAGAGATCCCGAAGCTTATATTGAGGCTGACCTCGATTTCCACTTAGCCTTGGCAGAGGCTGCCGCCAATCCCCTGATTCTTTCTTTGATCGACTCCATTGTCGCGCTACTGCGTGAGCAACGCCTAAAGATCTTCAACGTGGAAGGCGGACCGCAGCGCGGGCAGGTTCATCACAAACGAATTTTGGAAGCCATGGAGCAGCGCGATCCCGAGGTGGCACGCGCCGCGATGGCCGCCCATCTCGAGCAGGTGCGAGAAGATTCACAAGTATCTTCCGGCAGCGAGTCTTCCAGAAAGCACGCGCCGATAGCTTCCAGAATTACTTCATAGTTCGGATCATAGTTCGGATCATCGGTCGGATCATATTTTTCGCGTTCGCATAGTATCTCGGAGTTTCGCTGGCACATCATTTTCGGAAATAAAAAAGTGGAGGTTGGCGGCGGATGGCGAAAATCGGATTCATCGGCCTGGGTGTAATGGGCAGCCAGATGGTCAACCGGCTGCTCAGCAAAGGCCACTCAGTGACCGGCTACAATCGCACCCGCGCCAAAGCCCAGTGGCTGGTTGAAAAAGGAATGAAGTGGGCCGACTCGCCGCGGGCGGTTGCCAGCGCTTCCGATTTCACCTTCACGATGGTCACCAACGCTGCAGCCATCGCCGTCCATCACGGAGGGACCCGATGGGCTTCTGGCGGGCCTGAGCGCTGGCAAGATTCTCATCGATATGAGCACAGTGAGTCCCACAGTAAGCCGCGCGCTGGCCGCTAAGGTGCGGGAAAAAGGCGCGGACATGGTCGACTCTCCGGTCTCCGGCAGCGTGATTACGTTGCAGGAAGGAAAGTTGTCAGTAATGGTGGGTGGACGCCGCGAGACGTTTGAAAAGGTGCAACCGATATTGATGGATATTGGGCCCAAAGTGACTTACGTTGGCGATAACGGCCTCGCGCTCGCCATGAAGATCGCCGTCAACTTGAGCCTGGCAGTACAGATGCTCGCGTTCTCCGAGGGCGTGTTGCTGGCGGAGAAAAGTGGCATCGCACGCGAAACTGCTGTCGATGTGCTTACCCACAGCGCGATCGCATCTCCCATGATTCAGTACCGCGGTCCGTTCGTACTGCAACAGCCCGAAGAAGCCTGGTTCGACGTCAACATGATGCAGAAAGACATGGTCCTGGCGATGGACCTGGGACGCCAGCTCGACGTTCCACTGCCGAGCACCGCGATAAGCAATGAATTTCTGACAGCGGCGCGCGGCATGGGCTGGACGAAGTACGATTTCGCCTGCATGTTCGATGTGCTGGCCGCCATGTCCGGAGTCTCGACGCCAGTGACGGAAGGAGGTAAGAAAATATGACGACGATTACCTCCAAGCCGGAAGCTGGTCGCGGAACTGCCACGGAAAAAGAAAAGTGGCTACGCGCTTATCGTCAGATGGTGAGCATCCGTCTGTTTGAAGAGCAGGTGAACGACCTCTACACGCGCGCTCTCATGCCCGGACTCGCTCATTTGTATAGCGGTGAAGAAGGCGTGGCTGTAGGAATCTGCGAAGCTCTACGCATCGACGATTACATCACCAGCACGCACCGCGGCCATGGACACTGCCTGGCCAAGGGCGCGTCCCCGGATCGCATGTTCGCTGAGCTGCTCGGAAAAGAAGCCGGCTATTGCCGCGGCAAGGGTGGATCGATGCACATTGCCGATCCCGCGACCGGCAATCTCGGCGCCAATGCGATCGTAGGAGGAAGCGTAGGCATCGCCACCGGCGCGGCCTTTGCCGCCAAGACTCTGGGCACGGATCGCGTCGCAGTGTGCTTCTTCGGCGAAGGCGCGCTCGGTCAGGGATCGCTGTACGAAGTAATGAATCTGGCGCAATTGTGGAAGCTGCCGGTAATTTACGTCTGCGAAAACAATCAGTACAACGAGTACACGCACTATCAGGAAACCACCGCGGGCACCATTCTCGCCCGCGCCACGGCTTTCGGTATTGAAGCTGCCCGAGTGGACGGACAAGACGTTCGCGCAGTCAATGAAGTTGCAACGCGATTGGTGAATCGCGCCCGCGCCGGTGCCGGACCCGCATTCCTGCAATGCGATACCTACCGCTACGGCGGCCATCACGTCGGCGACATCAATCGTGAGTACTACCGCTCGAAGCAGGAAGAGAATCTCTGGAAGACCGATCGCGATCCTATTACGGTCTTATCGAAGTGGTTGCTCGATAAAGGCTATGCTGACGCAGCGTCTCTCGACCGGATTACCTCTGACGCTCGGGCCACAATGGAAGCGGCCGTGAAGTTCGCCATTGCCGCGCCGTATCCAAACGTCGACGAAGTCGAGAAGCACGTCTATGCCTGAGCGCGAGCTCACATTTGCGCAGGCGGTACGCGAAGCGCTCGCGCAAGAGATGCGTCGCGATTCGCGGGTTTGCATCATCGGAGAAGACGTTGCCGAGGCCGGCACGCCGTTTAAAGTTCTCTCCGGATTAGTCGAAGAGTTCGGCGCAAAGCGCGTGGTTGACACTCCCATCTCCGAAGCTGGATTCACCGGCGTCGCCGTCGGCGCAGCCATGACGGGCCTGCGTCCGGTAGTCGACATCATGTTCGGAGATTTCATCACGCTCACGATGGACCAGATGGTCAACCAGGCAGCCAAAGCGCATTACATGTCAGGCGGACACTGGAAAGTGCCGATGGTGATGCGCACCACGCTTGGCGCGACACGCCGCTCGGCTGCTCAACACTCGCAGTCGCTGCACGCCTGGTTCAGCCATGTTCCGGGATTGAAAGTGGTTTTGCCCTCGACTCCCTATGACGCGAAAGGCCTGCTTAAGACCGCCATCCGCGATGAGAACCCAGTTGTCTTCTTCGAAGACAAAATGATGTACAAACTGAAGGGCCCGGTTCCAGAGGACGACTACACCATCCCACTGGGCGTGGCCGATGTGAAGCGTGCCGGCGATGACATTACGCTGGTCGCCACGAGTAGCATGGTGCAAGTCGCGCTCGGCGCAGCGAATCTGTTGGAAAAAGAAGGCATCAGCGCGGAGGTCGTCGATCCGCGAACTACGTGGCCGCTAGATGAAAAAACTTTGATCGACTCGGCGAGGAAAACGTCACGAGTGATTGTGCTAGACGAAGGTTACGGACGCTACGGCGTGACCGCGGAGCTTGCCGCCGTCATCGCCGAAGGCGCGTTCTACGATCTCGACGCACCAGTGAAGCGAATGGGCGCGATGCACGTACCGATTCCGTTCTCTCCACCGTTAGAAGACGCAACAGTACCGACGGAACAAACCGTATTCGACGTCGCGAGATCGATGTGCAAACCGTCATGACCGGTGCGCAATTGGTTAGGTGGGTTCTAGCTATGAGCTAATAGCTAGAGGCTAGGAGCTGAATTATGGGACTCAAAACACACGGAACCATGGCCGTCGATTGGGAAAATCGAATCGACTTTGACCGCTTGCGCCGCGAGCGCTTGGCCAAAGCCAAGGCGCTGCTCGAGAAGTCAGAGATGGGCGCGCTGCTTTGTTTCGACATGAACAATGTGCGCTATTTGACTTCCACGCACATCGGCACATGGGCGCAGGACAAGGCCAACCGCTTCACCCTGCTGCCGCGGAACGATGAGCCGATCCTGTGGGATTTCGGATCCGCCGCCAAACATCATCAATTGAATTGTCCGTGGCTCGGCGAACGATCGCGTCCAGGAATTTCCATGCTGCGCGGCGCCATGACGCCAGAGATGGGGCGCGCCGAAGACGTCGCCAAAAAGATTCGCATCGAACTCGAAATGCGCGGCCTGCACAAAGAGCCGGTCGGCATCGACATTATCGAACTCCCAGTTCTGTTCGCGCTGCAACGCGAAGGTATAAAAGTTGTTGATGGTCAACAACTCATGTCGAACGCGCGCGTTATCAAGACGCAGGATGAAATCTCGCTGCTTAACACTTCGGCAATGATGGTCGACGCCGCCTACGACGAACTTTATCGCGCGATGAAGCCCGGCCTGCGTGAGAACGAAGCGGTGGGATTGGTGAGCAAGGTACTCTACGATTTGGGCTCGGAATATGTTGAAGCGGTAAACGCGATCTCAGGCGAACGTTGCAATCCGCATCCGCACGTGTTTTCCGATCGCGTGCTCCGCCCCGGCGATCCCGTCTACTACGACATTCTTCATTCCTACATGGGATACCGCACCTGCTACTACCGCTGCTTCACCGTCGGCTTCGCTTCGCACGCGATGGTGGATGCTTACAAGCGCTGCCGCGAATATCTTGACGCTGCGATTGAACTGGTGCGTCCCGGACGCACCACCGCAGAGATCGCGGCAGTCTGGCCGAAGGCGGAAGAGTTCGGATTTCCCAATGAAGAAGCCTGCTTTGCGCTGCAATACGGCCACGGTATCGGCCTCGCCATTTGGGAGAAGCCCGTGATCAGCCGCCTGGTTTCGTTTGAGCATCCGGTGACGATCGAGCCCGGAATGGTGTTCGCTCTCGAAACCTTCTGGCCTTCGACCGATGGCTGGAGCGCGGCGCGTATTGAAGAAGAAATCGTTGTTACGCCGACGGGGCACGAGGTAATCACGCGATTCCCCGCGGAAGAGCTTCTAGTAGCGGGCGCGCATTATTTCACGGTCAACGGACCGCTGCCCACGACCAGAGAAACCGAAGCTCCGCCCAGCGAGAAAGTGCTGGAGATGATCGAGGCCAGCGCGAAAACAGAGCGGGTGGGAGTTTCGGACTGACTCTTTGCTGAGAAGTTGAGCCTTAGAATCGAACTGCTTCGAAGAACTTGAACGTCAGTAACCGCTCTATCCAAGTCCCGTAGGGACGGAATGTTGTGATAGCCCCGGACGGAAGTCCGGGGTAAAGCGCGGTGAGAAAGAAGGAGTCCCGGAGGGACGGCACCCGGTCTTCACATATAACCCTGCCTATGGCCTTCAGCGTTGTCATGCCCGCCCTTGAGATGGCGCAGGAAACCGGCAAGCTCATCGCCTGGCGCAAACAGGAAGGCGATCGCGTAACCAAGGGCGAGCCGCTTCTCGAAATCGAAACCGACAAAGCGGTTGTGGAAGTCGAAGCCCCCGCCGACGGCGTCCTCGCTGGAATCACAGGGGCTGTAGGAGCCGATATCCCAGTGGGACAGATCATCGCGTGGATTGTAGCTCCCGGCGAAATGCCTCCCACCAAGAACGAATCCGTTGCGCCTGTCGCAAGGGCAAAGACGGAAACGCACGCAATTCCGGTTACGCCGAATGCTCCCCAACAATCTGCCGCTCAGAACGCAAGGATTTCCCCCAAAGCGAGGCGTCTTGCAAAAGAATTAGGCGTAGATATCGCCACCGTCCGCGGCTCTGGCGCGGGTGGAGAGATCCTCGCGTCGGACGTGCAGGCTGCGGCCGCGCCAGTTGCATCGAGTGCGAACCCGAAGAAATCAGAGCTCGAAGTGTCCAGTTCTATCGGGCGCCTCATGGCCGAACGCACCACTGTGAGCTGGACCACGGTTCCGCACTTCTTTGTGACGCGTGCAATCGAAGCGACCGGTCTCAATGAATTCCGCGAGAAGCGGGCCCCAGACATTGAGCGTGCCCACAAAATCCGCATCACCCATACTGATCTGCTGGTCGCACTGACATCGCGCGTCCTGCTGAAACATCCGCGCCTGAATTCCAACTGGACCGCGGAAGGCATTCGTCTTCACGATCACGTGAACTTGGCCGTGGCCATCGCAGTGAACGACGGAGTGGTCACCGCAGTGATCCCTAACGCCCACACCGCGAGCCTTCCAGAAATCGCGCAGCAACGTCACAACGTGACCGAGCGAGCAAGGGGAGGGAAGCTGCGCCCCGCAGACATCGCCGATGCCACCTTCACCATCAGCAATCTCGGTATGTATCACGTGGACGAGTTCACAGCGATTATTGTTCCGCCGCAAGCAGCGATTCTCGCGGTCGGAACAATCGCAGACCGCGTGGTCGCCGTCGACGGCAAACCTGCTGTTCGTCCTATGATGACAGTGACTCTCTCCTGCGATCACCGCGCCGCCGACGGCGCCCGAGCCGCCGCCTTCCTGAACGACTTGACCAACGCAATTGGTGAGCCCTCGAAGTGGTTGGCGTGACCGCTGCTATTCTCAGCGCGGCGAAACGACTCTCCTATATTGAAGGAATTCCCAATCCCTGAGCCTAAGCGGCATTGGTGTGCGTCATGCACTCTAACCCGGAAAATCTGCTACCATGGCCGCTCGGGAGGAAGTGGCAATGCCCCAATATGTGATCGAGCGGGAGATTCCCGGGGCCGGTAATTTGTCGGATGCGGAACTGCAGGCGGTAGCTCGGAAGTCAGTAAGCGTGCTGAAGGATATGGGCCCGGCCATCAAATGGCTGCACTCCTACGTCACCGGCGATAAAGTTTATTGTGTATACCTGGCGCCAGACGAGGAAACGATTCGCGAACACGCACGTCGCGGAGGTTTTCCTGCAAATCGCATCTCGGCGGTACGGCGCCTGATCGATCCCGACACCGCAACTTAACTCAAGCAGAGCTTCCAGTCTGATGACCTGATTCTGCGTTGCAAGTAAGCGCCTCATGGATGGCTTGCTCGACCGGCATCGCCCAGCCTTCCATCCACGCCGTTCCTGCGGCGTTCCCGAGCGCTCGGCGCGCAAACTCCAGAGCCTTCTCAAGCCTGCGTTGCTCCGTGGGCTGCAGCGGAGCGCCCAATTGTTGGCGAAGCGCGGCTGCGGCTCCAGCCAGGTGCAGCGATTGTTCGGCGTGCGATTGCGCTGCGGCACTCACGGCGAGACATTCGAGCGCCCTCGCGATGCCGCGTTTGTAGCCCAACTCCTGAAATACCTTGATGCTCTCGCCGTAGAGACGGCGCGCCTCGGCATTGTCCCCCTGATCGCAGCTTAGACTTGCCAGATCGAACAGGGTGCTCGCAATCCCCCAACTATCGCGCAGTTGGCGAAACTCGGACAGACTCTGCTCACAAAATGAACGCGCGGCAACGAAATCCGCCTTTTCTCGAGCGACGTCTCCAAGGTAATTCAAGGTCCAGGCGACACCAGCGCCATCGCCGACCTGACGGAACATCGCCACACACTCATCATAAAGCGACGAGGCGCGCTCGTATTCGCCCTGCAACTTCATCACGCTAGCGAGATTGCTGAGGGCTCGGGCGATGCCCGCGGGATCGCCAAGCTCCCTCCATATCGCGACACATTGTTCGAAGAGCCGCGACGCGGCCGCGAGTTCGCCGAAGTCGCGAGCGTTAACGCCCAACGCGTTCAGTGCGACGGCAACGCCTCGATTATCGTTTAGCTTGATACATGTCTCTAGACTTTCTTCGAACAGTGGCAGCGCAGAGCCGTAGTAATCGCCCTGCGCTGCCGCAAGCACTGCGCCAGCGAACAGCAACCGCGCGCGGAGCTTCGGACGCTCGGCTCCTTCCAACGCCAAGAGCCTGGCGATGGTTTCGCGGCCCTCCGTAAGATGCTCACGTGTCTCCCAGAAGCGGAAGAGTGCAGCGCCCATGCGGAGGCCCCACTCGGCATCCCGGGTTTTGATCAGATAATCAATGGCTAAGCGGAAGTTGTCATGCTCAACCTCAAAACGATCGAGCCATTCGGGTTGAGAGGTAATGTCTTCGGCGCCTTCTTCGGCAAGCACCAGGTAGTAAGCGGCATGGGCCCGGCGAGTGGCAGCTTCATCGTTGCTTTGAGCAAGGCGTTCGAGGGCGTACTCCCGGATAGTGGACAGCATGAAGAAGCGCGTTTCTTTGTCGACCTGCTCCACCTGCTGCACCAAGCTTTTATCCACCATGGAAGCCATGCCGTCGAGCACGTCGAGGCCGAGATCACCTTTGGTGTCGCACACGGCTTCCACCGCTTCCAGCGTGCACCCGCCGGCAAACACGGAAAGCCTGCGAAGGAGCGTTTGTTCAGCGGCATTGAGAAGGCTATAACTCCAGTCCACGGTGTTGCGAAGAGTTTGGTGCCGGGTTGGAAGATCGCGGGCGCCGCCGGTCAACAGGTTCAGACGTCTTTCGAGGCGCGAAAGCATGGCGGACGGGGAAAGCAGCTTGATGCGCGCAGCAGCAAGTTCGATGGCGAGAGGCAGGCCGTCAAGGCGAGTACAGATGGCCGCCACTTCAGTTGCGTTTTCCTTCGTCAGCGCGAATTCATGCTTGACGGCCGTTGCGCGTTCCACAAAAAGTGCGATGGCTGGCAGCCGAGAAAGCACTTCCATGGGCGGAATCGACTTAGGGTCGGGCAGCGCCAGCGGTGGCACGGGGAACTCGTGTTCTCCGTAGACATGAAGCGGCGCTTGGCTCGTGACCACGACGTTGAGTTTTGGAGCTGCGGTCAGGAGTTGTGACACCAACGGCGCCGCGGAGACAAGATGCTCGAAGTTATCGAGCAAAAGCAGCATAGGTTGGCTTAGGCTGCCCACATACTCCATCAAGCTTTCCTGCGGCGACTTGTTTGCGCTTTCGCGCACGCCCACCGCTTGCACGATGGCGGAAGCGATCAAGTTGACTTCACCAATCGCTGAGAGAGAAACAAAGCAAACACCGCCGGGAAACTGCCCGGCGATTTCGCCCGCCACCTGTAAGGCGAGCCGCGTCTTCCCGATGCCGCCCGGCCCGGTGAGAGTTACAAGCCTGACATCCGCGCGGTTCAAGAGCTGACGCAGATCGGCCGCTTCGCGTTCCCGCCCAATAAATGCGGTGCGCTGCACTGGCAGGTTGTTGGGACGAGGCTCGGATTCGCGGGCAGGCGCATCGGCGAGGCGGTCGCGTACCGCGGCGAGGTCGCGAGCCAAGTCCCGGGTGGAGGCGTAGCGCTGTTTGGGGTCCTTGGTGAGGCAGCGCTCCACGATCCAAATGAAAGGAGCGGGTGCCTGCAGCACTCTGCTACCGAGGCTCTCCGGCTCATCGCGAAGGATGGCTGCCACTGTTTCGGCGTGGGTCTTCTTCCGGAACGCGGGAGCCCCGGTTACCATTTCGTAGAGCACTGATCCGAAGGAAAACTGGTCAGAGCGAAAATCGACTTCGTCGCCGGTCGCTTGCTCGGGCGACATGTAGCCTACGGTACCCATCACTATTCCATGCTCAGTGATAGTGGTGGTCACATCCGTACTGCCAGCCGGGTTGAGCTTACGAAGTTTCGCCAGCCCGAAATCCAGCACCTTGGCTGTGCCATCGCGAGAAACCATCAGATTCTCCGGCTTCAGATCGCGATGAACAACCCCACTCTCATGCGCTTTGGCAAGACCGTCGGCAACTTGCGCCGCGATTGCAACCGACTTGCGAAAGGGAATAGGGCCAGAAGCGAGCAGCGCACGCAGCGTTTCGCCCTCGACCAGTTCCATCGCGATGAAGCGCGTGCCGTTCACGTGCCCGAGTTCATAAATAGTTACGATGTTCGGGTGATTGAGCGCACAGGCGGAGCGGGCTTCCTGCTCGAAGCGCGATAAAGCTTCCGGTCGAGAACAACCGTCCAACGAAAGGGTCTTGATTGCGACCTCCCGTTCGAGGCGGATGTCTTTAGCCCGGTAGACCTCGCCCATGCCGCCGGATCCGAGTCGCTGAAGAATCTCGTAACTGCCGAAGCGCGTGCCCGGCAACGGGGTGGACGGTACCGAATCTGGCGTGTGAGGTGGGTTCATGAAACTTGCTGGCGTGGCTCCGCATGCCGAAGCGGACTGTTCGCTACTGCAAAATTACAATTGAATTTTAAGTTGCTGCCACCACATCAAAGCAGCATCCCAAGATACGCTTATAATAGCCCAGATTTCGGAGGATTTTTATGGATATTCGATCGCTGCAGCGGCCATTGAAGGATCAATACCGGCAAGACCCGGCTAGTTCTCGAATCACGCTGACTGCCCGCGGCACGCAGACCGATGCACCCATTTCTTGTTCTGTGGATTTGGGGCGGGCGATCTATAACGCGCAAGCGCACCAAGGCGTCGGGGGCGCGGGTACCGGAGCTTGTTCCGGCGATCTGTTGTTAGGTGCGTTGGCCGCCTGCGCGCAGATTACTTGCCAAATGGTGGCCGCTGCCATGGGGATACCTACAGAGGGCATAGATGTCACGGTCGAAGGCGATCTGGATCTGCAGGGAACACTGGGAACATCGAAAGAGTCGCCCGTGGGATTTGAGAGCATCCGGGTGATTTTCGACGTCCGGGCACCACAGGCAACTGCCGGAGCAGTTAAGCGCGTTGCAGGCAAAAACCGAGCAATATTGCGTGGTGATGCAAACCTTGCAGCATCCTCCGAAGATTGAGAACAAATGGAAGCAGTAGACTCCGCGTACTCTGCGGCCGTTCTCAGCGACCTCCGCGATTTAAGACTCTGTCTTTGACGTGGCCTAATCAACACCTTAAAACGCGGAGACCGCAAAGAACGGCCGCAGAGCACGCTGAGAAACTCGGCGAAGAGCAAACTGAGAGCAGTACGCCTCTTCACGCTGGCTTGATGTTCTGGTTTACGCAAAACAGGTTCGCTGGATCGTAGCGCTTCTTGATCTTCGCCAGACGGTCGTAATTCTTGCCGTACGTCGCCCGGATGCGGTCCTCGCCCTCTTCCATCATGAAGTTGATGTACGCGCCGCCCGCCGAGTAGGGATGAAGCGCTTTCCAATATTCCTTCGCCCAGGCGGAGACTTTTTCCTTGTTCGCGGCGTCCGGATCGACGCCGACAATCACGCAAGCCCAGGTGGCGTCGCGGTACGACCACGGGGTTGCGCTGTTCTTAACGCGGCCGGCGGCGCCATTGATTGGGTACAGGTGCATGGTCGACTGCGTTGATGGCAAGTTTGCCGCGTATTTCAGATGCAGCGCGATGGCTTCGTCGGGAAGTGTTCGCACGAAGTCTGCCTTCCAGTACCACTGCAGGCCCGGCGGATAGAGACCGTCGTGCATACTTTGGAGCACCGGATGCGGAATCGGGCCGACCATGTCCAGCGCGGGAGCCTTGAATTTCCGGATCGGCTTGAATACCTTCTCTCCGTTCTTGATCGGTCCGGTGTAGCACCACACAACGCCGCACATCTTCTTGTTATGCAGATGCTCGGGAAATGGAGGCCCCGGCGGCACGGTCAGGAAAGCAAAAAACCCATAGAGGTCATCGGGCGCGTTCGCGATGAAGTCGCGATACCAGCGCATCATCTCCGCTGCGTCTTCCATCGGCCACAGCATCGGCCCGCCGTAATCGGTATGCACGGGTTGCCCCCTGAACAGAAACGATGTCACGACGCCAAAGTTGCCACCTCCACCGCGCACGGCCCAGAACAGGTCAGCGTTTTCCTTGGCGCTGGCGGTAACGAACCGCCCATCGGCCAATACCATTTCGACGGCCAGCAGGTTGTCGATCGTCAAGCCGTAGCGTCTCGTCAAGTAACCGATCCCGCCACCCAAAGTCAATCCGGCCACGCCGGTAGTCGAAATGATGCCCGCAGGGACCGCGAGACTGAACGCATGCGTAGCATGGTCAACATCGCGCCAGAGCGCGCCGCCACCGGCCAGCACGGTTTTCTTTTTCGGGTCTACGCGAACATAGTTCATCGGCGAGAGATCGATCACCAACCCGTCATCGCAAACTCCCAACCCGCCGGCATTGTGCCCGCCGCCGCGGATGGCCACCCGCAGCTTCTGCTCACGCCCGAACTTTACCGCCGTCATGACGTCAGCCACGTCGGCGCAGCGCGCGATCAGTCGCGGGCGCCGGTCGATCATCGCGTTGTATACCTTGCGAGCCGCGTCGTAACTCGGATGGCTTGGCTCGATCAATCCTCCATGCAAGCTGGCTCTGAAATCGGCAATGGTCGCTTCGTTCAGCATCGTGACTCGGATCTCCGAAAATGTGACTGCGCCACGGTCTAAAGCTCGTGCAATCCGCGAAATGGAATCTTGGATTAGGACTTCCTGGCCCGCCCATAGTACCGCCTCTGCCTCGATGAACACAATGAATCGACCGCAAGTGACTCAATGTGTATTAAACCGACTGAAGTCTCCGGAGGAAACCGTCAACTATACATATCGAGCTAAACGCATGATCGAAACCCTCCGACGTGATATAGACTCCTTAGCTGTGTAAATCGGCCGGAGTTGCGTCTCCGCGCCGGTGGCGCGTGTTTTCATAAATCGGTCCGGGGACGGACAAGCTTCACCTGTATGGTTTAAGAGATACGCGCTCAGGTTGTTCCAGCTGATATGAGGACTTGATCGGATGGCATCCACTTTCTTTCGCTCTGTTCGCTCTCTCGAAGGCGACAACTCACAGCGTTCTTACCTGGGCCTCGCCCTCGCTGCCTTATTGCTAACAGCGTGGATGATCTGGTTCTTTTTTGCGCGAGTGTCGGTCTACGCGGTCACGAATAAAGCCGAGTTGGAGGTAGATCGTGCGGCGCATCCCGTGGAATCCGCAGTTAGCGGGCGAGTGGTGGCGACTCATCTGGTGCTCGACCAGGATGTAAAAGCTGGAGACGTTCTGGTCGAACTCGACTCTGGAGCTCAGCATTTTCAGCTCAGCGAAGAGAAGACACAGTTGGCTGGCGCGAATCCGCAAATCCGTTCGCGCGAAGAGGAGATCGCCTCGGAAGAGCAGGCTCTGGAGCAGGATCAGCAAGCAGCAAAAGATGCCCTGGAGGAAGCACGCGCGCACTACCGCGAGGCCGAAGCCGCCGCCACGTATGCGCAGGGGGAATCGGACCGGGTGCGCAAAATGTACAACGCCGGCGTAATTGCCGAGTTGGAGCTGAACCGGAGCGTTGCCGACGCCCAGCAACGCCGGGCAGCAGCCGACAGCCTGCATTACGCGGTGGTGCGTCTGGAAGGAGAGCAACGCACACGCACCAATGAGCGAAGAGCCCACATCGAGCAACTCACCAGCGAACTCAATAAGCTGCGCGGCGAGCAAGCGACGGCTGGCGTAACTATTCAGCGATTGCAAGAGGAAGTAGATCGCCGGCAGATACGTGCCCCAATTGATGGAAAGCTGGGTGAAGTGGCACCGTTGCGGCCCGGAGCGGTTGTTCACGAAGGCGACAAACTTGGCGTAGTGGTACCGGCGGGAAATTTGCGGGTGGTGGCAAACTTTGATCCACCGGCAGCTTTGGGCCGCGTTCGGCCAGGGCAACACGCACGCTTACGGCTGGAAGGTTTTCCCTGGGCGCAGTATGGAAGCGTCACAGCCACCATCACCAATGTCGCCAGCGAGATTCGCGATGGCAGCATCCGCGTAGAACTGGCGCTCGATCCCCATTCAGATTCTCGCATTCCCCTCCAACATGGTCTGCCCGGCTCGGTTGAAGTCGAGATCGAAACCATCTCGCCCGCCAACCTTGTTCTGCGCACGGCTGGAAGTTTGCTGGCCAAAAGCAGTCTCGGAAATTTGAGCGCGGTGACGCCGCAATGAATCTGGGACGACGACGCATATTCGTTCCGGAAGTGGTGCAAACCTCCGCAATGGATTGCGGACCGGCCTCGCTGAAGTGTCTGGCCGAGGGCTTCGGCATCCCCGTTAGCTACGGGCGCTTGCGCGAAGCCTGTCAGACAGATGTTGACGGTACGTCCATCGACACCATGGAAGAGGTTGCAGTGCAACTGGGGCTGGACGCCGAACAAATCATGGTCCCAGCTGATTTTGTGCTCCTCCCAGAAGCAAAGCTCTTGCCCGCGATTGCGGTTGTGCTTCGCGCCAACAAAGTGACGCATTTCGTGGTCCCTTGGCGAAGTCGCGGCGGTCTCGTGCAGGTCATGGATCCTGCTGTCGGCCGGCAATGGGCACACAAGGCGCAGTTTGCTTCGACGCTTTACGTTCACACGCTTTCGGTTTCCGCGAAAGGCTGGCGGGAGTGGGCGGAGTCGGAAAAGTTTACTCTTCCACTGCGGCGGCAGTTGGATGATCTGGGCATTTCAAGGAAATCGGCAAAGCGATTCGTCGACTCAGCGCTGGACCTTCCCGGCTGGCGAGGTTTAGCTCGTCTTGAAGCTGGGGCGCGAAGCCTCGGCGCAATTGTTCGATCGGGCGCGGTACGCCGAGGATCTGAGGCGGAGCGAGTGCTGGAACGGCTCATTGAACAAGCCAGCCGAGATCCGAAAGCAGGACTTGGCGTAATCCCATCTAATTACTGGTCCGCGTGGCCAGCCCCGCCGGAAGACGGCGAAGAGCAAGTCTTCTTCAAAGGCGCAGTGCTCGTGCATGTGAAGGGACGCCGGTCCGAAGCTCCAATCGCCGAAACTGGAAAACTTCCACCGGAAGTAGCCGCTGCACTTGAGGAGAAGTCGAGTCGGCCTGGAGTTGAACTGCTGCGGATGTTGAGGGCGGATGGATTGTTTGCGCCTGCCGCCGTGGTCACCGCTCTTGGAGTCGCGACCTTCGGCGTGCTGATTGAGGCGATCCTGTTTCGCAGCTTGCTGGAGATGCCGCGCTACTTCGGCTTGTCAGGACAGCGGCTCGGGGTGATGACCGCCTTGTTGGTTTTTCTGACGGCTCTGATGCTGCTTGAGCTGCCAATCACGTCCGGCATCCTGCGCATCGGGAGACATCTCGAAGCGCGCTTACGCACTACATTCCTCGAAAAAATTCCCAGGCTGGGTGACCGATACTTTCATAGCCGCCTGACTTCCGACATGGCGGAACGCAGTCACAGTACCCACCGCGTACGGCTGTTGCCGGGATTGTGCGGGCAGCTTCTCCGTTCCGTGTTTGAGCTCGTCGTCACGGCTGCCGGAATCATCTGGCTTGATCCGCGATTAGCCTTGCCGACTCTTGTCGCCGCGTCGCTGGCCGCAGGCTTGCCCGCGCTGGCGCAACCGGTGCTGACCGAGCGCGATCTGCGAATGCGCAGCCAGAATGGAGCCTTAAGCCGTTTCTATCTGGACGCTCTGCTCGGCCTTGTGCCTGTGCTCACGCATCGAGCTGAGCGAGCCCTGCGCCGGGAACATGAGAGCTTACTCGTGGAATGGGCACATGCAGCATTTGCGCTCGTGCGTGCGTCAATTTGGATCGAAGCGATACAGCAACTCCTCGGATTTGGTTTGGCTGCATGGCTGATGCTCGACCACATCAGCCGCGCGGGTGAGACTGGGGGCGCGCTGCTCCTGGTGTATTGGGCGCTCAATCTGCCAGTGCTCGGGGAGGAAATTGTACAGTTTGCACGCCTATATCCCACGTACCGCAACATCACCCTCCGCCTGCTCGAGCCGATTGGCGCTCTCGAAGACAAAACCGCCGCGCCCGAGCCGGTCAGCACCAATTCTACTGCCTCTGTTACGAGTGAAATTGAATCGGCAGACCTATCTGGCGGAGCAGCCATCGAGCTGGAAAAAGTCAGCGTCCACGCCGCGGGACACATCATTCTGGAAGAGATCAACCTGAAGATTGCGCCGGGCGATCACGTCGCGATTGTCGGGCCGTCGGGAGCAGGAAAGTCCACCTTGTTGGGGTTGCTTCTGGGATGGTATCGCCCAGCAGAGGGTGACCTCCTCGTGGATGACGCGGCACTGGAAGGCGCTTATCTGGACCAACTACGTCAAGAGACGGCGTGGATCGACCCCGCAGTTCAACTGTGGAATCGCTCTCTATTTTCCAATCTCTGCTACGGCAACTCGGGCAGTGTGCCCACAGCGAACTTGTTGGAACAATCGGAACTCCGTCAGTTACTCGAAAAATTGCCCGATGGACTGCAAACAGAACTCGGAGAGAGCGGCGGCCTGGTTTCTGGTGGAGAAGGCCAACGTGTCCGATTGGGACGCGCGTTGATGAGACACGGTGTGCGCCTCGCTTTACTGGACGAACCTTTTCGCGGACTCGATAGGCATCAGCGACGAGAGTTGCTGGCGCGGGCGCGTCGTCATTGGGAGAACACGACGTTACTTTGCGTCACGCACGACGTAGGCGAGACCTTGGCCTTTCCTCGCGCGCTAGTGATAGAGAACGGCCGCATCGTCGAAGACGGCAACCCGGCCGACCTTGCTCGACAGGCAGATTCTCGCTATCGGGCGCTCCTGGAAGCGGAGGAGCGTGTACGGGAAGGATCGTGGTCGAGCGGCCGCTGGCGCCACTTGCGGCTGGAAGATGGCCGCCTGATCGAAAAGTTACAAAAGGCGTCGGTATGAGAAGGATAGATCAGGATCTGCCCACTCTTTTCTGGTCGTTGTCGCAACTCGGCTCTGGCCTCGAAGCTCTCGCGCGCCGAAGCGAACTCCAGCCATCCGCCGTGCAGGTCCCACATCCTCCAAGCTCGATTGCTTTCTTGGGAGATAGCGCCGCAAGCCGTGATGCACTGAACCAGTGGATCGAGTCAGCAGCCAACTGGTTAGGCCTCGAAGCAGAGCCATCGGCGCTTCCATACGAAGGACTGGAGCGGCTGATACAAAACGCTGGGCCGGCAGTGCTGCAAGTGCCGGGAAACGGCGCGCCAAACTTCCTCTTTCTTCTACCTCGAAAGCGCGGACGCGTATCGGTACTCGCCCCCGATCTGCGCACGGTGCCCCTGCCGTTAGAAGCCGTTCGCGCTCTGCTCTGCCGTACTATCGAGCAGACAGTGGCCCCAGAAGTTGACGGCCTGCTCAACGACGCGGGCATTCCGGATGCACGCCGCGGCGTAGCCAGGGCGGCACTCTTGCTCGAACGCCTGAGGACCAAGGAAGTTGGCGGATGCTGGCAGCTTCGTCAGTCACCCGGCGCCACTTTCTGGAGCCAGGTGAAGGGCGCCAGCTTGCCGCGCCGTTTAGGCATGCTCCTGGTGGCGCATGCCGCCGAGTATTTTCTGCTCATTACTTCCTGGTGGCTCATCGGGCGCGCCGCGCTAGCCGGACATTTGGACCATGGCTGGCTGATCGCGTGGGCGTTGATTCTGCTTACGCTGGTTCCTTTCCACGTTTACGGCACCTGGTTGCAAGGCTTTATCGCCGTCAATGGTGGACTTCTCTTCAAACAGCGGCTGCTGTTCGGCACGCTTCGTCTGAAACCCGAGGAAATCCGGCACAAGGGTGTGGGCCAGTTTCTGGGCCAGGTCATGGAATCGGAAGCCGTGGAATTGCTGGCGGTGACCGCCGGGTTTCAGGGCCTGACTGCAGCCATCGAATTGATTGCCGCCGAAATCGTTCTCACCCAAGGCGTGAGTCGTGCGCTTGAGTTGTTGTTGTTGCCGCTGTGGATCGGAGTTACGTTGTTCATGGCAGTCCGCTATTTCCGGCGACGGCAGCGCTGGACGGAGTTGAGACTGTCGATGACCAACGATCTCACCGAACGAATGGTCGGGCACCGCACCCGGCTTGCGCAGGAGGCCCGTCAGCAATGGCACGAGGGTGAGGATGAAGAATTGGAGCGTTATCTGGAACTCTCGGAGAGCACGGACGCTGCGGCAGCCCTGCTTACGGCGCTTGCACCTCGCGGCTGGTTGGTTCTTGGGACGTTCGGGTTGACTTGGGCGTTTGTTGCCAGTGCGGGACTCAACATCAGGCTGGCGATTTCCCTGGGCGGCATCTTGCTGGGGTATCGTGCGCTGAAGAGGATTTCGACAGGCCTGGTCATGATGGCCGACGCCGTCATTTCCTGGCAAAAAGTAGCTCCGTTGTTTGAGGCGGCGGGCAGGCGGGAACTGCAGGGCTCTCCCGCCGTCGCTCTCACGCCCGTCTTTCGCAACGATGCAAAAGACGACACGCGCGACGCTGACAATGGAAAAGACCCGGTGATGGAAGCTCATGATCTCGTTTTCCGCTACCAGGATCGTGGCGAACCCGTCCTGAAAGGATGCAGCCTAACCATTCGCCGTGGCGAAAGGCTCCTGCTCGAAGGATCGTCAGGCGGAGGCAAATCCACGCTGGCTTCGCTGCTTGTTGGTTTGCGAGTGCCGCAGTCCGGCTTGCTCTTGCTGCATGGACTCGACCGGCAAACCTTGGGTGAACAAGGCTGGCGCCAACGAGTTGTCTCTGCACCTCAGTTCCACGAGAATCACGTCCTCAGCGAGACCTTCGCCTTCAACCTTCTAATGGGCCGCCGCTGGCCGCCGCGCGAGGAAGACATGCGAGAAGCCTCGGCGGTTTGCAGTGAACTTGGCCTCGAGCCCCTGCTTAATAAGATGCCAGCAGGAATGCTGCAAATGGTTGGAGAGACGGGCTGGCAGCTTTCTCACGGGGAACGGAGCCGCGTCTACATAGCTCGAGCGCTGCTTCAGGGCGCGGAGTTAGTGATTTTCGACGAGAGCTTCGCGGCTCTCGATCCGGAAAACGTGAAACTGGCCCTCGATTGCGTGGTACGGCGCGCGAACACTTTGCTCGTCGTCGCGCATCCATGAAAAGCGCCTGCCAAAGCCTCGTTCGGAATACAGGACAAAATGTTTTTTGGGCTTGATGAGTGCCTCCGCTAGGTTAGAATTGCAGCCCTCAAGAGGGTGACCCCATGGTTGGCAAGACACTTCGCTCCTATCGCATCGAATCAAAGCTCGGTGCCGGAGGAATGGGTGTCGTGTACAAAGCCGTGGACTCACGTCTCGACCGAAGTGCGGCGATCAAAGTTCTGGGTGCCTCAGCCTTCAGTGCGGAGCGCGAAAAGCGCTTCGTTCAGGAGGCGAAAGCTGCCTCGTCATTGAATCACGCGAACATTGTCACCATTTACGACATCGACACGCAGGAGGTAGACGGCAAACCGATCCACTACATCGCCATGGAGTACGTGGCCGGCGAGACCCTGGATCACCTGATCGGCCGCAAGGGCCTGGGTATACGCACTGCGATAAAGTATGCGGCGCAAATTGCCGACGCACTCGCCGCCGCTCACGCGGCCGGAATCGTTCATCGTGATCTGAAGCCCTCGAACGTGATCGTCACCCCGCAGGGCGTGGTCAAGGTTCTCGACTTCGGCCTAGCCAAGCTGAACGACGAAAGCAAAGCCGACGCCTTCGCGGAAACTGTTCACGGCGACGGCGCTTCGCTCACCGAAGAGGGCATGATCCTCGGCACGGTCGCTTATATGTCTCCCGAGCAGGCCGATGGCAAAAGAGTCGACGCTCGTTCTGACATTTTTTCCTTCGGCTCCGTGCTGTACGAAATGGTTACCGGACGCCGTGCCTTCGCAGGCGGATCGAAGCTATCTTCGCTTTCCGCAGTTCTGCACATAGAACCGCAGCCCCCGTCGCAAGCAGTCCCGGACATTCCGCCGGAACTTGAAAGGATCATCGCCCGCTGTCTGAAGAAAGATCCCGCGCGCCGCTGGCAGAGCATGGCCGACGTAAAAGTCGCTTTGGACGAACTGCGCGATGAGATGGATTCAAGCAGTGTCGATCTCAGCAGACCAACGCGCAGCCGGACCGCACTCCCGGCCAAACGATGGCTCATCCTCGGAGCCTTAAGCCTGCTGCTCATCGGCCTTGCTGCGGGCGCGTACTCGGCGCGGCGATACTTACGCTCCGCCCCGCTCACCTTCCAGCGCCTGACGTTCCGTAGGGGCGATGTCACCGCAGCGAGGTTTGGTCCCGGTGAAACCGTCGTCTACAGCGCCGCGTGGGACGGCACTCCGTCGGCATTATTTTCAACCCAGCCGGGTAATCGCGAAGCCCGGCCTTTAGGGCTTCCCGCGGGAAAAATTCTGTCGATCTCGCATACCGGTGAGATGGCGATTCTGCTGGGCGGCGACGATGTAGGCACGCTCGCGAGCGCAACTTTCGGCGGCGGCGCTCCGCGCGAAATGCTGGAAAACGTCAGCGGCGCCGACTGGAGCCCGAGTGGCGACTCGCTGGCCGTCGTGCGGACGATCGCAGGAAAACATCGCGTAGAGTATCCCATCGGGACGGTGCTCTATGAAAACGATGTTCGCCCTCCGATCGCACCACGAGTTTCGGGCGACGGCAAGCTCGTCGCCTTTTTCGATTACGATCCCGAAGTAGGAGATTACTCCTTGTGTGTAGTTGGGCCGAACCAGCCGAAGCGAGTGCTCTCCCGCGGCTGGCGCGCGATTGGCTCGCTGCACTGGTCTCCACGAGGAGATGAGATCTGGTTCTCTGCCGGCCAACCCGGCAGCGATCCCGCGCTCTTCGCCGTCACGCTTTCCGGCCAGCAGCGATTTCTCACTCAGGCTCCGGGTTGGATCATGATGCAGGATGCGGCCGCGGACGGCCGCGTTCTCTTAAGCGTCGTCAACTCACGACTCGGCATTCGCTATGTTGATTTCGAACATTCCACCGAACGCGATCTGGCCTGGTTGGATGCTTCATTCTTATACGAACTCTCCGGCGACGCGAAAAATGCGCTCTTCGTCGAACTCTCCAATGGCGAAGGTCGAAACGCCGCCATCTATCTGCGGAAGACTGATGGGTCTCCCGCGGTTCGACTAGGCTACGGCAACCGGCCCTCGCTCTCTCCCGACGGGAAGTGGATTGTATGCATCCGACACGAGCCCAACCGCTCGCGTTTAATGCTGCTCCCGACTGGCCCGGGAGAATCGCGTTTCTTGAAGGTCGATGGAGTCCACTTCGAATCGCTCGGTTGGTTTCCTGACAGCAAGCGAGTCCTGTTTACGGGAAACGAGCCGGGGCGTCCCGTTAGGACGTGGACGTACGATCTTGATTCTGACAAATCCATCCCATTGACGCCTGAAAGCGCCAGAGGAACTCAAGTCTCACCCGATGGCCATTGGTTCGTTTTCGCCGATTCGCACGGAACGTCGCTTGCACCGGTAGAGGGTGGGCCCCATCGGACGCTTACTCAATTGGAGAAAGGCGAAGCGGTGCTGCGCTGGAGCGCTGATGGACGTGAACTTTTCCTGCAAAAACCAGAAGGGGATGCCATCAAGATTAGTCGCCTAGACGTCAGCACCGGACACAAAGAAGTCTGGCAAACCCTGAAAGTTCCCGAACCCGGCGCCGAGTTCATCGGAGCTTTCGCGTTGTCAGCGGATGGAAAGGCATGCGCATTCTCATTTCAACACGATCTTGCCAACCTCTATTTAGTAAACGGCCTTAAGTGACAGTTCCTGGACACTGAATTGAAAAACGTGTTTGTCATCCCGAGCGAAGCGAGGGATCTCGGTTTTTGCCTGCATGCGCAATAACGGTGTTGCAAGCAAGAACCCAGATCCCTCGCTTCGCTCGGGATGACAATTCGTAACAGAGACAACAGCCATCGCTACGCGCGGCGCTGACGTTTGGGGGTGAGCTTCAATGTGCGGATGAGCCGGAACAGGTGGTTGGGATGCACGCCGAGCAGGCCGGCAGCGTCGGTATAGTTTCCGTTTGCTTGCTCGATCGCCTGCTCGATAATCTTTTTCTTCGCCTCCCGGATGCCGTCGTGGAGCGCCGTCACCGGCTCGCCCGATGCTGCTGTTTCTTCCAGAATCGAATCTGGCAGGTCCTCGGGCAGGATCAATTCCGTCGAACCCAGCACCACTGCTCGTTCGATGGCGTTTTCGAGTTCGCGCACATTGCCTGGCCAGAGATAGCGCTGCAGGCAGGCTCGCGCTTTAGGCGATATGCCGGCCACGCGCCGCTTGATTTTCTCGCTGTAGCGAGCCGTAAAGTAAGCTGCCAGCAGCGGAATATCCTCGGCACGGTCCCGCAAGGGAGGAACCTCGATTGAAACCACGTTGAGCCGATAATAAAGATCCTGGCGAAATTTCCCCGTGCGTGACGCCTCGTTCAGATCGACATTGGTCGCCGCAATCAACCGGATATCGAGTTTGATGGGGCGCGTTCCGCCCACCCGTTCGAATTCGCGTTCCTGCAGAACGCGCAGCAACTTGGCCTGAAGCGGTGCGGCCAGTTCGCCAACCTCATCGAGAAACACAGTCCCGCCCTCGGCGGTCTCCAGTTTTCCTTTCTTTTGACCGACGGCGCCGGTAAAGGCGCCTTTCTCGTGGCCAAACAGTTCACTCTCGAGCAATGTGTCGACGATCGCTGCACAATTAATTGCCACGAACGGCCGGTCGGCGCGGGCGCTGTTGCTGTGGATGGCGCGGGCCACAAGTTCCTTGCCGGTGCCGCTCTCGCCGTTGATCAACACTGTGGATTCACGCGGCGCCACCCGAGAGACGAACTGATATACCGCACGTATGCTCGGGCTTTCGCCGACCATGCTGTGCTGGATGTTGAGTTCCTGCAGCAAACGCCGGTTCTCATCTCCGAGCCGTTCCATGCGGCTCACATTTTCGATGGCCAACGCGGCGACGTTCCCCAGGGCGGTCGCCAACTGCAACAGCTCCGAATCGAAACCTGCAACTTGGGAGCTGGCATCGAGGTAAAGTACACCCAGCACTTTGTCCTGAACCTCGAGCGGAACAGCCAAAACCGAGCGCACCTGCGGGGCAAGCAGGCTCTCCGCTTCGCGAAAGGTCACATCATCCTGAACGTCATTGCAAAGCACCGCGACATTTTCTTCGATCACCTGGTTCAAAATCGTTTGGCTGACTTGAATTGGTTGATCTCGGCCTAGCTTGCGATCCCAACCGACTACCGAAGTGAATGACTCGCCGCCCTCTTCCGTCAACAGAATCGCGGCTCGATCGGCGGCGGAAATTTCTACCACCGCTTCCAGCACTTTCTGCTGAAGCGCAGCCAGCCCGTGCACGAGGTTAAGACTCTTGCTGAAGTTGAGAAGCACGTTCAAATCGCGTACCGTGCGCGTGGTTGCATCGGTTGCGCGGAGCTTCGAAGGCTGCAGGTAAATTGCATCCTGCTTTCGCAAAATCACCGTCGCCCCACCAGGTGTTGCTGCGGAACGAAGCTGCACAGACGCGTGTTCGTCTGGAAGCTCTGTCGAGACGCCTTGAAATAGCAAAATTGACTTGCCGATCCGAATTTGATCACCGTCCGCAAGCAACCGCTCTTTCACCGGCATACTGTTCACGAAGGTATTGTTTCGGCTCTCAAGATCGCGGATCAGGAATCCCTCCCCGTCCTTCCGGATTACGCAGTGCCGGCGCGACACGAGTGAGTCGAGCAACGAAATCTGGTTGCTTGGCTCCCGACCAATCGATACTTCATCTTCGGTAAGGGGAAAGGTTCTGCCTTCCAGCGGTCCGCTCACCGCCTCCAGCCGAGCCGGGCCGGGGGAAACCGCTTCCTGATTGGGATCGTTGACCACCGGACGAGTATACCAACCGCCTATTTCCTGCGCTCCCTAACATAAATGTGAGGTCGCCGAACACGATTGTTAGGTCGCTTGGTGAAAAGAGGCATCGGGTCGACCGGCTGCGGATTGAAATGTTCGCTATCTCGTTTCTTCTCAATGCAAAGCCGCCAGCGCTATCGGCCGAAACAGACAGGTTACTTTTGGCACATGGCTTGCATTACTTAAGAGTGCTTGACAGCAGGTTGAACGGAAGCAAGCAAACTCCAGGAAAGGAGACATCCCATGAAGGTCAAGACGAACACGAAAGCCGGCAGCGCACTGTGGGGCAGCTAATTCAAGTTTCTTAACCGCCCAGAAATGGGCTAAACAAGATTGGTCGAGCAAATAAAAATCCCAAGAAGGAGTCTCCCATGAAGGTCAAGACGAACACGAAAGCCGGCAGCGCACTGTGGGGCAGCTAATTCAAGTTTCTTAACCGCCCAGAAATGGGCTAAACAAGATTGGTCGAGCAAATAAAAATCCCAAGAAGGAGTCTCCCATGAAGGTTAAGACGAACACGAAAGCTGGCAGCGCACTCTGGGGCAGCTGATTTTTGCGGCTCTTCCGAACAGTTCAAAAGCAGCGGTGATTATTCACAAGATTTGCAGCCAAGAAGTCGGGGATGCTCCGAAAGGTTGATGAGCACTGGGTTTCGCGCACCCAACATCGCCTGTTCGGAGCATCCGTCGTCTGCCACTAACATTCCTGCCTGACTCCGCGACATTCCCAATTCACCAGCCCAAAATGATAGATTTCCACACAATCCCCAGCAGTTGTGGTACACATTCACATTTGCTGTTAAGGCTTCTGTCCATGCCTGACGGAATCGAAACCGCGAAGCTTGCGAACCCCGGCGGAGGATTGGTCAAAAGCCTGGGCCCGCTCGATGCCACGATGATTGTTGCCGGCTCGATGATCGGTTCCGGCATTTTCATCGTCTCCGCGGACATTGCGCGACAAGTGAAGAGTCCGGCACTGCTGATTGCTGCATGGCTGCTCACAGGTTTGATGACCATGATGGCAGCTCTATGCTATGCGGAGCTAGCAGCCGCGATGCCAAAGGCAGGGGGCGAATACGTTTTCCTGCGTGAGTCGTTCGGCTCGATGTGGGGCTTCCTGTATGGCTGGACGATGTTACTGGTGATCCAGACGGCTACGATTGCTGCAGTGGCGATTGCGTTTGCGAATTTCACCGGTGTGCTGTTTCCGCGGATATCGGCTTCATCTTGGATCTGGAAGCCGGGAACCTTTGGCCCGTACAAGCTGTGGTTCGGCGTGCTGGGTCCGTATAGTCCGGGTTTGAACACACAAAACCTGCTCGCAATTCTCTCTTTATTATTCCTCACCTGGATCAATACGCGTGGGCTGCGGCTGGGTGCAAGAGTCCAGAACATTTTCACTTTGGTGAAGATCGCGGCTCTTGGCGGACTCATCCTTCTTGCCTTCGCTTTCGGGACGCGCCAGGTGCAGTCGGACAACTTCAGCCATTTTTGGCACAACGCAGATTTCTTCGGCGCACATCCGTATGCAATCGGCCAGCAAACAGTGTGGGTGCATACGCTGACGCTAGTCGGATTGGCAATGGTCGGGGCTTTGTTTTCCTCCAGCGCCTGGACCAACGTCACCTTCACCGCGGCGGAGGTGCGAAATCCCAAACGCAATCTGCCGCTCTCGCTGGTAGTGGGGGCAGGGCTGGTGACACTGCTCTACGTGCTGGCTAATTTTGCCTACCTGCAAGTGCTTCCACTACAGGGAACTGCGACGGGCGGATCGACGCTGCAGCGCGGCATCCAGTTTGCCGCGGGAGATCGCGTAGGGACAGCAACGGCTGAAGCGATTCTGGGTCCAGCAGGCGCGGTCGTGATGGCCATTGCGGTAATGGTCTCAACGTTTGGCTGCAACAACGGGCTAATCCTCAGCGGAGCGCGCGTTTACTACGCCATGGCTAGAGACGGCCTTTTCTTTCGCAAGATCAGCACCGTGAATCGCCAGCACGCGCCCAGCGCGGCGCTGTGGGTGCAATGTGTTTGGGCCTGCGCTCTTTGTCTCTCCGGCACCTACCGGCAGTTGCTTGATTTCGTGGTCTTCGCGGTCCTGATGTTTTACATCCTGACGGTAGCGGGACTGTTCGTGTTGCGCATACGCCGCCCAGACATGGAACGCCCGTATCGAGTGTTTGGCTATCCAGTGCTTCCTGGAATTTATCTTTTGCTCGCACTGTTCATCGAGGTGCAACTGCTGCGCTACAAGCCGCAGTACACCTGGCCGGGATTGCTGATCGTTTCGTCGGGCATTCCGATTTACGCACTGTGGCGGGCGCGCCAACCGCAAGCGCATTCACTAGAAAGAACGCGAGAGAGCGCCGAGAGCAACACCGGCCTGGCGTAGCGCGAGGACCGCAGCCGCGGCAATTTGTGGGACGGACGCTCCTGTCCGTACCCGTCGACAAAAGCTGTCACCGCTGACCTTCGCGGGCGCGCGATTCTATCCGCGTTCTCTCCGACTAGCGTGCGGATCTGTGCCCTTACCCCCGACGACGCCCGACTTCCGATTCAACGTCATCTGCCACCAAGCTTCGCGGTATCTCTCGAATTTGGCCAGTCCCCTCCCACTGCCATTAGGATAAAAATAGAGGACTGGTCGGTCTCGAACTGCGCCAATAGGAATCACGTACCAGGCGTCCTCCGGGATTAAATAAGCGACAATCAAATCGATCTCATCTTTCGTGTAAAGGTCAGCGTCGCGTCTTCTGCTGCCCCGAGCATGTATCGCGTAATGACGATGGCTTAGCCTGGCGGTCGACTTCACCTGCACCCGCCACAAACGCCTCCCACAGGTGACGATAAAGTCGAAGCGTTCGGTCTCTCCGTAAGGCTTAGCCACTCCCAGGCCCACGCTCGCCGCTTTGAACATGAAAGCCAACTCCGCCAATTCTCCCTGACGTTTTTTGTAGACGTGCGAAGCACTGTTCTTTCGCCTTTTGATGCCCCGATTTTTCATGCAATGCGCAAGACAGGCATCCACAAGCGGCGCCTGTCTTTCTCCTTTTAGGTTGTTCAGAAATGAGTAAGCGGAATGGGATAGAAACGTCGCCGGCCGGAAGCCAACAAAAAAGGCGCGGATAGAAGTCCGCGCCTCATTTCGACCTACTTCCAGCCTAGCAGATCGGATAGGGTAAACCCGCCAAATTTTAAACTTTATTTAACGAATTGAATCAGCACATTACAAAGAAAAGCACCCCGCAGGGGGCTTGACAAGATTTTCCGCAGACCCAGATTTATTGGAGGGCGGACATTCCTGTCCGCCGCCGTTGACGAAAAACTGTCTCAGTAACCATCAGAAAACCGGGTGCCCAACCCTTCTCGCGTTCTCTGCGAGAGGGTGGGGCTTTAGAGGCTTTTCCCTAACCGAACAGTGCGACAACGCGGGCTGGTCACACACGCTGAGAATTGGGCGTGGAGCGTGGCCAGCACTATGCGAGAAGGGAAGAAGGTGTGGTCGAGATCGAATCTCGGTGGATGGCGCGTCGTCGTGAGCAGCTTGGCGTTAATCCGGTGGTCCGCCGCCGCGATGTCCAGCTAAAGCCCCGCCCTCTCGCACAGAACGCGAGAAGGGCAGGGCACCCGCGTTTTGCCGGAACTAAAAGCGAGGGCAAGCCCCTTCGGAGACTTCCGACTTCCGGTAAGTGATCAATATTGAACAGACTTGTCAGGACGCGTGTCGTATTGTTGCAGCGCTTTTTACCCGACGGAATCCGAAAGAGCGAAGAATAGGTTCATATGGTCTCCGCATTTCGGGGCCAAACAAATTATGCTGAAAGGAAAATGGAAATGAAGCAGACACATCGAATTGCAGTATTGCTTGCTGTTCTCTGCTGTCCAGTAGGATTGGTTGCTCAGGTGGCTCCGGTGGGCGGGAGTGGTACGACGAACCACATTACGAGATGGACGAGCCACACCACTTTGGGAAATTCCAAGATTTTCCAAGCGTCAAATGGCGACATTGGAATCGGAACCACCCACCCGATCCAAGATCTCGACATCGTTGGAGGGGCAAATGGTGGGCTGCGTGTGGAGAGTAGTGTTGCGAACGGTAACCCGTCCATTATCGTCCAAGCCAATACGCCCGCCGGCGCGGCCCAGGTCGTAATCAACCGTGCCGACGGAGGCGCTCCGGCAGCCCTGTCTTTCGGCACCGCCGCGACCGAAGAGTGGTTCGTGTGGATCCCCGTCGGCGACACACAAGAATTGGACATCTTGAATGCGTCGCAGTCGCCGCTCGTGACCTTCCTTCAGACCGGCCAGATGGGCATTGGCACACAGACGCCCGCGAACACACTGGAAGTAGTTGCCGGGGGGACAACGCTGGCCGATGCGTGGACCACACGCAGCTCCCGCCAGTTCAAGACCAACGTCCAGCCACTTGAGGACGCCTTACAAAAGGTCGAGCACCTTCAGGGCGTGTCTTACGATCGCAAAACCGATGGGAAGCACGAAATCGGCGTGGTCGCGGAGGATGTGGATCAGGTCGTTCCTGAAGTGGTCTCTCACGACCCTAAGACTCACGAGGCTCAGGGCGTGGACTATTCCAGGCTAGCGGCATTGCTGATCGAAGCGGTCAAGTCTCAACAAACTGAGATTCAGCAACTGAAGGCGCAAATGGCGCAACTCACTTCGAATCCAGCGGGACAATGATCGTCGGCGGAAATTGCGCGAGACGGCCCGGGTGCCCTGTCCTTCTCGCGTTCTGTGCGGGGGGCGGGCCCTTTACAGGCTCTCCCCCCGGACCGAAGCAGCGCAACAAAGAGGGCGGTCACGCACGCTGAGAAATGGGGCGTGGAGCGTGGTCATCACTATGCCAGAAGAGAGGAATGTGCGGGCGAGATCGAATCTCGTGGACGGCGCGTCGCCGTGAGCGGCTCGGCGTTAATCTGATACACCGCAGAAATCGGATGCTCTTGAAACGTCCCTCGCCCAAGAGTATCGCCAGGAAGTCTACGGAGAACGAAACGCAGCGAGGGCCCACAACAACTAACCGAGTTATAGGGGGAACTATGCATTGTGCAGGAGCAATCCGTAGGACGAGAAGCCGGTTGAACATTTCCGGTCTCGAGCCGAGATTCGGCTTGACGAAAATGGCAGCCGTAATGATCCGCGGCGCCCTGACACTGGCTGTGCTTTCTGTGCAGCTGCTGATGGTCGATCGCCCAGCGCACGCCCAAACAGAAAGCGTGCTCTACTCATTCTGCTTACTTGGGCCTCCATATTGCGATGACGGAGCCTACCCTACCGGTAATCTTGTCCACGATTCGCATGGCAATCTCTATGGAACGACCATGGACGGCGGTGGTGTGCCCCCCCTCGGAACGGTGTTCAAGGTCACCCCGTCCGGGGCCGAGACGGTCCTCTACAGTTTCCGTGGAGAGCCGGACGGATGGGCCCCGTACTACGCTGGAGTGGTCTTCGACAAGGCGGGCAACCTCTATGGCACCACTGAGACCGGCGGTGCGAACCGCGCAGGCACGGTGTTTAAGCTCACTCCGACCGGGATCGAGACGGTACTCCACAGTTTCGCTGAGGACGGCACCGACGGGTTCTATCCCTTGGCGGGGGTGGTTCTCGATAAGACGGGCAACCTCTACGGCACAACCAGTGCGGGCGGTGCCAGCAAATACGGCACGGTGTTCAAGGTTACCCCGACTGGGACCGAGACGGTGCTCTACAGTTTCAAAGGTGGAACAGATGGCTGTTCTCCCCTGAACGCCGGCGTAGTCCTTGGGAAGAATGGCATTCTCTATGGGACAAGCTCTGGCGAGGGCTGTTCCAGCTTAGGCACGGTGTTTGAGCTCACTTCCACGGGGGCTGAGACGATACTCCACCGCTTCGTCAATAATCACAAAGATGGGTACGATCCCCATGCGGGGTTGGTTATTGATAACACGGGCAACCTCTATGGCACCACGTACTACGGTGGCACCCACAGCTACGGGACGGTGTTCAAGGTCACTCCGACTCGAACCGAAAAGGTGCTCCACAGTTTCACCGGATTTGATGGGGAAAATCCCGAGGGTAGTGTGATCCGGGACACGGCAGGCAATATCTATGGCACCACCGACATAGGCGGTGCCAGCAACTACGGCACGGTATTTAAGCTCACTCCGACTGGGACCGAGACGGTGCTCCACACCTTCGTCGGATCCCCGGCAGACGGGGCTTTTCCCTTTGCGGGTCTGGTCCTTGGCACGAAGGGCATTCTCTACGGCACAACCTATGCCGGAGGCAGTTCTGGCTACGGTACGGTGTTTGAGCTGGTTCCGTAGTTACGGTCACGACTGGTAGGGGTGTGTCAGCCATTGCATTGACGGTTGACGCACACCCCTCCCGATCAACCTTCGCGGCTTGGGGGCCCAGGTTCGCCTGATTAGATAACCGTGTCGGCTCCAAACGACCGAGTAGACTTGGTGCGCTCAAACAAACCAAGGCTCGGAGGAAAGGAGGCGGGTGGCCCAGCCTATCCCCCTAAATGACTCTTCAGGGTGGGCGGATGGCCCAGCCTAATCCCCTAAGCTACTCTTCCGGGTGGCGGCGTGGCCCACTTAATGTCCCCACCCTAAATTTCGCAAAGTGCGCGAAATTTAGAATGGGGCACCCGAATTTCAATGATTGACTGGCGGGTGGCCCTGCCTAGCCCTCTAAACTACTCTTCAGGGTGCCCCGCTCAAGCTTTGCTTGGGCGGGTTTTCGCGGGATGCGAGCTGTGGGCATGATTCCAAGTTTTTCTCGGCGCCGGGCAGTCCATTGGGATTCGATCTCGACCACACCGTCCGCGCCTGTGGAATAGTGACGGAAGCTGCTCCATAGCCAGTCCCCAGGCCGCTCCACTAATCCGCGGGTAACTGGATTTCGATGGATGTATCTCAGCTTCTCCACGAACTTGCGTTCACTCCAGACGTTGAAGTCGTAGTACCGAGCCTGCCAAAATGATTCCGCGGCTCGCAAGGCGAGGGTTCGTGCCACCGACTGCTTCAGTGACTGCAGCATCTGCGCTAAGCAGCCGCGTTCCGGTTCGTCGACCAGCAGATGTACGTGTTCGGGCATCACGACGTAACCGTACACGCACAGCCCGTAAGACCGGCGCACCCGCTCCAGTGACGATTCGAAACAGGCGCGCGAATGGGGAGTCGCGAGCTTTGGCCGGCGTCGGTAACAACTGAAGGTCAAGAAGTGCAGTTGCCCGGATTGCTGAAAATGTTTTAGTCCCCAGGGCATGGGACGAGCATAGTTGCCCATGGCGAAAGTTTCTGTGACAACTGAACACCCCCGCCCAAGCGAAGCTTGAACGGGGCACCCTATAGACAGGTTTGGAGGTCTAGGCCGGTCCAGCCTCCCAGCGCTCGCTGCGGCCTTATCCCGTTCGCTGTTCAAATCTTGCCGATCGCTGCTAATCCTAAGGAATGGTTGAGCTTACGTTGACCAAAATGGTTCTTTCAGGTAGCTTTAAAAGAGAAAACCATAGTGGGGAAGTGTACCTTAAAGAGGGACTTTTAGTGCCAAACAGCAATGGCAAAACGCTGCTTTTATTGAAGCCTCGGGGATTTTGCGCCGGGGTGGTGCGGGCGATTGATATCGTCCGGATTGCGCTGGAGGCTTTTGGGCCGCCGATTTATGTCCGCAAAGAGATCGTGCACAACCGCTTTGTGGTTGAAGAACTGCAGGGTAAGGGCGCGATTTTTGTCGATAGCGTGGACGAAGTTCCGAACGGCGAGCGGGTGATTTACAGCGCGCATGGAGTTTCGCCGGAGGTGCGCGAGGCCAGCCAGGCGCGGAATTTGCGGGTGATTGACGCGACGTGTCCGCTGGTCACGAAGGTTCACGTTGAGGCGGTCAAGTTTGCCCGGGAAGGTTATTCGCTGATTCTGATTGGCCATCACGACCACGACGAAGTCATTGGAACTTTGGGCGAGGCGCCGGTTGTGACTCAGGTGGTGGGCTCGCCGGAACAGGTGGAATCGCTGACTGTGCCGGATCCCGGCCGGGTGGCTTATCTGACGCAAACTACGCTTAGTCTGGATGAGACTTGCGATATTATCGCGGCGCTGCGGCGGAAGTTTCCCAACATTAAAGGCCCTGCTGCGCAGGACATTTGCTATGCCACCGAGAACCGGCAGGTGGCGGTGAAGCACGTGGCCTCGGATGCGGATTTGCTGCTGGTCGTCGGTTCGGATAACAGTTCGAATTCCAATCGATTGGTGGAAGTCGCCCGCAACCTAGGCACGAGTTCGCATCTTATCGATAGCTTCCAGAACATTCAGCCGGACTGGTTGGAAGGTGTGAAGACGATTGCGTTGACCGCTGGAGCGTCGGCTCCGGAGTGCCTGGTGGAAGAAGTGGTGAAGTTCCTGCGCAGCAAGGGATTCGGCAATGTGCAGGAAGTTGAAGTGATGCCAGAAAACGTGCGCTTTGGCTTGCCTCCAGAAATTGTGGAGGCGATCGCCAGCGCCCCCAGCGCAGTTAGTGTGGAGTAATAAAAAATAAATATGGACGAGACCTCCTCCTCGTTTTCGGCGTCGAACGCGCCGCAGCTGCGATTCGGAAAGATCGACGACCTCAAGGACCGCGTAAGTGCCGCTGTCGACGGCGCCCGTAAATTCTTGTTCTCTCAGCAGCATGAACAAGGCTACTGGTGCGGCGAGTTAGTCGCCGACACTACGCTCGAATCCGATTACATTCTGCTGCACACCCTGCTCGGCACCGGAAACCAGGAGCGCTTCCAAAAATGCTGCAACTGGATCCTCCGCCACCAAAACGAAGACGGCGGCTGGGGAATCTACGCGAATGCCCCGAGCAACATTTCTGCGTCAACGAAGAGCTATTTTGCCTTGAAGCTTTCTGGGTACAAGCCTAACCATCCGGCTTTGGTACGGGCTCGGAAGAAGATTTTGGAGATGGGCGGGGTCACTGAGGTCAATACTTTTACCAAGATTTATTTGTGTTTTTTGGGGCAGTACGATTATGACGCGGTGCCGGCGATTCCTCCGGAGATTGTGCTGTTTCCCAAATGGTTCTGGTTCAATATCTACGAAATTTCTTCCTGGTCGCGGGCGATATTGGTTCCGCTTTCTATTTGCTACGCCAAGAAACCTCTTAAGAAAATTCCTGATGAGATGGGTGTGGAGGAATTATTCGTTGGGGGGCGCGACAAGTCGCGCATGCGTCTACACTGGAGCGACAAGCTCATTTCATGGCGAAACTTCTTTCTGGTATTCGACCGGCTTACGCATTGGTTTGAGATGGTGCATGTTCGTCCGCTGCGCTGGTTGGCTTTGAAGCGGGCTGAGCAGTGGATGCTTGAGCGCTTTGAGATGAGCGATGGGTTGGGCGCGATCTATCCATCGATGCTTAATGCGATTATCGCGCTGCGATGCCTGGGCTACTCGCTGGACGATCCGCAGGTCATTCGAGCGGTGGATGAATTCGAGAAGCTGGGAATCGAAGAAGAAGACACTTTCCGCATGCAGCCTTGCATGTCTCCGGTTTGGGATACGGCTTATGCGATGTTTGCTATGGGAGAAGCTGGGGTTCCGGCTGATGATCCGCGGATGATTAAGTGTGCTGATTGGATCTTGCAGAAGCAGGTTCGCAACGTTGGCGATTGGAAAGTGAAAAACAAGAAGGGTCAGCCTGGCGGTTGGTACTTCGAGTTTAACAACGAGTTTTATCCTGACGTGGATGACAGCGCTATGGTTTGCCTTGGGCTGAGTCAGGTGGAACATCCTAACGGACGCTATCAGCGGGAGTCAGTGCAGCGGGCGATTGATTGGATTTTTTCCATGCAATGCAAGTCGGGCGGGTGGGCGTCGTTTGATAAAGACAATACGCGGATGGTTTTTCAGTACATCCCGTTCGCTGACCATAACGCGATGCTTGATCCTCCGACTGTCGACATCACCGGGCGAATTTTGGAGATGCTGGCTACTTACGGATATGACAAGAACGACGCGCGGGTGAAGAAGGCTTTGAAGTTTATTTGTGACGAGCAGGAGCCTGATGGCTCATGGTTTGGGCGCTGGGGTGTGAATTACATTTACGGAACGATGCAGGTGCTGCGTGGGCTGGAAGCCATGGGCATCGATCATCATGAGCCCTATGTGCAGCAAGCCGCGGAGTGGTTGCGCATGGTGCAGAATCCTGACGGCGGTTGGGGGGAAACTTGCGGCTCGTATGATGACCCCAACACGCGGGGGATCGGTCCGAGCACGCCCTCGCAGACTGCTTGGGGTGTGATGGGGTTGCTGGCTGCTAGCGATACGCGTAGTGATTCTGTCGCGCGCGGGATTGCTTATTTGCTGCGCACGCAGAGAAGAGATGGCGGATGGGATGAGCCGCAGACTACGGGGACTGGGTTCCCGCGGGTGTTTTATTTGACTTACACTTTGTACCGGCAGTATTTTCCGCTGATTGGGTTAACTACTTACGCTAAGGCAATGGCAGCGGCGGCGGAGCGGGGAACTGGCGTGCGGCGGATTGGGTAGTTTGACCCGAGCGCGGGAAACTGCAGATCCCTCGCTTCGCTCGGGATGACAGGTTTTTTTAACAGCGGAACTGGAGAGACGACTGATGGCGGTACCAATTTCTCAGATGTGGACGGTGGCGAGTTACGTCCTCAAGCAGAAGATTAAGGGACGCAAGCAGTATCCGTTCGTATTGATGCTGGAGCCACTGTTTCGCTGCAATCTGGCCTGTGCTGGTTGCGGGAAGATTCAATATCCCGCGCACGTGCTTAAGTCTCAGCTCACGCCTGAGGAGTGCTTCCGGGCGGTCGATGAGTGTGGTGCGCCGACGGTTTCGATTCCTGGCGGTGAGCCGTTGCTGCATCCGCAGATCGGCGAGATCGTGGAAGGACTGGTGGCGCGTAAGAAATATATTTATCTGTGCACCAACGCGCTGCTGCTCAAGGAAAAGATTCATCTATTCAAACCCAGCAAGTATCTGACATTTTCCGTGCACATGGATGGTCAGCGCGAGCATCACGATTTTTCGGTTTGCCTGGAAGGCGGGTACGAGAAAGCCGTTGATGGTATCAAAGCCGCACTGGCTGCGGGTTTTCGTGTAACCACCAATACGACTTTATTTGATGGAGCGGATCCGAAAAGCGTTCGCGCCTTCTTCGACGAGATGATGGAATTGGGCGTCGAGGGCATGATGCTTTCTCCCGGTTATTCTTACGATAAAGCGCCCGATCAGCAGCGCTTTCTGGGACGCGCTCGTACGCGGAGGTTATTTCGCGCCATGCTCTCGAATCGCGACAAAAAGTGGCGCTTTAATCAGTCGGCTTTGTTTCTTGAATTTCTTATGGGCAAGCGCGATTATGCCTGCACGCCGTGGGGCATGCCTACCTACAACGTTTTCGGATGGCAGAAGCCTTGCTACTTACTGCAGGACGGTTACGCGGATACCTTCGCCGAATTATTGCAAACTACGGCTTGGGAAAATTATGGGACGGAGTCGGGCAATCCGAAGTGCGCGAACTGCATGGTGCATAGCGGGTATGAAGCTTCGGCGGTGAACGATTTGTTCGGCTCGGTGAGTGGCATGTGGCAGGAAGTGAAGGCGCGCATGTTTGGCGAGTACGAAGATGCTTCGGCGCTGCGGCTTTTGGATGAGCCGATCAAGCCGGTGCACGCTGGTCCGCTGGTGCAGATCGACGCGCCCGTGGGCGAGGAGACGCGAGTTTGAGCGGGCGTGAATCCGGGCACGGACCTTCGGTGGATCCAGATTCTTTAGAAGTTGCTCCGGGAACAACTCACGAACAACTTGAGGGATGGGTTCCTTCTCTGGCCAGCGAGGAAGAACTTCGCAAAGCGCTGGAGCAGGCGTTCGATTATCGCGGCGATGTTTCCGTCACGCGCAAAGACGGAACGAAGATTGAAGGTTACATTTTCGATCGCAGGACTGGAAAGACTCTTGCCGAGAGTTTTGTGCGAGTGCTGCCCAAAGATGGATCTCCCCGAATAAAAATTGCGTACGCGGAAATTGCCGCCTTGGCTTTCACCGGACGCGATATGGCTGCGGGCAAGAGCTGGGAGAATTGGGTGCGGCATTACTGGGAAAAGAAGGCGGCGGGTGAGAGCGATATTTCCCTGCAGCCGGAGAAGCTGGAATAGAAGTGCTGCTGCACGGGCGACGAAATCCGGCGGCTGAAGCCGCGTTCATTTTCAGAAATTGCGGTATGTCTGAACAGGCTGCGGAAAAAGCCATTTCCTGGGCGATTAACCGCGACCTCAGCGGCTAAAGCCAGATGCATTTTCAGCAACTTCCGGTATGCCTGAAAGGCATACCCTGATACGAATCAAGGGTGTTTATTTGGCGCGGCTGAAGCCGCGCCCCTTCAAAGCGAGCTACTGTCAGCGAGCTACTATTACAAGTGGACTCAAAACTTCAGCGGTTAATTACTAAATGCTAAATGCTGGCTTTTGTCACTGGCGCAACCGGATTTGTGGGCAGTCATGTGGCGCGGGTTTTGGCCGAGCAGGGTGCTGACCTGCGGTTGCTGATTCGTTCCGGTAGCGATCTGAGAAATATTCAAACTTTGAATGCGGATCGAGTGGTTGGCGATCTCCGCGATCCGGCGTCCATCGAAAAGGCGATGTCTGGTTGCGATGTCGTTTTTCATGTTGCGGCTGACTACCGGCTGTGGGTGCGTGATCCGCAAGAAATGTACCGCGCCAATGTCGAAGGGACCCGGTCGCTTTTGGAGGCGGCGCGCAAGAATAAAGTGCGGCGGGTGGTTTACACCTCGAGCGTTGCAACCATGGGATTCACTTCGAATGGTCGTCCGGCCGATGAAAATTTTCCCGTCTCGCTCGACAACATGATCGGCCACTACAAACGGTCGAAATTTATGGCCGAGAAAGTGGCGCTGGAGGCGGGACGGGGCGGGATGGACGTGGTGGTGGTCAATCCCACTACGCCGGTTGGCGAACAGGATATTAAGCCTACTCCCACGGGAAGAATTGTTGTCGATTTTCTGAAACGGAAGTTTCCGGCTTATGTGGATACTGGTTTGAATTTGGTCGATGTCAAGGAATGCGCGCGCGGACATGTCGCCGCGCTAGAGCAGGGAAGAACTGCCGAGCGCTATATTTTAGGCGGAGAGAATCTTACCTTAAAGCAGATTTTGGACAAGCTGGCGGCGATTACCGGATTGCCTTCCCCTACGATTAAGCTTCCTTATGCAGTCGCGCTGGCAACCGGCGTGATTGACGAAGTTGTGACCGGACGCATCCTGGGGCGTGAGCCACGGGCTACAATTGACGCGGTCCGCATGGGGCGCAAGAAGATGTTTGTGTCGTGCGCCAAGGCTGAGAGGGAATTGGGATGGAAGACGGTTCCGGTGGATGATGCGTTGCGCCGGGCGGTGGATTGGTTTCAGGCGAACGGTTACGCGGCGCAGGGCTGAGCCCAACCTCAAGTTGTCATCCCGAGTGAAGCGAGGGATCTGGGTTTCTGCGCGTGACTGTGAGGCAGCCCGCTGCGGAGAAATAATTGATGTTCACAATCGACCATCTCGGTATCGCGGTGAAATCGCTTTCTGCGGCGAAGAGCATATACGAGACGCTGGGCCTGACCGCATCCGCCGATGAGGTGGTTGAAGGCGAACAGGTGCGGGTTGCTATGTTGCCGGTCGGAGAGAGCCGCCTGGAATTGCTCGAGGCGACGTCGGAAAATTCCGCCATCGCGAAGTTCATCGCCAAACGCGGCGAAGGATTGCATCACGTTTGCTTGCGCGTGCCTGATCTTAGTGCGGTTGTTCAACGGCTCAAGCAGGACGGGGTCAGACTGGTCTCGAATGAAATCAAGATCGGGGCTGGCGGCCATCGTTATGTGTTCGTGCATCCTTCGAGCGCGGGAGGTGTGTTGCTGGAGTTGGTGGAAGCTGGGCACTGAGAGAGCGGCCACGGATTTTCTCGGATTGCCACGGATCTGACCAGGACAAATGCTTCTTCTTGCGGTCGACACTTCCGGCAAACAGGGCAGCATTGCAATCGCGCAGTGCGGGCCGAATAATGCCTGCGATGTGATCGAAGTCGCCGCGCTTACCGGCGGAACATTCTCTGCGGAACTGGTGCCGCGAATCGCAGCGCTGATCGAAAGACATAGTTTCATCAAAGCAGACGTTGGCGGCTTTGCGGTGGTATCTGGACCGGGATCGTTTACGGGGCTGCGTATTGGGTTGGCAGTCGTCAAGGCCTTGGCTGATGTGCTTGCAAAGCCAATCGCCCAGGTCTCGATGCTGGAGGCCGTTGCCAGCGTGGCCGACTCGCATGGGAGAGTGATAGCTGCACTCGATGGCGGACGCAATGAGGTTTTCCTTGGCGAGTATGAAGTCAGCAGCTCGGGAGTGCGGTTGATTCGCGAGCGCATGCTCACGCACGCTGAGTGGCTTGGGTCGTCCGGCGAGGCAATTATACTGACACCTGACCTCGCTCTCGCGGAAGCCGCGCTGGCAAAGGGATTGCTGGTGCGCAAAGTGGATCGTCCGCGAAGCGATGTGATTGCGCGGTCGGGCTGGAAGAAGATCGCAGCGGGCGAAATCGTTTCTGCAGAAGCTCTGGAAGCTAATTATGTTGGACGCTCTGAGGCAGAGCTTTTTGTTAAGAGCGGCTAATTGCCGGTGAGACGCCGGCGCTACCAATGGTTATTCGGCGTGGTACCTCCGCAGACATTCCTGACCTGATGGTGCTTGAACGACAGGCGCCTGCGGCGGCGCACTGGTCGCGGGAACAGTATCAAAGCGCTTTTTCGGCTGAGGCGCCGTCGCGTGTGCTGCTGATCCTTGAGGAAGACGATGGCATTCAAGGATTCATCGCAGGCAGAGCGTTAGACAAAGAGTGGGAGATCGAGAACGTAGTCATCTCAGAGACCGTGCGACGGCGTGGATTCGGATCACGTTTGCTACAAGAGTTTCTTGCGTTGGCGCGCGGCCAACGCGCCGAGAAAGTTTTTCTGGAAGTCCGCGAGTCCAATCTGGCTGCGCGGCGGTTGTACGAAAAGTCGAGTTTTTCTGAAAGCGGCAGGCGACCGTACTATTATCAGCAGCCGCAGGAAGATGCAATTGTTTACCACTTAGGATTGACGTAACTTGCATCAAAATGTGTGCAATATTCTGTATTCTAATGAAAAATATAAGGTTGTGTCGCTCGTTGACTCTTCACAGCGGATGTGGACCGAATCCGAATTCTTACCTTTCACGTTGAAGCCAGATAATTGGTGTGGTAACTTTTAAGTCTGACAACCCGGTTCAGGAGGTCTGCTGGATGCTAACTGCTAGGGACCAGCTCTTCGCCAGTCACGATGAATTTCGTAGACTGGCGATGGAGCACACACTCTACGAAAAACGTCTTGATTCACTTACAGAAAAACGCTATCTCACCGACGACGAAAAATTGGAAGAAGTGCGGCTTAAAAAGCTGAAGCTCCGTCTTAAGGATCAGATGGAGAATATTCAGCGGCAGTATTTGCAGCGGCCGCAGCAAAACCAAGTAGCTTAATCAGTCTCCAACTTTGTGCGGCTCAGCCGCCGGAGGGGCTATCTGTCTTCAACGAAGGCGCTTAGAAAGCGCCTTTTTTATTTGTGGTTAACAAGAGAGTCTCAGCCGCGCCCACGGCTGCACTATAATCGTTATATCTCCCAAATGGTTCGCGACGGTTACTATTACGGATTTGCGCTTGTGGTGGCTGCGGGCTTGATTGCGTGGTTTACCAGTGCGCTGTGGGCTTTGCCGGCGGTTCTGCTGGCGGCATTCTTTTTCTGGTTTTTTCGCGATCCCGATCGCGCCATTCCGCATGAGACGGGGGCGCTGGTTTCACCGGCTGACGGAAAAGTCACCGCCGTGATGCCTGTAACTGACAATGGCACGGCACGGCTGCGCATCAGCATTTTCCTGAACGTGTTTGACGTGCATGTGAACCGCTCGCCGATTGAGGGCATCATACGTGAGGTTCGATACCAGAAGGGCAAGTTCGTTAACGCTATGAATGCCGCTTCGGCTGAGCAAAACGAGCAGAATGTGGTGACCGTTGAAGGCGAAGGGCAGACCGTCGTCTTCAAGCAGATTGCCGGTCTTCTGGCGCGCAGGATCGTCTTTAGCAAAAAAGTCGGGGATCACGTGGAGCGAGGCGAACGGGTTGGCTTGATCAAGTTTGGATCGCGCGTGGATGTTTTGTTCGATGCTGCCGCGACTGTAGCCGTGAAGGTTGGAGATCGGGTTAAGGGCGGATCGAGCGTTTTGGCTCATTTGAACGTTGAACGACCGCTGGTGGCAGGATCGGCGGGGCAAGCTCAGCGAGGAGCACTGTAATGGACGCAGAACTTTCGGTGGTTCCAAAGCGGCGCAAGGAAGACCGTCCTTCGGGACGGTTGCGCAAGGGTTTGTATATTTTGCCTTCGCTGTTCACCGCGGCGAATATGGCCATGGGTTACTACGCCATTCTGCAGGTCACGCACGCTACGGTGGCCGAGCCTTGGCATTTTGATTTTGCCGCGAAGGCGATCGGGTTCGCGGTTTTGTTTGATGGCTTGGATGGCCGCATTGCGCGCGTCACCCATACCAGCAGCGACTTTGGAAGAGAACTTGATTCGCTGGCCGACGTCATCACGTTTGGTGTGGCCCCGGCGCTCCTGGCGTGGGCGTGGGGGTTCCGGCAATTGCCAGTGTTTCTGGGATCGAGCGAATTAACCGGCAAGATGATTCAGTTGGGATCGATTGCGAGCTTTCTGTTCTTGATGGCTGGAGCCAGCCGGTTAGCACGTTTCAACATTTCAACTAATCCGCAGCCTTCGAACCCGGGGCGTCCGGGAAAGAAGTACTTTGTGGGAATGCCCATTCCTGCAGCGGCAGGAGTGGTTGCCGCGGTGGTTCACTTTTCTGGAGGCGAGCCGGTTTCTTCGCTCTGGAGTTGCATCACCTGGATGCTGATTGTGGTGGCCGCGGGTTATCTGATGGTGAGCACCTGGCGGTTTTACAGTTTCAAGGATATTGATTTCCGCGCCCGGCAGCCGTTTCAGCTGGTCATATTGTTGGGATTGCTGTTCGCAGCGGTGTGGGTGTTCTCGCAGTGGGTGCTGTTCATCATCGCACTGGCGTACATGTTTTCCGGGGTGTTCTGGCGTTTGCAATGGATTTTCCGGCGCAAGCGTAAGTTGCCTCCTCCAACTTACAAAGAGGCCTCGCAGACTTCATGAGTTCGAATTTCAAATCCGTTGCTCCATCGCATCCGGAAGCTGTGCGCGGAGAAAATTCTTATCGCCTCGCCATTGTGGGTGCGGGGACGCTCATGGGCAAAGAAATTGCGGATGTGCTCAACGATCGTAATTTCCCTTCGCTCGACGTGCGCCTATTGGACGACCAAGAGGCGCTGGGCAAACTGGAAGCGGTGCGAGACGAAGTTACGTTCATCCAGAATGTAAGCAGTGAACAGTTTCAGAAAATGGATTTCAGTTTTTTTGCCTCGACCCCTGAGTCCACGCGTAAAAATTGGAAGGCAGCCCGCACTGCGGGCAGTGCGATTATCGATCTTAGTTCGGCTTTGGAAGACGAGCCTGACGCTGTGGTGCGTTCGCCCTGGATCGAGCGGCAATTGGGAAAATCTTTGGTTCCGGAGTTGCAGCCGGGGCCGGCTGTAGTGGCGCATCCCGCGGCGGTGGTGCTTGCGCTGCTTTTGTTGCGCGTGCAAAAAGTCACCCCGGTAAAACGCGCAATAGCTACTGTGTTTGAGCCCGCCTCGGAACACGGGCAAAAAGGTATGGATGAGCTGCACGAACAGACCGTGAACCTGCTCTCCTTTCAGCAACTGCCAAAGAATGTTTTCGACGTGCAGGTGGCATTCAACATGGTCGCGCGCTACGGCGAGCGTTCGGCGCCTGCGCTGGCAACGGTGCAGGCTCGAGTGCTCAATCATTATCAGCGAATTGTGGGCGCGCATGCTCCCACGCCGTCGCTGCTGTTGGTGCAGGCTCCTATTTTTCACGGACACGCTTTCGCCATCTATCTGGAACTTGGGCAGGTGCCGGATATTGAAGAGGTTTCACGAGCGCTGGCGGGTGAGCATGTAAACCTCACTCATGGGGCCGAAGACGCTCCTACAAACGTGAATGCTGCGGGGCAAAATGATATTCAGGTTTCCATCGCCGCGGACGCGAACCAACCGAATGGTTTGTGGCTGTGGGCTGCATCGGACAACTTGCGCATTGCCGCAATGACGGCAGTCGAGTGCGCGGAAACCATGGCGGCGACGCGTCCTCGAGGCAAAATCCAATGAGCCATGGCTCCGCCTTGGCGGTGCTGCTTTGCGCCGTCAGCGCGGGATGCGGCTACCACACATCCGGACACGCCATAACCATTCCTGACAACGTTCGCACCATTGCAATTCCGGCGTTCGTAAATCAAACTCAAACTTTCAAGATTGAACAGATGTTGACCGCGGCGGTGGTGAAGGAATTCATGACGCGCACCCATTATCACGTCGTCAATCAAATGAATGATGATGCGGATGCGGCGCTGCATGGGACTGTGCTTGCGACCTACACCACGCCGCTTACGTACGATTCGCAAACCGGCCGCGCCGCTAGCGTGCTGGTGGTAATCTCGATGAAAGTGTCGCTATTGGACAAGCAAGGTAAAGTGCTTTATCAGAATCCGTCGTATCTGTTTCGCGAGCAGTATGAGGTCCCGCGTGATGTGAACAGTTTTTTCGAGGAAGATAACGCGGCTTTTCAACGCCTCTCTCGTGACTTTGCGCAAACTCTGGTCTCAAACATTCTGGAGGGCTTCTGATGCGAGCGTTTGCTCAGACTGACCGCTTCGTGTCGGAGGTGCAAGCCCGCAAACTGCGTCCCGCTTACGTTTTCGTCGGAGCTGAAGTCTTCTTTCGCAAGCGTTGCCGGGAAGCGATTCTGGAACATCTGGTCACCCCGGATTTGCGGGATTTCAGCCTGTTCGAATTTGATCTCGGAGAAACTGATCTGATCGAAGTTCTAGACCGCGCCCGGACCCCCTCGCTGATGGCTCCTTTTCAAGTTTTCTTTGTTCGCGGAGTCAAGAACTTGTTTGGGCGTGGTTCGAACGAAGATAAACTCGCTGCAATTGAGGAGTATTGTAAGGATCCGAATCCCGCCGCAGTGTTGATCTTCGTCGCCGATCACATCAATATCCCAGCCGATCCGCGCCGCATGGATTTGACCGACAAAGAACGCTACGAGCGGATTCGCGAGACCCTGGGGCAATATTGCGCCATCGTCGAACTGGCGCGAGTGGAAGAAAACGATGCCGTGCGCTGGATTGGAGAATACGGCGCAACGCGGGAGTTCAAGATCGACGCCGATGCCGCGCGCGAACTGGTCGACGCTCTCGGCGGCGACATGATGATGGTTTCGAACGAACTGGAAAAGTTGATGCTGTACGTGGGCGAAAAGAAACGCATCACGCTGGGCGATGTCGAGACCATGGTGCTGGCGGCAAAGCAAAGATCTCTGTATGAGTTGACCGACGCAATCTCTGCGAAGGACCGCGTCCGCGCCCTCGAAATGCTGGACGCGATTCTGAGCACGGGCGAAGGCGACGAGGCTGCTATTGGACATCTTTATATGTTGGCCAAGACTTTTCGCCAGATGCTGGTGATTCTCGAGCGAAATGTGCGCGATCAGCGCATGCTGTGGGCAGCGCTGTGGCAGGGCTTTCGCGTGCCGCCGTTTGCGGCAGACGACATCATCAGACAAGCGCGGCGTTACAAATCGAAACGAGAGTTGACTCGCGCTATCCGGCTGGTGGCAAAAACAGATCTGGCATTGCGCTCGAATCCGCCAAGCAAACGAATGGTGCTGGAGAAGTTAGTGCTGGACCTGACAACCGAACCCAAGCCAGAAGCGGGCTGGATGCAGGAAGAGTTGCCCGTCTAAAGGTAGTTAGTTTAGGGACAGTTTGCTGAAAAAATATTGATTCGTATTACGGTATGCCTTCAGAGGTTGCGGAAAAACTCTGGGCGTCGGAGTTTTGAAGGGGCACGGCTTCCCAGCCGTGCCGTAAGTCTTTGAAAACGGTATAAGGCGCGGCTGAAGCCGCGCCCCTTCAAGGCTGCCAGCCGCCAATTTCGGAGTTTTCCACAACCTTTTCAGGCATGCCACAAGTGGCTGAAGGTTTAGTTTAGAGGCTGCGGGAAAATGCTATTCACGAGAGGAACATCGAACTGCAGCGGCTAAAGCCGTAACCATTTTCAGCGGGTTACGGTATATGCCTGAAGGCGTATCCTGATACGAATCGAGTATTTCCAGCAGTCTATTCAGCCGCTAGGCGCTGATATTCGACGTCAGCCCCCATTTTCCGCAAGCGAGCTCGGGCAGTCCGCAATGCTTAACGTTCCCGCCTATCTCGACCGCATCGCGTATACCGGGCCAATTGCTCCCACCAAAGATGTGCTGCGCGACTTGCATCGGGCGCACATGCTGAGCGTGCCTTTCGAGAATCTTGACATTGCTCTGGGCCGAAAGATTGTGTGCGAGGACGACGCCTTCATCCAAAAAATTGTGGAGCGGCGACGCGGCGGCTTTTGCTACGAACTGAATGGGGCGTTTGCCGGCTTGCTGCGTGAAATAGGATTCAAGGTCACTCTGCTCTCGGCTCGCGTGCCCCGCGACGACGGCAGCGAGAGTCCGGAGTTCGATCATCTTGCATTACGCGTTGATCTGGAGGAACCATGGCTGGCAGACGTCGGATTCGGCGATTCGTTTCTTGAGCCGCTCCAATTGCGGCCCGGCGCCGAGCAGCAACAGGATGGTTGGATCTATCGTGTAGCGGATTGCGCGGACTCGCTCTGTATGCAGAGGGCGGACCGCGATGCGGCCTGGAAGCGGCAATATTCTTTTACTTTGACACCGCGAAGTCTGAACGACTTTGCAGCTATGTGCCGCTACCATCAGACGTCGCCCGAGTCGCCATTTACCCACAAAAGTATTTGTTCAGTGGCCACATTCGGCGGCAGAATTACGGTGGCCGAGCGGAAGCTGATATTCACTAACAACGGGACGAAAGAGGAACGACCACTGACATCGGATGAAGAGTGGCGGGCGGCGCTTACAGAATACTTCGGCGTTGTGCTGTGAAATCGGCTAACTGCTACTTCTTCGCGGTAGCGTTCAAACGGACATTCAAACGGGACTTATACCGGGATGCCGTGTTGGCATGGAGCACGCCCTTCTGAACTGCTTTATCGAGCGCAGAGACGGTCTGCCGGAAAGTCGGTTCGGTTGCCTGTTTGTCGCCTTTGGCAAGCGACTCGCGCAGATCGCGCAGAATGCTGCGGAGGCGGGAGGCGTTGGCGCGGTTGCGGACGGTGCGCTTTTCAGTCTGACGGGCGCGTTTCAACGCCGAAAAATGATTTGCCATCTAGTTCGTTTACCTTCGTTCTATGGGTTTTTCCAAGCTTCAGCAGGGAAATGTTGATTGCTACGAGTAGCTATTCTACGGGAGTAAGTTACGGCGGGTCAAATGGATATGCAGCAAATCACGCTTCGCTTGGCTGATATCTTTATCGGCCTTCAAGGACTTACTGAATTACTTTGCACCATTGACTCCTGTCAGACGCTGGGGGTACCCTTACAACAATGGCAGTCGCTTGCCCCTTAGAGCGCGAGCATTCCGGTTGGCTCCATCAGCAGAGAGAAAATTTTTGTCGCTACTAATCGGGCATTGGTGCCCCTATCGCAGCGACGCATCTAAGCAGTAGCACGGCAACATAGACCGGACTGGCGAGGGAAGGATTCGCCAAAACTGAATGAAGAAAAGCATCGAGATTACTCCTCACATAGAAACCCTGTTCGGTACCAGAGACGAAAATCTGCATGTGCTCGAAGATGGTCTGAACATCAACATCGACCTGCGCTCGAACTCTATTGAACTAGAGGGTGCGGCCCGCGATGTTGCCCGCGCCGAGCAGGTTTTTTCCGATTACAACCATCTGCAGCGCGCTGGACATACATTCAACAATGGCGACCTGAATAGCATGTTGCGGGTTCTGATTGCGGATCCCAAAGCTAGCCTGCGTGGACTTGCGGAAGCGGGACGGCAGCGCTCATTCGGACGGCGGACGGTTCAGCCCAAGAGCCTTAATCAAAAACGCTACGTCGAAGCCATTGAGCATCACGACATGGTATTTGGCATCGGACCCGCAGGCACGGGCAAGACTTACCTGGCGGTCGCGATGGCTATCTCGGCGTTGCTGGCGAAACGGGTGAACCGGATCATTCTGGCGCGGCCGGCGGTGGAAGCCGGTGAACGGCTGGGATTCCTCCCGGGAACATTGCAGGACAAAATTGATCCGTATCTGCGTCCGCTTTACGACGCGCTTTACGACATGCTTGATCCGGAGAAGGTCGATCGCTATCTGGAGAAAAATGTTATCGAGATCGCGCCGATTGCGTTCATGCGCGGCCGCACATTGAACGATTCCTTTGTAATTCTGGACGAAGCCCAGAACACCACTTCGGAGCAGATGAAAATGTTCGTGACTCGTCTGGGATTTAATTCCAAGGCGGTGATCACCGGCGACGTCACGCAGATCGACTTGCCCAATGCTCGCCGTAGCGGCCTGCTGGAGGCGGTGGACATATTGAAGCGCGTCGAGGGACTGACGTTCGTTCATTTCGATGAGGGCGACGTGGTTCGGCATCACCTGGTGCAGCGCATCATTCGCGCTTACGACGAACACAAGAACAAGCTGGCGGAACAGCAACTGTCGCTGCTCGAACCGAAGGCTGGCGTGAACGGCAAAACCAATGGGTCGGAGATTCCGCCTTTGCAGAAGGACATCGCCATGTCTCCGGAAGCACAAGCGAAGGAATAAAATCGAGACGACACGCGGGAGGGCTGCGGTATTGGCCCTCCTGTTTATTTGCATGAACACTTGAAGGGAAGAGCTTGGTGATAATTCAACGACCGGTCGCTGGATTGAGCGAGCTTGAGCTTGCCAAGTTTGTAGCACGCGCCCGTCGGGCAAGCGGAGTGCGAGGTGCAGTCAGCGTGCTCGTGACCAGCAGCCGGGAATTGCAGGTGTTGAATCATCGTTTTCGCCGGAAGAATAAGCCGACGGATGTACTGTCTTTTCCTGCAATGACTGGATTGGCATCGAGGTTTGCAGGAGATGTGGCGATTTCCGCGGAGATCGCAAGGCAGAATGCGCGTCGACTTGGGCATACAGCAGCGGAGGAGATCAGAATTCTGGTTTTACATGGGATGTTGCATCTTGCGGGATACGATCACGAACTCGACAACGGTGAGATGGAACGCGAAGAAGCGCGTTTGCGGAAGTCTCTCGGACTGCCCGTAGGATTGATCGAAAGAAGTGTGCGGCCAGCGAGCACCAAACGCGGGCGCAAACGGGCGTCACCATGAATTACGTCATCGCCATCATTCTGCTGGTGCTGCTCGGTGTGCTTACCCTGGTGTCTTACGTAGACCGCCTTTACGCTGAGATTGGCAAGTTCCTCTCCCGCGAGTTTCAGGTCAACATTGATGCTTTCGAACACGATGTCGAGCCCAGACTTGGCGTCAGCCGCGGGCGTGCGGCGGTGTCGATGGCAGTGCTTACGCAAATGACTACCGCCGCGATCGCCATGCTGGTCGGTTTCACTGTTTTTCGCGACCGCGCATGGAGCATTTATGAAATTCTGCAGGCGACGCTTAGCCCTGATCCTGATCGTGATTATTTTTAATCGTTTTCTGCCCTTTGTTTTTTTCTCGCGCTCTTCGGGGCGATGGCTGGTCGCTTGGGTGCCTGTCTTACGTCTCCTTATCTATTTGGTTTTGCCAGTGACTCTGGTATTGGGATTTCTTGAATCAGTAGCTTCTTTGACCAAGGAACATGCTGACGAACAACCGGAAAGCCAGGCTGAAGCCGTGGACGCGCTGATTGAAGCTGGTCAGGAAGAAGGCATTTTAGACGAAAGCAATCGCGACATGATTCAGTCGGTGGTGGAGTTCGGCGAAAAAACTGTGCGTGAAGCCATGAAGCCGCGGCCAGAAATCGTGGCCGTTCCCACCGATACCACGGTCGAGCAGTTCATCGAGTTGCTGCGCATGAAACCGTTCTCGCGGGTTCCTGTGTTCGAAGGAACCATTCACAACATAAAAGGAATCGTCTACGCGCAAGATGTCTTGCAGGTACCAGACACCGAAGCCCGCACTCGCACCGTTGACACGGTCATGCGCAAAGATGTTTATTTCGTGCCCGAAAGCAAACTGGGAAGCGAGCTTTTGCGGGAGATGCAGAAAAATAATATCCGCATGGCTATTGTGGTTGATGAGTACGGTGGGGTTGCGGGACTGGTCACGATTGAGGACTTGGTTGAGGAAATTGTCGGTGAAATTGACGATGAACACCAGAAAGCAGAAGTCGTGCGGGAGAACGACCACTCATACATTGTGCCCGGAAACATGGATGTCGATCGCCTGGACGAGTTGCTGGGCACGCGTCCCGAGGGCAAAGAATCGGCTACAGTGGCGGGATTGGTGAGTGAGATGGCAGGCCGCATTCCGCAAAAGGGCGAGGTGATAGAAGAAGACGGTTTGCGCTTTGAAGTACTCGAATCAACCGACAGGCGAGTTGAGCGAGTGCGAATTTCGGTAGTCCAACCAAAACAGATGCGCCTGATTTGAAGACGCTTCTAGCTGCTAGCTCCTAGCTACTGGCTTCTAGTTTTCCGCTAGCAGCTAGCAGCTAGAAGCTAGAAGCTAGAAGCTAGAAGCTAGAAGCTAGAAGCTAGAAGCTAGAAGCTAGAAGCTAGAAGCTAGTAGCCTACTCTTATGGCCTTTCACTCCGGATTCGTTTGCATTCTTGGCCGTCCTAACGCCGGCAAGTCGACGCTGCTTAACGCGCTTGTGGGGCAAAAACTGGCTATCGTCAGCCCCAAGCCGCAGACCACGCGCAATCGCATCTTGGGCGTAGTGCAAGTGCCTGCGCAAAAGAAAAAAGCTGGTGGACAGATTGTCCTCATCGATACGCCCGGCGTGCATAAGCCGGATACTTCGCTGGGCCGTAAGATGATGTCTGAAGTGCGCGAGGCGCTGGAAGGCTGCGACTTGCTTTTGCTGATTGTCGATGTGACCCGCAAATTCAGTCGGGAGGATGAGGCCGTGCTCGAAATAGCCAAGAAATCAGGAACTCCGGTTTTCCTGCTCCTGAACAAAATTGACTTGCTGCGAAATCAGAAAGACAAGCTGCTACCCATCATCGATGAATACAGCCGGCTCCATGGGTTCAAGGAAGTCATTCCACTGTCGGCTCGTAAGCCAGAGGGTTTAGATCTTTTGCTGGAGAAGGTCATAGCGGCCTTGCCCGAGGGCCCGCGCTACTTTCCAGCGGACCAAGTCACCGATCAGCCTACGCGTTTCATGGTTGGAGAAATCATTCGTGAGCAGGTATTACACGCGACCAGTGAAGAAGTTCCGTACGCGACCACGGTGCTGGTTGAACAATTTGAGGAGGGAGCAAAGCTTACGCGAATTGCCGCGGCGATTTTTTGCGAGCGGGAAGGGCAGAAGCGGATTCTCATCGGCAAGCAGGCGCAGATGCTGAAGAAAATTGGCACGGCCGCCCGCCTGCAGATTGAAAAAATGATTGGCACTCGGGTCTTTCTGGAGCTTTTTGTAAAAGTGAGTCCGGACTGGCGCGAGTCACATTCATTTATCGACGAACTGGACTGGCGCCGTCAGTTGGAGTTATTAACTCATCCGGCAAAAAGTTAAAGGGCGAAGATGTTAGATTGCCCAGGTCTGGATTCCTCTGTAGAATTGCACAGGTCAGCTTGCGGCTCAGACCTCGATTAATGCCTAACCATTCCGAACCAGCGTTCGACTTTCTGGCGAACCACTTGCTGTTCAAGCTCCAGGTCACATTGTCTGCGGATAAAGCAGCGGTGGATTCGGTTGTGCAGCGAATCATGACATCGCTTCGGGAGAAAGACTGTGCCCAGGGCAAGGAGCACGAGATTGAACTGGCACTTTCTGAGGCGCTCGCCAATGCGGTGGTTCATGGAGCCAAGTCCGACCCTTCAAAAATCGTCGAATGCGATGTGGCTTGCGACCGGAATCGAAGTCTGCTGATCGTGGTGCGCGATCCGGGTAACGGTTTCGATCCCACAAAAATTCCCAGCCCGATAGTCGGGGAGAACATCTTCGCCGGGCACGGACGCGGCGTATATCTGATCACGCAGTTGATGGACGAAGTGAAGTTCCTGAAGAACGGGACTGAAATTCACATGATCAAGCGCTAAGCCGCGCGTTCTACGTTATTCTTTGGGCGCAATACCCAACGTTTTCATCTTGCGGTAAAGATGGCTTCGCTCCAGCCCCAGCACTTCCGCGGTACGGCTCACATTGCCGTGGTTCTCGTCCAATTTTTTCAGGATATAGTCGCGCTCGTAGGCGGCGCGAGCTTGATGCAGCGTGGAGAATTCGGCCGTTGCAGTGCGTCGCGTGCCATCGCGATGCACCAGTGGAGGCAGATGCTTGCGCTCAAAGCGAATCGTGGTCGGGTTCATAATCACGATGCGCTCAATCACATTGCGTAATTCCCGCACGTTGCCTGGCCAGGAATAACGCATGAGCGTATCGATGGCGTCATCGCTTATTTCGCGCGGGCGCCGCCCATAGGTCACAGAAAATTCCTTCAGAAAATGACGCCCCAGCAGCGGAACATCCTCCTTGCGCTCCCGAAGTGGCGGCACCGAAAAAGGAATGACATTGAGACGATAAAACAAATCCTCGCGGAAGTTTCCTCGTGAGATCTCTTCTTCCAAATCTTTATTGGTCGACGCGATCACCCGGGCATCAACGGTGATTGGCTCGTCGCTGCCGACCGGGACAAACCGCTGCTCGTCGAGCGTCCGCAAAACTTTTGATTGCGTCTTCAGGCTCATGTCGCCGATTTCATCAAGAAAAAGCGTGCCGCCATGCGCTTTCTGAAATGTCCCTTCTTTGTCTCCGGTGGCTCCGGGGAAAGATCCTTTGCGATGTCCGAAGAGCTCGCTTTCAATTAGGTCCTCAGGAATAGCCGCGCAGTTTACCTCGACAAACATCTCTTCCTTGCGCAAGCTTTGCGCGTGAATGGCGTGGGCCACCAGTTCTTTGCCCGTGCCTGACTCTCCGAAGATGAGAACGCGGCCGTTGGTCGGAGCCATTATCTGAATTTGCTGGCGCAGTGCTTTCGCCGGAATACTATCGCCGACTATGACACTTTTCGGAACAAGCTGTTTCTTGAGTTCGCGGTTTTCCTCGCGCAGCCGCTTGGCATCAATTGCATTCTTGATGAGGATTAGGGTTTTATCGATCGAGAGTGGTTTTTCCAGAAAGTCGTAAGCGCCGAGTTTAGTGGCGCGAACCGCGGTCTCAATCGTGCCATGCCCCGAAATCATGATGACCTCGGGAGCATTTTCTTTTTCGCGAATCTTTTCCAGGGTTTCGAGGCCGTCAATTCCCGGCAGCCACACATCGAGCAGCACTACATCGAAGGTATTTTTGCTGATGCTTTCCAAACCAGCTTCACCGCTTTCGGCTAGCGATGTTTTGAATCCCTCGTCTTCCAGCACGCCCTTGAGCGATTGGCGGATGGTGGGTTCGTCATCAACGATAAGAATGTTATGCATGGTTGATCGAGGCGACGGGGACGGCATCCGGCACAATCGGTAGTTCCACCACGAAGCGCGCGCCGACGGGCTTATTCTCTTCTACGCGGATGGAGCCGTGATGGTCTTCGATAATGCGGTGCACGATCGCAAGCCCAAGGCCCGTGCCACGTTTCTTGGTGGAGAAGTATGGCAGGAACAGTCTTTCTTTCAGTTCGCGGGTGACGCCATGACCGGTGTCGGCGACGGTGATCTCCACCACGTCGCGCGTGGCTACCAGCGCGGTCGAAATCTCGATTTCGCGAAACATCGCATTCTGCATTGCCTCTGCGGCATTGTCGAGCAGATTAGCCAGGGCTCGCTTGATGGCTTCAGGATCGGCCATCACGTTGGGCAACTCAGGCGACAAAGAGGTCCGCACACGAATGTTATCCAGACGCCCATCGAACATTGCGAGAGTGTTATTCACAATGGAATTGATGTTGGCCGATTGCGGCTGGGCGGTTGGGAAACGAGCTAAAGTGGAGAACTCGTCGACCAGCGAGCGCACCGTTTCGACAGCTCCCGCGATGGTATCGGCGCAGCTATTGAGTACTTGCAGCGAAGCGGCGTCGGGAGGCGTGGATCGTTGAAGATGGCGTCGGATACGCTCTGCAGAGAGCGCAATGGGGGTCAGTGGATTCTTGATTTCATGTGCTACCCGCCGCGCCACTTCGCGCCATGCGGCTTGCTTCTGCGCTTTGAGTAATTCGGAGAGATCTTCGAAGACGAGGACATATCCCAGGCCCTGTTCCTCGTGCTTGAGAGTCGCAACCGTAACTGCGACGCTGAGTGTTGCTGCTTGAACGACCATATCCATTTGCGTGGTTGTCGTGCCCATGCGGTCGGCGCGGCGCAGAAGCGGTTCAAGGTCTGCGAGGACCTCAGTTGCGAAAACATCTCGCAGCGGCGCGCCGATCAAGACGGCTGGCGTGCCAGACTCGACGCCTGAGGGATGAAACAGTCGAAGCAACGCATGATTGACATGTGTGACGCGCCGTTCTGCATTCAACGAAAGCACGCCGTTGGGAATGCTCTCCAAAATAGTTTCGATGTGACGACGCCGTTGTTCCAATGCGACGTTCGCTGCGCCAAGTTCATGGCTTGAGGCTTCAAGCTGGCGACGGCTGGATTCCAGTTCCTCAGCCATGCGATTGAAAGAGTGCACGAGATCGCCGATTTCATCGGCGGCGCGGACTTCGACGCGGTAGTCGAGCCGTCCGCGAGAAATCTCCTGCGTGGCTTCGGCAAGCGCGACCATGGGGCGGGTTACTAATTTGGATAGGAATAGTGCGAACCACGTCGTGGCAAAAAGAACCACCACAGTGAGTAGAAGCAAGACCTCCATATAAGTTCGTCGAACCAATCTGCGCTCGCGGGCGAGGTCAAGATAGCGCTGCTGGCTCGTTTCCACCTGTTTGACAGTTTCAGAAAATTGCTTTGGCAAAGGCACGCCCACAAGAATTACGCCGTCATTACCGACCGAAGCGCTTCCGAGAATGTAATCGGTCCCTTGCCAGGTAAAAGGAATTGCAGTTTCCGACCGCAGCCGATCGAGAGGAAGCACGGGCTTGAGTTGCGCCCACGGGTGAGGAGCGTTGAAACTGGTTTCGGCGTTCCCATCAACAATCGCCAGCGCGAATCCCCCTTGCAGAGTCGGCGCGTGGCGCTGAAACTCCTTGCTAACCGCGGAAAAATTATGGCTGGCAAAGGCAGATTGCGTCCCTGGCTCGGCGGCTATGGCTTCGGCTTCGGCTCGCGTGTTTTGTGCCACGTACTTCGAGAGCAGCGACGCCATCGTGGCCGTGTCACGCCGCACTTCCTCCACCGGACTGGAAAACCATTTATCAATCGAGCGGTTCATCAGCACGTATGCGAAGAAAAACATGCCGATGACGGGAAGGAACGAAAGCAACAGACTGCCCACTACCAGACGCGTGCGGAATTTCGATCCCAGAACGCCCAGCCTGCGCTCGGCAAAAAGCTTCAACAGGTTACGGGCCAGCACGAACGTCAAGGCCACGAATAAAAGGAAGATCAGCGCGGACAGCGAAGCAAAAAACAGTAACTGCTGGTTGGTGTCGGGATTTAAAGGCAAATCAAAAGAGGTCAGCGAAAGCAAAATACCGAAAAGCAGGGCGATACCCACTGCCAGCGGGATTATGACTTTCTTCCGACTAGACGGTTTTTGCTGAGGTCGTATTGGATCGGGAGCAGACATGTTTTCCTTGCGTCGGCTACTGATACAGCGTCTTTGGCTCATTATAAGCGGGCGCGTGGTCGAACGTGATGATCTCCTGATGACCCCATCATTCGGGAGTTAGACGGGTTTCACGGCAGGTCCGTCCTCGGGTAGAAATGTTCGCAGTGGGCAATGTTGGCAGCGAGGTTCTGCTTTCAAACAGTATTGTTTTCCGGTGGCCACAATAAGTCCGTGCATGTCGTTATATATCTGAGCCAGTGGGGAGCGGCGCGCCAGGCTCATGGCGCTGGGAGAATGCGCGAGCGAGGGAATCGCTGTTTCGGATGTTCGAGTCACTTTTGCAGGTGCTTCGGCGACCTCGCTCAAGGATTGCTCAAAAAGTTCGCGTAGTTCTTCGTAGCTCATTTTCGCGTCAGCGATTCCGTGGCGTTCCAAGATTCGTCGGCAATAAGCATCCACCACAAAGACCGCATGCTGTCCGGCGTACAGCAGGATGGAATCCGCGGTCTCAGGCCCAACTCCATTCAGTGCGAGCAATTCCTTGCGGAGTTTGTCGGTAGGTTGCGCGAACAGGCGCTGCAGGGAACCTCCGTAAGCTTGGTCGACGAATGCGACAAAGGTTTTCAGGCGGGCGGCTTTCTGCCGGAAATATCCGGCTGGTCGAATGAACACTTCCAGTTGATCCAGGGGAATGGTGCGTATGGCGGCCAGATGCAGTTGGCGCGCAGTGCGCAACTGACGCAGGGCGATCTCGACATTCTTCCACGACGTATTCTGGGTGAGATAGGCGCCGACTATAACTTCGAAGCGGTTGCGAGCAGGCCACCAGTGCTGTCGCCCCCAGACGCTGTACAGCGCGTGGTAGTAGGCTCGGATCTGTTTGTTGGGGGCCGTCATGTCTACAGCTTCAGTGTGTAGCGAGTCTTGTTAGACACCTTTAATAGAACGAAATTGCTAATTGCGGCCTACCGATGAACTTACCTAAGTCCATGCACGTTGGTACGTCTTCATTCTACAAAAGCGCTCCTGTCGGGCATTTCGCGCTGTACAAAGGCGTTATGCGTTTCCTCGCGGACGGTACAAGTACCAAAGTTACTTTTGAAGTAACGCTTGTGCTGTGACAATTTGTGTCAACGCGATAGGCTGCAATCGTCCCCCTAAAACGCAGCGATGCCGCGCGACCAAAGTGAAGTCGACGTCATCCCTCTGCCGCTCAGATAGGAGATCGAGGTATGTCTCAACGGCTGGGTGATCTTCTTGTCAAAGAGAAGGTCATAACCCCAGAGCAGTTGGAACAAGCAACGAAGGCTCAGAAGGAAACCAATGTTCGCCTGGGCGCCGCCTTGGTGAAGTTGGGATTCCTGACTGATGAAGACGTCACGAATTTTCTTTCGCGACAGTACGGCGTTCCCGCCATCAATCTTTCCTATTTCGAAATTGATCCCGCAGTGGTCAAGCTGATTCCGTTTGAAACTGCGAAGCGTTATCAAATTCTGCCGCTGAGCCGTGTTGGTGCTTCTCTGACGATCGCGATGGTGGATCCGACCAACGTGTTCGCCATGGACGATATCAAGTTCATGACTGGTTTCAACATTGAGCCGGTAGTTGCGTCGGAAAGTTCGATTCTCGAAGGCATTGACAAGGCCTATGGCAACACGAAGGAAGAAGATCTTGAGCAAGTGATGTTGTCGATGTCGGAGATGGATGAATCCGACGTCGAACTGCAGGCTGACCAGGCAGAACTAGGACTGGCGGACTTAGAGCGCGCGGCTGATGAAGCTCCCATCGTCAAGTTGGTGAACCTGGTTTTAACCGATGCGGTGAAACGCGGGGCCAGCGACATTCACATGGAGCCGTACGAAAGAGAATTCCGCGTGCGCTTCCGTATTGATGGTGTTCTGCAGAGCATCATGACGCCGCCGCTGAAGTTGAAAGACGCCATTATTTCGCGCGTAAAAATCATGTCGAAGCTGGACATCAGCGAGAAGCGCCTGCCGCAAGACGGCCGCATCATGCTGAAGATGAATATTGGCGGGCGCAAAAAGCAGCTCGATTTCCGCGTCAGCACCCTGCCCACTTTGTGGGGAGAGAAAATCGTGCTCCGCTTGTTGGATAAAGAAAACCTGCGTCTGGATATGACCAAGCTTGGATTCGAGCCAGAGTCTCTGACCAAGTTTGAGAAAGCCATTCTGAAGCCCTACGGAATGGTGCTGGTGACCGGACCGACCGGATCAGGCAAAACCAATACGTTGTACTCTTCGATCTCTCAATTAAATAAACCCGACACCAATATCATGACGGCGGAAGACCCAGTCGAATTTCAGTTGGCTGGGGTCAACCAGGTGCAGATGAAAGAGCAGATTGGGCTGAATTTCGCGACCGCCTTGCGCGCTTTTCTGCGGCAGGACCCGAACATCATTCTGGTCGGCGAAATTCGCGACTTTGAAACTGCTGAAATCGCGATTAAGGCTGCTCTTACCGGACACTTGGTTCTCTCTACGCTGCACACCAACGGCGCGCCCGAAACCATTACCCGGCTTATGAACATGGGTATTGAACCTTTCCTGGTGGCGACCTCGGTTCACCTGATCTGCGCACAACGTCTGGTCCGCCGTGTTTGCAAGGAATGCACGGAGACCGTCGACGTGCCCTATCAGACGCTGATCGAAGAAGGCTTCAGCCCGGAGGAAGCCAAGACGGTAAAGATCCAGAAAGGCAAAGGCTGCGGTGTCTGCAACAACACCGGCTACAAGGGCCGCTGTGGTTTGTACGAAGTCATGGAAGTGGATGACGAAATCAGGGAGTTGGTTCTGGTCGGAGCATCCGCGGTCGAATTGAAGAAAAAAGCGATTGAACGCGGAATGATTACTTTGCGCCGCAGCGGGCTGATCAAAGTTGCGGCGGGCATGACTACGCTCGAAGAAGTGGCTCGCGAAACCATTCACTAAGTTCACAAAGGAAGGGAATAAAAGATGTCGCTTGCATTGAGTGATCTGCTGAAACGAATGTTGGAGATGTCGGGAAGCGATCTTCACCTTACTACGAATTCGCCACCGCAGATCCGCGTACACGGGCACCTGGTGCCACTGGACCTGCCGCAAATGACGCCGGCTGAGACTAAGCAGTTGGCGTATAGCGTCATGACCGATTCTCAGAAACATCGTTTCGAAGAAAATCTGGAACTGGATTTTTCTTTCGGACTGAAAGGCCTGGCTCGTTTTCGCGCCAACGTGTTTAATCAGCGCGGCGCAACCTCGGCCGTCTTCCGTCTCATTCCCTTCGAAATCAAATCGTTTAGCCAGTTGGGCCTTCCCGCGGTAGTCAGCAAGATGTGCGACAAGCCGCGCGGCCTGGTGTTGGTCACGGGCCCGACGGGATCGGGCAAATCCACTACCCTTGCCGCCATGATTGACAAAATCAATACCGAGCGGCACGACCACATTCTTACCATCGAAGACCCCATCGAATTCGTGCACATGAATAAGAATTGCGTGGTCAACCAGCGCGAACTGCATGCGGACACCAAGAGCTTCACTGACGCGCTGCGAGCCGCACTTCGCGAAGATCCCGATGTGGTGCTGATCGGCGAAATGCGTGACCTGGAGACGATTGAATCGGCTCTGCGTATTGCCGAAACCGGTCACCTCACCTTCGGTACGCTGCACACCAACTCCGCATCATCGACCATTAACCGCATCATCGATGTTTTCCCAGCGCACCAGCAGCCGCAGATCCGGGCGCAGTTGTCGCTGGTGCTCGAAGGCATCATGTGTCAAAGCCTGCTGCCCAGCGCCGACGGTAAAGGCCGTGCCATGGCCATGGAAATTCTTGTACCCAACGGGGCCGTGCGCAACCTGATTCGCGAAGACAAGATTCACCAGATTTACTCGTCGATGCAGTCGGGTCAGGACAAGTTCGGCATGCAGACATTTAATCAGGCACTGGCCACGCTTTATTTCCAGAAACAAATCACCATGGAAGTAGCCATGGCGCGCTCGAGCAACATGGACGAATTGCAGGAAATGATCAATCGCGGGGCCGGATTGTTGAACCGCAACCAGACCGCAACCGGGGCTAAGAGTGCGGCAACTGGAAAGCACTAATTCGATTTAAGCAGGAGTAATCGGGTGCTGAGCCAATTGATGCAACGCAAGCAACGCTAAGAAGTAAGGAGATGGTCACATGCCAGTTTTCACATTTTCTGGGAAGAGCGAAAACGGAGAGAAAGTCAGCGGCGAGCGGGCGGCGCCGAACAAACAGGCGTTAGCCGCTCAGCTCCGCAAGGAGCGTATCAACGCGGGATCCATCCGGGAAAAAGGCAAAGAGTTTGCCATGCCCACCTTCGGCTCGGGCAAGGTCAAAACTAAAGAAATCGCCATTTTCTTCCGCCAATTTTCCGTCATGATCGATGCCGGATTGCCCCTGGTGCAGTGTCTGGAAATCCTGGCCGCTAACCAGGAGAATCAGGCATTCCAGAAGACGCTCACCGGCGTGCGCACCACGGTTGAAGGCGGCTCGACCCTGGCCAATGCCATGCGGCAATATCCCAAGGTCTTCGACGATCTTTCCACCAACATGATCGAAGCTGGCGAGACCGGCGGTATTCTCGACATCATTCTGCAGCGCCTCGCGCAGTACGTCGAAAAGGCTGTGAAACTGCGTGGAGCGGTGAAGTCCGCTTTGATCTACCCGGTGTCGGTCATCAGTATCGCAATCCTGGTCGTGGGCGCGCTGCTGAAGTGGGTCGTGCCCATTTTCGCCAACCTTTTTGCCGGATTGGGAGTGTCTTTGCCGCTCCCCACACGCATCGTGATGGGCCTGAGTGCATTCGTGGGCCAGTTCTGGTGGTTCTTCATCGTGGGCGCTGTAGCGTTGGTGTTTGGCATTAAGCAGATTCGCAAGAATCCTAAAGGGCGCTACTACCTGGACTTGGCACTGCTGAAAATGCCTATCCTTGGCATGCTGATGCGCAAGATCGCCGTGGCGCGCTTCACTCGTACGCTGGGTACACTGATCACGTCCGGCGTACCCATTCTCGAGGGCCTGAGCATCACTGCTAGAACTTCAGGGAACGCCGTGCTTGAAGAAGCCCTGATGAGAGTGCGCAAGGCTATTGAAGAAGGTCGTACCATCGTCGATCCGCTACGCGAATCGGGAGTGTTCCCGAGTATGGTTACGCAGATGATTGGCGTGGGCGAAGCCACTGGCGCCATGGATGCGATGCTACAGAAGATCGCAGATTTCTACGAAGACGAAGTTGATGCAGCAACCCGGGACATGCTGGCTATGCTGGAACCGCTCTTGATCGCGTTTCTGGGCGTCGCAGTCGGTGGCATCGTCATTTCGCTTTATATGCCGCTGTTCTCGATGATCGCCAAGTTGGCTGGATAGCACAAAAAAATCGTGGGCGGAGTGCGGCAACCAATCACTCCGCCCATGCGTTACTACCAAGGAAATTGGATCAGGCATGCAATCTATGTTCGATGAGCGGCTGTGGCTGGCCTGGCTGGTCAAGGTTCGCATCCTGATCCTGACATTTCTTTTGGGAATCGAGCTGGCCATCTCGCGGCTTGCTCCCACGCCTTTGCCACTGCGGCTGTTCATCAATGCCATCCTGCTGTGGTACACGATCTCGATTTTTTATGTGTTGCTATTGTCGTTTTGGCAAGAATATCGTATCCAAGCGGTATTGCAGGTGCTCACCGATCTGGCGCTTGTTACCCTTGTGGTCTATGCCACCGGCGGCGTAGACAGCTCGCTCAATTTTCTTTACCCGCTGGTCATCATCGTGGCTTGCATTCTATTGCCCAGGGTTTGGGCATACCTGATGGCCGCGCTGGCATTCATTCTCTATGTGGCCGTCCTCGAGGCTACTTACTTCGGGCTTATTCCTTCGTACTCCACTACTCATCCGGAACTGAAGGCGCTGCAGGCCATCATTTTCGTGAACTTGTTTGGCTATCTCGCGGTTTCTTATTTGGCAGGTCTGCTGGCCAACAAGTTGCGACAGGTGGACGTAAAGCTCAAGGACACTAGCGGAGCGCTGGAAAACCTGCAGGCTTTGCACGAGAACATCATTCAGTCCATTACCGGAGGTTTGATCACCACGGGGATGGACGGACACATTACGCTGGTCAACACTGCGGCGCAGAAACTGTTAGAGCGTTCTGAAGCTGATCTTTTGGATCAACCAGTCTCGCGGTTATTTCTCGATCCTCTGCCGCAGGTAGATCGTGAACCAGCTCACGGCGAAGTTCGTCTGATTGCGCCGACCGGATACCGCAAGACCTTCCGCGTGCTGGTTTCCGCGCTCGCGATTCCCGAGCGTGGCACGCTGGGCTACGTATACACGTTCGACGATCTCACAGAAATCCGGCGGTTGGAGCGCGAAGTCCGCATGCAAGATCGCCTAGCGGCTGTAGGAAGGCTGGCCGCAGCTATCGCGCATGAGATTCGCAATCCTTTAACCTCGATTGCCGGGTCGGTGAGCATGCTGTCCGGCATCCCGGATTTGGGCGACGAGCATCGCCAACTTTTGCAGATTGTCACGCGGGAATCCGAGCGGCTTAACAGCATCATCACCGATTTCCTTGCCTATTCGCGTGGCCGGCAATACAAGTTCGCCAAAGTGGATCTGCTGCCGCTTTTAGAAGACACACTCACTTTGCTCGAGCATCGATTGGCGGCACAGAACTCCGGGATCAAAGTAAAACGAAAGTTGGGCGTGCGCGAAGCGTGGGCTTCGGCGGATGGAGACAAACTCAAGCAAGTCTTCTGGAATTTTTGTGAAAACGCGGTGCGGGCCATGCCTGCGGGAGGCACGCTCACGGTGTCGCTGGAGTCAAGCGGAGAAGACTGGCAACTCAATTTTGCCGACACTGGGCCGGGAATGAGCCCCCAACTCATCGAAAAAGTGTTCGAGCCATTTCAGTCGCAGTTTGAAGGTGGCACGGGGCTGGGTTTGGCCATCGTGTACCAGATCGTTCAGGCCCACGAAGGTAAGGTTTTTGCCCGCTCCAAGCTGGGGCAGGGAAGCGTGTTTGTATTGCGCTTGCGCCGATTCGCGGTGGGCGAGACTTTGGCCGGGCCGCAAGCAGTTCCCACGCAGGCACAAAGCCCTGCGCTCGAAACCATCAGTGCAGCAGCAGTAGGAGGAGCGCGTGGGTAATATTCTGGTTTGCGATGACGAGCGCTCCATTTGCGAAATGCTGGACATCGCCCTGCGCCGCGAAGGCCACAAAGTTGAAACCGCTAATTCTGGCGAGGCCGCGAAGCGAAAACTCGATGGCGCTCTTTACGACGTGATCGTGACCGACATCAAGATGCCGAATATTGACGGCATCGAGGTGCTGCGCCACGCGCACCAGATTTCGCCTGATTCCGCCGTCATTCTCATTACAGCGGTCGACGATTATGAGGCGGCTGTGCAAGCGGTTAAAGCCGGCGGTGCGACGGACTACATCCGCAAGTCTCCGGGATTAGTTGATGAAATAAAGATTGCCATCAAACGGGCTCTCGAGAAAGTTGCGTTGCACCGACAGAACTTCGCGTTCAAACGCGACGCTGCCACTCGCAACTCGCTGGACAATATTGTCGGCGTCAGCCCCGCGATGGAAAAACTGAAGCAGACAATTCGCACCGTCGCTTCGACGCAAAGCACCGTTCTGATTTATGGCGAAAGCGGAACCGGCAAAGAACTTGTGGCACGGGCTTTGCATGTGTGTTCCCCGCGGGCGGCCGAGCCATTCGTTTCGATCAACTGCGGGGCGTTTCCCGAAACTCTGCTGGAAAGTGAACTTTTTGGCTATGTGAAAGGCGCATTCACCGGCGCCAATCAGAATAAACGCGGGTTATTCGAAGTTGCGGACCAGGGAACAATTTTTCTCGACGAGATCAGCGAAATGAGCCTGACCATGCAGGTCAAGCTGCTGCGGGTGTTGCAGGAACGCACAGTGCGTCCTGTGGGAGGAACCAATGAGATTCCGATTGACGTGCGAGTCATCGCGGCCACCAATCGCGATCTCGACCGGCAGGTGGCGGAAAACACTTTTCGCGAGGATCTCTATTATCGTCTGAGCGTAATTCCGGTTTCAGTGCCGCCTCTGCGCCAACGTCGCGAGGACATTCCGCTGCTGGTCAATCACTTCCTCAAGAAGTACGCGCCCGGAGCAGGGAAGAGCATTCAACGAGTGAATGCCCACTCGTTCGAAGCGTTGGCAAGTTATGAATGGCCAGGCAATGTTCGCCAGCTTGAGAATACGATCGAGCGCGCCGTTGCTTTAGAAACCGAAGATGAATTGCACGTAGAACTTCCCGTGGAAAAAGCCAAGGCGCGTGCGGCCGCTGCTGGCGCCGAGTTTCCGAGCATGACCACTAATGGAACCATGAGTTCCCTTCCGGAAGGGATCGAGATGGAGAAGTACGTAGCCGACATCGAGAAGTCGCTGCTGCTGACTGCACTATCGCAATCGAATGGAGTTCAGACGCGAGCCGCAGACCTGTTGAAGATTTCCTATCGCTCATTCCGTCATCTGATGAAGAAGTATGAGTTGTAGAGCTTCTAGCTCTAGCTTCTGGCTAGCTTCTGGCCCACCTTGTGCACCAGCTAGGAGCTAGAAGCTAGCAGCTAGGAGCTGCCTTTCTTCAGTTGTTGTTTCCACCCCAGCACCCGCGCTTTAGCGCCTTCCGCCTCGGCTTCGGGAATCATCCCTTTCTTCTGGTACAGAACTGACAGGCTGGTGTAAGCGAGGACATCGTCTGGATCGATTTCCGCTATACGCTTGGCTGTCGCAATCGCTTCGTCCAAGCGGTCGAGGTCCTGCAGGGCGCGGGAGAGGCCGTGCATGGCTTCGGTGAAGGTCGGATCAGCTTCGAGAGACTTCTGATATTCCTCCACGGCGCGCTCGTGCTCGCCCTCAGCGACCAAGTCGAGAGCCGCATAATAGTGATCTTCGGCTTTTTGGCGAGCTTCAGCGTCGGCCATGGAACAAAATCCTCGGGCAGAGAAATGGATTCTAGCATGCGTATCGGACCAAGGACTTCATGCGGAACGCTCGATGACTATGTAGTTTGTCGCGGATTAGAATTCTCACGGAGGAACAAGTGCGGAAGCAACACGGGAGATTATTCCTCTTCGGAAGCTAGCTGGGCGCACCATGTGCGCCTGGCGCGCCCTCGGTTAGACCCAATCGTCAATGGAAGAGATTTAACTGGTTTTCATTGTCATCCACGAAGTAAACGCCTTGGCCCGCGACATCTGTGAAACCGAACAGAGCGCCTACGCCGGGCGGTTTTCCTATGTCATCAAGCAGCGCTTTACTGATTTGCTGTCCGTGCTGACCTATAACTTTGGTCTCTACGAGATATCCGTTGCCGCCGTTGACGGTCAGGATGTCTCCGTTAGTCGCAATCTCTAATCCGAGTGGGCCATTCAGCGCGCCGCCCTCGGTCACGGTCCTCCCCGTTCCGCCTGAGTTATTGCGTTGCAGCGGATCGTCGATGGCGACGACGCGGTTGTTCAAAGTGTCGGCTACATAAAGTACCTGGTCGTGATTGTGTCCGTCGGGATCGTGGCTTTGGCTGAGAGCGAGCCCGGTTGGTCCAATGACCAGTGCTACCGGATCGGTTCGTTCCGCGAAACCGGAGGCGATGATTGTCATCTGTTCAAGGTTAGGCATCGCCCCGTGGGGAATGTTCAAGTCGAGGCGCAGAACTGTGCCTTCGTGCACAATCTTTCCGCCTCCAGCGACGGTGCCGTTCAAAACATTGGTGACGAACAGGCTCGCGTTATCACCAGCATCAGCCGCCGCCATATCCCATGGACCGTTGATTAGCGAGCCGTAAAATGTTTCGGCGACCTGGCCGCTGCTGTTCAGGACCAGCAGGCATCCCGCCATTACGGTGTTCGAGGTTCCGTCGGTGGTCGGCACGCTGCCAACAATCACCCATCCGCTGCGAAGCGCGACCAGCGCGGTGCTCAGGCCAACGCCTCCGGGACAGGGACCGGGCAAGTTGTTGGCATCGATTTGGGCAAACAGCGTGACCGACCCGCTTGGACTGATCTGCACAATGGTGGTCCCTGTTCCTTGCAGGTTTGCGCTGTTGTTGAAATTGCTGACTAAAATATTTCCCTTGGTAAGCGACCCGGTAGTAGTCGGAACGCGGGCCACGCCATAAGGATTAAGGTCGCCATTGCTCGGAATTGTAGACGCGATCTTGGTGATGGTCCCAGCAGACGCGGTGGCTAGGAACAACGCCACCGCTGGAATTACGGCAAGAATTCGCATGCCGAGAGCTTTTGCGTGAATTGGATGAAGCGTTTTCATTTTGTTCTCCCTTTGTAAATGAAGCAAACGTTTTTGAACCAGAGATTCTGATCGCAGCAGCAATCGCACCTCGCTGGCCGTGGGGCAGAATGTTATGAAGTTGCGGCCGGGCGACTGTCAAAGGTTTGTAAAAAATTTGTCATTTCCTGGACATGGAGGCGAGGATTTAGGCATTTTTTGCCGGATCACATTCGTGCACGGCAACCCTTGCCTTTCGATGATTAGATTCGGAGAGGAAAAACGATGGATCTGTTCAGAGTTCGCAGCAGAATCAGCAGCCTGAGCTGATGCCGGCGGGAAAGATTCTGGACAGCAAATTGCAATCAGCAAAGCATCGACGTATCCAAGGAGTTGATCAATGTCTATCTCCGCGATCTCTTCCACCAACCCGCTATTGCAGTCCAGCAACCTGCAAAATTTGAGCCAGCAACAAAACACCGGATTTCAACAACTCGCGCAGGCCTTGCAGTCCGGCAATTTAAGCAGCGCTCAACAGGTCCTTGGCGCTTTAACCGGCACAAGCGCGACGTCAGGGCTACAAAGCTTGCAGTTGACGCAAGACCTGAATACACTTGGCTCGGCGCTGCAATCCGGAAACCTAAGCAGCGCGCGGCAGGCGTACTCTACGATCCAACAAAATTTACAGAGTTCGCATCCCTTGACGGCGCACCATAATCGTCCTCATCGCGACACTGGATCACAGTTTCTTACCTCAGGCTTCCCAGGAAGCAGCAGTGCCGGCAGCCTTGCCGCCAATAATGTTTCGCAGCTGATCAACTTGACGGCCTGAGCCTGATTCGAATTACCAGGCCGCCGGCCGGTTTAGAATTTCTCCTCTATGGAGAAGCTTCAGATCTGGGCGCATCCGTGGTGGGTAAACCTGCTGGGACTAATCCCATTCATCACCTACGCCGCATTTCGGCGCAAGCGGTCGCTGCTGCACTGGCGCCAACTTACTGCGCTTGCGATTTTCGCCGCCTCGTTTGGCTTTGTAGAGGCCGCGGTGGTCGTCTACTTGCGCGCTGCAACTGGGCTGTTGCCGGGATACAGAGGAACATTATCCGAGCTTCAGCATTCGTCCGAGGACTATCACCAGGAGCAATCAATATCCCAATTTCCGCAGAGCCTGCTCACCATTGAGGTCTACCGCGAAGCCGCCACTATGATTATGCTGGTTAGCGTGACGCTACTTGCGGCAATCTAGCACCAGCGCGCGGTGGGCAGCCTTTCTCTGGGTTTTTGCTTTGTGGGATATCGCCTACTACGCTGGGCTCTGGCTCACGGTTCGCTGGCCCGCTTCACTCACCGACCTGGATGTGTTGTTTCTCATCCCAGTGCCTTGGATTTCGCAGGTTTGGTTTCCCTTGGCGATGAGTGGATTGACGGTTCTAGCAATTGCGTTATCCCACAGCGGACGAGTTAGGCAACAGTAACCAGCTATTGGTTACGGATAGGCTGCACCACGGTCATCTTGTCCAGCCGGCAATCCTGCCTCACCCTCTTCACAGGGAAATCAGGGAATCTGCGAAATCGAGCCGACCAACCGAAATGACTGAAACCAAGACTTCGAAGCCCGGAGTGGACTGGACCAAGCTTCTGACCGATCCGGACATTATCAGCCATCTCGCAGAGCTTCTGCAGGCCTACCGGGATGCTGAGCCCGCGCGCCGCGATCAAGTGTTGCGCGAGACCTTGCGGAATATCAAGAGCGAGGCGGCAAAGGCAGCACAGCCATCTCTCCAGACTTCTCGTGAGGCGCTAGCTGCCAACACGCCCGCAGCCACGCCACCTTTTGAACCGGACATTTTCACTCCTTGCTGGGGTCAGGATCGGCGGCGCTATCCGCGAATGAAGTGTTTTGTCGCCGTCGAGTTGCGTGTCGACGGTTCGCCGACGCCAGTCTGGGGAAACCTGTCAAACACAAGCCTGGGCGGCGGTTTCGTCGAAACTGCGACCCCACTCAAGACCGGAGTAAAACTCGAGATCGGGCTCTGGGTAGCTAACGGGAACATCTGGGTTAAGGGTCTGGTCCTCAACGGTATTGTCACCCGAATCAATCCCAGCTTTGGCGTCCGACTGAAGTTCGACAATATGGAACCTTCCGAACGCGAGAAGCTGCGACAATTCTTGAAGTTCGTCGAAAGTACGACTAAGAGCTACCAGAGCCAGCAAGGCTACCTGGCGCTAATGAAGCGCTAGAATCCCACTGCGGGCTTTTGCAACTCGACTGCGCAACCTGGATGTGCATCGATCAGAATGCGTGCAACGGATGGCCGTGCATGATCTGCACGACTTCCTCCCGCCCCAAACTATCCGAGTCGATCATTCGCGGAGGCTCAGCAAATACGTATTTGCGATTGCGTCCTAATTCTCCCGGGCCAACCGAGGCGGCGCTGACAGCGAAATCTCCTGCCTGGAGAGAATCCCATTGGGCGTGGGTAAACACCAGGATGTAGATATCCTGATACTGCTTTGCGGGTGTCGTTCGAGGGTTTACCAGCGTGATCTGAGGACCTTGGAAACCGGCGTTAGTAGCGTCGTTCCAAATACCCTCGACGACCGAGTATCCTTTCCAAGTTGTGGGCAGCGAAAACGTGAATCCATATTTCGTATTTCTGTACTGGATGGATTTCGGTGGCCGGATCGCAGGCTTTGAGGTTGCCTGCTGGGTGGCCTGGGGCGATGTCCGTGCAGAGGGAGTATCGGCCTGCTGTTGTGCGAACAGCGCCAAGGGTAAGACCGCGAACGCTGCTGAGCGGGCAATCTTGATACCTAAACCTCGATATCTGCGATCAAGTACATCACTGCCAATTCCGCAGGTCAACTCCTTAATCTGATGCTGTCGAAAAGACGTCATTTTCACATGCATCTTTGTCCCGCCGCAGTCATCCTAAAGAAGTAGGGATCATTGCGGATGATGGGTCTGCGAGTAAGCAATTGCCTTCTTCACGGATGGTCGTCCGCACGTGCCTTTCGAAAGCTTGGTAAACTGCCTGATGTGGGAGTTTTCTTCTGTTCTTAATAGCTGAAAGCGGCGTCACCGCAGGCGCGTAAATACAAATCCGATAACTCTGGCTAAGGGAGAATCTTCTATGGTGGCGAGTGAGCAGGCATTGCTGACCAGCAAGCAGTTGGATCTTCTGAGTATCAACACCATCCGCACCCTGGCAATCGATGGGGTGCAAAAAGCGAACTCCGGCCATCCAGGCGCGCCTATGGCGCTGGCTCCGGTGGCGTACTGTTTGTGGCAGCGATTCCTGCGCTACAATCCCGCCAACCCCGTTTGGCCTAACCGCGACCGCTTTGTTCTTTCGAACGGCCACGCCTCTATGCTGTTGTATGCGACGCTGTACTTGTGCGAAGTGCGCGGTGTTACTCCGGAATATGATTCGTACGCCGATTTTGCCGTCACGCTGGATGACCTCAAAAACTTTCGCCAACTTGACAGCCGAACTCCCGGACATCCCGAATACCGCCAAACCGGTGGCATAGAAACCACGACCGGACCGCTCGGACAGGGGATCGGCAACAGCGTCGGCATGGCGATTGCCTCGAAGTGGCTGGGGGCGAATTTCAATCGTCCCGGCTTCGAGATATTCAATTACAACGTTTACGCTTTCTGCGGTGACGGCGACCTTATGGAAGGCGTGGGCAGCGAGGCCGCGTCGCTCGCCGGTCATTTGAAGCTTCCCAACCTCTGCTGGATTTACGACAACAACCGCGTCACGCTGGACGGCCCGGCGGACGTGTCATTCACCGAGGATGTGGGTGCGCGGTTCAAAGGTTACGGTTGGAACGTGGTTCACGTTACAGATGCAAACGATCTTGACGCGCTCGGGAAAGCTTACGAAAACTTCCTGCAGACGAACGATCGCCCTACGCTCATTGTCGTGAACAGTCATATCGGATATGGATCGCCGCACAAACAAGATACCAACGAAGCGCACGGTGAGCCTTTAGGCGAAGAAGAAGTGCGGCTGGTGAAGAAAGCTTATGGCTGGCCGGAGGACGCGAAGTTTTTGGTTCCGGACGGGGTGCTGGAAAATTTTCGCCAAGGGATCGGTAAGCGCGGACATGATCTGGAACAAAAGTGGCAAGCCTCGTTCGCTGAGTATACAAAGAAATTTCCGGAACTTGCAGACCAGATAAACCGCATGCAGCACCGCGAACTGCCCGATGGATGGGACAAGAATCTACCTACATTTCCCGCCGACGCCAAAGGCGTGGCCACGCGCGACAGTTCCGGCAAAGTTTTAAACGCGCTCGCGCAAAACATTCCGTGGCTGGTCGGAGGCTCGGCTGATTTGGCGACGTCCGATCGCACCCGGCTTAAATTTGAGGGGGCTGGAGACCTTCAACCGGGCAGCTACGCAGGACGCAACTTGCACTTTGGAGTTCGCGAACATGGCATGGCCGCCGCTCTAAATGGTTTGGCTGTATCGAAAATCCGACCCTTTGGTGGAACGTTTTTCAACTTCAGCGATTACATGAAGCCGTCGGTACGGCTAGCTGCGCTGATGGAAATTCCCTCGATTTTCATTTATACCCACGACTCGATTGGCCTGGGTGAAGATGGTCCGACGCATCAACCGATCGAGCAATTGGCTGGATTACGCGCCATCCCTGGCTTGTTATTATTCAGGCCCGCAGACGCAAATGAGGTCGTGGAAGCGTGGAAGGTAATTGCGCAAAAAAAGCATGAACCCGCAGCGTTAGTTCTGACGCGGCAACCGGTGCCGACCTTTGACCGCACCAAATATGCATCAGCGGCCGGTGTAGCTAAAGGGGCGTACATTCTCGCTGATGCATCCGACGGCAAGCCGGACGTGATTCTTATCGGGACCGGAAGCGAAGTCTCGTTGTGCGTGACTGCGTACGAACAGCTCAAATCCGAGGGCATCAGAGCCAGAGTGGTCAGCATGCCATCGTGGGGAATTTTTGATGCGCAGAGCGAGGAATATAAGCGTCAGGTTTTGCCTCCGTCTGTGAAAGCGCGCGTAGCCGTGGAAGCAGCGGCGACACTTGGCTGGTCGCAGTACGTGGGACCGACCGGGAAAATAATTGGAATGCACCGATTCGGAGCGTCCGCTCCAATTAAAGATTTGCTGAAGAAATTTGGGTTCACTCCGGAAAAAGTAGTGGAAGCAGCGCACGAGGCGATTGCGAACGCGAAACAATAATTAATTAATGGAGGACGGGCGTCCGCGCCCGTCATTACTCGAGAGGAGCATCACATGGCAACCGGAATTATAGAAACTGCAAAAGCCACCAATCCCCTAAAAGATCTGTTGAAATATGGCCAATCAGTTTGGCTGGATTACATTCGCCGCAATCTGCTCACTAGCGGCGAACTGAAGCGTTTGATCGAAGAAGATGGCCTGCGCGGCATGACCTCGAATCCCGCCATTTTCGAAAAGGCTATTGCCGACAGCACCGATTACGACGACATCCTGCAGTCTCTGCAATCGAGGACCGATCTTGACGCGAAAGCGCGATACGAGATTCTTGCCATCCGAGACATTCAGGATGCTGCAGATGCTCTTCGTCCGGTCTACGACAGTTCGAAACGGCGCGATGGATATGTGAGTCTCGAAGTCTCGCCCTACCTAGCTCTCGACACGCAGGGTACGCTGGAAGAAGCCCGCCGCTTATGGAAAACTGTGAACCGCGAAAACGTGATGATCAAAGTGCCGGGAACCGCCCAGGGCATTCCCGCATTCCAGCAGTTGATCAGCGAAGGCATCAACATCAACGTGACGTTGCTGTTCTCGCAGGACGTTTACAAGCGCGTCGCGGAAGCCTATATCGCCGCTTTGGAACAAGCCGCTTCACGTGGCTTGGACCTCAGTAAGATTGCCAGCGTCGCGAGTTTCTTCGTCAGCCGCATCGATAACTCCATCGACGCTACGGTCAGCGAACGCCTTAAGAATTCCAAAGATCCTCGGGAGCAGGAGCAGTTGAAGAGCCTTCTGGGGAAAGTCGCAATTGCGAATGCCAAACAAACATACGCTAAATATCAAAACATTTTCAGCGGCGATCGCTGGCAGGCATTGGCTTCGAAAGGCGCTCAGACGCAGCGGGTGCTGTGGGCCAGCACCAGCACCAAGAATCCCAAATATCGTGACGTGCTATATGTCGAGGAATTGATCGGGCCGGACACGGTCAATACGATTCCGCCAGCGACTCTTGATGCTTTCCGTGATCACGGGCATGCACGGGCCAGCCTCACCGAAGATGTGGAGGGTGCGAATCGCGTTATGGAAACCGTGGCAAAGCTCGGGATTTCGATGAAAGAAGTTACCGATAAACTCACCGACGACGGAGTTCGTCTTTTTGCTGAAGCTTTTGACAAGCTGCTGGAAGCGGTGGAGAAGAATTCGAAATCTCAAGTCACACCAAAGGTCAGGCAGTCGTGAGTGGAGCGCTCCTCTGACGAAGTGCTGCTGTACGCTGGGCCCGCCATCTCGGTATATTGGACATGAAACGATTTAATATGGCCAAGGAGCAAGCATGAAGCTAGGGATGGTCGGTTTGGGCAAGATGGGCGCGAACATGACGCGCCGCTTGATGCGTGGCGGACATGAAGTGGTGGTGACCGACCTGAGCGCGGAAAATGTTAAGCACATCGCCGGCGAAGGGGCTATCGGTTCCGCCTCCCTCGACGACTTCGTCAGCAAATTAGGAAAACCGCGCATCGCGTGGCTGATGGTTCCCGCGGGTGCGCCCACCGAGCAAACTGTACAAGCTTTGTCCCAGAAGTTTCAGGCTGGCGACATTCTGATCGACGGCGGAAACTCTTATTTCAAAGACGATATTCGCCGCTCCAAGCAGCTTAAAGACAAAGGCATCCACTACGTCGATGTGGGCACCAGCGGCGGAGTTTGGGGACTTGAGCGCGGTTACTGCATGATGATTGGCGGCCCCAAAGAGGCCTTTCAGCAACTCGATCCTATTTTTAAAACTTTGGCTCCCGGCCGCGGTGATATTCCTCGCACCCCCGGACGCGAAAAGATGCCAGGCACAGCCGAAGACGGGTATATTTATTGCGGTCCGTCAGGCGCGGGACACTTTGTAAAGATGGTGCACAACGGCATCGAGTATGGGCTAATGCAGGCGTACGCTGAGGGTTTCGATATTTTCCGCAATGCTACGAGCAAGGAATTGCCCGAAGATCAGCGTTACGAACTGAATCTCGCGGACATTGCCGAAGTGTGGCGGCGTGGAAGCGTAGTAAGCTCATGGCTGCTCGATCTCACGGCGATGGCGCTGGTGGAAAATCCCACACTCTCTGAGTACACAGGATTTGTGCAGGACTCTGGAGAGGGGCGTTGGACGATTCAGGCGGCGATCGATGAAGCTGTCCCGGTCGATGTGCTTTCGGCGGCGCTCTTCACCCGCTTCCGTTCGCGCCAGGAGCACACTTTCGCGGAGAAGATGCTCTCTGCCATGCGCCAGAAATTCGGTGGACACATCGAAGCAGGCGTTGCCCAGAAAAAAACTGCGTAGACTGGCATACCGTTTCGTGGACGAGGATACAAATTCATGGCTCAAGTAGAAACTCTGGCAGCCCCGCAAACTAAGCGCACCGCCCGGCCAGCCGATCCTTGCGTGATGGTGATTTTCGGCGCGGGCGGCGATCTAACCAGCCGCAAACTCATTCCCGCACTTTATAACCTGGCCAAAGCTGATTTGCTTTCGCGCGAGTTCGCTATCGTCGGTATATCTCATGGCTCTACGACGACGGAGCAATTTCGTCAAAAGGTCTCGGCAGATATTAAGCATTACGCGGGCGCGGATGCCGACCAGGACATCGTCGAATGGTTTTGCAAACGGTTATATTACTTGAGCGGCGAATTCGATAACAAGAACGTTTATTCCCAGTTGAAAGACTTTCTGCAGAAAGTCGATCAGGATCACACCACGCACAGTAATTTTTTCTTCTACCTGGCTACGGCTCCCAGTTTCTTTGGCCAGATTGTCGAGCATCTGGCGGAAGTGGGTCTGATGGAAGAAGACAATCATCACTGGCGCCGGGTGATTATTGAAAAGCCATTCGGGCATGACCTCGATTCTGCTAGGTTACTCAATCAGCAATTGCTCAAGGTCGCCAAAGAAAAGCAGATTTACCGCATCGATCATTACCTTGGCAAAGAGACTGTCCAGAATATTCTGGCATTTCGCTTTGCCAACGGAATCTTTGAGCCCATCTGGAATCGCCGCTACATCGATCACGTGCAGATCTCCGTCGCTGAAACAGTGGGCGTGGAAGGGCGCGGTAGTTATTACGATCAGGCAGGTGCGTTGCGTGACATGGTGCCAAACCACATCATGCAACTGATCAGCCTGACTTCCATGGAGCCGCCAGTTTCATTTCACGCCGATGCAGTGCGAGACGAGCAGGGAAAAATACTGCATGCGATCCAGCAGTGGAGCTCTGAGGAAGTTCTCACTAAGACAGTTCGCGGACAGTACGGCCCCGGAATGATCGATGGGCAGCACCTTCCCGGCTATCGCGAAGAAGAAGATGTTCCGCCCGATTCCAAGACTGAAACTTTCGTCGCCATGAAGCTGCAAATTGACAACTGGCGCTGGGCCGATGTTCCGTTCTATCTGCGTACGGGAAAACGTCTGGCCGCTCAGAACACTCATATCGTGATTCAGTTCCGGCGCGCGCCTTTCGTACTGTTCCGCGATACTCCGGTCGAGAACCTGATGCCCAACCAGTTGGTCTTGCACATATCTCCAGAAGAAGGAATCTCGTTGCAGTTTGCGGCCAAGGTTCCCGGGCCAATTATGCGGCTGGGGGCGGTGGACATGAATTTCGAATACGCAGATTATTTTGGTGTGCAGCCAAGCACCGGCTATGAGCGATTGTTGCATGACTGCATGATTGGCGATCAAACGCTTTTCCAAAGAGCGGATATGGTCGAAGCCGGGTGGTGCGTAGTGAGCCCCATGCTCGATGTGTGGAAGGCTCTGCCGGCGCGTAATTTTCCCAACTACGCCGCGGGTACATGGGGTCCGAAAGAGGCCGACGAGTTGCTTGAGCGTGACGGCCGTCACTGGAGGAACTTCGAAAAATGATTTTGGCAGGCGACATCGGAGGGACCAATGCACGGTTGGCGTTCTTCGATGTGCAGAACGGACACTTCCGCCAGGTTTCCTCCTCTGTGTTTCCGTGCCGCGAGTACTCGGGGCTGGATCAAATCGTCTCCAAGTTTGTCGATGCCACAAAATTGCATCCTGATGCGGCTTGCTTTGGTGTGCCGGGCCCGGTTCGCAATGGACGGGTTGAAACCTCCAATCTTCCCTGGATCATCGAATCCAAACGTCTGGCTGACGAACTAAATCTCAAGCAGACTGTCCTGATCAATGACCTCGAAGCTAACGCGTGGGGCATCGCTACTCTCGATTCCGCTGACTTGGTTCCACTGAATACGGGAAAAGGCAATCCGGTCGGCAATCAGGCAGTGATCTCCGCAGGCACGGGGCTTGGCGAAGCTGGCATGTGTTGGGATGGCTCGCAGTATCGCATTTTTGCTACCGAGGGCGGCCATTGCGATTTCGCTCCTCGTGACAGCCTGGAGATAGATTTGTTCCGCTATCTTTCCGGGCGCTACGGTCACGTCAGCTATGAGCGTGTTGTTTCCGGCCCCGGACTGGTGAACGTGTTTCACTTTTTGCGCGACAGCGGACGCGGATCCGAGCCGCAATGGCTTACCGACGAGATGGCGCATGGCGACGCCGCAGCTGCTATTTCTCGCGCTGCACTGGACGGGAAGTGCGCGTTATGCGAAAAGGCAATCGATTTGTTTGTCTCCGTGTTCGCCGCGGAAGCGGGCAATCTCGCGCTTAAAGTAATGGCCACCGGCGGAGTATATCTCGGTGGCGGCATCGCTCCGAAAATGTTGACCAAACTTTCCGGACCTCTGTTCATGCACTCGTTCGTGGGCAAGGGCCGTATGCAACCGCTGCTGGAGACCATGCCTGTCAAAGTGATTACCAACGACAAAACTGCTTTGATGGGCGCGGCTCGCTGTGCCGCCGCCAACGGTTTAAAGTGACATCATCAATCAAACTGACATTCAACAGTACTGTCATCCCGAGCGAAGCGAGGGATCTGGGGTTTTGCCTGCGGGGAAGTATCCGTGGTGCAGGCAAGAACCCAGATCCCTCGCTTCGCTTGGGATGACAAGTATGTTTAGATAGGTCGTGCATGCTGGCTCAACCACAGATCCTGATCTTGCGCGGATAAAATCAAAGACTAAAAATGGGCCGTCCAAGCACGGCCCTTTCTAAACATCGCTTTTAGAACACGCCTTGTACGGTCCTGCTGATCAGACCCAAGACGTTGTTGGTGGCCTCTCCAGCGGCATAAGTAAAGGTTGCAGACTGGCCGGAGCAAGCCAACCTGTTCCGATGCCAACACGGTGCTCTTGCCAGCCACGACAACCTGCACCAGATATACACCTTCAGGTACGGTGATTGCCTGTTGCTTGCCAGAACGTGCCGTCACTGTGTACTTGTTCTTACCGCCGACCAGAGTGAGAGTTGCCTGCAACGCAGGAGCATCTGCCGCATTGGCGAAGACAAAGCGCGCATTGCCCGGACTTTACCGGCGACAGGTCGTCGGTAAACGTCAACAGAGTGGGTTGACCGCCACTGATTGCGGTAACAGCCGAGACGCTCGCTCCCGCACCGAGAGTGACTTGCGAATCGATGATTGGAGTATTGGTGCAGGGTGCCAGAGTGTTGGACTGGCTGATCTGCACTTCATAGGTCCCGGGAGAAAAACTGAGCGGTCCATTGCTGGTGCCGAAGGTCAGTGCCCGAGGCTGGCAGGACTCGCCGTTAAGCAGAACATCGATCGGCAAACCGGGGTTGAGAGTATCGGAAATATCTCGTCCTGGAATGCCTTGCACGATGTAAAGGTAAGAGGTTTCAGCGGCCAGGCCGTATGCGCCCAAAAGGAGGCATACAGCTGCGAGTTGCAAAGACACACGTATGCGACGAAGTTTCATAAATCTCCTTTAAGTTTTTCTTGGTTTGTTACTGACTTGTGACGATGAACCTCCTCAACGCAGTACGTTGGAGTGGTTCACGATTCACTGCTGAGATCTCAACCGGGAAGCTGCTTAGCTTCGTTTGAATCAAACCCGCGACTTAAACGGAAGTTGTTTGGTGCAGAAAGAATCTTGTACCGGCTTGACTATTGGGAACCACGCTGGGTAATTCATCGTTAAGTAAGCTCGTCATCGTGTGCCCCAAAACAAAACGTCCCAAACTCGGTTGAGTTGTGGGACGAATGTTAGAACAGGTTCCTCCCCCGAGAAACTGTTCGCCACTAAGCTATCGCTATAAACCAGCAATTGGAATAGCACGGACGGGCTATGCGCAAACTTTTGTCGTCCCACTTTGGCAGGCTTTTTTTACCTTTCAGTCAGTTTCGGTGCCAGTAACTTCTTCCGGCCAAAATATCCGGTACAATTCATCTATGCCGAAACTCGAGGGATTAGGAAACATCGTTACGGAATTGAGAGCAGAACGAGCGCATCTGGTAAACAACCTCCGCCATGTGGACGCGGCTCTCGCCGTGCTGGGTAAGTTGGAAGGGGGAAAGTTCGCGACTGTCTCGCGCCGTAGTTTGTCAGCCGCGGCTCGCCGCAAAATGGCAGCAGCGCAGAAGGCACGATGGGCAAAGGTTCGAGGTCAGTCGGGCTCAGGTAACAAGGCGAACGGCGCGCGCCCCAAGCGGACGCTTTCGGCAGCAGCTCGAAAAAAGATTGCTGCAGCGCAGCGTGCCCGGTGGGCCAAAGTCAAGGCCGCGCAATCGAAATAACGCTGGCCGACGATCCAATTTGTGTAGACGTGAAAATGCCCGCAATCTTTTGAATCGCGGGCATTCGATCTGTTACTTAGACAGCCTGAACGTTCTCAGCTTGCCAGCCCTTGGGGCCTTTGGTGACGTCGAACTGCACTGCCTGGCCTTCTTGCAGGCTGCGGAAGCCGCCCGCCTGAATCGCCGAAAAGTGCACAAATACGTCTTCGCCATTTTGCCGGCTGATAAAGCCATAGCCCTTGGCGTCGTTAAACCACTTCACTGTTCCTGTTTCTGACATTGATGTTTCCTTTTTCTATTTTTAGATTGTGCTGAGAAGATTCGCTGCTAGTGAGAGGGGTGACGCTGGTTGGCGGTACCGGCTTTCAGTTGCTTGTGAGTCAAACTTAGCTGAACCCTATTATACATGGAAAGTTGGGAATTGTCGCGGCGGATTAGTTTGAGCTAGTCAGACCTGATTTTGGACTCCGGCAGGCCCACAACGACTGTACGTCTACGCGGCAGTTCTTCGTCGGGAATCTCGGCGATGAATTGCAGAGTCGAGCCCAAGTGCTGGCTTTCTTGCCATGCCACATCGTTGAAGAAATAAACTATATCTCCACCGAATCGATCTTTGACTCGACGGCGTTCATCGAGATCAAAGGGACTAGCCGAATATACCTTCAATTCGCGCGCCTCGCTCAAAACAGCGCTTAGCTCGCGCTGGAAGTCCAGCGCTCCCTGCCGCACTTGCACCATCGTAAAAGCCACAACGTGGTATGACATCAGCTGAAAAGGAGAATGACAGAAGACGCCCGAACTGTCTAGCTTCTAGCGCGACATTAGGCAGACCTGATAGGCTTATTTTCTGCACGCTCGCGGACCCGTAGCTCAACTGGATAGAGCACTGCGCTTCGAACGCAGGGGTTGGGAGTTCAAGTCTCTCCGGGTCCGCCATTTTCTGGTCCGATATCAACAAATGGCTCCGCCTTTGAGTTGTCCCGGACGAGGCGTCCGGGGCCACGTTTGCACCGTTGCAAAGCTTGCCCAGACGCTCTCTTCTACAATGTTCACGTGAAGACGTGGGACGTGGTCGTCATTGGCGGCGGCATCATTGGACTTTCTCTTGCGATTGCCTTGCACAAGCGAGGCGTGCGTGTGCTGGTAGTGGAACGCGGAGAGCCGGGTCGTGAAGCTTCCTACGCCGCGGCCGGAATGCTGGCCGACTGTCCGCTGGAGATGCCGACCGCTTTGCAATCATTCGCTGCGGCAAGTGCGCGAATGTATCCCGAGTTTGTGCATGAGCTGCAGGACGAATCAGGGATCAACGTTGATCTCCGCGATCAAGGCACGCTTTTGTTTACCGCGCCTGAGCATTTGTTCGCGAGACCCGAGTTCAGCGCAGAACACAAGCTCGAAGCGCAGCTTGCTGAACTTGAACCGGCACTGGCGCAGACCGAAGCCCCAGCCTTTTACTTAAAAGAGCGCAGCGTCGATCCGCGTGCTCTGGTCGCGGCAGCCTTGAAAGCCGCTAAACATCGCGGAATAGATATTTCTTCCGGCACTACCGTGACTGACTTGATGTTCTCCGATGGCCGGATTGCAGGCGTCATCACGGATAAAACGAGATATCCAGCGCCATGCGTGGTAAATTGCGCGGGTGCGTGGGCAGGAAGTTTACCAGCTAATCCTTTGCCCACTCGCCCAGTCAAGGGACAGATGCTGGCCGTGGCAAGCGCGCAACACAACCTCGTCCGCCACGTGATTCGGACTCCTGACGTCTACCTGGTTCCGCGCACTAACGGACGAATTCTGATCGGCTCGACGCTGGAAGAAGCGGGATTCGACAAGCGCACGGATGCGAATGCGATTCAGCGCATGCATCAGGCGGCGATTCGCGTAGTTCCGCAATTAAAAGAAGCGCTAACGTTGGAGGCGTGGGCCGGGTTAAGGCCAGGAACTCCAGACGGTCTACCCATTCTCGGGGAGACCAGCACGCCCGGCTACTTTGCGGCTACAGGCCATTTTCGAGACGGAATCTTGCTTACGCCCATCACAGCGCACGTCATGGCGCAAGTCATCTCCGGTGCGCAACCCGACCAGGATATTGCAAAATTCTCCCCACTGCGATTTCAGACGTAGTACTTCCTGAGACAGGCGCTCGAGCAAATTCCAGTATTATTTGTTCTGCTGGTTCAATGCATCGAGAGATTCCCGCGCTTCTCTGAGCTTAGGGTTCAGCTTAAGCGCTTGCTTGTAGGCGGCCTGTGCTTCTACGATGCGACCATGCTGTTGGAAAACCTGCCCCAGCCGGAAGTATTTTTCGGCGGAGGGTGCGTCAGCCACTTGTCGGATCGCGTCCGACAATTCTACTTTTGCTAATCCGCTGCTGGCTTTGGCTTGCTGAGGGTCGATCTTCAGTGCTTGCTCATAACTTATCCGTGCCTTGGTATATTGTCCGATCTGGCTATATAACCTGCCGAGAATTTCGTAGGCCTCGACACGCATGGCTGGATCGGAAGTCAGGCCAATCGCCGCTTCATACTGCGCAATGGCTTCACGCGGGTGGTCGCTGAGCGCCAAGTCTCCGCCCAGATTAAGGTGGGCCGCAGGTTCCGCCGGCCTGAGCTTGGCCGCTTTGATGAAGTGCGGCAATGCGTCCTTGTACCGGTCCGCAGCGAGAAGTGCAGCACCCAGATTCTGCTCGCCTAGATAATTATCTGTTGTGACCTCGACTGTGTGCGCCCAGATATCGACCGCGCTTCGCCAATAGCGAAGTTGATCGATGGTGAAAAGGGCAAAAATGGCTATGACGACTGCTGCTATCTTGGCGCGTGAGCGAAAACTGAGTTGCCGACTGTCAGCCAGATCGGCGGCGCCCCATACTGCCATCACGAAAATTCCGATGAGCGGAACGTACGCGTAGCGGTCCGCAATCGCTTGCTCGCCGACTTGGACAAGTCCGATGACGGGAACCAGCGTGCCCAGGAACCATAACCACCCCGTGATGAGGTAAGGCCGGGCAGTGCGCTGCCACCACACTAGTGCGCTCACCGAGCATAGAAACAGCGCCGCCAGTGCCAGTTGCCACTTCGCAAGCGTGGCCCCCGGATGAGGGTAGAAAAGCCCCAGCCATGCTGGCCAGAATGCCTTCCACACGTACATCGCGTAAGCGTAGATTGCATTTTCGAGGCGCACGCCCAACGGAAGTTGCAACTTCATGGCCCCGCCCGAATGCTGAGCGAAAATGGTGACGGCGCTTGTGGCAGCCGACAGCGCTAACAGTGGCAACTTTTCCAGCACTAGACGCCAGAAAGATATTTGCGGCGCAGGCAAATCGTTCTCGGTCGTCGAAAGTCCTTGGATTCGTCTTAACGGCCAGAAATCGAGCAACAGAAGCACACAGGGCAGAGTAACGACCATCGGCTTCGACGCAAGTCCGAGGACGAACAGCGCGGCTACGGCGAGATAGCGTTTCAAATCCGGCTTAAGCGCGTAGCAACCATAAGCGGCGATGGTCAGCAGGAAGAAAAATGTACTGAGGACATTTTTTCGCTCCGCGATCCAGGCCACAGATTCCACATTAAAAGGATGAATCGCGAACAGCGCGGCCACCAGGAAACTGCGCCCTGGCGCCTTGGTTGCGTGCGCCAGCAGCAGAAATAGCAGCACAACATTCAGCATGTGGAACAGCACACTCGTAAAGTGATGCCCGGCCGGATTCAAACCATACAGTTGGCAATCCGTGGCATGAGAAAGCCAAGTGATTGGGTGCCAGTTTGAATATTCGGTCGATGTGAAAGCCCAGCGGATCGTCTGCCAGTGCAAGCCAGCTTTTACGTGTGCATTGTTCAACACGTAGATGTCATCGTCGTAATTGAAAATGAATGGATGCCCAATAGCGGGACTATAGAGCGCGAGAGTTGCAACCGCCAGCAAAAGGCAAATCGCTAGATTGCGCTTTTGAGGCGACGACCGCATAAAGCTTTCGATTCTCTGTTGGACGCTGATTTTCTCCGCTGTGATGGCCGCTGGCCTGGCGCCGGACCTTTCTTTGCCCGATTTCACGTTGGTAGACATATTGAAAATAGAAACGAAGTACCGTCTGATCGCTGTCAGGCAGAAGAATTGTACATTGGGTATTCTTTCTGAGCAGGGCGCGGCCCGAAGGATTTTGAAAACACCTTCGATTCTTGAAATTCACAATTCGTTAAGCTTTTCCCTGTAGCCATTACACCGAAGCACGGGCAGGCGTGGATATTTCGGGAAGTTCGGATCGGTATCCGATAGTTTACAGCGGTAGAACGTTGATCCGCGGTCCGACTGAATCTTCTGCGCGTGCAGGCAATCGAAGCACAGGCCTACGCGCCCGGGTTCATCTTTTGTCGCTTTTCCTGTTTGATTGACTTCCGTCACATCCGCAGGATAGCTCATCCCTAGTCATCATCGGCTCGCGCCCCTACGCCAGGTAGTGGTGCATTTTGAACCCTCTCACCTTACTATCGCAATGGAGGCCTGGAAACCTGCCTGGCTGAAAGCCATGCCGCCGCAGTCAAACAGAATGTAGTCACGATTGAGAAAACGATGGGAATAAGAAAGAAGTATTTCCAGTTCAAAACCGTGATGGCGGCAAAGCAAAGGGCGAACGCCCACGCAGTGCCGCGCATGTGCGCCAAAGACTCTGGCGGAAGGCCGCCTAACTGCCACGCCAATACCACCGCGAGTAGAAGAAACACGCTGACAAAAAGTCCGAACCCAACATAAAAATCCCAATAAGTCCGGCTAAATCCCAGAATGTAAAAGTGAGTTGACCGCATGGAGCCAATATCCACTCCCCACTTGGGATCGGACCAGGGAAAACCAGATGTGTGTCCGGCGTCAAAAAGCAGCAGAAGAACAGCAGAGACTCGATAAAAAGTAGATGCTTTCATTCTTGCCTCCAGAGATCACCGCGGCGCGCACCACGATCCTGTTGCGCAGGTTCAAACTGTACCACTACCCGACGCTAGCTCAGAAAGAAGCAGCAGCGCCGCTTCAGGTATACTGATCCGTTTCCTCCATATTGCAAACTTAACCATATCTGGTCCGAGAGAAAGGTACACTCTATGGCTTCCCCGGCAGTCGATTACGCCCGCTCCAATCAGCAGCGTTTCGTAAATGAACTCAAAGATCTGCTTCGTATTCCCAGCATCAGCACGCTTGAAGAGCACAAGCCCGACGTCCGCAAGGCAGCCGATTACGTAGCTAGCGAGCTTACGCGAATCGGCATGGAAAACGTGGAACTGATCCCCACCAAAGGCCATCCTCTGATTTACGCCGACTGGCTGCACGCGCCCGGCAAACCGACGGTTCTCTGCTATGCGCATTACGATGTGCAGCCGCCTGACCCGCTCGACGAATGGATTTCACCGCCCTTCGAACCCACCGAGCGCAACAACAATATTTATGCCCGCGGCGCGGTGGACGACAAAGGCCAGCTTTGGATGGAAATCAAGGCCATCGAAGCGTTGATGAAAGGCCACAATGGCAAGCTGCCGCTGAATGTGAAGTTCATCATCGAAGGCGAAGAGGAAGTTGGCGGCGAGTCGATTGCCGAATATGTGCGCAAGCAGAAAAATAAGCTCAAGGCTGATTTCGCGCTGGTTTGCGATACGGAATTGTTCGCGCCCGATCTCCCCACGCTGTGCGTCGGGCTGCGCGGGTTGGTGTACACGGAAATCGAAGCGTTTGGCGCTAAGACCGATCTGCACTCCGGCATGTATGGCGGCGCCGCGCCCAATCCATTTTTTGCATTAATCGAAATCATCAGCAAACTGAAAGATTCCAAGGGCAAAATTTTAATTCCCGGTTTTTACAAAAACGTAAAGGCCCCGACTGCGGCCGAACTTAAAGCATGGAAGCGTCTGCCATTCAATGAAGAGCATTACCGCAAGACCGAAGTCGGTTCCAAAGTTCTCACGGGAGAGCCGGGATTTTCGGTGCTGTATCGCACCTGGGCGCGTCCCACGCTGGAAGTCCACGGCATGCCCGGCGGATTCACCGCACCCGGCGCCAAAACTGTGATTCCGGCAAAAGCCTCGGCGAAGGTTTCCATGCGCATGGTTCCTAACCAGGATCCCGACGACATCCTCAAGCGCTACACGGCCTACGTGAAGAAGCTGACGCCCAAAGGAATCGAGACCAAAATTAAGGTGTGGAGCAAAGGTCCGGCTTGCGTCGTCGGTACGGACAACAAATACGTGAAAGCTTCGACCGAGGCCATGCACGACGTCTTCAAGAAAGATACGGTCTTCATTCGCTCCGGCGGCTCGATTCCGATCGTCACTGATTTTCAGGATGTCCTGAAAATTCCCAGTGTGATGATGGGCTTTGGCCTGCCCGATGACAATCTGCACGCGCCCAACGAGAAGTTTCACATCCCGAATTTTCACCGCGGGATCGAATCGATATGTTTGTTCTTCGAGAAGCTGGGCGCGTAAGGCCGCGGCATGAATTGTGTGGGGCCGGGTCTTCGACCCGGCTAGGCTGTCGCAAACAAAGACAGCGCTTGACTCTCCGCGCACTCAGCGGCTGCTCTCAGCGATCTCTGCGTTTTAAGGTTTGTTGAACCTTTCGGCCTACAAAAGTCCTAAATCGCAGAGTGCGCGGAGAATCGCCGCAGAGTGCGCCGAGGAACTCCGCGGACAGCAATCGACGCTAACTTCATTGTTTTCGATCTGTATTTGCGTTAGGCTTATTCCGCTCTCGCGATTCTCCCTTCCTACCTGACCCTCCCTGCTACGTGTATGTCTTTGCTGCATTGTGTGTGCAAAATCACGTGGTTGTGCAAAAGGGGACCCTATATGTAGTGTTTATTGCTTGACCTCAGTGCGATTTCGCCGTTACAGTAGCTTCAATCTGTGCCCGTCCTTCCCAGCCAAGGCGAAGCCTTTTTCGGAGCAAACGGTTAAGGAATCTAAGCAGTAAATAGAAATAATGCGCGACCAAAGCGTTGGCTTTATTAACCAGGCTGCCAGGAGTACAAGTTGCTCAAACTGAAAAAGCTGCAAATTCTCGGCTTCAAGTCTTTCTGCGATCGCACTGAACTCAAGTTTCACGGCGACGGCGTCGCGGCCATTATCGGTCCGAACGGATGCGGCAAGTCCAACATCGCCGATGCGATCTCGTGGGTTTTAGGCGAGCAGTCGGCCAAGACCCTGCGCGGCTCGCGCATGGAGGATGTGATCTTCGCGGGCACACGCGACCGCAAGCCCACCGGAATGGCCGAGGTCGCGCTCACGTTAATCGATCCCGAAGTTTACGACGGCCCCGACGCTCACGAGCCTACCGAGATCGAAGTCCAAAACGATTTGCCCGCCAGCGCCGACGAGTGGGACGAAGCCGAAGTGCGTGCCCGCGCCGCGGAAGAAGTCGAGCGCCTAACCGAAGAAGCGCAGCCAGGCCTTTCAGATGGAGAGACGGGCGTCTCGCCCGTCGAGCCGGGCGAGGACGCCCGGACCTCCGTCGAATCGGGCCCTCAAGTTGTGCTGAAGATTCGCCGTCGCAAGTTTCAGACTCAATTTAAGGCAGGCGAAATCGTAGTCACCCGCCGGCTGTTCCGCTCCGGCGACAGCGAATACTTGCTCAATGGCAAACTCTGCCGCTTACGCGATATTCAGGAATTATTTATGGGCACCGGCTTGGGGCCGGAATCTTACGCCCTCATTGAGCAGGGACGTATTGGGCAGATTCTGAGCAGCCGCCCTACCGATCGGCGTGCCATCCTCGAAGAAGCGGCAGGGATTACTAAATTTAAAACCAAGAAGCGGCTCGCCGAAGCTCGCTTGGAAGATGCCAAGCAAAATCTGTCCCGGGTAAACGATATTTTCGAGGAAGTTACGCGTCAGATGAACTCCCTGAAACGGCAAGCGTCGAAGGCAGAACGTTATGCCAAGCTGCGGGATGAAATGCGGGCAAAGCTGCGACTGGTACTGGCCAGCAAGTTTGCGCAATTGGACCGGGAGAGCATTGAACTCGACGAGCGTATGAACTCGCTGTCTGAAGAGATGCGCCATCGCAGCGAAAGCGTTCAGCAGTTCGAGGCCGAGCACGGAGACCGCACCCAGCGTGGTTACGCCATCGAGAATGAAATCCGTGAAAATCGCGAACGACTGAATCAGATCAAGCTGGAAACCGAACGAGCCCATGCCCAGCGCCGTCACAACGAAGAACGCTGCGCGGAGTTGACGCTGCGTTCCGCTTCTTCCGAAGCAGAATTGGCGCAGGCGCAGCATCGGGTAAGCGCACTGCAAGCCGAGCGCGAATCGAATCAGCAATTGCTGGAATCGGCCGCTGCTGGTTTGGCAGCCGCGCACCAGGAACTAGCACGATGCCAGCAGGAAGCGACAGACGCCGCCAACGCTCTCGCCGCACTGGAACATCGCCAGGAAGTATCCCGCAGCGCAATCATGGAGGTGGTCGCGTCGGCTTCGAATTTGCGAAATTCGCTGACCCAGGCCGAAGAACGTTTGGCAGCGATTGGCCGAGAGGCACAACGTCTGCAGGTTGAAATGTCGACCGCGAACAATCAAGTTGAAGCCTTCGGCGGGCAACGCGGACAATTTGCTCTGGAATTTGAGTCAGTCTCGCAACGTGTTGCAGGATTGACGGATGAGATTTCGCAAGCGCGGCAATCGATCGAATCTAAGCGCCGTGAAGAAGCCGACGCCAAGAATAGACTGGACAGTCTGCGCGCCGAATATGCCTCCGCAATGGGCAAGAAAGGCTCGCTCGAAGCCGTGATCGCCGAACATGGTTATTCGACCGAATCGGTTCGCCGGCTGTTTCAATCGGGAGTGATGAACAGCGGATTGGCTCCGGCTGGCGTGCTGGCAGACTTTCTCGAAGTCGAACCCCGTTACGAAGGCGTGGTGGAAGACTTTCTGCGCGACGAGTTGAATTACGTCGTGGTGAAATCCTGGGATGCGGCTGACGAAGGTTTGCGGCTGCTGCGAACCGATGTAGATGGGCGAGCGACATTTTTGGTGCATCCGGAAGATTCGCAAGCCAAATTTTCTTTCGCGGTTGACGAAGTGGCGCGCGCAGCGACACCCAGCCAGTCAATCGTCCCGCTAAAACATGCGATTCGCGTGCTGAACGGATTCGGACGATCCCTTGAAGTGATTCTGCCCAAGTTACGCGACGGCTACATCGTGCCGGAGCCGACCTTCGCGCGTGAACTCGCGTTGTCCAATCCAGATGCGTTTTTCCTTTCGCAGTCCGGCGAGTGCTTTCATAACGTCACGGTCACGGGCGGCAAGCAGCGGTCTGAGGGTCCGCTATCAATGAAGCGCGAACTGCGGGACGTCATGCGGCTGCTGGCAGATTTGGAAGCGGCGCTTCGCGACAACGAAATCCGCGTGATTACCTTGGGCCGTGAAATTAAAGAACTCGCATCGCGACTCGATCGCCTCGAGATCGAGAAACGAGACGCCGAGAAGCAGGCGATGACTTCTGGTCACATGCTGCAACAGCTTGATGCGGAGATGGCTCGCGTGGGCGAGCGGCTGGGTACTTGTCAGCGAGAGATCCAACGGCTCAGCTCCGAGCGCGCTGAACAGGACGGATTGATCAATTCGCGGCAGACAGAGCTGACAGCTCTGCAAAAAAAGCGAGAAGAATTGGAAGCGTTGGCGGCATCGGCCAATGAAGAGTTGGCTGGTATGCGTGGGCGGCGCGATTCGGCTGCACAGAACGCATCGCAGAATCTGGCGCGGGTTGCCACGCTAGAAGAACGACATCGGTCGGCACGAGCGGTGCTGGGAAAAATCGAAGGCTTGGTTTCTGATATGGCCGCCCGCTCGGAATCGTTGCGGGCGCAAATTGATGCTTCCGCAGCGGAGAAGCTGCAACGCGAAAGCGAAAACCAGCAGATGATCACGCAACTGGAAGACCTCGAAGCGGAGCGCAATACGACTGAGGCTCGCGACGGGCTGCTGCAATTTGAGTCGGACCAGGTGCGCGCCCGCCTGGCTGAAATCGAGGAAGCTCTGCGCGATGCCCGTCAACTGCTCGATCAGGCTCGCGACCGGCGCGGTGAACTTTCAGCCATGACCGCAAAATTGCAGTCGGACGCGCAATACATGGCGGAAACCTGCCTCAACGAGTTGGGCATTCAGCGTCAGGACTTGATGGCCGACACCGCCATTCCGATTGCCGGCGGCGAGGAGTTAGCCGCGGAAGATCAAGCCTATCGTGAAATGCGCACGCGGCTCGATGCCATGGGGCCCGTGAACATGATGGCTCTCGAAGAATACAAAGAAACCACCGAGCGTCATTCGTTCCTCGATACCCAGCGCAAAGATCTGCTCGATTCAATCCAGAATACGCAAGCCACCATCAAAGAAATCGATGCGTTCTCGCGGCAAAAGTTTGAAGAAGCATTCCACAAGATCAATGAAAACTTCCAGACGACATTCCGCAAGCTGTTCGGCGGTGGGCACGCCCTGATGCGGCTTACCGACGAGGAGAACAGCGCAGAAAGCGGGATCGACGTCGTAGCCTCGCCTCCGGGCAAGAAACTACAAAACGTACTGCTGCTATCGGGCGGCGAAAAGGCTCTGACTGCGCTGGCGCTGCTCGTCGGAATATTCCAATACCAGCCCAGCCCATTCTGCATTCTCGACGAGGTCGACGCCCCCCTCGACGAAGCTAATATCGGACGCTTCACCGAACTGGTGCGCGAGATGAGTATTCAAACGCAATTTGTCTTGATTACTCACAGCAAAAAAACCATGAGCATCGCTCCGGTTCTATATGGCGTCACGATGCAGGAGCCAGGCGTGTCCAAGCTGGTTTCAGTGCGCTTTGGAGCGACCGCGTGACGCCGCCGCGACGCAAAGGCGACTCAGAAGGACATTGCGTTGAACGAATGGCAGATTGAGGAGATCACAAGGGGCGTGGCGGAGGCGGAACATGGGGACTTTGCCAGTGACGAGGAAGTAGAACAGACGCTAAAGAAGTGGATTTACTAGCTGCGTTGATTACAACTCAGTTCTTTCCGAACCCAGTTATCCTCTGCCATCCTCAGCTTTTCCACAAAGCGAGTCTTCCAAAAGCCTCCACCGAAAATCGGTTGCAACGCTAACTCTCGGTCAACACTCTTTCTTTCAACGGAATGCATAAAATCGATTTTCTATTGGCACTTAAATCGTTGACAAATATTTCTGGCGGGTTAGAATACGCGACGTTTCTAACTGTAAAATTCCAACATGAGCCCCCAACTCCTCGATTCGATCCTGCTGCGCACTGATTTCCCCGAACTCAAGCTTCATACCAGCGGCAAAGTCCGCGACGTGTACGATCTCGACCCCGAACATCTTCTATTCGTCGCTACCGATCGTATTTCCGCTTTCGATTACGTGCTGGCCACGGGCATTCCCCACAAAGGCCGTGTGCTGACACAGATTTCTCTCTTCTGGTTTGATTTCTTGCGCGACATTGCTCCGAATCATGTAGTTACCGCCGATGTGAAGCAGTATCCTGCAGCTGCCCAGAAGTATGCCGATCAACTGCTCGGCCGCTCGATGATGGTCATGCGTGCCGAGATGATTCCGGTGGAGTGCGTGGTTCGTGGGTACGTCTCCGGCTCCGCATGGAAGGAATACAAAGCTAGCGGCCGGGTGTGTGGAATAGAACTGCCCGCGGGACTGAAGGAGTCAAGCAAACTGCCACAGCCCATTTTTACTCCATCCACTAAAGCCACGACCGGACATGACGAAAATATTTCCTTCGAAGAGATGACGCGGATCGTTGGCGTAGAACTGAGCAGCCAGCTTCGTGATCTCAGTTTGAAGATTTATTCGAAAGCTGCGGACTACGCCCTGAAGAACGGCATTATTATCGCCGATACCAAGTTTGAATTTGGCATGACTTCGAAAGGCATTACTCTCGCAGATGAGGTGCTCACGCCCGACTCCTCCCGTTTCTGGCCAGCGGACAAGTATCAACCTGGTCGGGCGCAAGCTTCGTACGACAAGCAGTACGTTCGTGATTACCTCGAGCAAATTCACTGGAATAAGCAACCGCCCGCGCCAGGGCTTCCGGTTGATGTGGCTCGCCAGACCAGCAACAAATACTTGGAGGCTTTTCACCAGCTCACCGGACACGAGCTGGATGTTTAGCGAAACAGTCAGTCGGAGAAGAAAGTGACAGCCGCCGACTGGATCATCGTGATTGTGATTGCGGTGTCAGTGCTTCAGGCGGCGATATCTGGCTTTTTTCACGAAGCATTTGGTATTGCCGGGTTGATTCTTGGGTATCTGCTGGCTGCGTGGAATTATGAGCGGCTGGCAGCGCGATACGCGCCTTATCTGAAGTCGATGTGGTTGGGCGAAATCGCGGCATTTCTGGTTATTTTTTTGGCGGTGGTGCTGGTTGCCGGGCTTGCCGGACGCGTTGTCCGCCATATTGTAAAAGAAGCTGGACTCAGTTTTGTCGACCGGATATTAGGCGGAGCGCTGGGGCTGCTGCGTGGAATTTTGATGGTAGCAGTCGTCCTCATGAGCATGGCAGCGTTCACGCCTACGTCAACCTGGCTCGAAGGATCGCAACTGGCGCCGTATTTTCTGGTTGTAGGGCGCGCCGCCATTTGGGTTGCGCCGTCGGAATTGCGGAGCCGCTTTTATCAGGGACTCGATTTGTTGCACCGTGAACAGCAACACATGTAAGCCGCGTGTGCGGCTTCAACCGAAATTAGGAAGATGAAAAGCCAACTAGGCTTTTCGAAAGAAAGAGGATGCCGTGAGAGATCAGCTCGAAGCACTCATCCTGCAAATGTACAAAAGCAACATTCTGTACTCTGAGGCGGTTCGCGAATTCAAAAAGCGTTTTATCTTGACCGTGCTGCAGGAAAACAATGGAAATCAGTGCCGGGCAGCACGCCAGCTGGGAATGCATCGCAATACTCTCAGCCGCACCATTTCGGAATTGAAGATCGACATGCGGCAACTCCGCGCGGTCGTAAAACGTCCGCCACGTAGCGCTCGTCCCGCTGTTTACGATAAGAAAATATTCCGCTAAGATCTCGCTGCGATCTTTGGAGCAGCAAAAAATGAGGGCAGCGTCGACGCGCTGCCCGTCTAATTTCAGCCTCCGAAGCGTGATTACTGTTGCGAGGGGCGATGGTGAACCGGTTTTTTAGCCGGCGCCGCCTTGGTCAGCAACGCGCCCTTCTCCATGGTCATGACGAACGGGTTGGGCGTATAAGACACCGGCGTGCCTTCGAAATCGAGCGTGGCCCCCTCCTGCGGCATAAGTCGAGCAGGAATTGTGCCTCCCATCGTAACTACGACGTCGGCCCTTTTCGCGGTGATATCGTCCTCACTGGCCGCGATTTGCAATTCCGTTGGTGAGGCCTTGATGACCGTGCCCTCCATCTGCAACGGCACCCCCTTGATCACCGACCAAACCTTATCCGCATCGGCAGGCTGGCCAGCGGAGAGCACGAGTTCCCACTCAGCAAAACTCATGTCTTTGGGAGCCTTAGTCTTTACCAGGTCTGCGGCCTGTTGCGCAGGCGTGGGGGGAACATACTGCGTGATCGTAAAGCCCGCTGGCGGCATCGGGTTAGTCTTTGCCAGGGCTTCTACATCGGTCCAACCCTGATCGGATCCGTGATATTTGGTGTATTGGTTCTTACCGTAACTCTCGATCTGCGCCTGGCTCGGCTGGCCGGCGGCGAGAACGGCCGCTCGGGCAATGAAGTAGAGGCCTTCCACGGAATTCGGAGGTGTGCCGGTTAAGTCAGCCAGCGCTAGCGGATAAACATTCCGCAGATCATTCGGATCCGCTTGAACCGCGGCTCGCAATCGCTGCTGCGCTTGCGGATAATTTTTCGCCTGCAGCGCCGCCATTCCCGAGGTGCCGTTAAAGATGGCGCTCATCTGCGTTTTCATCTTGTTGAAGTCGGCATCGGATGTGCCATCCGGTTTGGGCGCAGTCTGCAGCGCTTGCAGCCCGCGGTCCGCGTATTGCGCTCCCTGGGTCAAATTGTTTTGCGCATCCTGACCGGCCTCGGCCTGGGCTCGCTTGATGTAGGCGAGCAACGCCAGCGCGCGCAAATTGTTGGGATTAGCCTGCAGAATACGCTGCGCCGCATCCAACATCTTGGCTTGGTTGTTGGTCTTCTGATAGGCCACCATGAGCGTTTCCAAGGCGTCTTCTTTCATCACGCTATTGGGATACTGCGCCAGGAAAGCTTCCAGCCCGCTGATCTGCGCGGTTGGATCCGTCTGCTGAATCGCTCCCACGTAAGCGTTGTATTCAGCCGGATCTTTGATCTCTTTCTTCTGTTGCGGTGGCGTCGGCGCCGCTGGCGTCTGTGCGGGAGCCGCACCTTGCGTCTGAGCTGGCGCCGTGGTTTGTGCTGGGGAGGTAGTTTGCGTCTGGGCCGATGGCGCGGTTTGCTTCTGCGCCGGGGCGGCGGGTTGGGTTTGCGGTTGCGTTGTGGCTTGCTGACCCGAGGCTATTCCAGCAAACGTAATCACAATCGCCACTAGACTCGTCTTCATTTATGTTGGCTCCTTGAATTGTCGGGAAAACGGACGGCATTCGTACCGGGTAATATATCAGCAGCAACCCGGCTGCTCAGAGCATCAACCTCATACTCTTATGCGACAGGCCCGGAAAAATCACACCCTTTCGATCAGTCGAACGGGCTGCACCATTATTTCCGGTGAGCCGGATTATAAGTATGTACCTCAAGTAAGGCAAGGGCACTTTCGCGGGCTTTCCGCCCATCTTGTTAAGATGTGACCTGACGCTGTTACGGTTGTGCATCGCCAGCATAACAAATATAGCCGGAGGATCACCATGGACGCGGCGAAACAGAGCAATAATGCCGGTTTGACTGGCCAAGTGGCCGTGATCACAGGGGCGGGGCGCGGCATCGGCGCTGCCATTGCCGCGAAAATCGCCTCCATGGGAGCCAGGACACTGCTGTGCGGTCGCACGCGGGAACCTTTGCAACAGACCGCTGACGCCATTTTGAAGGCGGGGGGCCAAGCCGAGACTTTCGAGTGCGATGTTACAAACTTGCGCTCCGTCGAAGCCGTTGCAGCCCATGTCGACCAAACGATGGGCCGCATCGACATTTTGGTTAATAACGCCGGCGTTGGCAGCTTCAGAGGTCCCTTGCATGAGTTGCCGCCAGAATCATGGGATGCGGTATTGAATACCAACCTGCGCGGAGTCTACTTCTGCATCCGCGCCTTTGCTCCCATAATGATTCGCGCTCGTAGCGGCCACATCATCAACATCTCTTCGCTCGCTGGCAAGAATGCCTTGCCCAATGGCGCTGCCTATGCCGCCTCGAAATGGGGACTCAATGGCCTCACCTACTCGGTTGCCGAAGAACTGCGCGCACACAATATTCGAGCCTCGGTGGTTTGTCCGGGTTCCGTCGACACCGAATTAAGCCCGCACGCAGGGAAAGATAAGACAAAGATGCTGCAGCCCGAAGACGTAGCGCACGTCGTGGGCATGCTGCTCACGCAAGCCCCGCAATCGTTTGTCAGCGAAGTTTTGCTGCGGCCAACCCAAAAGCCGTAAGCCAGCGCAGTGTGGAGCGGGCGCTGTCGCCCGCTTCGTCGTTCGTCGTGTTTCTAGAATTTGGTAACCTCGGTGAAATTAAAGTCCCGGACCTTCATCGGCGGCACAACCATGTCGAACGACTCTTCGCCGCTGGCGCGCACCGGAATTCCCATGGCTTCTACGTTCGACAGCATTCGAATCAGGCTCTCGTTGAAGCGAAAATTGCGAACTCCGTAGCGCATCTTGCCGTCCTCAACATAGAAGGTGCCATCGCGGGTCATGCCGGTAAGAATCTTCTCGTAGGGATCAACTTCGCGGATGTACCACAGGCGCGTAACCAGGATTCCCCGCTCGGTGGAGGCGATCATCTGCTCCACGGATGTGGGTTTTTGCGAGGTTCCAAACACGATGTTCATCGGCGCTTCGCCCATTTCATTGGGCAGCGGAAAGCCATGCCCAGTAAGTGCGACAGGACCCACTTTATCCGCGAATTCTGAGCGCTTCATCTTCTCCGCTGTAGCCCGGGCATATACCAAGCGCTTCACTACGCCGTTTTCGATCAGGTGCACTTTCTGACGGCGCACGCCTTCACCATCGAACGGAACACCCGATTGCAGCGGGTGGGCAACTTCATCCCAGATATTAATGTTCTCGCCGAAGAGTTTGCTTCCCACGCGATTGTTCAGAAAAGACCGCTGGTCAAGAATGGACAGCCCACCGAAATCGAAGAACATGAAACCAACAATATCAAGCACCGCCGCGGGTTCCAGAATGACAGTATATTTCCCGGCGGGGATCTCGCGCGGAGCCGCCGATTCAAAAGCCTTGCGGGCTGCGGTTTCTGCCAGTGCGGCGGGATCGAGATTCGCCACATTCGGCGAGTTAGCTTTTTGCCAGCCCGAGGAGTCTGCCGCAAGCATAGTGATCGAAATTTCTGACGAAGTTTGCCTGTGCCAATCCGCCAAGCCGCGCGAATTGAAAATTCCTTCAACCGATTCTGCAGTCGAAACAATGCCGGCGGTGGTGAGCCTATGTTTTTCTGCCATTGAAACAATCTTCTTGACGGTTTCCGCGCGCTGCGCCGGCGTGATGGCGGCCGTCTCGTCAAAATGACGGCTCGGCAAATCTCGCCCAGAACTGCCGGCGCTGGACGGGTCAGGTACAGGTAACAAATCAGGGTCAGGATGTTGGACTTTCGCCAACTTCTCCGAAGATTGCACAACTCGCTGCAGGCTTTCGTCGTCAAGTTTATTCGTGGTGGAACGAGCGGTACTTTTGCCAAACGCAGTTCGTACCGAAACCACGTAATTTTCCTCGGCCACGTTTTGATGGATCGTATTATTGGCGAAACGAGTGAGCGCGCTTTTCCCGCCGGAGAAGAGAACTTCAACTTCGTCCGCAGCCGAATACTTCTTGATTCGCTCGAAGATTTCGCTGGCTTGAGATTGATTGAGCATTCAGCAGTGGATTCTAACAAACAACGCCTTCGCCGTTTGCGGTCGTTCGCTACATCTGAGGACAGGAATTTCAACGCGACGAAGCGTCCATGCTCGGCGTCCGGGGCTTTGTGAACTACTCCCATCCCGCCGCCGATCCTGCTGAGGATGCGGTAATGGGAGACCGTCTGACCGATGGGTTGAGGTGGCGAAGCCATTGAGGTGGGGGTGAGGGAGGAGGTCAGTTGTAGGGTGGCACTGTGTGAATGGCTTGGACGGGCTACCCTGCCGTTGTCTGACGGTAGGCGCACGCATTTTGCACTGGACACTCGGCACAGCGCGGTGTTGATCGCTTACACAGTTCTTGACCGTGTTCCCGGAGCAACTGGTGTGCCCGAATCAGAGAATCGTAGTCGCGGGGCAGTTGCTCATGTATCGCATCCTGAACTAAGCTATACATCGCTGAATAGTTCTTCTGCTCCTCGGCGAACCCCACTCGGCACAACACTCGCAAGCCATTCGAGTCCAGCGCCATCACTAGGTGTGAGCGGGTGAACAGGAGTATTTTTTCCGCGCCGGGATCGCCGATGCTAGGGAATCTCTTCAAGGCTTTTTTCGCTTGCGGGAGCGGCTTCTTGAGAGCCGCCCACAGGTCGCTGTCGAACTCCTCATACGCGATTTTCGCAATAGTGAGAAGTTTCTCCGCGCTTACGTCCGGGAGTATCCCAGCCTTGCCGATAGCCGCCAACGCGGAGTGCTGCGCCGCAAGAATCTGTTCCGGGCGTGTACCGATGGTTCGTTTGAGAATGGCAAATGCTTCAGCACGACGCTTGTCGCTCGCCAGATACGCAATGTTCTCCCAGATGATTAGTTCCAGTGGTTCGGTCAAAGGCGGCGGCGCGGGAGGGCCATAGTGCTGCTGGAGTCTATCAACCAAATTAGGAAACGTAATGGTCAGTTTGCCCATCCACCCCTGTGCCTAACTACCCTTGTACGCGCTGCCCACCTTAATATTGCGAAACCTGGCCGGGGCGGCGCCATGCCCGGTCCCCATCACTTGCTGCGGCTGACCTTTACCGCAATGCGGCGTGCCCCACACGATCCACTCGTCGCGCGAGCAAATTGCATCCATTGCATTCCAGAATTCGGTGGTAATTCCCGAGTACGAAGGATTCTTCAGCATCCGCGTGCGCTTACCGTTCTTAAGCTCCCAACCCATCTCGCAACTGAACTGGAAGTTGTAGCGCTTGTCGTCAATCGACCACGATTTGTTCGTCTCCATGTAAATGCCGTGATCGGTATCGGCGATCAGTTGCTCTCGAGTAAGCGGCTTCTCGCCGGGAAGAATGCTGATATTGGTCATGCGAATGATGGGCAGCCGGTTCCAGCTTTCCGCGCGCAATGTGCCGCCGGACCGATTCATGCCGATGGTGTGCGCAGTCTCGCGCGAAGTCAGATATCCGGTAAAAAGGCCGTTGGTGATAATGGGGGTGCACTGCGCGGGCACACCTTCTTCATCGAAGGCAAAGGTCCCAAGCCCGGGACCATGCTCCTGGCGGGCATCGGCAACAATGTTAACCAGGTCGCTGCCGTATCGCAGGGTGCGGAGTTTGTCGAGGGTGAGAAACGATGTCCCGGCGAAATTTGCTTCCATCCCCAGCACGCGATCGAGCTCAATAGGGTGGCCCACCGATTCGTGAATCTGCAAACCAAGTTGCGAGCCGTCGAGAATAATGTTGAACGCGCCCTCAGGGCACTGCTCGGCTTTGAGCAGCGCGACCGCTTCTTCGCCCACGCGGCGGGCATTTTCCAATAGCTTCAGCTCGCCAATCAGTTCGTATCCTTTATTCTGCCATTGCCCGCCGTAAGAATTGGGATACGACCGCTTCTGAATTTCGTTTCCCGCAAAAGCATAAGCGGCATAACCGACGCCCGTAGTGTATTTCGTCTGATGAATATCGGCGCCCTCAGAAGAAACAAACCACTGCTCCTCGCGCCGAAAATTCATATTGGTTTCGGCCAAGGTGACTCCGTGAACTGAACGCAACTCAGAATCAATTTTGAGCAGCAAATCAATATTTTGTTCGACGGAAGTCGTAAAAGGATCGATCTGGATAGGCGTAGTCCACTCGGCACTGACGGGTCTCTCGGGAGCGAGTTGAATGTCAGACTTCTTCACCCGCGAAGATGCCTTGGCAATATCGACGGCCCGCGCCGCAGTAGCTTCAACGGCAGCACGGCTCAAATCATCAGATGCCGCGAATCCCCACCCGCCATCGGCAATCACGCGAATGCCAATACCAAACGACTCAGAATCGGACGCCCCCCCGACTTTGCCGTTTTTAGTGGACAGCGCACGGCTACGGTCGTCGGCAATACGCGCGTCAGCATAAGTAGCACCACGTTGCGCCGCGACGTTGAGGGCCCAAGAAGAAATGTCTTTCATCACGCTCTATCAAATCTACCACGGAGCGCGGACGCAGAAAGTCCTCCGCTTTGCGCACTTCTAACCGTTTCAGCCTGGCAGTGCAGTTGATGAAATAGCACCTAGCTTGCGATTTACGTGGGCCTCACCATAGAATCAATCAACGAGAAAAATGAAGAAAGCAAGACAGAAAGAAGAGGTCGATCGCGCATTTTGAGTTGGGTAAGTAAGCCCGCGATAGCTTCCCAGCAAACAGTTTTCCAGTACCGTACCGCACGCAGGAGAGATGGCCGAGTGGCTGAAGGCGCACGCTTGGAAAGCGTGTTTACTCGAAAGGGTAACGTGGGTTCGAATCCCACTCTCTCCGCCAGTTCCTTTGCATTCAATGAGTTAAGTGCCATCCATACTGTCGTCCATACCGTAAAACCCATTCTACGGGCGGTATGTGATGCCATTCGACGGTCTCTGCACTCTAGGATCGAGCTCGCCGTACGGTGAGCGGACGCTCGCGTCGCACCAGCAAATAAGCGCTGCGTCGGGCGTCCAGCTCCCTTCAAGCGTCTCCTCTTCACTCACCAATCTCTCTCGGCAACTCGCCAGCTGGACCCGAAGCCTCAAGAATTTGACCGAATTTCCGTTTGGACCTAATTTCTCCAAACCTGATTTGGAGGTCCTATGATGCGGGCCGGCAAGTCCCATGCGGGGCGCGTCAATCTCACAAAGTACGTGAAGCTGCGAGGTGCCGCGTCTGAGAAGTGGCGCTTCTGTCCAGTCGTCCGCACAGGCAATGGGCGCATTCGGCCAGACTACGTCTTGATCGATGGCAGGCCCGAACTCCACAAAGAAGGCGCTTACTACATCGAGTGGTATCTCGATGGCAAACGATGTCGAGAATCTGTGGGCAAGAATCCAAGCGAGGCGTTTGCCGTGGCAGAGCGCAAAGCTCAAGTTCTCAGGAACCAGGCGCTCGGAATCGAAATCGTCGGCGAAGACAAGCGGACCGGACCGACCCTGGCTGAAGCTTGCGGCGAGTTCCTCGAGGAAACACGCCAACACCACAGGCCGAAAACGTACAGCCAGTACAAGACCGCTCTCGAATATTTCCGCCAATCGTGTCGCGAAAAACCGCTTGGTAGTGTCGAACGAGCTGACGTTATGCGTTTCATGGGCTTTTTGTCCGACAGGGGCCTAGCGCGACGCACGATCTGGACCAAGGTGCAGGTTGTCGTCTCTATGCTCAAGGCGAACGGAATTACTAGACTGATCCGCAAGCGCGACTGGCCACGCTACACGGAAACGGAACCCGAGGTCTATACCAGTGACGAGATCGAAACGTTTCTTGCCCAATGCAATTCTTGGAAGCGAGTATTCTTTGAATTCTTCTGGATGACTGGTTTTCGCGAAGGCGAGGCAATGCACGTAACGTGGCCCGACATTGATTTCGGTAATCACGTTGTTCGGGTGAAGGCAAAGCCAAAGCTGGGATTTATTCCGAAGGATTGGGAAGAACGCGAGGTTCCGATTCCCGACCGCCTCTTGAACAGCTTGCGCCATTACAAAGCCTCAGCATCCGCAAATCATGCGCTGGTTTTCGCGACCAGTAATGGCAGGGTCGTGCACAACTTTCTACGTCAATGCAAAAGTTTAGCGTGGCGTGCCGGCCTGAATTGCGGCCTCTGCGACACAGGGGAAGGGTCCTGCGCCAAAGGACCATATTGCCAAAACTGGTTTCTGCATAAGTTCCGGGCGACATTCGCCACCATGCATCTTCGCGCCGGGTTCCCTGTAACCAAGTGCGCGGAGCGTTCCAACATCCAACTCAGCCAATGCTGAGCAACTCCGTCAACTATTGCAACTCCAGCAAGAGCTGAATCAAACGTCCACGAGCAACCAACCAGCGCAGTAGACGAGTGGTTCTCAGCTATGAAGATTCGGCGGGAGCGTGTGTCGGCTGCGCCTGCCCCAGGCGTGCTCCCCGCAACGTAGCTCACGAGTCGACCGTGACTCGCCCGTAGTCGGCGGCCAGCGCCAACGCAATTTCAACTTCTCCCAAGCCAACTTCTGGACCGGAATAATTTCCGGATAGCCCTTGAGAACTAAGCCGCTGGTGCAGCGGAGGGAGAGAGTTGGTGTAGCCGACAAAAGGGCGGATGGACTAAACGCCGAATCATAGGAAAATTCCTATGACTCGACTCCGTCGACGCATGCTGGAGGATCTTCAGCCACCTACCCTCCCTGTCGAGGCTTGTTCCCGCTCTGATCCAGTTACACTGCGGACGATCTCACCGACTTGCTCCAGCGTCAAGACCTTGGTGGAATGTTTTGCCCCCTGCATAACGGCGCGCACGGCTTGTGCCGTGCCCGGCAGCCCATGAGTTTTGAGATAGTAGATGACGTTCGAGTTGCCCGACATTGGGCCAATCTCTATTTCTTGCTGGCGCGCCAGCCAGGTTGCGGGTACACCGGAATACACACGGTCAGCCAACCAGTTGTCCCCTTTCTTCTGGGCCTTGATGACCGCCGCCGCATGCACACCCGTCGCCGTGCGAAAGGCATCCCGGCCCACGATGGGAGTGTTCACAGGCACCGGTACACCTGTGGCTTGGGAGACTAGCTCTACGTATTCCGGTAACCGGCTAAGGTCGTCGTTGCGTATGCCAAGCAGTTTCAGATTGACGAGTAGTTGCTCGATCGCAGTATTGCCAACCCGTTCGCCGATCCCTAACGCCGTGCCGTGGACGCGGCTGGCCCCAGCTTCAATCGCCACGAGCGTATTGCCCATGTCCAAGCCCCGGTCACGATGGCCATGCCAATCGATGCCCACGTCGGCACCTGATTCCTTGAGCAGGGACTTGACCCAGGAAACCAAGTTCCAGACGCCATCGGGAACGGCCGAACCACATGTATCACAAAGGCAGAGTCTCTTCGCGCCGGCATCGATTGCTGCCATAAAGAGGGTCTTCAGGTGTTCCGGCGAGGAGCGCACGGTATCTTCGGTGACGTACATCACCTCCAGACCCTCTCTGACTGCAAAGCGGATCGCTTCACGCGTATGACGAAGAATATCTTCGAGAGACCATTCCTCCGCGTACTGGCGAATGGGGCTGCTGCCGATGAACAGACAGGCTTCGATGGGAACACCTGTAGCTTGTGCGATCTCCGCAATCGGCTGGATATCGACGATCATTGTGCGCGCAGCGCAATTCGGGCGGATACGCATGTGTTCGCGGTCGATCTCACGGCAAAGCGTGGTGACCGCCTCACGCTGTTGAGGGCCGGCTCCGGGAAGCCCTACGTCGGCAGTTTCGATCCCCAGACTTTCCATGAGATGGAGGATCGCCACTTTTGTTGCGACAGGAGGGTCGCTGACTGAAGGGCTCTGCAGGCCGTCGCGTAACGTCTCGTCATCGAGCGTCACGTGGTCCGGCCACTGAGCACGCCTTGGACCTCGGGCAGCCCAATCGAAAATCAGGTCGTGCTCCTCTGCGAAGTTCATGCCGCCTTCCTTGGGCACCGCTTAAGCCACCCTAGCTAACTGCCTTTTGTGCTTGACCAAACTCACGCGCGCGACGGAGAAGTGCGTTGGCTCCAGCTTCGTCATTCTGCGCACGGCGGATTACTGCCAGGTGATAGAAACTGCTCACCTCTCCAACACTGTCCTCGCAACTGCGCTCGAATTCGCGCGCTGCCTTTTCCATATCACCCTGCCGTTCGTAAATCACTCCTAGGTGATAATGGGCCATAAGGTATTCCGGAGTGAGCACGAGAGACTGCTCGAAGTGCTCGCGCGCTTCCTCGAGCAAGCCGGAATGAAAGAGCGAAATCGCCAGGCGGTAGTGCGCGGCTTTGTAGTCGGGATCGATTTCAAGACAACGCAAAAAGGCGCGTGCGGCTTCGAGCATGTTGCCGCGGTGATACCAGGCTACGCCTACATCGTAGTAGCCCAATACGAACGACGGCGCAGCCTGCAGTGCCCTCTCATAGTGTTGGATCGCCAACTCCAAGGTGCCTTGGTGAAAGTAAAAGGTGCCCAGCAGATGATTGGCCAACACGTGATCGGGTTCGGCCTGCAGCAGTCTCTGCAATTCGTAACGGGCTTCTTCACTGCGGCCTTCGCGCTCGTGTACGAGAGCCAGCAACAGACGCTGGTCGATGTGGGCATCACGCAGGAAGAAGCCACACTCGGCGCAGAACTTGTCAGTCTCCGCGGCGACTCGGCCGCACCTTGTGCATCGCTGATTGGGACTCTTTGCTTCCTGAGTCATTTGTTTATCCTCCTGCTGGTGAAAACATTTCAATAGGCTCCAAGATACTGTCCGCCATCCACTCGTAGAATCTGTCCCGTGACGTGACTTGCTCCGGCCCCACACAGAAAGAGGACCGCAGGCCGCGACGTCGGACGGCTCCAGCAGCTGGCCGAGCGGGCTCTCGGCGACGGCGGCATCTCGAATTTCTTTGGGTAGGGCTTCGGTTAGCGGAGTGCGAACCCATCCCGGCTCGACCACATTAATCAGAATCCCGAAACGGCCGACTTCGCGGGCAACGCTTTTCGCCAATCCGAGCAGACCGGCCTTGCTGGCGGAGTATGCCGAGGTCCCAAACTTTCCGCGCGATCCGTTGATGGAACCGATCAGCACAATGCGCCCGCCTGCCCCTTGCCTCATGACGGGGATAGTGTGGTGCAGCAGCAAGAAAGCTCCGCGAAGATTGACGGAATGGATCAGATCCCAGTCTTCCACGCTGAGCTTCCAGACCACACCTTCGCGTGAGACTCCCGCGGCATGAATTGTCAAATCAATGCGCTGGTGTGCACGTGTGACTTCAGCGACTGCGGCAGCGACCGACGCGTCGTCGCGCACGTCGCACTTGATCCACAGTGCCTCCTTACTCTGGGGCGGGCAAACATCCAGGGATATGGCTCGGGCGCCAGCGCTGTGGAGAGCATGGATGATTGCTGTCCCGATGCCGCCGGAACCACCGGTGACTATGGCTACTTGGCCCGCAAGTTGTGACTTCTCCCCCAAGTTCATTTCCCCACTTTTGCTTCCTGATCGACCGCTTCCTGATCGACCACTTCCTGATCGACCATATCCTTATCGACCACTTCTTTAGTGACCCAGGGAGCGATTTCACGGATAAGATCTTCATTCCACCGCACACCCTCCGCTAAACGCTGCCGCAGGAGCACAAAGTTTGCCTCTCGTTCGTTCTTCGTGCCGTGGTGGAAGGCGCGGAAGCCGGCGTTTGCCTCGGTCATCATGTTCAACGCCAACCAGGCACGGTTGCTTTCGCGATTGCGGTCCCAGTGTTCCAGCTTGTGCTTGCGCAGACTTTCGAGGGTCTTGGTCAGGCAGTCGGGCATGGTGTAGAGGATCCGTGTACAAAGCTTCTCCACTGCTTCGTCGAGAAGAGCGAAGTCGGTGGTGGCCTTCGCCATCAGGGCTTTGCCCTCTTGCTGCGCGGCACCCGTCTTCCATTCGCCGAGCACTACTCTCCCGTAAGCGTCGAGCAGGCGATCGGTAACCACCAGCGGATTGGGAATCCAGTCGCCATCCAGTTTGAGCACGGGAACAATTTCGGTAAGGCCACCCAGCCAGTAGAAACGGTGCGCGGTCCAGGGCTGGCAAAGTGTGCCGCTATACATTGCCCGTTCAATTCCCACGAATAACGGCAGAAAATCCGTGCTGCCCCCGTCCGGCACCGAACCGTGCTTGGGACCAGCCTGGCTGAAGATGGCGAGATCGCTGGCGATCGAGAAGTCGCATGCCATCCCGATTTCCTGGCCGCCGCCCACTCGCATTCCGTTGACGCGGCACACCACCGGCTTGTCGCATTGCAAAACGGCGGTGACCATGTCGTTAAAGAGGCGCATGTATTGCCGGTATTCTCCGGGAGCGCCGGCATAGACCTCGGCATATTCACGAGTGTTGCCGCCAGCACAGAATGCGCGGGTGCCTGCCCCGGTGAGAACAACAGTTACCGCTGCGCGGTCATTGCTGGCTTCGCGCAGAGCCAGGATGACCTCTTTGATCATGGTGGTCGTGTATGCGTTCAGTTCGGCGGGGTTGTTCAGCGTGATCCAGACGTTGTGCAGTTCGTCGACTGGTTTGCCCGACTGGTCCAGCACCGGACGGTGCTCTACGATGATTTCTTGCGGATTGAAGTCTTCGACGAGATTGTGATTCTTCATGGGTTTCCTCAATGAGTCGCGGGAATCAAAATGGCGCGACGGCGGATTGCATGCTTGTGTACCGCCTCGAGCACTTCCGGAGCTTCGTCCAGCGAATGCTCTTCGACGTAAGGTTGAAGCGCTACTTTGCCTTCCAACACCAGGGCCAGAGCTGCCGGATATTGTTCTGGCGGGCATCCCCAATTGCCTCGGGCGGTGGCGTCAAACGCCATTAGGTTGGAAAGACGGATCTCCACGGACCTGGGTGAGTAACCAACCACTGCCAGGTAGCCCCCGTGGTCAATCAGGCTGAATGCGGTTGTCTGCCCAGCGGCAGTGCCGCTGGTCTCGAAGATCTTCAGCCCGATTCCGCTACGCCCGCTCTGTTTCACAAATGATCGAACTGCGGACTTCAGATCCTTGTCGTTCATCTGGCTGGCATCGATCGTGAGAGAAGCTCCGTGCTGAGCAGCTAGGTCCAGCCGCTGCTGGTCAATATCAGTAGCCACCACGGTCGCTCCAAACGCCTTCGCGATCTGCACTCCGAATCCTCCGATGCCACCGACCCCGGTAAATATGGCGATGTCATTGGGGCCAAGCTGGGCGCGCCGGATAGCCTCGTAAGGAGTCGTGACCGCGTCCGCGACGACGGAGAGCGCCGCCAACGTAATCCCGTCGGGCAGTTTGTCCGGTACGGGACAGAGACCGCGGCCTGGGACTACCACATGCGTGGCGAAACCGCCGTCGCCGTCGTTGCCGGGCATGAACTGCTTGCGGCAGATGGTTGCGCGTCCCGCTTTGCACGCTGGACACTTGCCGCATGGAATTACAGCAGGGACGATTACATTCTGTCCCTGCCAGTGGGCGACGTTCGCACCCGCCGCGACCACCTGACCCGCGATTTCATGCCCGAGCACCAACGGCAGGGGATGGCGTGTGGGCACGCCATCGAATGCATAACCAATGTCAGTGTGGCAGACGCCGCATCCCGCGACCTTGACCACCACTTGGTCTGGCCCGGGCTCCAGCGTGGGAAGTTCATGGGATTCCAAGCGTTGCCCAACGCCTGGAAGCCGAAATCCGTAGGCTCCGTGGATCGTCCCGCAGGATTTATCGCCGCTACTAATGAACGTCGTGTCCGTGACAGATGACATAAGAAACCTCACAAAACCGGTTGCATACTCGCCAGGCTCTCCTTCATCGCCAGCCGCTTGTGTCCCAGCAGTGCTGCTCCGAGCGCACACACGTAGTCGCAGTCCGGAGGCACATTGACTTGGACGCCGAGCTTTTCCTGCAGGGCTTTCACTATGCCGGCTTGCAGGGCGACACCCCCGATGAGGGTAACTTCGCCTTGCATGCCCACGCGCTTGAGCATGCCGACGGCGCGCTCCGCCAGCGAATCGTGAATACCACGCAGAATGTTCTCTACGCTGACCCCTGCACTCACGTGGTTAATGATTTCGCTCTCCGCTAGCACGGCACAAACACTGCTGATGGGTTGCGGATTTGTGGCTTGCAGCGAAAGGCGACCGACGTCCTCAATGGAAATCTCGAGGTACTTTGCGGCCCGCACAATGAACATTCCGGACCCAGCCGCACACTTGTCGTTGGTCTTGAAGACGCGAACTTTGCCCGAGTCGCTCATGGTGATTGCCCGGGTCGACTGGCCGCCGATGTCCAGCACGCAACGGGAATTGGGAAACAGATAAATGGCGCCACGCGCACCGCTGGTGATTTCCGTGATTTGAATGTCACGGAAGCCGACGCCATATCGGCCAAATCCGGTCGTGGCCACGTAGTGGACCTGCTCTCTACCGACCCCTGCGTCCTCCAGAGCCGCCTCCAGCGCAGTTTGCGCGGCTTCCTCCATGTTGATGCCGCTCTTGGTCCGGCCCTTGCCCAGAATAGAAGAGCTGGGGGAACCGTTCTGGGCAACCAGGACGGCCTTGGTGAAGCCGCTTCCGCAATCAATGCCCGCTACCAGTCGCATGCTCGGGCCTCCACGTAGAGGATTCAAAACTCTGGTCCATTTTTTCCAGCGCGAATACGGCCGCACCGATGGCGCCCATGAAATGCGCGTCCGGACTAACCTGCATCTTCGTTCCCAGAACTTCTTCCAGCGCCCGCACCATGCCAAGGTTGCGCGCCACGCCGCCGGTCATGGTGATGTCCGGCTCGATTGAAACTCTTCGTGCAAGCGACAGAGTTCTTTTGGCAATCGCCAGGTGGACGCCGGCCATGATGTCTTCGCCCTTTTTGCCCTGTGCAAGATAAGACAGAATGTCGGACTCGACGAAGACGGTGCATACGGTTGCGATTCGGACGGGACGTGTCGCTCGCTGCGATAGCGGACCGATCTCATCCAGCCCAATCCCCATCACGTCAGCCGCGTTGGCGAGGAAACGTCCAGTGCCAGCTGCGCACTTGTCGTTCATGACGAAGTCGAGAACCTGGCCGTCGCTGCCCACACTGATCGCCTTGGCATCCTGGCCGCCCATGTCGATCACAGTTCTCGTGGTGGGACAAACGAAGTGGGCACCGCGCGCATGGCAACTGATCTCGGTCAACTGCGCGTTGCCAAAGGAAATGTTGTAGCGGCCGTATCCCGTACCAACCACGAATCCGACTTCCGTCGCAGGAATCTCGGCATTGTGGCAGGCCGCCAGGAATGCATTTTCAGCCGCTTTCCTTACGTTCGCTCCGGTATCCACCAGCGCCCGGGCTAGAATCGTCTTTCCCCCGTTTTCGGCCATCACCACGGCCTTGGTCTGCGTGGACCCTACATCAACTCCAGCGGCAATCCTCATATTTGGCCTCGTTGGCTTCTGTAGCGCCGGCGTCCCGCCGGCTGTCGTGAGGGCATCTTGCCTCACAACTCTAAACCGCCGATGCTGTCAGCTTGGAATGTTCCAGCGCCTCAAAAAATGCGTCGACCCGGTTTCTGGTCTGCGCTTCGGCAAAATAACGCGGATCCTCCAAGTCCGACTCGATGTAGAGCGTCGGGATCCCAAGCGTCTTCGTAACGTAGTCGCGCATGTCTCCCTGACCGGCGGAAAACAACCGGCAGCTCTTCACGAAGTGAATGATGAGTCCGTCTGCATTCCACTCCTCGAGATAGCGGCGAATCTGCTCGTAGCGTTGCAGATAATTGCGGTTGGTAACGTTCTGCGCCAGCATGTGCAGCGCCACGGACTCGAAGGGATGATCGGGATCGTGCCGCGCGCCAAACTCCCACAGCCCGCCAACCGTCGAATAAGTTGAGGCCACCGTGCATGCCTTCCACTTGGCAAACATGTCGCGGAAGGTGCGGAAATAGGGATAGGGCGGAGGTCCCTCGATCACCAGCCGAAACTTCTCCTGGTCATAGACTCCCTGGCCACTGGCGACTTTTGCTTGCATCTCTTCGAGCGCAGCGCGAAAGAACTCCACGCCCTCGGGTGTTCCCCGGTACACGTACAGCGGCCCCATCAGCGTGATGGCATCGAAATAGGCGTCGAACGGAGAAGGCGAACGGCGGGCCAGATGCTTGATCTGCGACCATAGATCTTCTACTTGCGCCGAACAGCGCACCGCTTCAACAAAGCGGTCATAATCGAATTTTCTGCCGGTGATCTGCTCCAGCAGCGTGACCAGTTCTTTGAGCTGGCGAACGACATAGTCAATGTCAGCCTGGCTCGGATTGTCCTCACGCAGGAAGGGAACGTCGAGCACATAGAGCTTGGAATTGGTCAGCACCGCCGTGTGCTCGAACCATTTGACATAGGTGTTGCATCCTACGAAGTTGCACAGGACGAGGTCGGGCTTCGGCAACTTGCCATCTGTGGGAGTGATGCCCTTCAGGTAACAGCCGATGTCGGCCTTCACGTAGGCACAGTTGTCGGGAGCGTAGCCGAGGTCCTCCGCAGCCAGGATCGGTTCCAGCGACTGGTGCCGGATTGCCAGTTGCAGCGCGTTCACCTCGGGATAAATCGGGACAGCGCCGAAAGCTTCGAGCAACTCCACGCAGTTTCCTGAAATCATCAACGAGACTGCGGGCGGAGTGCCAGTCTCGGCGGCTTCATTCAAACGCTCATACCACTTCAGCATCAACTCTTTCTGCCGTTGATGAATGCTGCCGCGGTACTCGGTGTGTTTTGCTTCGCCCATTGATCACCAACCTTTCGAGCTTCCTAGTCAAAGACCAGCGACTCCACGAAAGTCTCCACTTCGTTGCGCACGCGATCAAACGTGAACTGCTTTTCTTCGAATTCCAGCAGTAGATGTGGCACGCTGAGTTCCTCGAGTTTTTTCTTGAAGAGCACATAGTCGAAGTAGGCAGGCTCGCAGAATTTGGCAATCAGGAAAAGGACGGCGTCGGCCTTTGAGCGTTTCACTTTGTCCGCCAAACCCTCCCAGCGGGGCGCACGAAAATCGTGGCGTACCGAAGAATACACAGCCCGATTGACGTAGCTCTCCGCCAGCGCGAACACGCAATCACCGCCAACCGGAACGTCTTCTACAAACCAGCTTTGGCCGATGACAAAGTCGTCGTCCACCACGTAGCAACCCGCATCCTCCACTAGTTTGATCAGATCGAGTGGCGGTTGCTCACAGAAAGCTCCTTCCACCACCACGCGGATGGAGTCTCTCGGCTTGCCCGACCGCTGTGAGAGTTGCTGCAACGATTCTTCGAGCAGCGAGTTGTGCTCCTCCACGGGCATGAAGTGGCCGGCGCGAATCAGCACGTACGACTCCCACGTCCGGAGCAAATGAGGTTTCTGCGCGCGGAAAGCATAGAGAGTCCGGATCAGTTGTCGATTACGGTTATACAGGACGATAGCCTGCCGCAGGCCAGCTTCGGTGATGGGTTTGCCGCCGATGCGCTCCAGTTCCTTGATAAGCCGGCGGTACTCGCTGGCCAGGAAATCAACGCTGGCCGGGGAACTCGGGTTGTGCGGCAGATGAAGGAAGTCGATGTAGAGATCAGGGAAGTTCCGCTTCATCACGAAGCAGAGATTACGCGCAGAATCGCAGATGGAACTAAAGAGCATGCCGTCGAACACCTTGAGATGATCGGTCAGCCCCATTTCCAACGTGGTCTTAATGATGGAGCAGATAAAGGACCCGAAGCGGGCGTCGGCGTACTGAATGTCGAGGCGGTCGCCCCCGCCGTTAAGCCCGACCGGCAGCATGCCCGCCGCATGAATAATCTCGACCGGAGCATAGACGGGGAAATAGCCAATCACACGGGAGCCTGGATGTTGATCCTTCCAGCGATGGACGCGCTCGAAACTGAGGTCCGCAGTCAGTTCCTGGCATTGTTCGAACGTTCGTTCGAATGCGAGCATGCAGAAATGATGGGTGCTGGCTCACAGAAATTCTGTGATCCAGGTCACTGTTCTGTGTGATCTCAACGGGTCGCCGATGAGCGCTACTCCTAGAAGGGCCGGGGCGTCTTCTACTTCCCGGGCATTAACGGGCTCGTGATGGTGAGGACAAGACGTAGAATTTCGCTGCCATCTCGCTGCCGCGTGCGACAAATGCGATTTCATCTTCATTCAATACGATAGCATTGCCTCTCCATCCCTGCGTGGCCATCAAGCACCTGCGCACTGCTCACGCGCCATTGGAAGCCGCAAGCGCAAGCGCCAAGGGCGGAGTGCCGCTTGTCACAAGTTGAGGTGACGAGAGTCACCGCAGCGCGGCGCCCTTAGCGTCACACTGAGCTTGCTTTGGAAGTGCGGCAGGTCGCCAGGAAAGTCGGCCGAGAGGCTTGCCGCCTGCGAGGTGACGTATGACCGGAACCATTCTGGTCGCCATCGGCGCTCTGGCGATCGCGGCGGCGCTATTCGTATTCCGCGCTATTCCAGGTGTGCGAGCTTATTTTGGATACCGAGGCAAGCGCCTCATCAACTGCCCAGAGACCCACAAAACTGAAGCGGTTGACGTAGCGGCCGGCAAGGCTGCGGTAGACGCCTTTCTATCCGAGCCCACTCTGCGCCTGAAGCAATGCTCGCGTTGGCCAGAGCGACAGGACTGTGGTCAGGAATGCCTGCGGCAGATTGAAGCAGATCCAGAGAACTGCTTGGTCTGGAATATTGTTTCGCAGTGGTATGCAGGAAAGAAGTGCGTGATTTGTCGCAAGACTATTGAAAAGCTTCACCACCTGGATCACGCTCCAGGGCTGCTTGGTCCAGACCACAAGACGGTGGAGTGGAGAGAATTGCGGCCAGAACAACTTCCCGCGGTGTTTGCCACCCATCGCCCAGTTTGCTGGGATTGCCATGTAACCGAGATGTTTCGACGACTGTATCCCGAACTAGTTGTGGACCGGGAACCAGAACCAAAGCGTATCCGGTATTAGTTTTTGCGGGCAACAGTGTCCATACCTTCTCAGGAACCATTGACAACTATCGCGGGGCAGCAGCACTAGTACAGATTTCCGATCGCCGTCTTGTTCTCTTACATCAAAGGCCAAACCTGACAGGCTGAAGTTACGAGGCATTCGTCGAGGGCAGACTCGAAGCTCCCAAGCACCTTGCCCGCACCGTGCATGACCTGTACTTCGAGCCGAAGTACGAGGAATTCCAGCCGCGAACGATCTGGAGTCTCTCCAATGCGTTCACCTCTGCATTCAAGGAACTCGATCCCGTTCCACAATTCAAGGCGACGGCCAAGCTGGGCGAATTCCTGGAAGCCCGGTTCTTCCAGTCGTTTTAGTTCGAAGGGGTGGTGTCGGCCGACCAGCACTCTTTCCCGCCAGAAATTGGAATTTGCTCTGCTTAAGAGGAAGCCAAGCGCCGACTCCTGTCTTCGACCGCCAAACTCTAGACTCCCTTCGATTGCCTGAAAGGACGTTTTGCAGCCAGCGCAGCTTTCTTTCGCATAGCCGCAACTAACAACCGCGTGCGTCGCACTCTTGCAGGTATGATTGATGGGCGAGTTTGTTTCCTGACGGATGTTGGAGTCGCCGACTTCGCCCGCGCATTCTTCAGGCTCTGAGGACGTAATCGCTTTGAATTGCTGGATGCCATCCTTCGCTTCGCCGAATCGAGATAAAGCTATTCATCAGAGCTGAGAATGTCAATGACTCCTTGATTGGGGCGGATCTCTGGTAGCCGACATCAGTTTGGCAACCTTGTCTCTGGCGAGTTCACGCCCGTCCTGGCAAAACACTCAAAGGCCTTCTCGCTGATTGACTGCATCTCGGGTTGGCGTGGATCGAATGCAGCGCAACTTTGAGCCGCTGCGAAAGCAGTTAGAGACCTGGCAGCGAAGTGAACTCACTGATGTCACTGCCAAGGTGGTGATCTACGAGGCGTTCGTGGAGGGCAAACTGGAGGCGCCGAAACATCTTGCACGTACCGTGCACGACCTGTACTTCGAACCGAAGTATGAGGAATTTAAGCCCCGGACTATTTGGAGTCTCTCGAACGCGTTCACGTCTGCGTTCAAGGAACCGGAACCGATCCCGCAGTTCAGGGCCACAGCCAGACTGGGAGGGTTCTTGGAGACTCGGTTTTCACAGTCGTTCTAATGACACAATGGCACCCGTGGCGGAAGCCAGGCCGTCCTCTGTTCCGACTATTGAAAACACTTCAACTGATCCACTGTAGTTTGAATCTTCTTCTGCAGCGGGGCGGCCCCTCGATAGAACAGCTCAGAGTTGCGGTCGGCTTGCTGGATCTGCTGGAAACCTAGGTACTCGACAGTCAAGTCGTATCCAGCGTCGATCAGCCCGCCACCGATGGTCACGGTTCTGTCAACAAACGGGACGGTTTCACCCGCCTTCACGCCGTATTGCGCCCAGCGCTCAAGTGTATTTCTCACGTCTTCTCGGGAAAGAAGGGTCTTTACCGTCAGCTTGGCAGCATCCAGCGCAGGGACGATATCTCCAGGAAGCTTTTTGGGGTCGTTATAGTCGCGGTAGACCTGGTCGGTGTCGCGGAGGGTAGCGATCTTGTCCGCCGCTTCGGCCGCTGACTTGAAGCGCTCTTCTGCATCCTTTGCCCTCTCGTATGTCTCCTTGTTGGAGTAGAGGAAGGCCCAATCGGATTCCAGTTTGGCATCGGCTGCATAGTGCCCGAGCACGGCTTTAACCGTCAGGTCGAAGGCCTGATGGCCCAGGCTGACACCGCTCTGCCTCATCTCTTTGGCCCAATCTTCCCGCTCCTCGTTCTCCCGCATATGGGTTTCCAGCAGGCGGGCCAGGGATTCCTTGGCGATGCCTAGTTGCTCGCGGAGTTGTTCGATGCCGGGTCGGCTTGCGGGCGGTGTCGCGGAGTGTGTCGCCGCTGCGAGACAAGCGTCAATCTCCAAGGGCTTTGTCATCGAGACGGGCTTTGGCGTTGGTGGAGTCTCAATGGGTCCGCCTTTCTCGACCGCCGGACGCAGTAACTGTGCGGTGACGGGCTGTGAGGCGTGCGCGAGCTGAACCGCATTCGATGAGGCGGAGGGCGACGCAGTTGTCGGGCTAGAGTTGTTCGCCGGGGCAGAGATCTTCGCCGTCGACGGAGCAGTCTGTGACAATACTGATACCGCTCGGTCACGACTAGCCGAAAGTGTGACCTGCGTCGAGTCGAAGTTCTGCCGTGCGAGCATGGATGCCTCTTCGTCGGTTTTTGCGGCCGAGAGCATCTGATCAAACTTCTGCTGCTGGTCCACGGATGGTGTGATAGACGCCAGTTGGGCGCGTGCCACCTCGACCGCACTCTTATCGGACTCCACATGACGCTGGGTCTCTTCTAGTTGCTGCGCGGCAGCGGCGTCCGCCTCCAGGGCTTTGTTGTAGTCCTGGTCTGCTTGCTGGAAACTCTGCACCTTCGGATCCGGCGACGAACCTGTAAGCTCAGAATTCTTCTCGGCGGCATGGATTGCTGTGTCCTCCGCCACAGTACGCTCCGGTCCGGTCATCGTCTGTGCCGCCTGCGCTAACTGGGGTGCCTGTGCAGGCTGCGCGGTATCAAGATAGATGCCAGGTAATCCGGGGATGCCCGAGCCGGTAGTGCCCGTACCGGGACCGTTCACGAGGTTGGGATTGCTGCCACTTGAATTCTGGCTGGCGGAAGCAACGGCAGCACCGGATGATATGGAATCGCTGCTGCCAGCGGGGCCCCCGACATAGATGCCGGGCAATCCCTTGAGTCCGTAGGCCGTGGGGCTGGCCTCGTTCATTTTTAGTTTAAGGCCGTCGGGACCAACGGAATTCATGCCCTTAAGCTGGAGACTGTCTGGGCTGGAGGAGTCCATAGTCTTTAGCGACAAAGTCAGCGGAACGCCTTCCAGCTTCAAGGCAGCTGACAAGCGGGCAAACATGGCGTCGAGGCGCTGCTGCTCGGCGATACGACGTTGCCTTTCGGCCTCCTGCTGACGCTCGAGAATTTGCTGCGCCATGATCGCTCTTTGTCGGTCGGCTTCGGCGTTGTTCTGAAACATTGAACTGATGAAGCTGGAGGCGGCGCCCTGCATGAAGCTGCTGACAAATGGGTTCTTCGTGTTGCTGACGATCAGGAGATTCACGCTGTTGGTCAGCATGTCCTGCTGAAAATTGCCGGTGTTGGAAATGACTGCGCCGCCGGTCGAAGCCGTGCCGCTCGACGATTGGATTCCACATAATTGTTCGGGAGTGACGTCGGGGCCGGAGATGGCGGTGTTTGCCGGAATCGTCCTGCCGTCGGGGCAGTGCACGGCGACGCCCGTTCTCCAGGGGCCTACGGCCGTCGCTGTCGGTGTCGGGATGTATTGGGCATGAACTGGCCCGGTAGCGAGCAGAGCTGCCGCCGCGATCGTCAATGCGCTCTTCTGCATGTTGCTCCCCTACGCCCTGCCGTCATAGTCTGGGCTAACTCAGAATCGAGCGTGGTCAAGAGAGCGTCAAGGTTACCGGAGTGACCGCAAGTAAAGCCATGGGAGGTGGGAATACTCGGCACAACCAGCAACCGCGAAACGATTGAAGGATCACGGCGTGTTTCGGCGGCGTAGCACTATTCTCGGGCCCGATTCCGCGGGCGGTAGCCCCGGAGGTTACCAAAGATGGCAAATGCCGCGATTTCTGATTGAAGCTCCCGGTCTAACTTCTCTAAGCTTCCGTCTATCTGTCTATCTGTCCGAAACCACAGGAGAGTATATGGGTATGCGTTCGGCGAATTTCTTAAAGGTCACCTGGTTCCTCGCTTTCGGCTTTCTGGCGCTGGCAGGGCCTCAGGCCTCGGCTCGAGAAAAAGCCCCGCGCGATGAAGCGGAGGCCATTCAGTGGGCGCAGGAAGCCCTCACCAAAAACGGCTACCGCAATGTCGAGGTGAACTCGCAATATATCTTGTTCGGGGACGCCAAAGGCAACTACGGAATCGCACTGGCGCGGATCAACAATATCTCGCAAGAGTACAGCGGCGGCTACGTCTCCAGGGTGTTCTGGCAGGATTATGCCCGCGATCAGCGTGATGCCCTGGCGCTCTTGCCGCGTCACGTCCTCAAGTTCGAAGCAGCGCTGGAATACATGGCCGAAAACGCCCGCACCGAGGCGAAAGACAATCTCGCCCGCGAATACGCAAGTTTCGAAGCGCAGTTGAAGAGTTGGCGTGAGGCGGCGGTGAAGCCGACGATGCCGGAGGCGGCGCGCGAGCACCAGGTTCTGGCGGAGTTTGCGTTCAAGGAAAAGAATGTGGACAAGGCAATAGCCGAATACCTGGCGGCTCTCTCCATTTTCCCGACTTGGCCTGAAGGACAGTACAACCTGGCCACCCTCGCGGGCGAAAAGAAAATGTATGAATTGGCCATCCAGCATATGAAAGAGTATCTGGAACTCGCGCCCGATTCTTCCGACGCCCAGGCCGCCAAGGACAGCGTCATTATCTGGAAAGACAAGCTGCAGGGCGTGAATGCCGCGCTCCAGGCGGACGCCACTGAACTGCAGGGGAAAACCAGGAAGAAGTAGCTTGCTTCGAGGAACCGGAGTTTAGTAACTCCTTGCCCTGGAAATACGAGGACTCGCCGCTTGCGACAATTTCATCATCTGCTCTGTTCGATCTTGCTTCTGGCTGCTTTCGTCTTTTGCCTGTTCCCCGGAACCGCCTTGGCGCATGACCACAAGGACTCCGAGCCCGACGACGTAGGCCAAGCACGGCAATGGATCGAAGGGGGCCTAGACCATTTCAAAGACGTGAAGATCACCGATCAATACATATCCTTCTCTGATGGGAAGAAGACAAACGTCATTGTTTTGCCCAGGATCTACTGGACCAATTACACGCGAACTATGATCGGCGGTAGACTCTGTAACCTCGTACAGTGGAAGGACTACTCTACGGAACCATTGATCGGGTTTGTGCAGGAGCACTACTCCCATGGCAACGAAAAACACCTGGAACGCTTCAAGGCCGCACTGGACTATCTTGCGGCAACGGCGCATGAAAGCGTGATGACGCAACAGGAAGCTCAGTTTCAGCGGTTCAAACAGCAAGGAAAAGCCTGGCGCGAAGCAACCGCGAAGCCGGCGATGCCGGAAGCAGCGCGCGAGCACCAGGTTCTCGCAGAATACGCTTTCAAGCAGAAGGACACAGACAAGGCCATCGCTGAGTACAACGCAGCCCTTGAGATTTTCCCGACGTGGCCAGAGGGTCAGTTCAACCTCGCGACGCTGGCGGGCGAGAAGAAACTCTACGGGTCCGCCATCCTGCACATGAAAGAGTACCTGGAGTTGGTCCCTGGGTCAGATGATGCGCAGGCGTCAAAGGACAGCATCATTATCTGGAAAGACAAGTTGAATGCATATTTTCCAGAGGTGGCAAGCAGCGAGTGGGCACCTCAATTGAAAAACATGTCCGCGCCTCACTAGCCTCATTCCGCTAGAAGGTCCCGATATGCGGGCCTTTCCCTTGTCGCCTCTCTTCCAGCGGGTTCCTCGGGCTTTCGGGGTAGATCGGTGCCACCTCTTCCTACATATCTGTCTCCGCGAAGTTCCATTTCTCAATCGCGGGAAACGACTGGGGCTACTCGGAATTGAGAGTCAGGCTAAACACCACGCCCTGCCCGTAAAAACCCTTGGGAGCCTTGCCGCCAGATTGGGTCAACCCCCACAATTTTCCATCTTTCGTTGAGATGAGGTCGACTGGATAGTTCCCCACCGCAGCTTTCTGGGAGAAGGGTGTAAGAGTTTGGATTATGCTTCCATCTGTCGATGAGATATTGAGAATCTCGTCGCCCCCTTGGTATATAGCTAGCCAGAAATTGCCGTCACTGCCCAACACGAGGGGGCTTGTCAGCGCGTCGTCTGAGAAACTCGGAAAGGCTGGAAACGCCTGCAGATTGGAGCCATCTAGCTGAGTTTCAAACAAGCCGACGCCGCCGCCCTGGTTAAAGTCTTCATAGATACCATAGAAATTCCCGTTGGCGCCTAAGCTCGGCAAGATGGCTCCGCTCCCGGCTAAGTTCGATGGAAATTGGAGCTGAGTCTCTTGCAACGTGTTGGCGGCTTCGCTGTAGTGGAAGAGGATGGCGCCATCCGAGCCATTCGTGAGCCCGTAGAAGGTGCCATCGGGCGCCGTCACCATGCTGCTGGTGCGATTCTCGGTGACTTGGACTACCTTGTACTTTCCTGTGGCCGTATTGATCTGGAAGATGGTGCCGCACTCACAGTTCCCCTGCCCACCGTAGAGCGTCGTGCCGTAGACGTTGCCGTCATTTCCCGCGACCAAGCCTTCGGGATCGTATCCGTCAAAACAGTTGTCCGAACAGAAAGAGTGAATGACTTGAAACGCGGTTCCATCTTTCTTCAACCGGAACAGTGTGCCTTCGTTCGACGCCCCGCCAATGCCAGTTTCGCCATAGAGCATCCCATCCGGACCTTCGACAATTCGGCTGGGATAGTTTCCGGTGACCGAGCTTTTTTCCTGGGTGAACTTATACAGCGACGTAAAGTGGCCCGAGGGCGTCAGGGAAAATACTAGGCCGCCCCCGGGGGGATAGACTTCTGTAGTTACCCCAGCGACGCCATAAAAGTTGCCATCCGACGCCTGGAAGATCCAACTGGGGATGGCCCCCTTTGGACAAGGACCTTGATCCAGGCCCTTGCAAACGAAGGTGTGCACGGCAATCGGTTTATCCCCGGCGTACGCCGAGACTGCGAGCAGCATAGTGAGAATGGTCAGAAACATTGTTCGGTTCATAAAGCCCCTCCTTAGGACGAAATCTTTATCCTCTAAAGTCCAGTGAATGCCGTTGTAGTCGATCCGCGTAGAGCGCCGCTCAAGCCTCAGCTCACTTACGAATGTTCGTTAGCTTGGAACTGCCGCTGTTCGGCACGCCGCAAGCCACTAGTAGGTGAAAGAACGAAGGCCAGCGGGGTCATTGACGAATCCACTGCGCTGCTTCGGCAAAAGCGCGATGTAGCTGAATGAGAGGTTGACGGTGCTGCTGCCGAAGCCGTTCACCGACTCCACGAGGTTCCCCTGCGGATCGTAGACCTGGATGGAGCTACCCTCCGCCGCTGTACTGGAGAAAGGCTGGCCGACGAGAAACAGCTTGTGGATGGGATCGTACTCCACATCGGTTCCACTCTGGATTCGGCCGTTGGTTGCGCCGGGAAGAAGCTCAGTGAATCCGGTCTTGGTTTTCAGGTCGTAGAACTGGACGTTGGCGTCATTTGCCGTCGTTGTACAGGCAATTCCATCTTCGGAATCAACCGCGAGCCCGTTGGCGGCTCCGTCGCCGAGGCCTGCAAAGTGAGTGAATTCGCCGCTGGTGAGGTCGACGAGGCCGATGTCCGGACTGCAACCCTCGACGCATCCTTCATCCCCCGCCAGAACCGCCGTATTGGTTTTGGTATCGAGCGCGAAGACCGGGGTGAGGTAGGGTTCGAAGTTGGGGTCGGTCATCTTGATCTCGGGCCCAAACGTGTTCTTCGCCACATCCCAGCTAAAGACAAAGTTGTTAAATCCGGGGAAGATGTTGTCCAGGACGATGAACGCAGCGATGGGCGCTCCCTGGTTCCGGCTAAGGCCAAAGACAATGTCGTTCTTGTTAAAGTGCGGCGGCTTCCAGAGCCCGGTGTACTTGTTGGCGTCGAGAGGATTTATTAGACGGTACGGGCGCTTGCTGACAAAACAAGACGCGCAGGTGACGACCTCGCGCTCGACAATGGCGGTCGAAGTGCCCACGATGCCGATGACAATGTCGTTGTCTCCGTTTTCTTCCTTATTCAGCACGTTCAGGATCTTGCCGGTTTTCAGATCGAAGGTCTCGACCGCACTTACGACTTTGCCGCTGTTGAACAGTTTTACGTCGGCGAGGACGCCTTCCGTCCCGTTCTGATCAATGTCGAAGCCGAATATCTGACCACCGAATTTCGGGCGCACGACGATGTTGCCCGGCCCCTTGGGTGGTCTCGTTGTTAAAGTCTGGGCAGCTGCGAAGTAGCATAAGCCGAACAGGACAATTGCTGTAACACGAAGGAACTGACGGTAAGAACAAGCTATGGGTTTCATTTTTTCTCTCCAATCCTAATTAGGATCCGAATTGACTGGGCAAACCTACCATAGAGACCGATCATCGCAAATCACATGTCACTCACATCCACCTCACAGGCCAAATAACTGGCGAATAAATACTTAGTCCTTACTTGCTTGAGTCCTGACAACCGTCTATCAGCGGCTTGACATCCCCGTTACACTGTTTGCAAGATGACTTACAACGCGGGCGCCCCCGTCCCTCGATTTGGCCTTAAACAATGTCTCCTGCCGAGTCAGGTAATTCAGAACCCGATCGCTTGAATAAGAGTTCGTCCGGCGCGAATGACTCAAAGTTGGCTCCCCGCGTGTGTTTCGGGCTGTATGAAGTTGACTTGCACGCGCAGGAGCTTCGCAAGGGAGGCTTGAAGCTCAAGATTCCGCACCAGTCATTTCAAATTCTGGCCATGCTCCTCGAAAGACCAGGCGAAGTTGTCTCCCGCGAGGATCTGAGGCATAAGTTATGGGCGGGCGACGTCTTCGTCAATTTTGAAGCGGGCCTCAATAGTGCGGTGCAAAGGTTACGGAGCGCACTGCAGGATACCTCTCTCGAACCGCGGTATATCGAGACCCTGCCTAGGGTAGGGTATCGCTTTATAGCCAGCGTTGAACCGTTGGTTTCAGTCCCCGCGATTTCAGTCGCAGATGATGCGTCGCAAGGCGCTTCGACCTTGGATTCCGCTGAGCTTACGTCGGCCGACACAGTACCCGACCAGATCTCGAGCGTGCCACGAGTAAAGGGCCGCATTTGGCCATACTGGGCAACGGCGACCCTGCTCCTGGTTCTGTTCGTTGCATATATTGGGTATCGCTATAGCCGCCGAAATCAGCATGCGCCAGAGGAGCAAGCTCAACCCTCTCCGGTCATTCCCTCCACTCTCACTCGTCGATCGGTTGCAGTGATGGGTTTCACGAACGCTTCCGGAAATGCGCGGGATGTGTGGTTGTCGACCGCATTTACCGAGATGCTGGCGACGGAATTGGCTGCAGGCGACCACCTCCGAACCGTGGCCGCGGAAGATGTTGCCCGCGCGAAGCTTGAACTCTCGCTCTCCAATGTAGATAGCTACGCCGGCCGCACTTTAACCAAGATTCATAAGGATCTGGGTTGCGATTATGTCGTCGCCGGCTCCTACCTAGCCATCGGACAAACTGGCATCGGACGGGTTCGCCTCGATGCCCGCGTCCAGGACGCGGTAACCGGCGACACGATCGCCAGCTTTGCAGTCGTCGGCTCCCAGTCGGACCTGTTCGATCTGGCCTCCCGTGCGGGTGAACAACTGCGGGCAAAACTAGGGGTTGGAACGCTGACCGCGACCGAGGCCGAAGAGGTGAAGCTCGCCCTGCCTTCTGATCCAGAGGCAGCGAGGCTCTACTCTGACGGACTCGCCAAATTGCGGCTATACGACGATATAGCGGCCGCCGATCTGTTTGAAAAAGCCATCCATTTGCAGCCTGATTACTCCCCGGCGTATGCGGCCTTGGCCAGCGCACGGTTTGCCCTCGGGTACGGCGCCGAGGCCAAAGCTGCGGCGCGAAAAGCCATGGACCTGTCGCAGAATCTGCCACAACAAGAGCGGCTGCAAACCGAGGCCCACTATCACAAGATCAATGGAGAGTGGACCCAGGCGGTCGAAATCTATTCCCAACTGCAGCGATCCTACCCCGACAACCTTGACTACGGTTTGAACCTTGCCTTCGTGCAAGACATGGTAGGCAAAGGCGCTGAAGCGGTAGCGACGATGGCTGCTCTGAGAAAGTTACCCGCTCCGCAACGCGATGACTCGAGAATTGATCTTATGGACGCCAGAATCGCCGGCGACCTGGCCGACTACAAACGAGAACAAGCCTTCGCCGAGGCAGCGGCCAAGAAAGCGGAGATAGCCGGGGCACGCCTGGTGCTGGCGCGCGCCAAGATGGTTGTGGGATACGCGTCGGATGGCCTCGGAGATTTCGCGAGCGCCCGGGACGCCTATGCCATAGCCCAGCGCATGTGTGCCGAATCAGGGGATGTCGTCGGCGCAGCCCTGGCCGAAATGGACATTGGGATTACGTTGGACCAACAAGGCGATCTCGCTGGAGCCAAGCGCAGCTACGAGCAAGTACTGCCAGTGTTCCGGAAAAAAGGGGATCAGCTGAGTCTGGTAGCCACGCTCACCAATCTTAGCGCAATCTATTCGCGCGAAGGGGACCTGCGGACTGAGGAGCATCTTCTTCGCGATGCCCTGGCTATCTCCCACAAGCTGAATAGGATGGATAAGCTGGATATCGAAACCACCAGCCTTGCCGAGTCGCTTCGGCGGCAGGGGAAGTTTCGCGAAGCCAAAGACATGCTCAACCCGCTCGCGGAACATCTTCGCCGCACGGGCAAGAAATCTCTTCTGGCAGACGCCACCGAAGCCCTGGCCTCCATAGCCGAAACTCAGGGAGATATGACCACTTCTCTGCGCATGCGGCAAGAGGCCGGTTCACTCTATAAAGACACGGGCGACAAGATGGAATACGCGAGCGCCGAGCGGTCTTTGGGCAAGGCATTACTCAGGGAAGCAGATTTCGCAGGTGCGAAGGAGGCCCTCGCGGAAGCGCTTTCGGTCGACGGCGAGATTGGCGCAAAAGCTGACACTGCCTTGGACCAGGTTGCGCTTGCGGAAGTCGCGTCGGCACAAGGAGGGCCGGTGGACATGGGCACGCTACGCTCCGCCATCGATGAGCTGCGCCTGCGCAAAATGACCGACGACGAAATCGAAGCGGAAATCATACTCGTACGCGAGATGATTCGACAGGGCAAGGCTGCCGAAGCCGCAAAAATCCTCGCCCAAACCACTCTTCTTTCGGGAAGGACCCACGATCCCACGATCCGTTTTGATGTCGCGCTAGCCACCGCTCACCTTCGAAGCGCACAGCATCGTTTTAACGACGCCAGCCACACCGTCCGGCCCGCACTCCAGAGCGCTATCGCAATGGGCTGCGTACGCTGCCAACTCGAAGCCCAACTGGAACAAGGCGAGATCGAAATCCAAGCGGGAAACCCAGAACGAGGCCAAGCTCAATTACATGCGCTAGCCGACGAAGGGGGCCGCACGGGCTTCCGCCTGATCGCCGCGATGGCTGCCGCCGACAGCAGGTAACCCTTACCAATTCGCAGAACGCGCCGGAGCACGGAAGAGATGGGGATTGGCCCACGTTGCGGAACCACTTGAGGTCCACTTCAAAAGCTCTTCGTGCGGGTTTCCGGCCAGTCGCGGTCCGCATCAAGCGCTGCCGCGTTGGCCGGCGAGAAACGAACAGGCGGGATAGACATGGCGACCATCCAGACATCGAGGTGGCGGTAAGATCTTCGTCGGACAGAAGTTCATCGCAAACCTTCAATACGATAACCGGATACGTCACAACTATCGTGAAGTGAAAACGATGGAAGATCGTTCCCGAGGGAATGCTCTGCCTTCATACCATCTGCGCGCAGAAACGTCATCGTCGCCGACAAACCGCCTTGTCTTCGCGTTTGTTGTTGTAGAGTTTTTCTCCATCCGCCGCGGTCACTATTCCGGTTGAAATGAGGGGCGTCGAGCGATTCAGTCGCGAATGATCACGCACTTCCTTCAACACCGCCAGGATTTTCACGTACTGCAGGAAGCCCTTGGCAATCTGATAGCAAAAACACGACATCCGACAGATCGCTTACAGTTGTGTTGGATGATCGCGGTGACGCGTCAGCGACCGCTCCGCAAGAAGTACACTTGGCTGCTCCAGTCCATTTCCCCTGTCTCGACGACGAGCGAAATCAGAGCGCGGACTAGCCCCCCAATATTCGCCGGCGAGATTGTCTTTTCGTCGACAAAGATCACACCGCCGTGGGATCGCTCTTCCTCCGCCCAGAGCTTTAACAATGGAGGAATCGACCTGCGTTCATAAGTGACCAGGGTCGACTGTTGCTTCGCCGCTTCCAACAAGCAAACATGATCTTCCTTCCCAAGAAAGTTTCCGCTCTCCCACTGCACCATCGAGTGAATAACTAGCGATCGATTCCGACGTCGAACGCCATTCGCTACTTCTGGAGAAATGTGCTCGTCTAGAAGCAGCCGGAGCATGTCAGCTCCGCTTGGTCTTTCTGACGGCAAAGTCAACTGCTTGGGGAAGCATACGCTTTAGGCTGTCGAAATCGGCAGAATCGTTCTCGGCTATCGCCTCATTCACCTCTGCGGGGAATGCCTCTGAGTAGTTAAGGGCAGCTCGGACCTTTGTTTCCGGCCAATTTAGATGCTTGGCCACCTCCGTGGCATTTCCTTTGTAGCTCCGAAGAAGCAACATGACTTCCCATATCGCCAAGGTGCTTCCTTGGATATACGCCTGCCTGCCTGCCGGTGAATCGCGAAAATCCAAGAAGGCAAACTCAGACCGCCTCAGGCCCTCTTCCACCAAGCGAGCGCTAGCATCACTCGGCGTCCAGCCGTGCCGATTCGCGATGCGCTTCAGACGTCTTGCACTCTCCACTGGCAGGCGCATGCTGAGCACTATGGAACGCGCTTGCTTCATCGCTCCTCCCCGTTGTAACTGTTGTAAGCATTGTATCACTTGACGGGAAAGGCAGCGCGAAGCACTTTGCGCTTGATCCCAGTCTTCTAGCAGTGACGCGCTTGCGCCCGTGTTTGCCTTGACGTCCCCACCGCGACTGATCGGACCGTAGTACGAGAAACCGCGGGTAATCCCCTTATATTTCAGCAGCTTGCAATTTCATTCGCCATTCGTGAACTTCCCTCGTTTTCGTATTTATGGTCCGAAAATAGTGCGAGAAGCATACACTGACGGGCTCTCTTCCAATCTATAAGTGTCGTGGGTAGACTAGGCCCTGAGCGCTGTCGCAAGACTTTTTAACCGGGAAGATCCTGTGTCAACTCCGTTGGCGGACTCACTGTATCTGCCAATAACAAACGTCCTTCAACAATTGTCCGAAACGAGGGATCTATGAGTGCTTATTGGAGGATGATTATTCTTGCCGCCGTTCTTATTCCGGTTGGATGGGGAAAGTGCGACTTGTGGGGGCAGGACAACCCCCTCCAACCTTCCGTGCTGCACGTTCAGCATTCTGTGACCACGTCGAAAACCGGCTTTCCGCAGTTTCTCTACATGTATCACGTGCTGGACGGGGCGAAGTCGACGGCAGAGGCAGGGTCGCTTACGGGGAGGATTTCGCTAAAGAACTATAGTTCGAATTTCAGCGAAGTCCTGTGGTTGCTGGCTTACTGGCAGGGTAAATGCCCAGTCAATGACAAGAGTTTGAGAGGGGCGAATTTTATTTGGAGCGACATTCTGAAAAACCCGTCCCAGTCGACCTCCAATTTTGCGGTGAACCTTAATTTCCCCCACCTCTTGCCGATGACGGGCTGCGTAGGTTTTGTTTTCGGCGGAGGGCCGTTGCTAGCAGGCAAGGTTACGATGTCGGCCGACCTGAACCTGACGTACAGAGCGTCGAGCTTAAACGCGAACACGGTGGTCGACCTGTCCGGCGAATATTGTTTTGGCCAAAACTGGGGTTGCCAGAATGCGACGACCGACGACACACAAGGATTTGGAGTTCCGATCATGATGCCGGCTGGGCATCTGGTGGAGCTGTTCGGAAACATCTCCGACAGCACATTTGACGGGACACAGAACTTCGGGCCGCTTCCGACGGGCAAGTCGTGGGGCGCGGTCAATGATTTGTATCTGCTCCCCGGAGGGTGCGGAAAGTTTGGGCAGAACCTCAACGGCCAAGGTTACCCGAATCCAGTGCTGCTCGCGACGCTATACAGTTGGCTTCCAACCAACGCCTTGCACGTCGAGAGCGTGCCGCTGAAATATGAGATTCCGCGCGGCGGAACGGGTAAGGCCACGCTTCAGAAACGGGTACAGAGAATTTTCCGCGTTCCCGTGACTGTGAATGCCGGAGATTGTGTGGTTGTGATTTACGGCAGAAAGGGTAACGGAGCGACCGACAACGAGACACAGGTCAAGGCTCTGTTGGCACCGTAAACCCAGCCACGCTTTTGGTCAGACCCCTCGCGACGGACGCGTTAGCCAGCCAGCTAGGTCCGACAAGATGCGGACCTGGGAAGGTGTTCATATAAGAGCACCAGATGTCATGCGGGTTTCAGGTGCCGATAGAAAGCCGAAGACCCGCTATGGAGCACAAGGTAATCAAATAGCTTGTGCTGGCAGCAATTGGCTGTGCGGAAGAGTTACTGCTCCGCTACGCTTTTAGTGCGTCCGTGCCCGTGCTCAGCCTCTGCCGACAGATGAAAACGAAATCTAGCTAGCGGCATTTGCATGGAACTTAACGTGCTTCTCTAGCACAGAGGAACGAACATAATATGTCATTCCTGGAGAATTTAATTGACGGCGGTGAGGGCATTGCCGTGGAATCGGGAACGGCTGCCGCAAGCAAGGCGCGAACGACACAGCGGAAACTGAAAAAACCAACTGGCTTCCGGACGGAAACGGAAACTGGCAAGTGAGCGAAGTACGCCAAGCCACTACCAGGCAAGACGGGACGAACCGCACCACGGAGGAGCGGGTTTCCCGGCTCGACTCCGAAGGCAAGCTGGGCGAAGTTTCTCACGTAGTGAGCCAGGAGTCAGAGAGCACCTCCGGAGAAAAACGTAGCGTCGTGGAAACCTATTCCATCGATCTCCCGGGTACCACGCGGGACGGTAGCCTGCACCTGGTTGAGCGCAAAATCAGTACCGAGAGCTCGAGTTCCGCCGGTGAAAGTGAAACCGAACAAGAAATCGGACAGACGAATCCGGGCGATCCCGGCGCCGGTCTTCGCGTGTCCGTATTGATCAACGGCAGGATGGTTCCAGGACCTTCAGGAGAACAGTCCACAGTAACCATTCGAGCGCGCGATTCGAACGGAAATCTTGGAATCGTCTCGATTGATACAACAAAGGCGGATCGGATTCCCACCATTCAGGTTCAGTAAAACGCCCACCGAAAGCCCCGTTAGCAAGCTATCGAAGATGGAAGATTTAATCCAAGTGCAGCCGTCGGCTGGAGATTAACTTACACCCCGCCACTTCTGTCAGTCGGATTGCGAATACCAAGTGCGATCTTTCAAATTTGCCAGAGGAGTAGGTCATGCTCGGACAACTGATGAACATCCCGACTGACACACTCATTGACATGTTGTACCTGATCCTCGCCAACGAAGTCGCATTGACTGCAAGCGATGCGGCGGAAATCGAGCAGATTCAGGGCGAGTTGCAAACCAGAGGCAAGCAGCAAAATTGGCGATTTCAAACCGTTAACTGACAGAAGCAGAAGTTGTACCTCCAAGTAACAAGGACGTACAAAGAACAAAAGATAAGGAGACTGGAGTGAGATTCACAAAAGCAATTATTTTCCCAGCACCGGCAAAGTTCGGTGCCGCATTGGCGCTGGCGCTCGTCGCGTGCTCCGTGACATTCGCCTAGGACGTGCGAACCAACTACATGCCAGGAACTGATTTTTCAAAATACCACACCTATGCATGGGTCAACGCGGTACAAGGTGTACCCGCGGTGGGTGGCCAACCCGACCAGATCCTGGACGCCCAAGTCAAGCAGGCGATCAATTCACAAATGGCGGCCAAGGCCTTCACCAAGGTGGAGGACGGCAGTAAAGCCGATTTGCTCCTTGGCTACCAGCTCGCAATCGATCAGGAGAAGCAGATAAATGGCTTCGAGGACAACTTGGGCGGCTGGGGCGGCCCGGGCCCGTGGGGAGGCGGCCTCGGTACATTTTCGGCCAGTACTTCGAGCAATTACATTGGGACTTTCGTCGTTGGCATGTATGACCCTGCTGCAAAAAAACTCGTTTGGATAGGTGCTGCCCAACATGCGGTATAGACTCCAGCCTGTGAAACAAGGTGCTTGCAAACCCGCATGAATACTGTGTAATATTGCTATCTGTAAGTTTCAGCATGACTTGCGGAAAACGAAGGTAAGCGAATCCCACTCTCTCCGCCATTGCCTTTGAACTCCAACGTATTCCGCGACTCGCCGTCAATCGCGGCTTGCTCACTTTGGCAAGCCCCCAGGCCACCAGTTCCAATCACCTGCAAGACGAAGGAGCGCGGGGCCGATCACAATACGAACGAGCGTGGCGTCAATCAACACGGCGACCGCCAACGTGAATCCGATCATCTTGACCACCAGGAAACTTCCGAAAGTGAATGCCGCAAATACCACGATCATGATCGCGGCGGCGCTTGTAATCAGGCCTGCGGTTCTAGCCAGACCCTCCGGAATCGCATCCACCTCACTTAGCCCGCTCCTTCTGGCCTCGAGAACGCGTGCAACCAGAAATACCTCGTAGTCCATGCTTAATCCGAAGACGATTGCAAAGGCGACGATCGGAACAAGAGGAAAGACGCTACCCGTCCCTCCAGGAACTCCCAGGAATCTGCTTCCGTGCCCGTTTTGAAAAACCACAACCAATGCTCCGAAGGACGCGGCAACCGAGAACAGGTTGAGTGCGATAGCCTTCAGCGCGGCGAAGACAGATCGGAACCCGCAGAGTAGCGCAAGCAGCGTCCCCCCGACTACCAGCGCCGTTACCGATGGAAGGCGATCTTTAATAATCGTTTCATAATCGGCGTTGAGTGCCGGGATGCCCCCAACGAGAAGCGTTGCGCCGGGCACGCCGGTGAGAGCTAGCGCGCCTGTTCTCCGAAGCTCCCGCACCCAATTGACCTGGTCGCGCAGAGAGACCGAGTTCGCGGGTAACACCTCAAGCAGCGCCGCTCGTCCGTCACTACTCAGAAACGTTCGGCGCGTATCCCGCGAGAGGTCACGGAGGGAAGACCGGTTGCTCTCGGCAATCGTAGTGATAGAAATCACGCGGTCGGAACGAGGGTCGCTCGCGAGGCGCTTGGTGAGACGATCCAGCACATTCCAGCCAGCGTCGGTTTGCGCGATGGAGTCGGTTGGAAGCTCGACAATGATCCGCAACGATTCAACCACGCCTTCCCGATCCATTCGTCTCAGGGTGTGGAGGGCACGGACAGATTCCGCCGCCGGCGGAAGCCAATCCCCTCGCGGAAGACTGGTATCCAATCGTCTGACCTGCCAGGCGAGCAGAAGCAAAGGAGTGCCCGCCACAAAGAGGGCAAGCCAGGGATGCGCGACGATTACTTTTCCCCATTGCCGCCAGCGAATGCCAGTGCGCTCAGCCCGTTGCGCATCCAACTTTGGAGTAAAGGGCAATCGGCCAATATTAATCCGCGGACCGAGCAATGCCAACACTGTCGGAACGACGGTATTTGTAAGCAACACACTCATTCCGGCCACCAGGAATCCCGCGATGCCAATGGAACGTATTTCGCTGATCGGCACCGTCAAGAGGGCTAGAAATCCGATGGCTACGGTTGAGGCTGAAATCAAGAGCGTGCGACCTGCCTGACGGGCCGCGATGACTGCGGCCGCCGGTCCGTCGTTCCCGGCGGAAATCGCTTCCCGGAAGCGGCTGACCATGAGGAGCGCGTAGTCGATGCCCAAGCCCAAGCCAAGCATGGTGGCCAAATTCTGAACCAAAATGGACAAGTGCCAGCGCTGGGCCAGGAATCCCGTAATCGCCATAGTGGTCGCGATGGCAAGCTGGCCAACCGCCAATGGAATCAGGGCGGCGATCAGGCTTCCAAAAGCCACCAGCAGAAGTGCGAGGGTCGCGGGGATCACCAGGCTTTCGCCCCGGTCCACGTCGTCGGAGCTCGCTTTCCGAATGTCGAAGTTCAGTGGAATCTCGCCGGTGAGTTCGAGCTTCACCGCCGGATAACGGCCCCGCAGTTGATTCTCAAGCGAGCTTGCGAGCTGGTGAAGCGTCGGAACAAGCGACTCCACGGTGCCGCCGGTCGACGTGAGTCCCACGAGAACAAATGTTCCACCTCCCCGGCCCAGGAAGATGGGATCGCGCGAGTCGAGGTAGGACACCACTCCCGAAACGCCGGGGTGGTCTCTCAGTGCCTGTCACGATGGGTTCTAATGATTGCGCGCCTTCCGCCGAATCGGCAGGCGGAAGTCCCTGGATCACCAGGACCACCTGGTCCACGAACGGCGACCGAAAACGGTCGGCCAACTCTTGCCGGACAGTTTCAGCCTGGCTGCCTTCGACGCGGGTTGCGGTCTCCAGATGGCGCTCCGCGTGAAAAGAGAATGGAAGAAGTGCAATGGTTGCTGCGAGGACGATCCCTGACACCCAAAAACGGCGCACGTGCATTGCATTCATAATGTCACAACGAGCGTCGTCAGTGAAACTTTCCGCGACTATACACTTGAGCAGGAATCACATAAGTAGCTATCCAAATCTGCTAAACTTTCGCCATCGGCTTAGGAAAATCAATTCGTTTCTTGCTGTCGCTTGCGCTGCTTGCCGCCGTCCGGCCTGCAGTGGCCCAACCTGGAGTGACAGACCCTCGCGTTGGCGTTTGGACGCTTGTCTCTGCGCAGTCTAGCCTGGATCCTCCGAACCGGCTCTCCATTACACACCTGCATGGCGGGGTGCATGTAGTCATGTCAGGCGAAACCCATTTCGATTTCACTGCGAGTCGGAACGGACACGATTCGCCCGCACCCGGCAATCTCGGCTTCAATCAAATTGATCTGCATAGGATCGGTAAGAGGCAGGCTGAGGTCACGGAGAAAAAGGACGGAACGGTTGTGGCGACGGTTCACGAACAACTTTCGAAGGATGGAAAGGAGCTAACGGCCACGACTGCGACCGCGGGCCACGCCGATCGGATCACGGTGTGGACGCGAACCGGAGGCGCGAAGCTCGCCACTGACCCGTTCGTAGGCGAGTGGGCGCAGGATCTCAGCAAGACACGTTTGCGGCAAGGTTTGGCGCTCAAAATCGAGGCGGACGAAAGCGGTGGAGTCCGTTTTCTGGGTGACTTCAGCTATACCGCCCGTTTTGACGGAAAGCAATACGATCTAAAGAACTCGCGCAACGACACCGTGACGCTCGAACTTGTCGATCCTCACACGGTGGATGCGATTTACCGGCGGGATGAGCAAGTCACTCAAACGGATAGGTGGGTGGTTTCCGCGGATGGGCAGCAGATGACGCTATCCACCACAGGCACGTTGGAAACGGGCCAGCGGGTAACGGAGAAGCTCTTATTTAAGAAGTGATAGCGCATAATGCGTCTGCGCGGCAGAGGACGATCGGTCCGGGGTCGATGAGTGTAACCGCGATTTTTTCACCAGTCATCTGCGTGAGGAGATAAGCGGAATAAATAGGAGGATCAGGAGAAGCGCGCAAACAGTGATGATGGCAGGCACGAAGAATGCCCTACGCAAGCAGTGTCGAAAAACGCACTGAGGAAGAGTACGATTCGCCAGGGTAGAAATCTCATCGCTACTAAGCGTACAGATCAATGAGCCGCCCGCTCCAGCCAGCGGGACCGGCCGCGTAAAAAAGGTAATGGGCGATCGCCGTGAGTTCGACAGAATGGCTCCAGGCCCATCCGGAGAGATACTCCCAGCCCGAGCGTCCGGTCTCATCGCTCTGGGAATCGTCGACGGGCGTTCCGTAGATGCGATTTGCCCCGCCTCCGCGCGGCGAAGACGACCAAGCAAAAGCGTCGGCGGAGGGAACAAGACTAATCTGACGGGCGCGCGTGGTGATCGTTCTCTGCGTAAGCGGCACGAGACTGGTCGACAGATCGGGCGCCAGCGACGGGTCGACCGGATTCACCGAGGCCGGGAGTAGTTTAATCGACATGGGAGATCAGTTTGCCAACTCTTAATCTATCGGCAGTTCCGGGCCGATCTTAAGAACACGGCGGTCGCCCCGTCGCATTGGCGCAACTCTGTCATCGTCGGGTGCAGAGCCCGCGCGACAAGGTGGCGCAGGCTTTGGTGGGAGACTACCGGCCGGAGCATCTGTTCACCCTGAAGCAGTCGCTGGAGGGTCTGGTACTGGAGGGAATCAACGCATGACGGGATCTATGCGTTTGGAAGCGAGGCCCTGATTGATCCAGCCGATGGCAGCCATGCCCGCTATCTCGGCACTCAAGGAGATCTCGAGATTCGATGGGCTCCCGTGCAACACGTCATCATTGCATTCAACTTGGCCGGTTTTAAGCCGCGGAGTTTTTTCAATACGCTGACCTACAACGCCGGGCCGATCGCCGCGAATGTCGGTTTTACGTATCGCTTCTAAACCGCCGGACCGGCAAATCAATTTGGTTTGACCGCTTTTTGATCGTCCCCGGACCTAGTCTGAATAGACCAGTTCCCAGAATCGACGCCAATGTTCTGACATGTGCTTTGGCACTTGCCAAGTCCACCCGTTCCTCCGCCGCAATTTGCCAGAGCTCAGTCGGATGCTTACAAAAATAAAACTAAGCTCCGAGAAGGCTGCGGATTGCTGCTGACATGGCATTCGTCGAATAGAAGAGGACAATGGCCGCGACGACAACTTGCTGCATAGCGCGTCGAGTCCTCCTTAGAGTCTCCGCCAATCCAGCCCGGTCCCCAAATCGCCGGGTTGCGAAAGGAACTCCGGGTTGGTATTTCTCAGACTTCGGACCACCGGTCGTCGTTAGGGATGCCTCGATGCTTGCTACAGCGTCCTCGCGAGAGTCGAAACCGATCCCGATGATGCTGGATGCGGCGATGAGACCGTGCAGCGATTCCTCATGGGGATACGCAATCACCAAGCATTCGGGGCCGCCTCCAGTTCGCAGGGCTCGTATTACCGCGTACCGCGCACTCGAGAAATCACCAAACTCGTTCATAACCTCACGCAGACCTGTCCGCGCCGTTAAGATCGGCGCGCTTTGAGTGATAGCAAGCCGGATTCCAAACAGTTTTACCTCACCAAAGCTCGAAAGGCAGGGGCGTTGTATTGACCGAAGTTCCGGGTCGGGTCGGCGGCGACTTCAATCTATTGAAGAATCAACGAGCTTAGCCGGCTCAAGCCGAAGCTTCCCCAAGTTGAGCTCTTGTTCCGTCCAAGAGTTCACTGGCAAAGGGCAACGGGTCGACAGTATGTCAAAGCATTGACATCGTCTGATAGAACAATCGCTAACTGATGATTGGCAACGCTGGGCTGTGGGTTCGAGGCAAATCTTGACGAGCACAGTTGTACTACCTAGCTTGGTTCCAATGAGAAGGTCTCAATCAGGCAGGAAGTCGAAAAAGCTTTTCCAAACTTGCACGAGGACTACAGAGCCCGAAGGAACGCCGGCGCTGCAATGCCGAATCTGAAGACGGCGGCGGGGAGAAGCGGCTCGGGGGATATTTTCAGCGCAAAATTGACTGTCGCCTTTCTTCCCGAGCACGCTTCTCTGAGTGGAGGGCACTTAAAACCAGTAGCATTTGACATTCCAATTAGGTCCGACCTGCAAGTATCCAGCATCACCGCCTAGATCTTCGGTTTCGGAACTGGTCACGGACGAATTGGTATGCAGATTGCGTTAAGCGGGATGGTGACACTCGACACTCAATTATTTGAGTCGAGGCGTCCCACTAAGAAATCGCTATCGACGAAAGACATTCATGCGCACACAAACAGAATTTTCATACTCTAAGGAAAACCCCACAATGCAGATGCCCGACGATCTGAACGCATAGTTCGGGGAATTTACTCACATCAAAGGAACGCTAAACTTGAACAGCACGTAAAGTAAGATCCGAAAGTGAATCGCAGTATAGAATCTTCGCCTTGTTTTTTGAAATTCAGAGGAAGAAATCTCTTTTCAGGAGACACGTATGACGCAATCCACTAGTTCGAATTTAGCGCGGCACGCTTCGACATGGTCGATCGCGTGGGGAGTTTTGCTAATCATCTTCGGCATGCTGGCCATTGGATCGCCGTTTCTCGCTGCCCTAGCAGTGAACGGATTCATTGCCTGGCTCATCGTTTTGGCGGGCGTGGTCCACCTGATCCTCGCCTTTCACGCGCACGGAGCGGGCAGCATGATCTGGAAGGTGCTGGTCGGGCTCGCGTATCTGTTTTTCGGTGGCTATTTAATCATGCATCCAGTGCTGGGTGTGGCAACGCTCACTTTGCTGCTTGCATCACTCTTCCTGATTGAAGGCATCTTGAACGTCGTCTTATTTTTCAAGATGCGCTCGGTGGGAGGATCGAGCTGGGTGCTCGTCGACGGCATCATCACTCTACTGCTGGGACTGATGATCTACATGCAATGGCCGTCGAGTTCGGCGTGGGCAATCGGCACCTTGGTCGGTGTGAGCATGATCATCAGTGGTCTTACGCGGGTAATGCTGTCGTTGGCAACACGCAAGGCTGAAGTTGCGACGGCGTAATTGCTTGGCGAGACGCAGCCGTCGAGCTGTGGATCGCCAAGAGCGTCTGGGGGCGCGGTGTTCGTGTTACCGGGTCAGCGCTTAGAAATCGCCCTCACTTCCTATACTGCGTCGGCTGCGGACCCTTTTCCAGCATCTCGCGATTCCAGATGGCGCCTTCGCGGGTGTAGCTCGCCAGCTCAAAGTCCTGAGTCAGTTCCAGAGCGTCCACGGGACAGGCGTCCTCGCAGAGGCCACAAAACATGCAGCGGCTTAAATCGTAGGTAAAGTTGGTGAGTTCCTTGCGGCGGGTTTGCTCGTTGCGCGCGCTGGTGACCATGATCAAATTTTCCGGGCATGCCAGCGCGCACAAATCGCAGGCAATGCACATGGTCTCGTTGGTATCGGGATTCACGTTCAGCCGCGGCGCCCCGCGATAACGCTCAGCTACCTGCGGCCGTTGCAGCGGATACTGTTCGGTATAAATCTCCCTGGGATCCTGATAGCGAAACGTGACCTTCAGCCCCTGAAGCAGATCCAACAGGAACACTTTGCGTAACAGCTTGGGAATCCCCATAACGAAATAAGCATACCATCAATGCGGAATCCCAAAAACCCTTCTTGAAGCGGCAGTGTGTCGAGCGGCGATGGTCCATCTTCTGCGCACTCTGCGGCTGTTCTCCGCGGTTTCTTTGCGTTTTAAGGTGTTGATTAGGGCTGTCAAAAGCAAAATCTTAAATCGCGGAGGTCGCTAAGAACCGCCGCAGAGGACGCGGAGAAACCCGCAGAGAGCAACTGAGACTTCCTTCTAGGGCGAACCTGCGATGAGATTTCTTTGCAGCGTCTCGCCATCCAGTTCCTTCTCCCAACGCGCCACAACCAACGTGGCCACGCCGTTGCCGATCATGTTGACGGTGGCGCGGAACATGCTCATAAAACGGTCAATGCCGAGAATCAGCGCCATACCTGCCACGGGAATCGTGGGAATAACGGACAAGGTCCCCACCAGCGCAATAAAAGATGCCCCTTGCACTCCGCTCGCGCCTTTCGAAGTCAGAATCGCGACCGCGAAAATTGTCAATTGCTGCAACAACGTCAAATGGGTGTTCGTGGCTTGCGCAACAAACAGCGCTGCCATCGTCATGTAGATGCTCGTGCCGTCGGTGTTGAAGGCGTAACCCGTCGGCACCACCAGTCCGACCAGAGACTTCGAGCAGCCCAGCTTTTCGAGCTTCTCCATCAACGTCGGCAGGGCCGGCTCCGACGAACTGATTGCCAGCACCAGCAGAATCTCTTCCTTGATATAAAGCAGAAACTTGAAGATACCGAACCCCGCGATGCGGGCGACTGTGCCCAACACCACTAATACAAATAGAATCGAAGTCAAATAGAACGTACCAATCAGCTTGACCAGCGGCCCCAGCGACACGATCCCATACCTTCCGACGGTGAAGGCCATGGCGCCGAAGGCACCGATCGGAGCAAAGCGCATCAGAAGATTGACCACGCCAAACACCGCATGGGTGAGCGCGTCGAAAACATCAACGAGAGGTTTGCAGCGCGGACCCACGGCCGACAGAGCAAAGCCAAACAACAAGGCGATGAGCAAGACCTCGAGGATATCGCCCTTTGCAAAAGCGTCGACCACCGTGCTCGGAATGATGTGCATCAGAAAATCAGTCACGTTTTGTGCCTTCGCTTGACCCGTGTAGTCGGCTACGGCTTTGGCATCGAGCGAGGCGACGTTAACATTGAATCCGCTGCCCGGCCGCACCACATTGCCTACCACCAGGCCCATCAACAATGCCAGCGTAGATACGATCTCGAAGTACAGGAGCGCCTTCCCTCCGACCCGGCCAACCTTTCTCATGTCCTGCATGCCGGCAATCCCGGTGACCACAGTGCAGAAAACGATCAGCGAAATGATCATGGAGATCAGCTTGATGAAAGCGTCTCCCAGCGGTTTCATCGCGATTGCCTTGGTCGGGCTGAAATAGCCAAACGGGATCGCGAGTCCGATAGCCAACAAAACTTGCACCCACAAATTTGCGTAGAAAGGTTTTTTCCGCGGTTTCAGGGATGAAACGATCGGAGCTGGGAGCGGCATGTCCGAAACTTCCATGATCAGATCCTCACTTTCACGATGCTCGCAACGCTTCATGCAAAGCAGATTTGTTTTCAACTTCTAGTGGCAATCTTGACGGTCTGGGGTTCCAGGGGTGCGCACTAGCCGTGGAATGAGGACCTGTTAAATACAGCGATCATGGATTCTACCTTATATCAATCACGATAAAGACTCTCTCACTAGGCTGGAAATCTAGGCGCGGGCGTCCTTGCTTGTGTAAGCGCGAGCGTTTCCCTCGTGCCCGCTACAATGGCGATTACAAACTTATGACCAACCACAACCCACCAACCCCCTCCGACGAATTCTGGATGGAAGAGGCCCTACGCGCCGCCCAGCGCGCGCTGGAGGCGGGCGAGGTCCCCGTAGGCGCAATCGTTGTGCACCGGGGAGAAATTATCGGCAGAGGCTGGAACCGCAACATCACCGACGCCGACCCTACCGCCCACGCTGAAGTCGTCGCGCTTCGCCAAGCCGCTGCGCACCTGGGTAATCACCGGCTAGGAGACTGCGAGCTGTTTGTTACAATTGAGCCGTGTCCGATGTGCGCGGGCGCGCTGGTGCATTCGCGAGTGAAACGCGTTATATACGGCGCGGACGACCCCAAAGCGGGCGCAATCCATTCGGTGCTGCAGGTGCTGAACCATCCGCAACTGAACCATCGGACGGAAATCCGCGGGGGCGTGCTGGCCGGTCGCAGTGCCGAACTGCTGCAATCGTTTTTTAGAAGCCGTCGCGAGGAAAGCCGTTAGTTGATAAGAGTTTTGTGCCATTGCATGCGCTGGTGCTTCGGCGTGTGAGATGTGTGTCGCCATTGAATAGAAAGTACAATTGGTAAGAGACGCCAGAAATTGAATAGCTGTCCGGCGCGGAGAGGTGCGTGAGCGGTTGAAACGATCCGCCTCGAAAGCGGACATACCTTAACGGGTATCGGGGGTTCGAATCCCCCCCTCTCCGCCAGTTCCTACTAGCATTTTGCAAGTTGTTGACACCTACACTAAGACCCTCGCTTCGCTTCGCATCGGAATGACGCAATTTAGTTACTGTTGATCGCGTCGCAGCAAGATCGTCAGGCTGTGACCATCTTCGCCGACCAGCTGTTTACGAATTCTCCGAAGCGGTCGAGCGCGTTGGAGAAGTTGTCTCCGGCGGCGGCAAAGCCCACGCGAAAATGTGAGGGCGCATCGAAGCAATCGCCGGGAGCCAGCAGGATTCCCCGCTCGGTGGCGGCCTGGCAGAACAGGCGGTCGCTCTCTCCGCTCACCAGCCAGGGGAAGGCGGTCATGCCGCCTTGCGGCGGAATCCAGCCGAGTACATCGCGATGGTCTACCATGAAACGCTCGAGAAGTTTGAGGTTTCGGGTGGCGGTTTCCTGGGTCTTGCCGAGCACAACATCACGTTTGCGAATTGCGATTTCCGAAAGAATTTCTCCGGTGGTGCTGTTGCAAATCGAGAAGTAGGCACGCGCGGTCCAGTATTGCTGGCGGCGCTGCGGGTCGTGCTCGATCATCCATCCGGTGCGCACGCCGGCAATCGAAAATGCCTTCGACAGGTCGGAGATCACGGTGGCATGCGGCAGGCGCGCGGCCGATTTGGTTTGCCTTCCGTGGTAGATGGGATGGTAGACCTCGTCACTCACCAACTGGATTCCCCGCTCGGCGCTGAAGTCGTGCAGTGCTTCCATTTCGCCGTCGCCGATGGTCGCGCCCGTGGGGCTGTGCGGGCAGTTGATCAGGATAAGCTTAGTCTTCGAGTCGACGAGGCTCTTGATGTCGTTGGGGTCGATGCGGAAGCCGTTCTCGCGGCGGACGCGATAGAAGCGGGTTTCCAGGCCAAGCGATTCCGGGAGCGCCGAGAAAGTAGTGAATCCAGGCAGCGGGATGATTACGTTCGCGCCGGGCTCGGCGGCCAGCCACATCAGGGCCACCAGCGCTTCGGAAGCTCCGGTCATAATTTGCACGGACTCTACCGGAACACCCTGCATTTCAGCGATTGCCTCACGCAGACTATCGGCACCGGCGGGGCGGCCGTAGACCAGTTTGTGGTTCAGGAAGCGGTGGCGGCTTTCGTCGTCGGCAAGGGCGAGGATGTCGTTGACGGTCCAGGTCGGTCCAGTGCTCGCCCCGAGGTTGAATTCTATGTCGTGTTCGTACTGATCGAGCCAGGCGTCGAGCAGGAAGGGCTTGAATTGCATGCGAGCACCTCGAAGGAGAAGTCGTTGACCCTGTTATTGATTCTGCGAGTCGCCGCGCGGATGATTTTTAGTTTTCGAGAGAGTTTACGACACCGCTACACAGCTTGCGGAAAAACCGTCGCTTCGGCGACTGGAGCCTTGAAGGGGCGCGGCTTTCCAGCCGCGCCTTACATCGTTTCCAAAGACTTACGGCACGGCTGGGAAGCCGTGCCCCTTCAAAACTCCGACGCCTGGCGTTTTTCTTCAAGCTGTAAAACGGTGCCGTAATTCAGACGACGCCTGTCTCGCTTACGCAGCGTTCCTTTTCTGCAATTGAGCTTTGATTGCATCCGAAAGCGAATCGACGTCCCATGAGCCGTCATGACGAACCCCGTTAATGAAAAAGGTCGGCGTTCCATTTACGCCCGCCCGCACGCCGCTCAGGAAATCCTCGCGAACCCGTTCTGCATAAGCATGCCGGCTCAGGTCATCGGTAAAACGTTCAACGTCCAGTCCCAATAGCCCGGCAGCGGCAATCAATTGTGGAACCGCTAGTTGATTTTGATGCTCATATAAGTAGTCGTGCATTTCCCAGAACTTGTTCTGCGTCCCTGCGGCTTCGGCTGCTTCGGCCGCGACCTCGGCGTAGGAATGAATTTGCGCAAGAGGAAAATTGCGGAAGACGAAGCGAAGGTTGTTATCGAATTTTTGCTGAAGCTGCTTAACGATAGAATAGGCTTCACCACAGTAAGGGCACTGGTAGTCGCCATATTCCATGAGCGTCACGGGCGCGTTGGCTGATCCTTGAACGTGGTCGCGGCGCGGATCTGCTTCCAACCCGCGAAATTTGTGCGGCGTCTGTTGTTTGGTCATGCGGCTACTCCTTTGCTTTCGATTTCTTCGAGTGCATTGAGAATTCCGTCTGCGCCCGGATTGACTGTGATTGGGGAAACGTAGCTCCAGCGAATAATTCCTTTCTCATCGATGACGAAGAGCGCCCGCTCACTGACTCCGTCATGCTGGCGATAGACTCCGTAAGTCCGTGCTACCTCACCCTTCGGCTCGAAATCAGCCAGCAAGGGAAAACGCAGATTTCTGTCCTTGGCGAAGGCACGGTGACACCACGCACCGTCGACCGATATGCCAAGCAGGTCAGCGTGAAGCCGCTGAAATTCGGGCAAAACTTCGTTGTAGAGAGCCATTTGATCTCCGCAAACCGGACTCCAATCGGCGGGGTAGAAAGCTAAGATCAGCCGCTTGCCGGAAAAATCTTTGAGTGAAACGGAGTGATCGGGAGCATCCTGCAAAGAGAATTCTGGCGCAGCCACTCCAGCCGGCAGTAGTCCAGATCCATTGGTAGGCGTGCGCGTGTCTACGGGGGTCTCAACTGCTTCGAGCGCGTTGGGCTGATTCACAGAAATAACGTCATTCATAACAACTCCTCGTTTTCATAGGATTATATTTATTCGCAATCAGTTTTTCATGACAGCCAAGAGCACCGACCATATCAAGCGGCGATTTGCCGGACACAAGGACCATTGAACATATATAGATGATTCTCAGGGCTGACCGGACCGATCATGATCTTGCGGGATCACCAGCCATGCAACCGCAGCACTTGCCAGAGACAGGCCTGAGCAAATTAAAATGATAATTCGGAATCCATATACAAACGCTTCCCTCACGGACTGCTTGATGGCTGCCTTCGCAGTCGGATCGAGCCCTGTTGGTAGCTGCAAGCCGGCGAGTTTGATCTCGTTCGCTCGTAGCTCCTGGAGAATATACGACGGCAGGAAGAGACCGGCCAAGCTTCGATTTAAGTGAAAACTAAATGCCTTCACCATTACAATTCCGAGTACAGCAATAGCGAGCACCCCTGCTACCCGCGCCACTGCATTGTTAATTCCGGAAGCCGTTCCGACAAGGTCTTCCTTTACTGAATTCATAACCACGGTGGTGAGAGGCGCGACGGTGACCGTCATCCCCAATCCCAGGATAACCAAAGCCGGAAAAAACGACTTCCAATAGCTATCGCCAATGGAGGGCACGGCGAACAAAGCGAAACCGGTTGCGGCAATCAGAGGGCCAAGTATCAGCGGACCTCTTGCCCCATAGCGGGCAACCAGTCCGCCCGCCCAACGCGAAAGAACGAACATCAGCAAAATCAGGGGAAGGATCGCAATACCGGTTGCGGTTGGGGAATACTCCTGGACTTGGATCAGATTCAACGGAAACAAGAAAAAGAAAATTCCAATTGCTGCATACAAAAGCAACGTGAGCAGGTTTGCGCCAGTAAACTTCCGGGAGCGGAACAGAGTGAGCGGCACCATCGGGGAAGTAACGTGAGCTTCGACAAAGACGAATGTGGCAAGACCGCCGAATCCAACAATCAAGCTTCCGAAGACCGAGCGATTCGTCCAGCCCAGGTTGACCGATTCGAGGAAGCCGTAGACCAAGCCGCCGAGCCCTACCGTCGCAAAAAGCGCTCCAATCCAATCGATGCGACCAGCCATCGCGCGGCGGCTCTCCGGAATTCGCCAAAATGAAATCACCATCACGGCCGCTGCAATCGGGAGATTGATGAAGAATGCCCACCGCCACGAGGCATGCTCAACCAGCCAACCGCCAAGAACGGGGCCAACCGCTGTGGTGATCGCGGTAAAGCCCGACCATGTGCCGATCGCCTGGCCACGACTCTTTTCGTCGAAGGACGTGCTGATGATCGCGAGACTTCCGGGCACCAGGAATGCAGCGCCCACGCCTTGAATGCTTCTCGCAATGATCAACTGATTAATGTTCGAAGCAAGACCGCAACCGGCGGATGCAACCGCGAAGATGGCTACGCCCACCACGAAAATCATGCGGCGGCCAAACAGGTCACCCAGGGATCCTCCCACGAGAATCAAGGCGCCCAGCAACAGACCGTAAGACTCGACGACCCATTGCACATCCACCACGGTTGCGTGAAAACTCGTTTGTATGGCAGGCAGCGCGACATTCACGACCGTGCTGTCGATGAACGCCAGGCTGGAGCCGAGAATGGTGGCAATGAGTATCCATGGTTTGGATTTTTCTTCACACGCGATTTCAGTGCCGCCTGATCGTAATACGGCTTCATCGCCGGGCGATCTCATCCAGACTATGGATGCAATTCGCGATGCGTTGGGTCCAAGCCGGAACCCGATAGCGATCTTTGTGCATCCACTAGAAAGTCCGGGGAGAACGGCTTAAGATGTCTGATCTTGTTGCGAAGACAGCGCTAAGCGGTTCTGGCCCAAGAACAAGCTAAGCCTTCGCTGGGGGAGAGATCACGATGGCGACGAACGCAAGCCCTATGCGCAATGTAACCAGCCAACCAACCGCAGCAAACGGGTTGGCGATAGTCCGGGTCACGATCGGCGCGATGTTGGTGTGGGTCTTTTTCGAAAATCTGGGGAAGGGTCTCTACACACCGGCGGGTTACGCAAACTTGATTAGTTATTACATCAAGAACAGCCATTCGCCGGCCATATGGAAGTCGGTCATGGCGCTGGCGGCAAGCCACGCCGCGATGGCGGCTCCCATGCAGGCAGTGACCGAGATCGGTCTCGGGATCCTCCTCGTCATCGGTCTGTTGACGCGCCCGGCTGCCTTTGTGGCTTTTTTGTATCTCGGCAGCCTTTGGGTTTCGGAGTGGGGCACGTCGTGGATTTGGGAGCTGCTGGTTTCGGTGCTCGCATCGCTCGGAGTCGCAGTCGGCAGTGCCGGTCGCAGATGGGGCGTCGACGCGTGGCTGGCTCAGCGCTGGCCATCAGCTCCGTGGTGGCTAATTTAATCCAACGCCCTGTGCGAGTTTCTGTCATCATCCCAACCCACAATGAAGCGCAGTCTATCGGCCGCGTCCTGGCAGATCTCCCGGCCGACGTTGTCACTGAGGTTTTAGTCGTAGACAGCAATTCAAGCGACGGGACTCCTGAGATCGCCGCGAATATGGGAGCCCGCGTAGTTCAGGAACCTCGTCGCGGATACGGTCGCGCCTGTTTGACCGGACTGGCCGCCGCAACTAGCCCTGACGTTGTCGTATTCCTCGATGGCGACTACAGCGACCGACCATCCGAACTGCCGCTTCTCTTAGCGCCAATTATTGACGGCCGTGCCGATATTACGCTGGGTTCACGCTTGCACGGGCGGCGTTCGGCTGAAGCGTTGCCCTGGCATCAGGTTTTTGGAAATCGTCTCGCCGCCAGCCTGATCAGACTTCTTTATGGAGTGAAAATCAGCGACCTCGGACCGTTCCGCGCTGCGCGCGCGGACGTGCTTCGCCAACTTGACCTCCAAGAGAACACCTACGGCTGGGCGGTTGAAATAATTCTAAAAGGTACGCTCGGGGGATTTCGCATCGTTGAAGTGCCAGTGAGTTATTATCCGCGCATCGGGAAATCAAAGATCAGCGGTACGCTGCGCGGCACGGTCGGAGCGGGGTGGTTCATCCTGAGTCTAATCGTGCGCTATTATTTTCAGCACCGAAGAGCCGAAACACAAAGGCCAGCGTAGGTCCGAGTCGAATACTACCAGCTGTAGACGGATGGCTTTCCGTTCCCGAGGTGAAATTAGTATTAGAATTTCTGATTTCCTAATACGGCCCGAAGCTAAAAGATGACATTTTCGCCCGGTGAGCATGTGTCCGCTGAGGAAATGCATGCATCGATGGAAGACGATTTCAAGCAGTTTCGCGATTTGTAAAGCGGTCAAACCTGGGACGCCGAAGTATGCGTCCAGCGCGGACCAGGTTTGCAGGGGCGTATTGGCCGATGGCACAGTCTACGAAATATGAGTTGCTGAAGTTGAGTTGAACAAATTCGAAGCATTTAGGGCAGGTAGCTGGCAGCGAAGTGTTAAAATCGCTCATTCGTGGCCCAATCCTCTATTGCAAAACGGCGCGCGTCGCGATCTTTTGATTCCATTCCATTGCTCGATTTGCGCCGGCAGTACGAACAAATTCGCGAAGACGTGTTGGCCGCCGTCGAACGGGTCTGTGCCTCGCAGCATTTCGTATTAGGTGCCGAGGTCGAGGCACTGGAGCGCGAAATCGCCTCCTTCGCCGGCGCAAGCGCGGCGGTGGGTTGCGCATCCGGCACCGACGCACTCTGGCTGGCTCTGCTCGCCGCTGACGTTCAACCAGGCGATGCGGTTATGACAACAGCCTTCAGTTTTTTTGCCTCAGCCAGCGCCATTGTGCGGGCAGGAGGCCGGCCGGTGCTGGTTGACGTCGATCCCGCCACACTGAATCTGGATCCCGATTGCGTGAAGGCAAGATTGCATGCGGGAGGCTCCTACAAGATTCGAGCCCTGCTGCCGGTGCATCTTTACGGGCAATGCGCCGACATGGAGGCATTGCAGCGCATTGCGGATGAATTCAAACTGTCGGTTATCGAAGATGCTGCGCAGGCGCTCGGGGCGAAATGGCGAGGCCGAAACGCGGGAACAATGGGAGTGACGGCTGCATTCAGTTTTTATCCCACAAAAAATCTAAGCGCCTATGGCGATGCCGGATTGGTTACAACGTGCGATTTGGACTTTGCTGAGCATATGCGCCGCCTGCGCAATCACGGCAGCCCGCGCCGCTACCATCACGAAGAAGTGGGATGGAATTGCCGCATCGATGCGATTCAGGCTGCTATCTTGCGTGTGAAGTTGCCGCATCTTGAATCTTGGAACCAGCAGCGACGCCAACGAGCCGCAACGTATGATCGTCTGTTGGCCGACGCCGGGCTTGTCGCGAAAAATAATTCTCCGGTACGGACGCTGCAAACTTCTTCGCCAGCACATCACGTCTTTCACCAATACGTGATCCGGGCGGAGCGCCGCGATGAACTACGCAAGTTTCTTGCTGACAGAAAAATCGGCACTGAAGTTTACTATCCCATCCCACTGCATCTGCAACCCTGCTTCGCGTACCTCGGCTACGATGTTGGAGATTTGCCAGAGTCAGAACGCGCTGCCCGCGAAGTACTCGCACTCCCGATGTTTCCAGAACTAACGGAAGCAGAGCAGAAATGCGTGGTCGAAAGTATCGCGGAATTCTACTCCTAGCTTTCCGCCAGACCTAGGTTTCAGCCTCGGTCCCGAGAAAACCAAAACCCTACTCCAGTAATCCTCAAGAATCGGCGAAGCGCACGGCCAAAGCCAGGAAGAAGTTTATTACGAACAGAATATGAAAACAGACATGTAGAAGATTGGGGCGGGGATTGTTACCTCGTAGCGGGAGAATCTGACGCGTACCAGCGTACATTCGTGAAAAATCGCGTTTCCGTTCTTCGATCGTGCCGAAAAGGTATGGAACGTACCACATCCCAATCGCGAACACCAAGGTCACGGCGCAGTAAATCACCCAGTAGTCAGAGACGAACCGCGGCTTAGGCTTGTTCCAATATCCGAAAGCAAAAGCGACTGCCGCGCCTGGAAAGATGGAATTGACCAACGTCGCTATCCATATTTTGCGCCTTCCAACAATTGACTGGACCTGGCTTGCATGCGTCCAACCGGGGATATCGACCAAATCATGTAACGCGATAACGGAAAACTGCAACGTGATTAGAGCTGTGAAGATGGTTTGCATCGAAAAGCTCCTCCCACGACCATCGTACTGGCCTTCCTAATGATGACGCTTGATTTTTCTCGACGCCGTGGTTTCCTTTTCCTCGCCCGGCGCCAGAACGCGACGCACAATTGGCGTATTCATTTTGTATTTTCGCTGGCTGAGATTTCCATCGTCGTTCTTCACCTGCAACACGAATACTGGCAGCGTTCCTTCTTTGCCGAAATTCTCTTGTGAAATTGTGACCGGTAAAACGCCATTCAAGTTGCGCTCGCGATAAGCGGTTTCGTAGCGATGCCGTTTTACGTTCCAGGTGAAGACACGAACCTGGTCATAGTCATAGGGCAGGCCATCTTTTGGCTCGGACATCAGCACCAGATACTGAGGAACTTTCTTGTCTGCGTCCGTTACCTGATTCAAAACGAAGAAGGCGACGGTGCGCTGGCCTTCGGCGTACTGCGCAATTTCCATCGGCACATCTAAATCCACCATGCGGGAGAGCACCCAGCCTACGTGTCCCTCGGGATCACGAATGAGCCACCAGTCTTCCAGTAAAGCGGCGGGTTTGGACGCCCCATTCTTACGCGCGCTTGCCGGAGTGGGCAACGCGCCGGCAACAGTTTTCTCGGCAGTGGCTCGCTTCAGAATGGAAACTTTGGATGATTGATTCAACTGGTAAAGGTGTTCGGTCTCGCGCCCGGGATCGAGGTGGATGTTAGTGTCGTTCCGGGTTGTGCCGGTGGCTTCGACAGGAGCGCTTTGCTCCTGCTGCGCCAGTTTTTGAAATCCGTCGTATACCGACTGCGGGACCAGGGCACGCTGCTCGATCCAGCCTTCAGTGCCGCTGGCTGTGCGCACCCGCGCAAAACGCCGTTCGCGTTCCAGAATCTGCACGCGATCGCCGTTTTTTACTACTCCGGTCTTGGTAAATACCGCGGAGACGTGGTCGCGCAAAATGGTCTGCGGTACCGATACGTAAGCGATCTCCTGCACCTTGCCTCGGCCGCGCCCACAGCCGGAGAGCGAGAGAATAAGGATGAGGATAAGTAACCACGAAAATCTCCAACAAGTTTTCACAGGGTTACAATCAATATAGCGCAGGGGATGCTACAAAATCTTAAAGCGCAAAGAGCCCGCAGAACTCAGGTAGACAAAAAGGGGACGTGTCAGTCGCCGTCCGAAAACAATGCGTAGATCCTTCGCTTTGCTCAGGATGACATCGTTGCTCAGGATGACATCGTGATCTTTCAATCGCCGAAACAAATTCCGATCGCGCGCGCAGTGTTCACGATTTGCCCGTGAGGATCGACGATTTTCAATTGCCCCACCGCGTCGGCGATGTCCACTGCTTCGATTTTAGTGTTCTTGAGACAAACCATTTTGCCGAACCCTCCTTCGGCGATCAGATCCACGGCGGCCACGCCGAAACGAGTTGCCAGAATACGATCGAACGGAGTGGGCGAACCTCCGCGCTGAATATGTCCCAAGACGCTGACTCGTACGTCCTTTTTCGTGCCAACCGCAATGGCATTGCCTATCACATTGCCCACAGCCCCTGCCCGACGATTCTCTTTTAATTCCGGAGGCAGGTGAACGCCCTCCGCCACTACAATTATCGTGAAGTGCTTGCCGTAACGTTCGCGCAACCCCACGTGCTCGCAGACTTTCTTAATGGTGAAGGGTATTTCTGGTATCAGAATGATGTGCGCACCACCCGCGATGCCGGCTTGCAGCGCGATCCAGCCTGCGTCCCGCCCCATCACCTCAACCACCATGATGCGATGGTGCGATTCGGCGGTGGTGTGAATCTTGTCGACTGCATCAGTCGCGGTAACCAGCGCCGTATCGAAACCAAACGTCACTTCGGTAGCGGAAAGATCGTTGTCGATGGTTTTAGGCACGCCCACGATCTTCATGCCTTTGTGGAAAAGCTCGAGGGCGATCTTCTGCGAACCATCTCCGCCAATGCTTATTACCGCATCGATTCCGAGTTGGTGCGAATTGGCGATGACTTCGTCAGAAATGTCGCGTACAACTTCCACGCCGTTTTCGATGGTGCGATAGTGAAAGGGATTACCCCGATTGGTGGTGCCGAGGACCGTGCCTCCGCGGGGCAAAATTCCGCTGACATCTTTGAGGGTGAGAGACCGCGATTTTTCCGGCCAGATCAGGCCGTCGAATCCGTCCGGAATGCCAATAACCTGCCAGCGGTACTTGAGAACGGCAGACTTGACGACCGCGCGGATGACCGCATTCAGGCCGGGAGCGTCGCCGCCCCCGGTGCAAATGCCGATGCGGCGGATGTCAGGCATTGTGGTGCGTTATTGACTCACTGTCAGCTTTGCAGTCGCATTCAAGGTGGTGGTGCTGGTATAGGTTGCCGTGATCGTAACTACCTCACCCGCTGGCGTGTTCGACCCTGCCGTGAACGTCACCCCTACTCCGGTAGTTGTTGGGACCGTTATCGTGATATTCGTAGGATCGCTTGTGGTCCAGGTTGCGGTAGGTGAAACATCGACCTGGGTGCTATCGCCGGCCACGGTAGCGTACGCAAAGAAGGGCAGCGACGTTCCATTGATAGTGACAGTGCCGCTCTGCGGCGTGATCTTGATGGCGGTCACGTTTCCGAGATTAACCGTGATACTTGCAGTGCCGCTCGTTGCCTGATACGCGGCTGTGATCGTGGCGGTCCCGGGAGACGCGCCGGTGACCAAACCGGAATTGCTCACACTAGCCGTTGTGGCAGCGCTGCTGCTCCATTGCACGCCCGAACCGAGGGTTTTTGTAGACCCGTCGTTGTAAGTCCCGATGGCGCTCTCTTGCACGGTAGCGCCCTGGTTGATAGTCGCAGTCGGACCCACGGCTATGGAAGTCAATACCGGGTCAACGAAAAACCCGTTGCATCCCAATCCCAAGGCGAACAGCAAAAGGCTCGCAAACGCAGCCACGATTTGAAGTTTTTTCTTACCACTCATCATGATGAAAAGCCCTTGGAGACCCTGCGTAATGGCGGCCATCCATACGCGGCGCAAATAAATTGTAGCAGAGAAGATTCCGAGCTAGTGCACACCGAGGCATCACTTTATACACGCCGGTACCTGTCCTGTTACGTCGCGCCAAAGTTAAGAACGCCCATACCCCGCCAGAGTTGCGCAGTAAATTTGCAGATTTTAGCGCGGTTAGCGATCTGCGTAATATCCCTCCCGGGTTTGCACGGTCAGGTCTTTCTGCTTGGTTACCAAACTGAGTTTGTGATAGCCAGTTCCGGAAATGTCCTTGTCGGGCGTGTAGCCGAGATTGTACTGGGTCCGCAGTTCCTCAGCGATGCTGTCATAAATTTGGTCGATCGCCTGCTTCTTGGAAACCTCGTACATCCGGCCTCCGGTTTCTTTCGAAATCTGGTCCAGAATTTTCTTGCCGTCGACGTGGGGTTCCTGCGGCGTGCGACCGCCGCCGCGACCCCCGCCTCCACCTCCACCGGGCCAGCCACCGCCCGGAAAACCTATACCGCGCCGACCCATTCCACCACCACCCGGACTACCAAAGCTGCTCGCTCGATCCTTGTCGGCAAACAGAATCGAATAGACGACCGTGTCGGCGCGTTGCGCGGCTTCGATGGCGCCTTGCAGTGACTCCTTACTGCCACGGTCATCGCCGTCGGAAAGAATGATGAGCGCTTTTCGTCCCTGTTGCTTTTTCATCAATTCATTGGAGGCCAGGTAAACCGCATCGTAAAGTAAAGTGCCGCCGCCTCGGTGCATGCGGCCGTTTCCCGGTGAACCCTGAGGGTCGCCGGACCCGGAAGAGCCGGGGTCGCCGCTATTGTCGGACTGGGGTGTGCGCAGCAACTCAAGCCCTGCCTGCAGCTTTTCGCGAGACGAGGTTAGATCCTGAAGCAGCTCTACCTCGCGGTCGAAGTGAATCAGGAATGCCTTGTCTTTGGCGTTGGTAAGCATCTGGTCGAGGAAGACTTTGCTAGCATTTTTTTCTTGGTCAAGAACATTTCGCTGACTCAGGCTGGTGTCCACAAGCAGGCCAAGAGTGAGAGGAAGGTTGGTATCCTGCGCAAAATACTTGATTACTTGCGGGCGGCCGTCTTCTTGCAAAACAAAATCGTCCTTGGTGAGATTGCGAACTATCTGACCCTTCTTGTCTCTCACCGTGACTGGGAGCGTAACCACTTTGACGTCGACCGCGACAGTCGTGGCAGGTTGACCATTGGCGGCCTGTCCATTGGCATCCTGACAATACACCGGCGAATTGAGCAGTAAGGAGCAGACCAGCGCAATGCCCACTAAAATCCGCCGTGGCCACGTAGTTGCACTCATTCAGACTTTCCGTTGGGCTGAATGCCCATCTGGTTTCCGATGCTGATCTGTTCAGTTTGAAAATCAGTCAGCGCCCTGTCCAGCTTCTGCACCATGGCGGAAACCTTTTTTCCACTGATTTCCGAACGCTCGAACTGCTGATTGAGAGCCTTACTGTTTTTAGAGATATCCACGTCCGCTTTTCTCAGCTTTTTGATCAATGGCTTCAATCCTGACTGCTGTGACGCGGAAAAAGTATTCACAAACTTCAGGTTGGCGGTTCGGGCATCTTCTACTGCGTCACTTAATTGCGCGTATGCGGATGAATCAACTTTGCTGGAATTTTCTGCGTGTTGCGCCAGACTCTGCGCTTCTTTCCTTGCCGCATCCGTGCTCTTTGTCAATTGGGGGAACCAGGCTATTTGATCTGGAGTAGCTTGCAGGGCAACGGTGCGAGCGAAATCGGTTATCTCGCTGTTGGTAGGCGTAGGGCTGGATGTTCCGGTCGAAGGCCGCGCAGCACTCGTCCCGCGTCCCACACGCTGTGCCAGCAGTGCGTCGGGGCAAGTGAGAAAGACGATTAACCAGATCAAGAGCTGCCGGTTCAAGATATTTTCAGTCTACAGAAATGGTATCGACCGGGATGGCAAGTAGACGTAAAGAATCCGTCATGGAACGTAAAACCTTGTAAACCCGATTGGCTTATGGAGGCCGGGCGTCCTCCTCTGGGCAAAAGGGGGAGACGCTCGTCTTTGATTGGTCATATTAGTAAAACATTTAAACTAAAAACAATTCGATTCTATGCCAAAGAAAATTGCGCTCCAATTGGTATCAATCCTATCGTGCCTCTCGCTTACACCCACGCTTTTCACGCAGGCTGGCGCAGCCTCGGGGAGTCCAACAGTTCCGGTCCCGCAGGCAGCGGTTAAGCTTTGCGCAGCATGCATCCGCGCACACGAAGAATTTCTCGCCTCGGACGCAATGCAAGGGCGGGGAAGCGGCACGCATGATGAACTGGTAGCCGCGACCTACATCGCATCCGAGTTGCGGCAGTACGGAATTGAACCGGCCGGGGATAATGGTGGATACATTCAGAGCGTCCCCATCGTTCAGCGAAGAATAACTTCTGCGCCTCAACTGAAGATTCTGCCGGCTACGGGTGCCAGCGAAATCACCTGGAACTACGGTAAGGAATTCGTGGTGGAGTTTCTGACGCAAACAGAATTTTCCGGACCATTGCGCAAGCTGGATACGGACAAGGCTAGTAATCTGCAGAATCCCAAAGTCGAACCTGGTGCAGTTGTACTGATCACGGGCTCGGATGAGAAGAAACAGATGCAGGCGGCGTTTTCGGCAGCTTCTGCAGGGGCGGCTGCTACGCTGATGCTTACTGCGGACAACCATCGCAAGTTCTTAGACAACGGGCGCGAGAATTGGCCCAAGCTGCCGGACCGTTTGAGGGAAGAACCCGCCTCCGGTCTGGCTACAGATATGAAAGTCAATGTGCTCGAACTGAACCGCGACGCCTTCCAGATGCTGGAGCAGATGCCAGAGGGCGCGACGGTTCACTTCGCCGCTTCATCGTCCGAGAAAGAGGGCAACACCTGGAACGCAGTGGGCATTCTGCGCGGCAGCGATCCATTGTTGCGGCAAGCCGCGATTCTGTTTTCGGCACACCTCGATCATCTTGGAATTGGAAGACCTGTCAACGGCGACAATATCTACAACGGCGCGGACGATGACGCGTCCGGCACCACCGCGGTTTTGGAGATAGCCCGCGCGCTGGGGCAGGGACGGCGGCCACGCCGGACCGTGATTTTTGCGCTGTTCGGCAGCGAAGAAATGGGCGGGCTGGGTTCGACGTATTTCCGCCAGCATCCGCCCTTGCCGCTGAAACAGATAGCGGCCAATCTTGAATTTGAAATGATCGGCCGGCCTGACCCTGCGGTCAAAAGCGATACTCTTTGGCTGACTGGCTGGGAGCGGTCGAATCTCGGTCCAGCGCTGGCCGCCCATGGTGCGAGGCTGGTGCGAGACCCGCATCCGGCGGAAGGTTTTTTCGCGCGCTCGGATAATTATGTGCTCGCGGAAAAGGGTGTTGTCGCGCAGACCATATCCAGCTACGGCTTGCATCACGATTACCACCAACCCAGCGATGATCTGGCGCACTTGGATTTTAAGCACATGGATGCTGCGATTGAATCGCTGCTTGCGCCAGTAGAGTGGTTAGTGAATTCCAGCTTCAGGCCAAAGTGGAATGCAGGCGGCCAGCCCTAGAATCATTTTGGAGAACGGGCGTCTTCGCGCGTTCCGCCGGGCGAGGACGCCCGGCCTCCATTTAGTTTGTTCTTTTGGCCCGAGTGATTTTTTCGTCGATGGGCTTGCGGCCGGCGAAGCCTTCAGTAGTATCGTGCCAGTGCGTGATTGACTGTTCGCCCAGTCTCCAGCACAGCAGAACCACGTGGCCGTCAACTTTGCAAGGGAAGTCGAGCAATCCAATATCGAGATCCTTTACCTGAACGCCCGTGGCATCAATCTCCGCCAGTGCGTCTTTCACGCGCGGTATAGCCTTTTCACGTTCCGCTTTGCGGCGCGCCATGTGCACGACATTAACCAACAGTCCGCCCTGCAAAAAAACGCGATGGGCAAGCTCTTGCAATTCGGTATCCACGGCCTCGATCAGCTTCTTGCCGTCAATTGCAGTTCGCAGCAGCGACTCAAGCACCGGCAAGAGAGATTGGGCTTCTTCAAGGGTAAAAGTTCGGTCAGCCATATCGGGTGTTTCTATTCTAATTCATTCGGGCTGCAGGTCGTTAGTCGTTGGTCGTTGGCCAATAACCTTATCGCGTCCTCCCCATCGAAGGGTCAGCCGTGGCGGCGGTATTCACATCAATATGCAAGTGCTTCGCCACGTCGATGCCGGGCGGATAGCAGTTTCCATCGGGATTGTATCCGGGACAACTAGCCGCAACATCGGGCCGCTTCGGCGATTGCGCGAATTGCCACACGCCGGCAAAGTCAATCCCACTGTCAGCGGGATGCGGCGCTCGCTTGGCGAAAGCGCATCCGGGCGATGGCGGACAGGCATCATTCGTGACCCAGAACTCAATCTTTCTCGTGCCTGCATTTTGACGGATGTCATTGGCCGTAACGATATCCTCGCCACCTTCCTTCGCAGCCGAAATCCCCGAACAATAAATGCCAGCGCGGAATGAACCTGCCGTCACTGCATCGACCCAGGCAAAGATATAAGCTTTCTGTTCGGCCAGCATGCGGCCACCTTGTTCCTGGTCGAGAAAAATAATGGTCTTCGCGGGAAAGCCCTCGCGACGCGCGGCTGTCACAGCCTTTTGCGCATCAGACTTGCCCAGTTTGCTCGCATATGAAACCGACTTAAGTTCGTTGAACAAGCGACCGTTGAACAGCACCAGAAATCCGAATCCCGCAGCTTGCAGTCGTAGCCGTTTGCCACTCCAGGTATTGCTGGTTGCGCTGGGCGGAAGATTCAACCAGTAACCGGTATAGGAAAAAGTTTGTCGAAGGACTTTGAGGTTTTCATCCCCAGGATAATTATTGCGATCGAAGCCAGGATATGCCGTAGCGTCAGAGCTGGAATGAGACTGGGGAATGGCGTTTGGAACCAAGGTGATTGCAGAGGCAGCGACCATTAGGGCGCACACGATTTTTCTTACATGCATGCCTCAGTTGTAGCTCAGACGGACTCAATTCCGAAAGAAGCAAATTCGTTAAACGGAGTGAGCACTTGTCATCCCGAGCGAAGCGAGGGATCTAGGTCTCCTTGACTGCACTACGGATGCCGTCTTCGCAGACAAAAAACCCGAGATCCCTCGCTGCGCTCGGGATGACAGTTCGTACTGACCGCTATCCCCCGATATGCACCATGGTCCTCGACGCCGGGACAAAATCCGGCTCGCCGATGTGGTGGCGCGCTTCTTTTCTCTGCACCACGCCGCGAATGAACTCCACCAGGTCTTCGTCCGAAGCGCCGCGCCGCATTAGTTCGTGCAGGTCGTGATCCCAAACCGAAAACAGGCAGGTGCGGATTTTGCCATCACAGGTGATGCGAATGCGGCTGCAGTGTCCACAAAAAGGATGCGAAACAGGAGCGATGATTCCAATTTCACCGATGCCGTCATCAAAGTGATAGCGGCGTGCGGTTTCGCTGCGCGCGTGCGAAATTTCGACCAGCGGGCGGTACTCGGCCATGCGTTCAACAATTTCTTCAAGCGTAACCACAGTGGCTGGAGACCAGGTTCGATCTTCTTCGAGCGGCATAAATTCGATGAAGCGGACGATGACGCCTTCTTCGCGGGCGAACATGCCGAAAGGAATGATCTGGTCTTCGTTGAAGCCACGCATCAGCACACAATTGACCTTGACCGGCCACAGTCCTGCGCGGCGCGAGGCGCGGATGCCAGCCAACACGTAGTCGTATCCATTGGGTACACGCGTAATGCGGGCGAAGCGATCGGGATCGACCGCATCCATGCTGACGGTGATGCGATTGAGGCCAGCAGCTTTTAGCGGCTTTGCCATGTCAGAAAGCAGATGACCGTTCGTGGTTATGGCAAGATCGAGTTCTTCGCCGTCGCTGGAGCGAAGCTGCGACAGTTCGTGAACAAAGTCGACCACGCCATTCCGCAATAGCGGCTCTCCGCCGGTTAGCCGGATTTTATTTATTCCCAGCCCGACGAATATTCGCGCCATTCGCAGGTAGTCGGCAAAAGGCAAATCACCATAGAGCGTGCCTTCGTTACCGGTGCGGCAGTAGACGCACTTGTAATTGCAGCGGTCGGTAATCGAGATCCGCAGATCGGTGATGGGCCGCCCGAATTTGTCAGAGAGAATCACGGTCGTTGGTCGATAGTCTTTGTTCGTTGGCCAGCGTGTCGGCGGAGGTTTTTGCAAACGACCAACGACTATCGACCAACGGCTATTTTGGAAAAAGAAACGCAGGTGGGAGTATTCCAGCGGCGCTTCCTTTCCAATGTGCTCCTCGCGAAGCACGGGAGGCGCGGAAGTTTCCATCCGCACCCTCGGGAAAGTGTGCCGCGGACATTCTTGTCCGCGAACTCTATCCCTTGCCGCCCGCGCCAGGGTATGCCCAAAGGCCAAGGCGGTCGGAAACTGGTCTCCAATTATAGATGCAGAACGGTAATCGAAGACACACTAAAACTTGGCAGGCTGCGCTAGTGCTTTTTGAATCGCCGCTTCGGCCAGCGGAGCCATCAACTTGTAACCGGCCACGTTGGGATGCAGGCCGTCGTCTGCTAGCTCGCGCTTCAGTAAGCCGTGGTCGTTCACCATGGCACCGAAATAATCGAGATAAGTGTAGTGGTTCGCGTCGCAGTACGTCTTCAGCCAGCGATTCAGTTCCAGAATTTTCTCTGCCGGACGCTGCGGGAATAAATCCTGCGAGCGGGGTGTGTAGTTATGCACCGGCAGAACGGATGAAAAGACCACGTGAATATCGTGCGCCCGCGCCAACTCCGCCATGGAAGCGTAGTTGGCCTCGATGTCTTCCAGCCGCATGGGTCCGGTATTGCCGGCAATGTCATTGGTGCCAGCTAGAATGACGATCACTTTCGGCTGCAGATCGATCGCGTCCTGGCGGAAGCGCACTAGCATCTGCGGTGTGGTTTGTCCGCTGATACCTCGGTTGATGTACGGTTTGCCGGGAAAATATTCATCCAGCTTCCAAAGATCGGTGATGGAATCGCCGAAGAAAACCACGCGGTTTTCCCCTGCTGCCGGCGGTTTCAAATTCGCATTTGCCTGGCGATAACGAGCCAGTTCGCCGAAGTCATCTTTCAGCGTAGCAAATTTTGACTCGCGCCATCGTTGCAGCGATTGTTGAGCCGAGGAGGCTGGATCTGTTTGCTGGGCGAAAACGTGGCACGAGCAGAACGCAAGAAAAACAATTCCCGAAATTCGCAGCAAGCCAGTTTTCAAGCAGCTCCCTTATGCAGTTCCAGCGCTACATCCCATCATAATTCGGCCCGCCCCCGCCTTCGGGCGGAACCCAAGTGATGATCTGATAGGGGTCAGCGATATCACAAGTCTTGCAATGGACGCAGTTCGAAGGATTGAGGCTGATGGTCTTGCCATTCGGCTGTTCGGCGTCGTCCACCATTTCGTAAACGTTGGCGGGACAAAAATTCTGGCACGGGTTGCCGTATTCTTTTACGCAGCGAGCGTTGCAGATATTCGTATCGTGAATGACAAGGTGCGCTGGCTGATCTTCCTCATGCTTCGTGCCCGAATGATAAAGGTCGGTGAGCTTATCGAAAGTGAGCTTGCCGTCGCCTTTTGCGGGGCCGAGCAGATGCGCTTCGTCGCCGCCATCGGCGGGCAACTCGGAAAGCTTCTTCATGTGCTGATAGCCGGCCGTCCCGGGGTATCGATCGCGCAGACCCCGACCGCCCGTGAATTGCTGTATTCCCGCGTGGAACAAACCCGCAAAGAATCCATGCTCAAATCCCTGATGAAAGTTGCGGACTTTCCAAAGCTCGTCTTTGATCCAGCTTGATTCGACTCTCTTCTGAAATCCGCTAAGCATAGCTGCAGAAAAATCGTCTTTCTTTAGCGCCTCGAAAGCCGTTTCCGCCGCCAGCATTCCACTCTTGATCGCCAGATGAATTCCTTTGAGGCGTTGCGAGTTGAGGAAGCCGGCAGAGTCCCCGAGGATCATCCATCCATCACCTGCGACCGGCGGAATTGCCCACCAGCCGCCGTAAGGCAGTGACTTTGCACCATAGCGGATCATCTTTCCGCCTTGGAGCAACTTCGCCACAAACGGATGCTGCTTGAAATCCTGCAACACGTGTTGCGGATCGAGCCGTGGGTCGGGATAATCGAGGCCAGTGACAAATCCGAGAGAAACGACGTTGTCTCTTCCTCCGTAAATCCATGCCCCGCCATATTCTTTCGTCGTCAGCGGCCAGCCCATGGTGTAAATCACTTCGCCCGGCGCGATCCGTCCTGAAGGTATTTCCCACAACTCTTTTATGCCTTGACCATAAGTTTGCGGATTGCTGTTCTTGGCAAGATCAAATTTTGCGATCAACTGCTTGGTTAGCGATCCCCGCGTGCCTTCCGCCAGAATGACTACTTTCGCCTGCAGGTCGTAACCCGGCTCGAAATTAGATTTTGGCTGATTCATTTTGTCCACACCTTTGTCGTCGGTGCGGACTCCGGTAACGCGGGGGCCGTCGAACAGTAACTCTGAACCAGCAAAGCCAGTGAAAATTGTTATGCCGGTCTCTTCAATTTTGCCTCCGAGCCACTTCACAAATCGATTCAGCGAGATGACGTAATTCCCGTGATCGCGTAACGGCGGAGGCGTGATAGGAAACTTGAATTTGCTTTTCTCGGTAAGAAAGTACACCGCTTCCTTGCTGACCTCGGCGTCAAGTGGAGCTTCTTTCTCGAAGCCAGGTAGCAGTTCGCGCATGGATCGAGGATCAAGCAGAGCGCCCGAAAGACAATGCTGGCCGATTTCGCGTGCCTTTTCCAGCACGTAGATATTTTCTTTGCTTAACTGCGAGTCGGGATTCTTCGAATTGTGCTCGTCAATCAGCTGGGACAGACGCAGGGCGCAAGCCATACCGGCAGGCCCGCCGCCGACGATGACCACATCGGCGGGCATTTGGGGACGTTCAATTCCTTCGATCGGTTTGCGAAAAACCAACATAAGAAAGCCACAGATGTGCACGGATATTCACGGACTTCCTAACTGAAAAAGCAATCAGTGCGAATCCGTGTTGATCCGTGGCTGATTTACGTTCCTGCCTTCGTCTTTTTCACTTCTTCGATCAGCGGCGGCACAATATCGAACAGATTTCCGACCACCGCGAAATCGGCGATCTCGAAAATTGGTGCCTCCGAGTCTTTGTTGATCGCAATGATAGTGCGCGACCCTTTCATGCCGACAATATGCTGAATTGCGCCACTGATGCCTAGCGCCAGATACAGTTTGGGTGCGACCGTTTGGCCGGAGGAACCGATCTGGCGATCCATAGGCAACCAGCCGGAATCGCAAATGGGACGCGAAGCCGCCAACTCTCCGCCCAAGGCTTCGGCAAGCTGCTTCGCCAGTTCGATGTTCTTTTGCTCTTTGATTCCTCGGCCAACCGAAACAATAATTTCGGCCTGAGTTAGATCGACCGCCTGTTTCGCTTCTTTGAAAATTTCTTGCGGTTTGTTGCGAACAACTCCATCTGCTATCTCTGCATTCACTGTCTCGATCGGTGCGGTGCTGGCCCCGGATTCGGCCTTATCTCCGCGAAAAGCTCCATTTTGGAAAGTGACGAACCAGGGCGCGTCGCCAGTGAAACTGACGTCGGCCGCGAGCTTGCCCTGGAACATCTGACGAGTGAAAAGTAACTTGCCGCCTTCGCTCTTGTAACCGATGCAATCGGTGATGGCGCTGCGTCCCATGGCGGTAGCCAGCTTGGGAATGAAATCCCGCACTTGATAGGTATGCGGCATCAGCACCAGCTTGGGCTGCTTCGATTCGATAAATTGCTTGAGCGCGGCCGAGAACGCGTCTGGAGTGTAAGGCTCGAGCTTCGGCGACTGAATGGCGTAGACCTTCGCCACTTTCTTCGCCAGCGACTTCATTGGCGAGATTCGCCACGTCAGCGCCGAGGACCGCGCCCTCCAGGGTCCAGCCGGTCTCAGCAGCGAGCGCTTGCCCAGCAGTGATGGTCTCCCAGGAGACACGGTTCAGTTTGCCTTCGCGTTGTTCGACGATAACTAAAATTGTGTCAGACATAAATGCGGCTTCTAGCTCCTAGCTTCTGGCTCTTAGCTATGCTCACATGAGGACAGCCGCCCTCGGCCGTCCAGCCGAGCAAAGCTCGGCCCGTGAGGCTTGATGCAGTTACAACACCCGTACTTCGTTGCGCAGTTTGTCCACTAACTTCTTGGCGACTTCGCCAGCTGAACCTTCCAGGAATTCCGTGTTCTTGGTTTTCTGCGGCACGTAGAGCCGCTCGATTTTCTGCAAATTGCCAGTTACCGCCGACTGCACGTCTGCCATAGCTACCTTGCGCAGAGGCTTGTTTTTGGCTTGCTTGATGCCAATCAGCGTGGCGTAACGCAATTTGTTGATGCCCGACTGGATGGTCAGCACCGCCGGCAGCGGCATATCTACGAATTGAAAATATCCGGCCTCGAGCTCGCGCTTCACGCGTATCCCGGAATCCTTCTTCTCAATTTGCATGATGATGGTCGCATGAGGCCAGCCGAGCAACTCTGCCAACACAACTCCGGTTTGCGCAAATCCATAATCGTCAGACTGCAAGCCGGTAAAAATCAGGTCGAACTTTTCGTCCTTAATCGCGGACGCAAAGGCGCGGGCGGTGTTCAGCGCGTCCAGCCCAACGAATGCATTGTCTTCGAGATGAATAGCGCGATCAGCGCCTTTGGCCAGCGCTTCCCGCAACACCTGCTGGGCGCGTGCCGGCCCGGAGGTTATGACTACGACTTCTCCGCTGTGCTTTTCTTTTTGCCGCAATGCTTCTTCAAGCGCATACGCATCAGGCTCATTGACTTCATAAGAAACGTCCTCGCGGATCCAGGCACCCGATTCGTTCAGCTTCAGTGGCGCATCCTTCTGCGGCACTTGCTTCATACAGACCAGAATTTTCAAGCGAAAGCTCCTCGTGTTGTGCTAAACAGACATGGGCCGAGATGTTGCAAGCACCGGCTCTACAGAAACAGCCAGCTCGTGATAAGAAACCTTTTACTATAAACGAGTGCTACGGGAAACACGCTAGTCTGTAAATACTACCGACTGCACGCCCGAGATTTCGAAGCGTTTGCGGCAGCGCATATTCTTGCAGGCCATCATGTCGTCTCGGCGCAGCATATAGGATTTGGCTTTGGCGAAGCGGGCGCGGTCACGCTCGTCGGCGCGGCCGGGAAGCTGTTTTTTCTTGGTGCGCACCAGCCAACTAATCTCGTACTCCGCCGCCTGCTGGCAATGCGGACAGTTCAGGGTTGCCAATTTCTTTTCCGGACGTTCGTCGAAAAAATCGCGTTCTTCCATAGTTCGTTGCCCCGGCAATTCCATCATGCCGGCTGAATTCGCTTTTTATTATTGCACGTCATTGCGCGATCAGCTATGGCAAGATGGGAGCAATGGCGAAGAAGAAGCCGAAGCGATTCACTGCAGTCGAAGCCGTGAAGACCATGGCTCGGGAACAAATCGGGGCGCCGCCTGCGTCGAAGGTAGTTGCCAACCGCAAGAAGAAATCGGAGAAGCACAAACCTACGTTGGAGAAACTTCTGGCAGAGCGGGAGTGAGCCGTCTCTAAGGGGTTGTGGTTGGGCAGCCTGTAGCGGTTCCGTCAACGGTTACGCTCATGGTGCCGGTGATTTCGTTTCCAGTCGGACTGTTCGTTACCACGCTTGCATTGATGGGGGTCACTCCGCAAGCCACATTCGGACTCACTTTTCCAGTGCTGGTGACCTGCGCGACTTCAACTATATTCGATGTCCACGTGACCTGGGTGGTGATATCTTTCGTTGCCGGCGGATGGGTGTACGTGCCCATCGCGGTCAGTTGAGCAAAGAGTGTAGGGTCAGCCGAGCCGAAGACAACGGTTGCGGGATTTATCGTGATTCCCACGAGTTGCTGGCCAGTTCCACAACCGGGAACAAACAGGGGTATCGAGCAAATCAGGAGCAATCCAAACGCTTTTCGAATCATGCCATTTCCCGGATGCCAGCCTTACAAAAAGTCACGGAAGGCGTCAATTTATTAGAAGAACGGCCAAAAATCAATAGCTACTTGGGCGCTGTTTTATCGTGTTCGGCTTAGTTTTCCGACGGTGGCAGCCACGAACTGAGTAAACTGCCTCACATCCTGTTCGGTCGTGTCGAAGGAGCACATCCAGCGCACCAAAGAACGGTCCTCATCCCACACATAGAAGAAGTAGCGCTTTTGCAGTTCAGCGATTGCAGCGCGCGGAATCTGCGCAAACACTCCATTGGCTTCCACCTTGTACACAATCTTCACGTTCGGGATTTTGCTGATTTCTTTCTGCAAAAGCCGGGCCATTCGGTTGGCGTGCTCGGCATTCGTTCTCCATAGATTGTTCGAGAGCAAAGCCTCGAACTGAGCTGAGATAAAGCGCATCTTCGAAGCCAGTTGCATCCCCTGCTTTCGCCGATAAAGAAAGTCGCGGCCAATTTTCTTGTTGAAGAAGACGACAGCCTCCGCGCCCATGGCCCCGTTCTTGGTGCCACCAAAGGACAGAATGTCAACGCCCAAATCCCGCGTAGCTTCTCGCAGATTCAGGCCCAGGCTGACAGCCGCATTCGCAATCCGCGCGCCGTCCATGTGCAAAAACATATCGCGATCGTGAGCGAAACGAGCCAGCTCGCGGATCTCGCGCGGCGTATAAACGGTTCCCATCTCGGTGGCTTGCGTGATCGAGATAACACGCGGCTGCACGTGATGCTGGTCGCCAATGCCGTGGTAGGCATGGCGGACTGACTCGACTGTAAGCTTGCCGTCAGCAGTGGGAATCGGAATCAGTTTGCAGCCGGTGAATTTCTCCGGCGCCCCGCATTCATCGGTGTAGATATGCGCAGCCTCGGCGCAAATCACCGCGTGGTATGACTCGGTTAGAGATTTCAAGCTAAGGCAATTTGCCGCCGTTCCGTTGAACACGATAAAAACTTCAATATCAGCGCCGAAATGCTGTTTGAATTTCCGCACTGCCGCTTCGGTGTAACGATCGTCTCCGTACCCGACCACATGCCCGCGGTTGGCGGCGGCGATAGCCTGCAGTATTTTGGGATGGATGCCGGCATTATTGTCGCTGGCAAAGCTGCGAACAGGTTTCATAGCATGAACACTGTAGCAGAGGCGATAACTTTTCTTGACTTTTGGAGTCTAACGTTGACGTCGTGGAATCACCTGTGAGAACAACGGCGGAAGCCTTTGCCGGGTTACGGCCGCGTGGTAGGGTATCTGAATAAGATCAGCATGAAAACGACTCTTAATTCAGACGGGCGGGCGCCCCGATTGCCGGAGATGGCAGCGAACATTTTGCTGGCGTTGGCTTTATTCCTGGCCGCGCTAACCACTGCTTGCAGTAGTAATTCGGTGAGTGGAGCGCAACCGCAGGCAGATCAGGCGATTCCAGTCAAGATCCAAGTGGCGCAGTCCGTGGCAATCAGCGATACCACGGAATACGTCGCTACTCTCAAGTCGCGCGACGCAGCCGTCATCATGCCGCAAGTCGAGGGACAGATTACCGAGATTTCAGTTCACTCTGGTGATCGCGTTTCGCCCGGCGCAGTGCTGATGCAGATCGATCCTACGAAACAGCAGGCCACGGTGAACAGTCAGGAAAACGGGCGCGCGGCCCAGGAAGCGAACTTGGCCTTCGCCCAGCAACAATACGATCGGATAAGCGCTCTGGCCGCGGCCGGAGTCGTCTCCAAACAAGATCTGGATCAGGCAAAAAGCGCCCTGGATACGGCGCGAGCGCAACTTAAGTCTCTCGATGCGCAACTGCAGGAGCAGCAGGTGCAGCTTCACTACTATCGCGTCACCGCGCCCTCCAGCGGAATCGTGGGTGACATTCCGGTTCACGTAGGTGATCGCGTCACCACAACGACCATGCTTACGAGTATCGACAAACCAGGCAGTTTGGAAGCCTATGTATATATCCCGGTCGAGCGCTCGGGGCAGCTAAAGATGAACATGCCGGTGCAGATCGTAAATCCCGCCGGCGATGTTATCGCCGACAGCCGCATCTCTTTCATATCGCCGCAAGTAGACAACACTACGCAGACGGTGCTGATTAAATCGCGCATCGCAAATAACGAGGACCGGCTGCGCAATCTACAGTTCATCCGCGCGCGTGTAGTCTGGGGAACGCACGATGGGCCGGTTATTCCCGTGGTGGCAGTGTCGCGAGTCGGCGGACAATATTTTGCGTTTGTCGCTGACAGCGTCAACGGCAAATTGATAGCCCATCAAAAAGCGCTTCGTCTTGGCGAGATGAACGGGAACGACTATGCAGTCCTGGAAGGCATCAAGCCTGGAGACAAAATAATTGTCTCGGGGGTGCAGTTCCTGGTTGATGGCATGCCAGTTTCGCCGCAGGGATAAGCTATCTTAGCTGCCAGCTCCTAGCTTCTAGCCAGGAGATTCACGGAGTTAATGCCGACACACGACTGACGGAAGAATAGTGAGGGGTTCAAGCTAGGAGCTAAGAGCTAACAGCTAGAAGCTGCATTTCATGTTTGTCGACTTCTTCATACGCCGTCCGGTATTCGCTACTGTCTGCGCGCTGCTGATCATTCTCGCCGGCGCAGTGGTGATTCCCAGTTTGCCCGTAGCCCAATTTCCCAACCTCGCGCCACCGCAAGTTAGCGTCAGCAGCGCCTATGTGGGCGCAAGCGCGCAGACTGTCGAATCCGCAGTCACGATTCCCCTGGAACAGCAAATCAACGGCGCGCAGGGAATGAAGTACATCACTTCCGACAGCGGCAACGACGGGTCAAGTTCGATTATCGCGACTTTCGAACTCGATCGCGACCCCGACCTGGCCGCGGTAGACATTCAAAATCGCGTTAATACGGCACAAGGACGCCTGCCGAACGCGGTTAAAGCTACTGGCATCACGATTACCAAGGCGTCGAGCAACTTCGTTTTTGGCGCAGGCGTGTATTCGCCTGACGATCGCTACGATCCATTGTTCATGAGCAATTACCTCGACGTTTACGTGAAAGACACGTTGAAGCGAGTGCCCGGGGTTGCCGACGTTATCATCTTCGGAGAACGCAAGTATTCCATGCGGCTGTGGTTGGACCCGGTACGCATGGCGAGCCGAGGCCTCACCGCAACAGACATGGTGAGCGCTCTGCAGGAACAAAATGTTGAAGTCGCTGCCGGCCAAGTGGGGCAGCCGCCGATTAAGGCGGGACAAGAATTTCAAATCAGCGTACGAGCCATCGGGCGGCTCAGCGAGCCTGCGCAATTCGAAAACATCATTCTTAAAGCAAACGCTGATGGAACCCTGGTCCGGCTCAAGGATGTGGGCCGGGCTGATCTGGGAGCTGAAGACTACAGCTCCGACTTGATTTACAACGGTCATCCAGCCGTCGGTGTTGCGATCCTGCAACTGTCCAACTCGAATGCGCTGGACGTTGATCGGCGCGCCTTGGCGGAGTTGGATCGACTTTCAAAACATTTCCCGCCGGGAATGAAATATGAAAACGCCTTCGATACGACTGAGGCTGTAGGCGAATCGATCCGCGACGTTCTTGCCACTCTGATCGAAGCCATTGTCCTGGTGATTCTGGTGATTTTCGTTTTTCTCGAAGATTGGCGCAGCACGATCATCCCATCGGTTACGATTCCGGTCTCGCTCATCGGGACTTTCGCCTTTATCAAACTGCTCGGATTCTCGATCAACACGCTGACTCTGTTCGGCATCACGCTGGCAACCGGATTGGTCGTCGATGACGCAATTGTCGTCATCGAAAATATCGAGCGTCACCTCCAGGAAGGTGAGCGCGACCCACGCAAAGCAGCCTCAGTCGCCATGGGAGAAGTTGCCGGCGCAGTCATCGCTACATCTCTGGTGCTGGTCGCCGTGTTCGTGCCGGTAGCATTTTTCCCCGGAACCACCGGCATTCTGTTCCGGCAATTCGCGCTGACCATTGCTTTTTCAATTTCTATTTCCGCATTCAATGCCCTCACGCTTACGCCGTCGCTGTCTGCAATTCTGCTCGGCCGCATGCATGGCGAGAAGGGCTGGTTCTTCAGACAGGTCGATAAGGCAATCGGCGCCGTGACCGAAGGCTATCGCCGCTCTCTGCACGCCTTCCTGCGTTTCCGTCTGGTTGCGGTTGTGCTGTTCCTCGCCGGATTAGGACTAACCTTTGTAATCTTCCAGCGTGTGCCGAAAGGTTTCGTTCCGGATGAGGATCAGGGTTATTTCCCGGTCATTATCCAGGCTCCGCCAGGCGCCTCCGCGGACTACGTCAGGCAGGTCGAAGACAAGGTGAGCGGGATCATGCGTCAAATGCCAGAGGTCGAAAACATTTTTGCTATCACCGGCAATGGCGCGCCCAATCGCGGAATTATCTACATCGGTTTGCAACCTTATTCGAAGCGGCAAGGCGCCGAGCATTCCGCAAACGCGGTCGTGAACCGCCTGCGTGGCTCGGTTTCTGGAATCACAGAAGCGTTGGTGCTTTGCTTTTTGCCTCCAGCCATTCAAGGCCTCGGCCAGTTCGGAGGATTCCAGTTCGAAGTGCAGGACCAAGGGTCGCACTCGCTGGAAGAGTTAGCGAATGTCACGCAGAACATGGTTCGCCAAGGCAACTCGCGGAAAGATCTGACGGGTTTGTTCAGCAGCTACACGGCCAGCGATCCGCAATTTCTGGTGACCATTGACCGCGAGAAAGCCAAAAGCCTGCACGTTCCCCTGCAGCAGATTACGGATACGCTGGGCGTGTACATGGGTTCGGCGTACGTCAATGACTTCGATTTCAACAATCGTTCGTATCGCGTTTATGTGCAGGCCGACAAACAGTTCCGCTCACAAGCAAAAGATCTCAAGCAGTACTACGTTCGCTCCGATAGCGGCGCCATGATTCCGCTGGAGAATTTGGCCGCAATCACGCAGACCACGACGCCGCAAGTGATCAGCCACTACAATCTGTTTCGCTCGGCGGAAATCGACGGCTCGCCCGGCCCCGGTTTCAGTTCTGGACAAGCGATTGCCGCCATGGAGGACTTGAGCAAGAAAGTTTTGCCCCAAGGTTTTACTTATGAGTGGACGGGGCTGTCGCTGGAAGAACTGGCATCTGGAAGAACCACATTCATACTCTTTGGCCTCGGCGTGCTGGTCGTCTACCTGACGCTCTCCGCGCAATATGAAAGCTTCGTGCTTCCTTTCATCGTACTGCTGGCCGTGCCCATGGCAATACTTGGAGCGCTCGGCGCGCAAGCGCTGCGCGGTTTGCAAAACGATGTTTACTGTCAAATCGGGCTGGTGATGCTGATTGGATTATCGAGCAAGAACGCAATTCTGATCGTCGAATTCGCCGAACAGTTGCGGGAGCGCGGGCTTCCATTGATCGAAGCCACGGTAGAAGCAGCGAGAATCCGTCTGCGGCCCATTCTCATGACTTCTTTTGCATTCATTCTAGGGGTCGTGCCGCTAATGGTTGCTCACGGTGCCGGCCAGGAGGGTCGCCACTCAGTTGGAACCACCGTGTTCGGCGGAATGATTATGTCGACCGTGCTGAATCTGTTTTTTATTCCCGTGCTGTACATGATTATCGAAGGATGGCGCGAGCGCGGCGAAGCACGCGTCCCAGAACCTGCGCCAGCACCCGCCGACTGAGGTGAACCATGGAGATTCTGACAATCGCTCCATTTCTCGACTACTTCGAGAAAGTACGCTCGCGTACCATGCGGCTGGTTGCATGTATTCCGCCAGCACAGCTGGAATGGCGATGCAAGGAAGGCAAATTCACCCTCGGCGATCTGGCACGCCACATCGCGGCCGTGGAGCGAAATGTGTTCGCAGAGTCGGTGGCCGGCGGACGCAACCGCTATGCGGGATGCGGGCGCGAGCTAGCCAACGGTTACGATCAAGTGGTTCAGTTTATGGAGCGCATGCACTCCGAGTCCATGAGCATCTTCTCTCGGCTCAGCGCCGAGGACTTACTGCACAAGTGCGCTTCCGCCGACGGCACGCCGATGACAATGTGGAAGTTCTTGCGCTCGATGCCGGAGCATGAGATCCACCATCGCGGCGAACTTTACGCTTATCTCGGGATTCTTGGCGTGTCGGTTCCACCGCTGTACGGAATGACCTCTGAACAGTTGCAAGAAATCGCGGCAAGAACACCACGACCGGGCGCTGCGTAACAATGGAATTCCGCGGCCATCGCCCCGCCGTCCCAGGCAAAAAGCGCTCCCATCGTACGCCGTACTTCATGGGCTTCGCGCTGGTTCTTGCGGTATTCGCCTTCGGCCAAACCTCCCCCACGAAACCGCCGCTGCCCAAATTCGAAGACATCGCCAAACAAGTTGGCCTGACCGTCTCCCACATTTCGTCGCCAGACAAGCGTTACATCGTGGAATCGATGAGCGGAGGCGTCGGCCTGATCGATTGCGACAACGACGGCAAACTCGACATCATCACGGTGAACGGTTCCACGGTCGACCGCTACAAGCAGGGCGGCGATCCGATGATTACGCTTTACCACCAGGACGACGGTTTCAAATTTACCGATATCACCAAATCCGCTGGACTGACGCGCAAAGGGTGGGGCATGGGAGTAGCCGTCGCCGATTACGACAACGATGGTCTGCCGGACATTTACGTAACCGGCTATGGAGGAAATGCGCTGTATCACAACCTGGGCAATTGCAAGTTTGAAGATGTCACAGAAAAAGCCGGAGTGGCCGCGGGAGGGTTCAGCACCGGCGCGGCTTGGGCCGATTACGATCGTGACGGCTATGTGGATTTATTCGTATCGCGCTACGTTCACTTTGACATAAACAAACTGCCTAACTTCGGAAAGAATGAGAAAAACTGCAGCTTCAAGGGAATCCCGGTGCAGTGCGGACCGTGGGGCATGCTTGGAGAAACTGACTTGCTATTTCGCAATCGCGGCGACGGAACCTTCGAAGAAGTTTCCAAAAAGGCTGGCGTCGACGACCCCGACAAATACTACGGCCTGGGAGCAATCTGGGGCGATTACGACAACGACGGCTGGCCCGATTTATACGTGGCTAACGATTCGGGCCCCAATTATCTCTATCACAACAAACACGACGGTACGTTTGAAGAAGTCGGAATGCTGGCAGGGGCGGCGGTGAGTGGCGACGGCTCCGAGCGCGGCAACATGGGAGTGGATTGGAGCGACTATTTGCACGAAGGCCGGCTCTCCATTTTCGTTACAACATTTACGGAGCAGCCAGACAGTCTTTATCACAATTTGGGGGCGCAGGGATTTTCCGAAGTAAGTTACGCGGCAAAACTGGCGAAGCCCACCTACAACCCGGTCGGTTGGGGCACGGGATTTTTTGACATGGATAACGATGGCTGGCCAGATCTCTTCATTGCGAACGGACACGTGTATCCGCAGATGGACCAGGTCCCTGGTGCTCCTCGATATCGCGAGCCAATGTTGCTATTTCGCAATAATCGCGATGGAACCTTCGAAGATGTTTCCAGCGTGCTTTCCGGAATTCCTGACGCGTCAAGACGGGGCGCGGCTTTTGGTGATCTCAACAACGATGGGAACATTGACATCGTCGTAATGAACACGGGAGAGCCTCCAACCTTGCTGCTGAATAAAGGAGAAAACACAAATCATCGCGTGCTATTTAAGCTGGTCGGCACGAAGAGCAACAAAATGGCGATCGGCGCAAGAGTAACCGTAAGAGCAGGGAAGCTGGTGCAATTGAATGAAGTCCGCGCCGGAGGCAGTTACCTTTCGCAAAACGATCCGAGATTGCACTTCGGCCTTGGCACCAACGCCGAAATGGACGAAGTTGAAATCAAATGGCCAAGCGGCAAAGTCGAATCACTTCACAAGGTCCCAGCGGATTTCATCTATACGATCAAAGAGGGCGAAGGCATTAACCAGAAAGTCCAACTTCCTGCCATGTAGGCGCGGGCGTCCTCGCCGTGAGGCCGCGCTCAAGCCAGCACGAGGACGCCCGGGCCACATGATGCGAGTATTATGTAAGTCGCCGCGAAGCCATCATGCTGCCCTTCAAGCTGATTTACAGCGACGACTATTATCTACCCATCGGAGCCCACGTTTTTCCCGCCGAAAAGTATCGACGAATTCATGACCGGTTACTGCAAACGGGAGTCGCCGAAGTCTCTGATTTTGTCACCCCGCAACCCGCATCTGATGCGGATATTCTGCTCGTGCATACACCTCAGTACGTGCACAAACTGAAGACCGGAACGCTGTCTGCGCGTGAGGAACTGGAGATGGAGGTTCCGTACTCGCCGGAACTGGTACGAGCTTTCTGGATGGCGGCGGGTGGTTCAATTCTCGCGGCTGATTATGCTTTGCAGAATCGAGTTGCGTTTAATATCGGCGGGGGATTTCATCATGCCTTCCCTGACCACGGCGAAGGCTTCTGCATGATTCACGACGTGGCCGTGGCCATTCGCCGCATGCAGCGTGATGAAAAAATCACTCGCGCCATGACCGTGGATTGCGATGTCCACCAGGGAAATGGCACAGCCGTAATCTTCGCTGGCATGCGCGCCCCAGTCGGGCCGCTTCCGTCGACTTCTGCCTCGACTCTGGCTTCTCCTGCCGCGGCAAAGCCGCGCGCTAAGTTTTCCGGGGACGTCTTTACCATTTCTCTTCACCAGGAAAATAATTACCCGATGTGGAAGCCGCCGTCCTCTATTGATGTGGATTTGCCCGATGGGATTGGCGACGACGATTATCTTGCGTGGCTCGACAATGCGCTCAGCTCTGGATTGCGCCAGTTTGAGCCTGAGTTAATCTGTTACGTAGCCGGCGCCGACCCGTATCGCGAAGACCAATTGGGAGGTTTGTCGCTCAGCATTGAAGGACTGAAACGCCGCGACGAACTTGTCTTCAAAGTCGCGCAGGCTCGCGAAATTCCAGTGATGGTAACCTTTGCCGGCGGCTACGCGCAAAAGGTGGAGGACACGGTGACCATCCATTGCAACACCGTGATTGCAGCGAGAGAGACGTTCGCTGCGCAGTAAGCGTCTCTTAGGATTTTGTTGTCGATTCGGGCTCAGCCGCAACCGTAACGTCAACCTTGGCGCCCTGCTTCAGGCGCACTTCATTTCCGTTCTCGTCGGTCAGATTATTTTCGATCCGAAGTTCTTTGTACAAATGATCGGCGCCTTCCACGGCAATCTGCGCCTTTTCCGGAGCGTTCGGATGCGGAGGTTTGATGATTTTCTCGACAGTTCCGGGCAGAGTAGCACTCGGCTTTGGGGTCATACGGTGTCCTTTGGAGGTGAGATAGTGGAAACAGTGTAGCATGCAAATCCGGTATTCGTCGCGCATTTCGTGTCAGCGCAGCGTTAACTGAATGCGTTTCCTGTTACGAAGGTATTTGTATCCGAGACTGTTAAAATAAACTGTTGCAGCCGCATAAATTCCTATGTTTGAGAATCTTTCAGAAAAACTTCAACGTGCGTTTAAGACCCTCCGAGGTCAGGCCGTCCTCAATGAAGAGAACATGCAGGAGGCGCTGCGGGAAATCCGTCTCGCTTTGCTTGAAGCTGACGTTAACTTCAAAGTCGTAAAGCAGCTCATCGACCACATTCAGGAAAAGGCTGTCGGACAACAGGTGGCGACAGCTCTTTCGCCGGGCGAGCAGGTTATCAAAATCCTGCGCGACGAGCTGATCGAAACTCTCGGCCGCGATACCGCGCGTTTGAAATTCGCGTCTCAGCCGCCAACCGTGGTGCTGATGGCCGGTTTGCAAGGTTCCGGCAAAACCACCACATCTGGCAAGCTGGCAAACTGGCTTAAGAACGGTGGGCATCGACCGTTGCTGGTCTCGGTGGACGTTTACCGTCCTGCCGCACGTGAGCAACTCAAGGTGGTAGCGCAGGCGATCAAGGCCAATATTTACGAAGGCGCTAACGTCGAAGCCAATACCGCAACCGTTGAGCGCCTGGCCAAGGAAGCGCGGCGTGAGGCCATCAACACGGGTTCCGACGTGCTGATTGTCGATACTGCCGGGCGGCTTCACATCGACGACCAGTTGATGGACGAGATGCAATCGCTGAAGCGATTGCTCAATCCGCAAGAGATTTTGTTTGTTGCAGACGCGATGACCGGGCAAGATGCGGTCAATTCTGCCGACGAGTTCCATAAGAAACTTTCGCTGACTGGCGTGGTGCTCACCAAAATGGATGGCGACGCGCGTGGTGGCGCGGCGCTCTCCATTCGACAAGTTACGGGTCAGCCCATCAAGTTCATCGGCGTGGGCGAAAAATATGATGCGCTCGAACCTTTCCATCCCGATCGCATTGTGTCGCGCATTCTTGGCATGGGCGATATTCTTTCGCTGATTGAAAAAGCAGAACAGAATGTCGACAAGAAAAAAGCGCAGGAAATGGCCAGCAGAGCCCTTTCCGGCGACGGTTTCTCGCTCGAGGATTTTCGCGATCAACTACGCCAGGTAAAAAAAATGGGATCGCTGCAGAGCCTCATGGGGATGTTGCCAAGTATCGGTCCCTTTGCCGGATTGCAGAAGCACGCGGATAAGATCGACGAAAAGCAAATCAACCGCGTCGAGGCCATTATCAATTCGATGACGGTTCACGAACGCATGCACCACGAGGTAATCAATGGCAGCCGCCGCAAGCGCATCTCTCGCGGTTCCGGCACCAGCGTGCAAGAAGTCAACAATCTGCTGCGGCAATACGCGCAGATGCGCAAAATGTTTAAGCAGATGGGGAAGGCGAGCTTCGCGCGCAAGTTGGCAGGGATGAAAATGCCGGGAATGTAGACCTCAGGAGCCAGCCGCGATACCCACGAAACCGCAGCATCCCTTCCAGAGCGAGGGAATGCTGGATGAATATGGCCATCGTAAAGGCGCCGACGGACCGGTTTTTTTAAAGTGCGCGGTTGAGCAGTCGTTACAGCGTCTCACCAAATGATGTAAATAACTTCGAGTTACGTTGGTCGATAAGCGAATCAATTCATCAAGGCGAGCATTCTGCGGATGGAGAGTGCCGTCTGGCGAATTTCGTCAGCGTCGGAGGCGTCTGGCGACATTTTCAAATATTGTTCCAGATCCTCGGCCGCGCTCGAAGCCTGGCCAAGGCTGTAGCGCAGCTGCGCGCGTTGCTTTACGTCATCGGGCGATCGCGGATAAATCACCAGTACCAGATCGACTAACGGCAAGGCCTTGCGGAAATTGCGCGCCGACATGTGAACGGTTTTGAGGTTGTTCAATATGCGGGTCAAAATCTGGCGGCGGCTGACGGCAAATAAAAACTCTGGACGCAGAGTCATCTGGCCTGCATAAATTTCGTCGAGACGACGCTGGCAATCTTGCGGGCTCAGAATATCTCCGCCATTGAAACAATCGACCAGTGTTTCGCGCCCGTCAATGTCGTAGTGCTTGAGGAGAAAATGTCCGGGCATGCCTACGCCGAACAATGGAAAGCCCAGACGCCGGCCCACTTCCATGTAAATCAGTGCCAGTGTGATGGGAATGCCCAGCCTGCGGTCGAGCACATCATTAAGAAAAGAATTGCGGGGATCGTAATAATCGTCGCGGTTGCCCCGAAGTCCCGCTTCCTCGAACAGCGTATGGTTGAGAGCGGCGATGGTCTCGGCGGCGTCGCCCAAATCAGAAATTCGGCTCGCCGCCCTGCGCGCTAGTTCATCGATACGAGCAATGTAGGATTCAATGTCCAGTTCCGGGTATTCCGTGCGCGCAATTGTCAGCGCAGCCCTGATCAAATCGATATCTTCATCACCGACTTGAGGACCTACGAGCGCGGCGAAGGCCTCGGAAATTGCGGTCTGGCTTTGATTGCCCATAGTTTTATGCTAGCAGAAGAACAAAGGAATATCTGCCAGTGTGCCTTGCCTGGAAGTCTCAGAACTTTAGATGTCATCCCAGCAAACTGTCATCCCGAGCGGAGCGAGGGATCTGGGTTCTTAGCGGGTCCGGCCAGAACCGAGATTCCTCGTCGCTTCGCTCCTCGGAATGACACGGTAGGTTGGTTATCGGAATGCCAGAGGGTTTTCACCGCCGGAACAAGTTCTTAGCGATGAACAGCACATTCGCCGGCCGCTCGGCCAGACGCCGCATGAAGTACGGGTACCACTCCGTCCCGAACGGGATATAGACGCGCATGCGCCATCCATCGCGGACCAGGCTCTGTTGCAAGTCACGGCGGATGCCGTGCAGCATCTGAAACTCAAACGCGTCCCGTGAAATTCTTTCGCTGGTGGCGAAGGCCTTGGCCTGATTGATGATCTTTTCGTCATGCGTCGCCAGGCCGTGATAAATCTTGCTCTTCATGAGAATCTTCATCAGTTTGACGTAATTCGCATCGACTTCAGACTTCGCTTGAAAAGCAATTTCAGGAGGCTCTTTGTACGCCCCTTTGCACAGCCGAATGCGAATCCCTTCGGCCAGGAGAGTCTCCACATCACTTTCAGCGCGCCGCATGTAACTCTGGATCACAGTGCCGACGCATCCCTGATTGGCGGGTACGCGATGCAACTCGCGGACGAAATCCAGAGTTCGCTGAGTGTAGGGCGAACCTTCCATGTCAACGCGCACAAAGTTACGTGGATTCATAGCCGAGGCCTTGGCTACCAGCCCTGAAACCTGATCGCGGGCCAGTTTTTCATCCACGTCGAGGCCCATATGCGTAAGTTTTAGACTGATGTTGGCATTCAGCTTTTGCGCGGCGATGTCGTCCAACAGTTGGTGATAAAGCTGAGCGCTGGCCCGGGCCTCGTCTGCGTTGGTTACGTTTTCCCCAAGATTGTCGATGGATACACTGCAGCCCGATTGGTTGACGATGCGGGTTGCTCGCAGCACGTCTTCGACTTGGGTCCCCGCGACAAATCGGCTGGACCATTTCTGGCCGATGGAGGAACGCTCAGCGACCGCGCGCAGTCTGGAACTCTCCGATAGAGAAATGAAGAGTGCCCTTAGCACCGAACGCCTACGCAAGTAGGGGAGATGGAGTTATGACTAGCTGGCAGGCACATGCAGATCACTAAGATTTGTATCACAAGTGAGGTGCCCTGGGCTGTGAAGTCATCATGGGATGAAGTTTAGGGGGCTGTTAAAAATGTTCGGTTCTTATCAGGGCAAATTGCTCGATTCGCGTCAGGACATAATCGGTTCGTATCAGGGCATCGCTTCAGAGATGCCACAATCACCGCAAAAAACATCGGCGCCTTCAGGCGCTGCGGTAAAACGCCGCGGGAAGGTCGGCCCCGGCGGCTGAAGCCGAATCCATTTCACCGACTTACGGTATGCCTGAGGGCATACCCTGATACGAATTAAGTATTTTTCGGCAGCCTCTTGAGGCGCTGGTGGTCGACCTGCAATTAGCTCAGAAACATTTCATCTACGTAGCACCATCGCCAGTTCTCGCCCGGCTCAAACGATTGCATGATGGGATGCTTTGTCTGATGAAAATGTTTGGTTGCGTGCCTGTTCTTGGACGAATCACAGCAGCCAACATGGCCGCAGATGAGGCACTCTCGCAAGTGGACCCAGGTATCGCCCATCAGCAGGCATTCCTTGCAGCCTTTGCCGCTCGGCTTGACGTCGCGAATTTCTTTTACGTGTGGACAAGTTGCTTGTTCGTTCGGCATGCGTCACTCCGTGAATCGAGCTCCGTACAGGCCTGGACACCGCGCCTGCACTACTGCCCTTGCTCTTCCAGAAATTTTTCCACTTCCAGTGCGGCCATGCATCCACTGCCTGCGGCGGTGATCGCCTGGCGATAGCGACGGTCTTGCACATCGCCGCATGCATAGACTCCGGGAACTCGGGTGAAGACGTTGTTCGCCGTCTTCAGATAGCCATCCTGATCCATATCGAGCTGGCCATCGAAGACCTTCGTATTAGGAATGTGTCCAATGCCCAGGAACAGCGCACTTGTCGGGAAATCCCAGACTTTGCCGGTCTTAAGATTTCGCAGGCTCAAGCTCGTGACTTCCTTCTTGTTGGTGTCGTGCACGTCTTCAACGACTGTGTCGAGCAGAAACGAGATTTTCTCATTGTGCTGAGCGCGTTCCAGCATGATCTTCGATGCGCGAAAATGCTCGCGGCGATGAATCACCGTGACTTTAGTGGCGAAGCGAGTCAGGAAAATCGCTTCTTCCATGGCGGAGTCGCCGCCGCCGACGACAACGATTTCCTTGCCCGAGAAAAAGAAACCATCGCAGGTAGCGCAAGAAGAAACACCGTGTCCGATGAGTTGCTGCTCATGAGGCAATCCCAGCCAGCGTGCGGAGGCGCCACTGGCAACGATCAGCGTGCGGGCATTGACCACCTCGTGGCCGACATGCAGTTTGAATGGCTTCTGGCTGAGGTCAACGCTGGTCACATGACCGTGCTTATATTCCGCCCCAAAGCGCGAGGCTTGCTTGCGCATGTTCTCGATCAACTCCGGTCCCTGAATGCCCTCGGGAAAACCCGGAAAATTTTCGACCAATGTGGTAAGCGAAAGTTGGCCCCCGGGTTCGTGACCTTCCAACACTAGCGGTTTCAGGTTGGCGCGCGCAGTGTACAGCGCGGCAGTGTGCCCGGCGCAGCCCGAGCCCATAACAACCACGTTGCGAATATCGTCCATAGGTTAGATCTTTAGATTGCGAATTTCAGATTTCGGTTCAGCACAGCTTTTAAGCGTAATCTCCTGCTGATTGCAGATTGATATCAGCTTTCTGATTACAGCGCGAGAATCCGATTACTTATCTTCCGGCGTAGACTTCTCCGGCTCAGATTTCTTGGCGGTGTTCTTAGTTGTTGGTTTCGATTTAATTCCTGCGACCGAGTTGACCCGCGCCAGTTCTGCGGGCACCGTGGCTCGCGCCGCCAGAAGATTACGATAGCTGGTCACGATAGCCGTCGCGCTCTTGAACAACGGCTCGTAAGCGCTTTGATCCGGCGCAGGATTTCCCTCGCTGCCGGCACAGCGAGCCAGCACTACCGACGACTTGCCAAAACGTTCCAACTTAATCCGGCCAACCGGCGTATTCGTGCCGAGCATGGCTGCCGGTGTCGTTACGGACGAGGCGTTGTCTTCGATGGCGACCTGCATGAGATCTTTAGGATCGCGCACGTGGAAAATCAAAGTTTCCACCATGTTTTTCGGATCCTGGCTGAACGAATACTGCACAGTCGAAAACGCCGACTGCGCCAGGAATTCGCGACGAATCCGCACCCACTCGGCAGTTCCGGAATCGGATGCGAGCTGCGCGTTCCCTCCGGTTTTAAGAAAATCAGGTTGTTCCTCGAGCGTTGAGCGACCGCGATCGACCTCAAAGTCCGGGCTGAACGGCGGTTGCTTGGGAATGCGGGCCAACGCGGAGGCAATCTCCTGCTGTTCCTCGGGCGACGGCGAGCACACGTTCAGCATGTTCACTTTAACCTGCGGCTGTGAGGATTGTTGAGCACCAGCAAAGAAAACAAAGCCAATGCTAATAAGAAGGATTATCAGAATGTTTCGCAGCACGCAGGCATTTTAAATCAAGATTATCGAAAGAAGTTGTTGAGGAACAAGCTGAGCAACGATCAGGCACACTCCGCATTTATAAGCAGTAGAATCAACAAATGGCAAATTTGACGCTGGTATATGGATTGCGGCTGCTGCCCTCTGAGGAGGTTGCTGAAGTGGGGGATGCGACCCTAAAGCTCAAGAATGGCCGCGAGGCCCACGTTACTATGCATGTGCTCGAAGGCAGCAAGGATGATATTGAAAAACAATTAAAGACAAGCCTCGAGGCGTTCTTCGATTTCTATCCAGAGATATGAAAAGCGGGCTTCAGGCGTCAGGCGCCGGGCCTCATTGCCCGTTGTCAATCCTCATTCTCTGTTGTCATCCTGATTCCTTGCTGTCATCCCGAGCGAAGCGAGGGATCTGGGTTCTTGCTGGCACGACGATGATGCCTCGTACTGGAAGCAAGGACCTGTCCCTCGCCTCACTCGGCACGACAAAATTAAGCCCGACGCCTGAAACCCGCCGCCCGATTCCTGACCCCTGAAGCCTAAAGCTTGAAGCCGGACGCCGCCGTACCAGTCTCCATCTATAATTCGACTAAGCTCATGATCCAGCTCTACCATCATCTCCGGTCGCGGCTTACCCGAGTGGGCCTGTGGCCCGCCAGCAAATTGGCGATGATCGCATGCTACTTGATGGGGCTGGATGTCTTGCTCTTCGGGCTGGAGAAGGTTTTCGGCCTGATTGAAGGTTTCGTACGGCGACAGCCTCGGCGGATGGGTTGGTTTTCTCGACTTTGTCGTCACTGTTCTTTTCATGATTCTGGCGTTCCGCTGGCTGAAAGCGAGAATGCTGTGGCGGCTGCGTAACCGCCTGATCGTAACTTATGTTTTTATCGGCTTCATTCCACTGCTATTACTGGTTTCGCTCGCCCTCGGATCCTTCTATTTATTTGCCGGACAGTTTGCCACCTTCATCGTAACCACTGGACTGAATTCCGAATTGAGTTCTTTATCTGCCGCAAATTCTGCAATCGCCCACCGGCTCGCCGCCGAAAGTCAGGGCCATGCGTCGGGATGGGACGTTTCGCTCAGCACCCTGCGGCAGGCCGACAAGCTGTGGGCTGATCGGCAAATCTGCGTGTGGTTGAACGGGAAACTGGCTCTCAACAGCTCACCGTCTGGTATCGCAGCAGCAGCCCCCGAGTTTCCACCTTATGTGAAGAGTCCGTTCCGAGGCGTGGTGCGCGATCACGACAAGCTTTTCTTGCGCGTCCTCGATGCGGTGCCGCTAAAAGAAGGAAATCTAACCGTACTTTCGAGTGAACCGTTCCCCCAGTTGCTGCAAAATCTCGCTGCCTCATTAGGCGAAATCACTCTGTATGAGGGGCTAAGCCTTAACAAGGTGGATCGTACCGAACCCGGCCCTGTCCGAGGTACGCAGGTCCTCGCCGGAGACAACAAGAAGGTCGTGCTCGACACCAGCAAAGCCAAGCTAACGTCCACTTGGGGCGCCATTCCCTCGCCGACTACTGCTCCTCGATCGCAGCGTGGTCTTTCCCACATCCATCCCGGTGACGGATTGGGGTAAAGGTGAGAACACGAATCCGGTCGCCATCACCGTGCAGACGCGTATTTCCAAACTGTATGAGCGGCTGTTTGCCGCTCAGGGAGCTTTCGCTCCGACGGTTGAAGTTTTCCTGCTGTTCGCGGTTATCGTCTTCGCGCTTATCGAACTGATTGCGATCTGGATCGGCACCGAGCTAACGCGCACCGTCACGGGCGCAGTGGCCCAACTTTACGATGGCACCATCCATATCAACCAGGGAGATTTCAGCCATCGCATCGCTGTTAAGTCCAGCGATCAAGTCGCAACTTTGGCGACTTCGTTCAATTCGATGACCGCGTCGATCCAAAGGCTGATCGAGGAACAAAAGCAAAAGCAGCGGCTGGAGAATGAACTGACTATCGCCAAGGAAGTCCAGGAACAATTGTTTCCTCAGGGGAATGTTCAGCTCGCCTCGCTTGAAGTGCACGGATTTTTCCGGCCGGCGCGAACTGTGAGCGGCGACTACTACGATTTCCTGACCCTGGATTCAGACCGTCTGGTGTTGGCCATCGGCGATATCAGCGGCAAAGGAATTTCGGCTGCGCTGCTGATGGCGACCATCCACTCGGCGGTGCGAGCTTACAGCCTGCAAGACATTCCGATCTTGCGTGAACCGGCAACCGTGGGCGCGACGGTCGGTTCTGGTGCCGTGATGGCTGCGCCAACACGCGCACTCGACGTTTCTCCTGGCGCTCTGCTGCAACTTCTAAATCATCAGCTCTACGAAAGCACGCCACCGGAAAAGTATGCGACGTTGTTTCTCGGAATCTACAACGGCGCCGAGCGCAAGTTTACCTACAGCAACGGAGGACACCTCCCGCCGATCATCATGAGCCAGGACGGTTCCATTCGCCGCCTGGAGTGCGGAGGAACCGTAGTCGGCTTGTTCGATCAGGCAAGCTACGAAGAGGAGTCAGTCGAGCTACGGCGAGGCGAAATATTTCTGGCGTATCACTGATGGCGTGACCGAACCGGAAAATGAGTTCGGCGAATTTGGCGAGCAGCGGCTGATCGACCTGGTGCGCGAGAATCGGGACTTGCCGCTGCCACGCATCACCGAGATTGTGACCGCCGCAGTCGACGACTGGATTGGCGCCGACGAACAGCCCGACGATATAACGTTGGTGCTAGCCCGCGCCAGATGAATCATGTAGGGCGGACATTCCTGTCCGCCGCTTTTGATTTTCTTACAAAAAGGCGGACAAGAATGTCCGCCCCACACGTCCACCACTAACGATGGGCAAAGCTGTAAGCCACGCCGTAGGCCGAATCTCCGCTGGCATAGACGGGAAACGCGCGCTCCAGTTTGTGATGGCCGGTTCTGTGCAAGAGATAGCTGACCGCGATCACTCCAGCCATTCTTCCCCCGAAAAAGACTAGTTGGCCAGGAGTTCCACTTTCACAAAGCGCCTTCGCCGCCGGGATCCATTTCTCTACCTCCTTCGCTCAAGTTGTGGTGGGTAATGCCAAAGTCCAGCGCCTCCAATACTGCATGGCTGGCAAACAGGGCCTTGTTGGCTCGGTCCCAGAAGGCGGCCTTCTCCGGAAGCTTGGGCAAATCCTGCGCGCTGCTTGCACTGCAGATAAAGACCAACGATCAAAGAAAGAAAAATCGTTCCGCGTGTTCCCATGGCCCCAATCTAAAGTCGCGCTTAGAGGCGATACAGATCACGTAGGTATGCGGTGACATTTTCCATGCCAGAATTGGGAAACTAGACACAACGGTTCTTGTCCGAACGACAGTTCATGGACTACACGAATTGAGTTGACGTTGCTCGCAAGTCTTCGCGATAATCGTCTCCATCCGCTCAATCCTTCCCTGACAGTAGCAATACTCCTGCGTAACCGAATTGAATGTTGGAGAGGATGGTACTTGTAAATGCCGAATCCGAGCGCTGTTCCCGGTCGCACTGCTCTTCTCCTTTGCTCGCTTTTCTTGTTCGCCGGTATCCCCACGTTTGGGTATGCGCAGAGCGCCGATCTCGTGCGCACGCCTGTCAACTCTGCAAACCGAGTCTCACTGACAGGTCATCACCCCGCTTGGGCGAATGCTCGGAACAACGCTGGTTCGGTTCCCGCGGACCTGCCGATGAAGAGCCTCACCCTTGTCCTGGGCCGCCCTCCGCAGACCGAACAGGCCTACACGCAGTTTCTGCAAGACCAACAGAATCCCTCATCTCCTAATTACCATCACTGGCTGACGCCCGTCGAGGTCGGCCAGCGCTTCGGGGTTTCGGCGCACGACATCCACGCTGTTACCGCTTGGCTTCAATCTCGCGGTCTCCGCATTGATTCGATCTCCAATAGTCGGGACAGAATTATTTTCAGTGGTCTAGCCTCCGCTCTGACCGATGCTTTTGGGACGGAGATCCACTATTTCTCTGTCAAGGGGGAAACCCGTATCTCAGTCGCCGCAGACCCGCAGATTCCCGCTGCCCTCGGGCAGATTGTGAAGTCCGTCACCGGCCTGTACACGTTCAAGCTCCATCCGCAGCACCAATCTAAAACTGTGCACCTGCCGCCGCTCAATATGGCTTCGGATCCGGAAATCGTTCCCGAAGCTACCATCTCCACCGGGGACTACGTTATATTTCCCTCTGACTTCGCCGTTATTTATAGCCTTAATTCGGTTCCCAGCGGGATCAATGGAGCCGGCCAAACCATCGCCGTCGTCGGCCGTTCGCGCGTGTGTGCTGAGGACATCACGAATTTTGATAGCCTCGCCGGCGTAACCATCAACTTGGTCCCCGCGAATGGTATTGTCCCGACTGGCGGCGTAGATCCTGGTGCGGCAGCATGCACCTCTGTTAAGGATCCCAATCCCGATCAGGGAGAGGCGACCCTCGATGTCACTCGCTCGGGAAGCATTGCGCAGGGCGCAAATATCGCTCTCATTGTTAGTACGGATACTGCGACAGAGGACGGTATCCAAATCGACACCCAGTATGTGGTGGACACGAATCCGCTGCCCGCCCAGATCATGAATATTAGCTTTGGGGGCTGCGAGAGTCAGGCTGGCGCGTCCGGGGTGCAGTTCTGGGACAGCCTGTTCAAGCAGGCCGCAGCTGAGGGGATATCCGTTTTCGTTTCATCGGGCGACTCCTCTGCCGCAGGCTGTGATACTGCTTTCACAACCCCGCCGGCAAATCAGATTCTCAGTCCGAATTCTGTCTGTTCATCGAGTTACGCGACCTGCGTTGGCGGCACCGAGTTCGCGGATACTGCAAACCCTACCCAATATTGGAGCGCGAGCAACGGCGCCAACTTCGAGTCAGCGATCAGCTATATCCCCGAAGGCGCTTGGAACGAGCCTATGAATGGCTCAAAGCCTGTTGTGGCAGGCACGGGCGGCGGTATCAGCGCCTTCATCGCCACGCCGACCTGGCAGGTTGGGACTGGCGTTCCCGCTGCGCGAGCCGGACGCTACACGCCGGATGTTGCTTTCAGCGCATCCGCCCACAACGGCTACTTCGGATGTGAGGCTGCCGAAGGAGGAAACTGCGTTGTGAACAACAGTAGCTTTGCCTTTGTGGAATTTTCCGGGTCCTCGGCAGCCGCTCCAGATATGGCCGGCATCGCTGCTCTCTTGAATCAGAAAGAAGGATCGGCACAGGGAACGCTCAATCCCAGTCTCTACAATCTCGCCGCAACGCCCACCAACAACGTGTTTAACGATGTGACCGTAGCCACGAGCGCTGTCACCAATTGCGTCGTCACTACGCCGAGCATGTGCAACAACAGCACAGCGGGCACGACCGGGCTCACCGGCGGTCTTAGCGGCTACCTGGTCACTGCCGGCTTCGATGAGGCAACCGGCCTCGGTTCCATCAACGTGGCAAACCTGCTCACGAATTGGATCTCCACCACGGTTGCAACCACAACCAAATTGACAAGTCTCGCGCCGACATCGGTTAACGCAGGCTCGAGCGGTCCGGTAGTCATAACGGCCACGGTAACGTCAAGCGGTGGCACACCGACGGGAAATGTAAACTTTTTCAACGGCACCACGTTAATAGGCGCCGGGCCACTCAGCAATGGCACAGCAACCTTCAACTACAATCCCAGCGCGCTAAAGGGGGGTAGTTACTCGATTACCGCCAGCTACCCTTGGAACAGTTCCTTTGGCAATTCGACCTCAACTGCCCAGACCTTAAACGTGCAGGGTTTCAACGTCTCAGCCAATCCCACGACGGTCACCGTCACCGCGCCGGGACAAAGTGGAAGCACGACATTGACGGTTACTCCGCTCGGCGGCTTCAATCAAACACCGAGCTATAGCTGCACCGGATTGCCCTCAGGAGCAACCTGCACTTTCGCTGCTGCCTCCGCAACCAGCGAGACGCTCACGATCGCGACCACTGGGCCTTCGGCCAGCTTGGAGAAAATCCCTTCGAGACGCAGCCGCACTCTCTTTTACGCCTTGATGCTTCCCGGATTCCTGGGGCTGGTGTTGTCAACGGGGAAAAAATCTCGCCGCGCTATGCGGCTGTTAAGCTTAGTAGCTGTGTTATCGCTTGCCGCTTTGTGGATGCCAGCTTGCGGCGGCGGAGGCAGCAGTACACAGAGCAATCCGGGCACGCCAGTCGGGACTAGCACTGTAACCATTACCGCGACCGCAGGGTCTCTGACGGCTCCGCCCACGATAATTACGTTATCCGTGCAATGAAGAAACAGTGAGGGCTTGAGGGCGAAACAGAACGCAATCGGCTTGCACATCTGTTCGCGCCAAACTCTGATGGCCCTGGAAGACGCTTGGGTAGCGGGACTTCCTGACTTCGGGGTATTCTAGCCACTTGCAACGCGGCATCCTCGCTAAACAATTAATAGCCGCCACCGCTTCCAGATGTCGACTGAACTCGTCACTCTGCAACATTTCCGCGATGTTCCCGAGGCCCTGCTGGCCAAGGGAAAGCTGGAATCTGCCGGAATCGCCTGTGCCCTGGCCGACGGCAATCTGGTGCGTATGGATTGGCTGCTGTCCAACGCGATTGGCGGCATTCGCCTGCAAGTGCATGAGCAGGACTTCGATTCTGCACGCGCTATTCTCGACGAGCCAATTCCGCCAGAGTTCAGCGAAGAAGAAGTTGGCGAGTCATTTACGCAACCACGCTGCCCTCGCTGTTATTCACTGGATATCGGATTTGAAAAGATTAATCGCTTTTGGACTTACGGCCTTTGGCTGCTTCTGTCATTCCCCATTCCGGTACGAAAGAATTGCTGGAAGTGCTACACCTGCGGCAGCGAATGGGTCGAGGAATAACAGATGGGCAAAACTTCTAGTATCGATGGACATAGCTCCGCAACATTTTGATCGCACACAAGTTACCTGTTACGTTCCTGCGGTAAATCAGGCCGCACAGGCTCTGTAATCTTCCCTGTACTCGTGCCGATAGATAAATAGTGACCGCCTCTTCGTCTTCTGCCCCCTGTCCCGGTGAAGGCAAACCAGCGCCGAAACCTGGAACCCAATTTGTCGCCCGCCAGCCAATTCTCGGCACCGATGAAAAAGTTTTTGGCTACGAACTGTTATTTCGCAACGGCGTCGAAGATTTTTTCAATTGCGCGGATATAGAGCATGCTTCGCGCAGCACGTTGAACACGTCAATGCTGCTCGGCCTGGACGTGTTATGCGACGGTCGCCGTGCCTTCATCAACTGCACCCGCGAGGTCCTGTTAAAGGATTACATCACTTTGCTGCCTTCCGGGCAGACGGTAGTTGAAATTTTGGAAACAGTTCCGGTCGACGATCTGGTAGTGGCCGCCTGCCAGCGGTTGAAGGAAGCCGCGTACATGATCGCGCTGGATGACTTTGCGGTCAACGACCCGCGCGAGGCTCTTACCGACCTGGCCGACATCATCAAAGTGGATTTAAGGGCAACGTCGCCAGATGACGCCGCTGCCATGGTAAAACGCTACGGGCCCTGGCGTTGCCGCATGCTGGCCGAAAAGGTTGAAACCCGCGAGGAATTCGTCGCCGCTAAAAAAGCCGGGTTCGTTTATTTCCAGGGCTACTTCTTTCGCCGTCCGGAGATTCTGACCGCGCATGAAATTCCCGCCAATCGAATTAACTACCTGCGCATGTTGAAAGCAGTTTCGCAGCCGGAGTTGGACGTACGCGAGATCGAAAACCTGGTTAAGGGCGAGGCCTCGCTGTGTTACCGTCTGCTGCGTTATTTGAATTCTGCCGCCTTCGGTTTCGCCAACGAAATTCATTCGGTACGGCACGCACTGGCAATTTTGGGGGAACGCGAAGTCCGACGCTGGATTCGTCTGGTCGCCACGTTAGGCGCCGGGCAGGGCAGAACCAGTGAACTGGTGCTTTCGGCCATCGTCCGCGCCCGTTTCTGCGAATTGCTCTCCCCCAAAATCGCTCATGGTGATTCAGATCTGTTTCTCATGGGGTTGCTTTCGATGATGGACGTCATTCTGGAAATTCCCATGTCGCAGGTGCTGGACAACGTTCCCATCGATCAGGAAACAAAAAATCTGCTGCTCGGCGGCGCCAGCCGCCTGCGGCCCTTCTATCAACTGATGTTGGCGCAGGAATCCGGCGAGTGGAAAACCGCCGGCGAATTTGCCAGCCAACTTCATCTGGCCGAGAGCGATGTGGCGGGGTGTTACTGGCAAGCGATGGAATGGGCAAGGGAAGTGAGCGGAGGAAGTTAAGTCGCCCCTAGTCGTCGGCCCGTTGGTCGTTGGCGAAACCCGGCAGCGCGAGGTTCAGCGAACGACCAATCGACCAGACGACTGCTTTTGCCCGACCTAAGCCGACTTGGGCATCTTGGCGAATGCCTCCTCTTGTTCCCGCTCGATTTCCTCAGGAGACATATCGCGGGTGTGGGTTGCGAGAGACCAACGGTGTCCATAAGGATCGATTACTTGCCCGTAACGGTCGCCCCAGAACATTTCCATTACCGGCATCTTCACCTTGGCCCCGGCAGCAACCGCCTTCTCGAAAGCGGAGTCTACGTTCTCGATGTAAATATGAAGAGTGTCGCTTGACTCTGTGGCAGGCGCCGCTGTCCCGCCAAACTCGGGAAACTCATCGTTCAACATCAGAAACGAATCTCCGATTTTGAGCAGAGCATGCATCACTTTGCCTCCCGGGCCGGGGGCGACATTCAGAACCTGCGCTCCGAAAGCTTTTTTGTAAAATTCGATTGCACCTTTCGCATCGCGGACTGTCAGATGGGGCGTGATAGTGTGATATCCATCAGGAATGGGTTTTACCTGGCTATTCATGAAACCTCCTCAGGCGAAAGATTCTAGATCAACCAATGTTAAAAGTTGTTAAAAAACGCGGTTTGCCGCGATAGAAGCCGGAATCGATCTCAGCAACTTCGATTATCGGCCCTCAGTTCGTCGTCGAGCAAAAGCATAGAAAACGGGGATGCCGGCCAGAATTACGAGGCAGCCCAAGGCAGAATTTCGCAGATTATCGGTAAAGGTGTAGTAAAGCAGCAGAGCGGAAGACAAAACAAACAAGGCCGGAACCACGGGATACCCCCAGACCCGGTAGGGTCGTGGAGCTTGGGGATCGCGCCGCCGAAAGATAAAGACAGTACTTGCCGCGATCATATAGAAGAGCCATTCCGCGAAAATGGCCAGCGAAAAGAATTGCCGAAAGCTCCCTCCAAAAAGCAATAGAACAATAGAAATAGCCGCTTGCACGCCGATGGCGACCGAAGGCGTGTGAAAGCGCGGATGAACTTCGGCCAAAGCCGAGAAAAAATACCCATCACGCGCCACGGCAAATGGGATGCGCGCACCGCTCATGACAGTTCCATTTAAAGTCACCAGCATCGAAACTGCCATACCCGCCGAAACAATGCTCGCGCCGAGAGTGCCCCAAACCAAGGCGATAGCATCGGAGGCAGGTCGAGGAGAAGCCGCAATCGCGTCCGCTGGCAGAACAAATTGCACCGCCGCATTCACCAGCATGTAGAGCGCGCCAACCGTAGCCACACCTGCGATAAGCGCGATGGGAATATTTCGCTCCGGCTGACGAATTTCGCCGGCAACCATGTTGAGGTCGTTCCATCCGTCATAGGCCCAGAGCGCGGCCACGAGCGCGGCCATGAAACCGGCAAGTCCACCCTTGGCAGCGGCGTAACTCTCGGCAAAGTGACTCCAGCTTCCGCCGCGATAGCTGAATCCGATGACCACGATGCCTAGAATGATCGCCACTTTCAACAGTGTAAAGATTAGTTGAAACTCGCCCGCCCTCCTGACGCCAACGTAATTCAGCCAAGAAATCAGAATCGTTGCAGCAATGGCAGCCAGTTGCCCGTAGCTCAAGAAGAACGGCTGCCGAAAAATCGGATCAGAGAAAAAAGCAAAGACCGGGAACGTCTCGAGGATGCGAACCAGGCCGGTTGTAACAGTCGCGATTGATGCCGGTTTAGCGATGAGGAACCACGTCCAGGCGTAGAGAAATCCCGCCAGCGGACCGTAGCCGTCGCGCACATACACATACTCGCCGCCCGCTTGCGGCTTCATCGCTCCCAGCTCGGCGTAGGTGAGCGCGCCAAAAAAAGAAAGCAAGCCTCCAACCAGCCACGCGAGATAAACCAGTTTGGCCGAGCCAACGGCCTGCATCATTTCTGCGGGAACCAGAAAAATTCCGCTGCCAATGATGGTGCCGACGACAATCGCTCCCGCATGACTCACGCCCAGATCGCGAGCCAGTTCGGGGCGAGATTTCACGGACTGAATGGAGGTCGGCATCTCTAGACGAGTCGAAAGTATAAGCGAAAACCTTAGAACGCAGAGCTCGCAGAGGTCACGCGGAGATCGCCGAGAAAGTCGTCCTCCGCGCACTCTGCGGCGGTTCTCCGCGGTCTCTGCGATTTAAGGTTTTTCGCTTTCTTGAGGGAGCATAAGGCTTGCCGCGTACCCAATGGTGAATGTCACTGCCGTTCCAATGGCCACATACCAGGTCCAAGGCACGCGCGTTGTCCAGATATAGAGTTCGCAAGCCAATCCGCAAAGCATGCCAACGATCGCGCCCTTCTCATTGGCTCGGCGGGTGAGCACTCCGAGCAGAAATACGCCCAGCAATCCTCCATACGCCACCGACGCGATCTGCAATCCCACCTCGATGACGCGTCCAACTTTGTGCAGCGACAGTATCGCCAACGAAAACAGCACCAGCGCCCAGATAAACGTTGCGACGCGAGAAAGTTGCACGCGGCGGCGCTCATCCGTTTGCGGATTGCGTTGCAGATAAAAGTCGATGATCGACGTCGAGGAGAGCGCATTCAGGGCCGCGCTCAAATTCGACATTGCGGCGGCCAGAATCGCGGCGATCAACAAGCCCGATATCCCATGCGGCATCTGGCTGACGATAAATTTGGGATAAATTCTGTCAGCCGTACCGAAGTTCGTAGAAGCAACATGATAGTAAGCAAACAACGCCACACCTACCATTAGGAATAGAGCGAATTGAAACAGGACGGCGACTCCGCTCGTGAGTAGCGCAGCAACCGATTGCCGCTGGCTTCGCGCTGCCAGCAATCTCTGCACGATGAGTTGATCTGTGCCGTGGCTGGCGGTAGTGAAGAAAGTGCCGCCAACGAGGCCGGCCCAGAATGTGTAAGGTTTCCAGAAATCAGGGGAAAAATCGAAGACCCGCAATTTCCCCGCAGTGCCTGCGATGCCGTGAATAGTGGCCCACCCCCCGGGAACGAGGTGCAGGATCGTGAATAGGCCCACGAGCGTTCCGCCCACGTAGATGACAGTCTGCACCACATCCGTCCAGATCACCGCTGCCAGACCACCTTCGAACGTATAGATCAGCGTCAATATGGTAATGATTGCAATTGACGCAATCTCCCCCGTACCCAGCGCAATCGCTACTACAATCGATACTGCATACACGCGGACGCCTTCCGCAGCCCCTCGCGTCAGCAGAAACACGCCCGCAGTCAAAGATCGCAGGCGGCGGCCAAAGCGACGCTCAATCAACGCATAAGCGGTATACAGTTCGCCGCGGAAATAAGCTGGCAGCAAAACCAGACTAATGATGACTCGCCCCACAAGATACCCGAGTACGACCTGCAGAAAAGTGAGATTGGTATCGTAAGCGAGCCCCGGAATGCTGATGATTGTGAGCGTGCTGGTCTCGGCGGCAACAATCGAAAGCGCAATCGCCCACCAAGGGATGTTGCGATCGGCGAGAAAGTAATCGCGCAACGTTCGCTGACGCTTGCGGAAGCGCAGACCGAACAAAGTGATCCCAACCAGATAAAGCGCGATAATCGCGAGATCGAGTTTGTCCAGTCCCATGTGCCTGTTGCTTGTGTGGCGCGGGTGCCCTCGCCCGCGACCGGCAGCCACTCAAGAGTACCGGGCTTTATCTCCCAAAATGTCCTAATCTGCGAGCAGGGAATCAAGCTCGTAAGAGCCGTTCGACAGAGACAAGTTCGCCGCGGCGTCGCACGGGCGAGGACGCCCGCGCCTACACTGGCATCTGTGATAGAACTACGCTCGTGAGCATCTTTCTTGGAATCGACGGCGGCGGCAGCAAGACTTCGTGCGTTATCGGCGACGAGAATTCCGTGCTCGGCACCGGCATGTCGGCAGGCAGCAATGTGGTCCGCGTTGGAGAAACTCAAGCGCGCAAAAGTCTCGGCATTGCCGTAAGAGCGGCTTGTGCCGAGGCAAAGATCATTCCAGCCCAAATCAAGAAGACTTGTGTAGGCATTGCCGGTGGAGCGCGCCCTGAGATTGCAAACGTGGTTCGACGATTGTTGTTAGAGCTGATTGGTGGCGAAATAGAAATTGTAGGCGACCAAGTAATCGCCATGGAAGCCGGCTTTGGCAGCGGGCCTGGCGTCATCGTTATTGCTGGGACCGGATCCATTGCTTACGGTCGTAACACGGAAGGGACGTTGGCGCGCGCAGGCGGATGGGGCTTCGCTATTTCCGACGAAGGCTCTGGACACTGGATTGGACGCGCCGCTGTAGCGGCGTCCTTGCGTACGTATGATCAAGCGGGACACGAGAGCACAAGCCCCTTGCTCGAAGGCATCATGAAGTTCTGGGGCGTGACTTTGGTTGAACAGTTGGTCGTGATGGCAAACTCGGCTCCCGACTTTTCTGCATTGTTACCAACCGTTTTATTCGCTACGGAAGCCGGTGATCACGTAGCTAGTAATGTCCTCACTCAAGCTGGCTTAGACCTGGCCGGCCTCGCCGGAATCGTAATTGATCGAATATTTGGCAAGGATGAATCAGTGCCGGTAGCCGTGTCAGGCGGAGTCTTTTACAACTGTGCGCTGGTGCGTGAGATCTTCGACCAACGCATCCGCGATGCCTACCCGCAAACTTCGCTGAAGAACCAATTGATTGACCCAGCAAGCGGTGCGCTGGCGCTAGCGCGAAAAAATAGCTGAACAGGTGCAGAAAAAACTCGTTACTTCGGTGCGCAATCGCAAGCGACCGCCCTCGACTGCCCCATTCACTCACTCCTACAATTTTGGTATGTTCCGTCGCGCAACTTGGCTGCTCTCGATTCTCGCGGCGGCCTGTCCGCTCCTCGGGCAATCCGCGGTAAACAATTGCGCCAAGCTTAATCCTAAACTCGACTTCGAAGATACAACCAATGGTATGAGGCTGATCTACCACGTTCCTAACGTCGACGGCATTAGCGCGGCGTGGCTGGAAGTCTGGGACCGTCCCAAGCGGCTTTTCCGGACCGCAGTTCCAGTGAAGACTGACGGGCAGATCATCTGGGACCCTGACGATCCTTATCCGACTACACCAGAGATGCTCAGCCTCGCAATCTATGACGCCGAACTGCCTGAGTTCTGTATCGACAATTTCGGCGGCCCTTGTTCTGGACCCTCTTTTGGAAGCAATGTTTCTCCAGTAGTGGTGGGCAACACTACCAGCGAATCATCAGGCAATGCCGAACTGGAAGGGCCACCGCTCCGATTACAGGAAGGCGGCGATGTAACCGATGTGATCGCGACCGGTCGGGACCTGCCACCTGACATGAAGGTGATATTAGTCGAAAAGGACGAGACCACCGAAGACTACCGCTGGATTTTTCACGATTATCTGAACACTCAGGCTATCGACCTGCGGCACATTAAAGTCACGGTTCCATCCGCATATTTGCTCAAGCCTGGCGTCTACGGTCTGGTGGGTCAAGACGCATCGTTCGAGATGGACACTATCGCCTTGTCCAAACTAACGCCGCAGCAGGAACTTTATATTGCGAGCAAAGACAGTCCGGTCATCAGTTCGGTTGAACCCCCTTCAGTGCGCTTAGACGCCGCGAAAAGAGATGATGTGGAAGTCACTTTGAGAGGCAGAGGGTTCACCAAGGAATCTCTCGCGGTCTTTGGCACGGCGTCCACGGTGCAAATGGGACTCGGCGGTGGCGACGCTGACTTCGTTTCGTCGCAGGAATTACAGGCGAAAATTCCGTATTACTTGCTGACCGTTGGCCCCTTCGCAAGTAATGAGCCCATCCGCGTGTGGGTCACGGATGACAACACTCTGAAGGTTTCCGAGCCCGTAGAAATTCAGGTTTCACCCGCTCCGTCACAAAAAGTAGCTCCCAAGGCGGCAGCCATCAATTCCGTCACTCCGTTTCCAATTCCGCTCATGGATGCCCACAGCCCTAAATACCAGATAGTGGAGATTGAAGGTGAAAACTTCAGACCTGACGACCGCGTAGAGGCAGTGCGTGATCCCGATTACCCGGGCGACTATAGCCCGCTCAAAACCGAATTCATTTCAGAAACTAAGCTACGCGCCTGGCTGCCGCGAGAATTTTGGCGCAAACATCAGCTGAGTTACCGCTTATTGCTGAAAACCGCCGCGGGAGTCTGCGCGACAGAAGTCTTTGACGAAGAAAACTAGACCGCTTCGCCGCCGACGCGAATAGGACCTAGCGTGCCGGCCAGTTCCAGGCCTGCTGACCCAGTTCCTTCGTGCCCGCGATTGTCGTTTCCCCAAATGTCTTTTCGAGCTTGATTGAGTGACATTCCGGCTGCTCTGATAGCGCAGCGATGAGCGGCGCGGCGTGCGTCACCACAACGACCTGCGAGTGCTCGGCTGCTCGGGCAATCAGGCGCGCCAGAGGGGCAAGCAGGTCTGGATGCAGGCTCGTCTCCGGTTCATTCAACACCATCAATGCGGGCGGCCTCGGCGTCAAAAGCGCAGCAATCCAGAGTAAATATCGCAGTGTACCGTCAGACAGTTCTGCGGCTTCCAGAGGTCTAAGCAATCCGTGCTGCTCCATCGTCAACTCGAAACGGCCCGAACTGTTGACTATCGACACGCGAGCGCCGGGGAAAGCGTCTGCCACTGCCGCATTGACTCCGTCGGAGTCCCCGATTTCGAGGATAGTCTGAACGGCTGCTGCGAGATCGGCCCCGTCGTTGCCCAGAATCGGAGTGTGAGTCCCAATTTGAGGAGAGCGTGCGGGCGCGTCCGAATCTGTCCTGAAGTGATCGTAGAAGCGCCAGGCTCGGATTGATTCGCGCAACATTAGCATTTCCGGAGCATTTCGTGGATCAGCGATAAGCATCATGCTGTCAAAGGCGGAAAGGTTGTCCGTCACAGTGCTCCAACTGTCGTCGTCCGCGTGAATGCGGACAAGCGGTCCCCGGCGGTCCACCAATATCGTTGAGGGGCGGAGTAGTGGGCCGTGCCAGATGCACTCCCGCTTTATCTGAGGATCGAGGCTGAACGCCGAACCGCCGGGCGTCGGCAGGCCCATGTCGATCAAATAGCCAAACTCGTCGCTAGCAAATCCTAATTGAAGGCTTACCGTGCGTTCTCGGCGGGTGCCCTGCACCTTATAGTCGCCCCTTTGCACCGAGCGTGAGATGGATTCCGGACCCGCCCAAAGCGTCGATTGCAAACCACCTTCACGTGCGAGTGACGGAACGACGCGGCCTTGCGCGGTGTCGGCAAGAAGCCTCAACGCCCGATAGAGGCTTGATTTTCCACTTCCATTTGCACCGGTGATGACATTCAGTCTTCGTAGAGGAACGATCAGCTTCCGTAACGACCGGTAGTTGGAGATAGCAAGGGTCGTAAGCATGGGCGAATGTTGCAACCGGACCGAAATGATTACACGTTATGTCGCTGCACTGAAGCTTTCCTTTCTGTCCGCGTCGCGGTGATGCAGCAGCTTTACCAAGTCTGGTTCAGGCGGGCGAACGGCTGAACGCCGATGCGATGGCTTATTAGCGGGACTTCGCGACTTGTAAGGTTCCGTACTCGCTAACCTTGATATTCTCGTGCGGCGCCCTGCAATCCTCGCCCACTTTGCGAACGCGAAATCCCGCGCCCGCCTTCCAATGTAAGAAATCGGTCCAAACGCAGTTTGGTCCCTCGGTGGGATAATCAGGAGGGAAAGCGCTTGAACTCTCTGGATTGTACGGCCCTTGTACCCCGACTGTAGCCTCGGCCACTCCAGTCTTCCTTCGAATAAATCTGGCAGTGCCTTCCCTATACTCTTGGCCGCATCCTGTATACATCCAACTCTCACCCGCGACGCGCACCGCGTTGGCCACAATTGTTCCATCGACGACTTCGAGTCCGATCCAGTAAACGACATGTACCGGATTCGACTTTTCCGACCCAACCGTCAAGACCGCGTCGAAAGCGCGAAAGCCCGGCCGTTGCTCCAAGATGTGGGTGCTATAGGCGTCATCGGAACCGATGGGAACAAAGTTATCCTTACAACACGAATCACCAGCTTTGATGGGAACAATATCTTTGTGCTCGTCTGTCTTGTACTCGTCGGTCTCTTCACCTGCGATGCCCCACTTGGGGATTGCCTGTACATCAACTTTCCCGTTGGCATCGATCGTGGCCAATGAGAGATGTGCGTTCCACATCTCACCCGCGCCTGGGCTTGCGAAAACAAATACGTCGGATCCAGGCAGCAGATCTTTGAAGTGCTCGAGCATCGTTGTCGGCCCCAGCCCGGACACCAGCACTCCTTCAGTCTGGTTTGTATTGTTGTTGCGGATAGCGAACGCAAGATCGCGCAAGCTTTGGACCGGTTCCGCAGACTCTGAAGCCGGCTTATTCGATAGCAGGTAAAAATCTTCTTGTGCCCGGCGCTGTGCATAAACGCTGCCGTAAGGAGTGGTCATCGTGCAGCGGAAGTCGCTGGCCTTGGCGTCCCATTGACATTGCAACGTGTCGCTGCCCTCGTAGCCCTCGTCTCGGCCGGAGCACGCGCCTCCAATCGACTCAAAGGACCTGCAACTCACCCAGTTGACGGTCTGTGGCGTGCTTGTGCGCAAGTCAACAAGCAACTTGTTCTCCAAGGAACTACCCGAGTACACCTCCAGATCATTATGCTGATACTTCAGAATGAACAATGGCAATCCCGCGTCGGGTGTGGCGAGTTGGATGTCAATCCACCCGGCCATTTCGTCAGGCTTCGCGCCGTGTTCAGTCGTGGCCACTGGATTTTCGCTCGCGTCATTCTGATCGCGCCACTGAATGTACAGTTGATCTTCAGATTCTTTTTCGCGAGCGGTAAGTTCAAACCAGCGTTCACCAGCAGAATTCACAACTCGAATCGCGAGCGCCAACCGATCCTTTGAGCTGGTTGTGCCGTCAAAATCTTCGCGTCCTGGGACCGGCAAGTGCCAGCGATAGAATTCCGCTCGAGTGAAACCGTATTTCACGGCGTCGAAGCCAGCAAAAGCAACCATCGGTCGAGTTTTCCATTGCTTGATCGCATCCGGCGCAGCGATCACAATGAACTGCAAACTCGGACTTTCAACGCTTGCTCGTTGTTCCTCTCGGCAGCCGATTTGGCCAGCAGTATTGAGCTGCGCCATTCCACAGGAAGGCAAAAGTAGAAGCGCGATCTGCAGAACCTTGTGCGCTCTCATAGGCGTAACCTTTCTTTGGGGGAGATGGCGAAGTTTTAAAAGGAACCTGACAAAATCGTACGAGACGACAAAATCATTTTGCCGCGGACATACTTGCTGTCTTATCTGCGTCGCGGTGATGCAGCAACTCTACTAACGTCTGATTCAAACGCGCGCGAATAGCAGACCGCTCTTTCGCCGGTGCGATGTAGCGAACATGAACCTCAACCCCAGCCGAAGTCGGCCTCAGGTTGACGGTCGGTGCGGCTGAAACGGACCGCACTTTATAGTTGCTCGTGGAATTCTTCCACTCTTCTTCAGCTGCCGCGGCGTTGGTCTTGGTCTCCTTCTCCACGCGTTGTTGAATGGCATCGAGCAATGGATAAGGATCCTCATTCGGCGGCACCGTAATCTGCAACTCGTCCCACATCCATTGCCCGCTGGTGCTGAAATTGAAGAAGTGACCTTCGATCGCGTAGTTGTTTACGAAGGCTACCTTGCGGCCAGTGGGATGGCCGGTCTCGTTCCAGTTGCCGGTTTCAAGCAGGACCGTGCGCAGCAAGTTGATCTCGACGACCTCGCCAGCCACTCCGTTAATCTCAACCCAATCGCCCACGCGCAAACCGTTTTTTCCCATCAATACAAACCAGCCGAAGAAGGCGACGATGAAATCCTTCATCGCTACCGTGAGGCCGGCACCCGCCAGGCCAAGAATAGTTGGCATCTGACTGGGAGCACCGAACACGACCAGAAGCACCAGCAACAGGCCCACCGCTTGCACCGAGGACCGAATTACCACGCGCAAAGTATGCAACCGCGTGCGTTCGTCGACCCGCTCGGTGAGGACGTGATCGATGAAGCGGTCGGCCAGATACACAAGCAAAACGATTAACAGAATCCACAGCGTCGATTGGATCACGCCATGCAACGCCTGCCGCTGCTGCGAGCGGACCAGCGCAATCCAGTTCGCATAGTTGGTTTCCAATTCCTGATGATCTTGAATGCGTTTGTCGAGGTCGGAAAGATGTTTCTGATCGTCGGAAAGAAGATGCAACGACGTGATGGCTGTCGAGCTTGATGGTTGTGCAACTGCAGGGGACGATCCTGCAGCTGCTTCTGTTGTCGTGCGTCTGCTGGCTTTCTCGGCGTTAACTTGCTTTTCCAGAGCGTCATGAGTCTCGCTCAATTTGGCCGCGGCTTGGACGGCTTCATCGCTTGCCTGCTGCAGCGGAATCGCGCTTCCACGTAGAGCGTGCCATCGCACGAAGTGCGCCCACAGGTTCGAGTTCGGAGAAGCTGTGTCAGAGATAACCGGTGACGACGCGCTCTTTGCATCGGGCGAATGTTCAAGGCTGTTATGCCGCTTCAACTGGCGCTGTATGCGGCTTATCGGATCTGCGCCCGCTCGTCCCAGATCTCCTTTGGCATCCTCGAGTTCGTCCTGATCAAGTTGCAGTTGAGCCTGCGTCAAATCAATCTGTTGCTGGGTAGTCTCTTGTGCCGGGCCGCTGGCTTTAGTTAACTGCTTTTTCAGTTGATCGAGATGATCCTGATCAGCCTGAACCGCAGTCTCCGCCTGAGTTACGTGAGCATAGAGCTCGCGGGTCTCTGGGGTTGGCGGCACGGGATGATCCGCGGCGTCTCGAAGCGCGTCATCAAAGGCAAGGTCGACTTCGCTGTCGGCCAGGCGCAATGCTTGATCCGCAAAACGCTTTTCCTCCCAACTGGTAGCCAATTTGGCCAAATTGCGAGCCGTATCCAGCGGACGTTCGTCAACCAGCGGGGCGCGGCGAGGGTGCGAACCTTGCGCCGATTGAGGTGCGCCGAGGTCACTAGTCAAAATTGACCCGATAACCGCAGCCAACACCAGTACCAGCAGTCCGATCGCGATCAACCACTGCCGACTTTTCATCAGGGATTTCATAACGCGAGCCTATTATAAGGCGCATTCCGCGACAGGCTCACTCAGAAGGACAATCGGAAGGCCGAGAACTTCTGTCCGGCGCTTGTCCACACCCACACATTGTCATCCCGGCGGCGCACCAATTGTTGTAATCCCCAGCCACGCCCCAATCCATTGTCGTCCCGACAGACGCACCAAACCCGCTGTCATCCCGAGCAACGCGAGGGATCTAGGTTCTTGCGTGTAGCCGCGGAAACCCAGAATTCCTCGTCGCTTCGCTCCTCGGAATGACAAATGAATTTTGGGGAATGACAAAGCGTTATCTGGCAACCGCGCTAATCAACCGTGCTCATCAGGGCGCCCAGTCCGCGATGAAAATATTCGTCTCGTGCGGCGCTTTGGCATTGCGGTTCGAAGCCCACACTAACTTCTTGCCGTCGGGGCTGAACATGGGGAATCCGTCAAAGCCCGGACTGTAGGTAATTTGCTCCAGATGATTGCCATTCAAGTCGACGACGTAGAGCTCGAAGTTGCCCATTCCGCCAGTCGAACCCAGGTTCGACGAGAAAATTATTCGCCTGCCGCTATGAGAGAACGCCGGAGCAAAACTGGCCGCGCCTAAGTGCGTGATCTGCCGCTTGTGTCTACCGTTGGCTTTCATGATCCAGATTTCGAGCGAAGTTGGACGAACCAGATTCTGCGCCAGCAATTCCTTGTATTCCGTAATTTCTTTCTCACCCTTCGGATGGTAAGCGCGATAGACAATCCACTTTCCATCCGGCGAATAAGTAGGCCCGCCATCGTAGTCCGAGTTCGTGAGTCAGTTGCTTTACGTGCCTGCCGTCGGCGTTCATGGTGTAGATGTCGAGATCGCCATTGCGAATAGAAGTGAACACGATGTGCTTGCCATTTGGCGAAATAGTGGCCTCGGCGTCGTATCCCGGCGAGTCGGTGAGTTGCATCAGGCCAGAGCCGTCGGGATTGGCCGCGAAAATATCGAAGCCCGGATACACCGCCCACACATATCCCTTGGAAAAGTCCGGACGCGGCGGACATTGCGGGTCCGCAACATACGTCGAAGAATATAGAATGGTTTTCCCGTCGGGGTAAAAGTACCCGCAGGTAGTGCGTCCCTTGCCATTCGAAACCATGTGAACATCCGAGCCATCGATGTTCATGGTGAACATCTGATCGCACTGCAGGTTGTCGCGGGTCGACTGGAAAGATAAGCTTCTTGCCGTCAGCCGAAAAATAGGCTTCGGCATTCTGACCTCCGAAGGTAAGTTGACGGATATTTTTAAGATGCTTTTCCTGCGGAGTAGCGAGGTTCGGAACGTCAGAATCTTGCGCCGCGGCCACGAGCGGCAACACAAGCCAACTGCTGAGAGTCAAGACAAACAGGAAGGTTTTCATGGGGCGAACGATAGTTTAGCAGGGACATCTCAAGATTCGTGACGGTCAAGCCAAACCTTAGAACGCAGAGATCGCTGAGAATTGCCGCGGAGCTCGCAGAGACAATCTCCGAATTCTCTGCGAAACCTGCGGCATTTCTCAGCGCGCTCTGCGTTTTAAGATTTTCACTTGCGGAAATATTCCAGAATCGCCTCAGCCTGGGCCCTCGTAACCACGGAAGACAACGCCGCGGCTTCCGCCTGTTTCACCGCCTGCACGCTTCCGAAGTGTTCCAGCAGACGCCGCGTGGTACGCGCACCCACGCCGGGGATCTCCAACAATTCGGTGGAGCGATCGCGCATCTGCCGCCGCTTGCGATGAAACGTCACAGCAAAACGATGCGCTTCGTCGCGAATCAATTGGACCAAATGCAGCACCGGAGAATGATGGTCTAGCACAACCGGTTCGTCTTCCTGTCCGAGAACGTAAATAACCTCTTCTCGTTTGGCGATAGAAGCCAGCGGCTGATTAATTATTTCGAGCGACGACAGCGCTTCCGCTGCAGCGTGCAACTGGCCCAGCCCGCCGTCGATCAAAATCAGGCTCGGCATGGGATTTTTTTCCTCCTGCAAACGTTTGTACCGCCGCGTCACCACTTCACGCATGGAAGCAAAATCATCCACTCCGTTCACGCTGCGAATAATGAACTTGCGATAATCGGATTTTTTCATGCGGCCATCTTCCCAGACCACCATGGAAGCGACCGTCTCCGCACCCTGAATGTGCGAAATATCGAAGCACTCGATGCGCTTCGGCAATTCCGGCACGCCTAGCGCATCCTGAAGCGCTTCCTGAATTGCTTTGGTATTTGGCTTCATCACCCGAAAACGCTGGTCATACGACTGTTTAGCATTGTTGCCCGCCAGATCGAGCAACGAACGTTTATCCCCGCGCTGCGGGACGACAATGTGAACCCGTGTGGCGCGAGCGCCCTCGCCCGCGATTTGCTCGGACAACACTTCCTCCAGCGTTTCGCGATCCTCAAAGTCCACCGGGACATAAATATTCCGCGGGACGTAAGGTTGCCCAATGTAGAGCTGCGTCAAAAACGCTGAGAAGAATTCTCCGGGATGAAACGGGGATGACTGTGGGGCGCCGGGTCTTTGACCGCCCGGTTCAGAGACCCCGTCCCACACGGGTGCAGTGAACTCCGGCAAATCTTCCCAGAAAAATTCCCGGCGATCCAGCACCCGCCCACCACGCACGTGAAACAAATTCACCGCCAGCATTTCATTCTCGTAGTGGTAGCCAAATACGTCCGCGTCATCACCCTCGACGGCCGCAATCCGCTGCTTCTCCTGCAACTGTTCAACCGTCGAAATCAAATCCCGATACTTCGCCGCTCGCTCATACTCTTCAGCCTCAGCTGCTTTTTCCATCCGCTGACGCAGAGACTGCGCAAGGTCGGTGGGCCGTCCTTCAAGAAACATCTTCACGTCGCGCACTGCCTCCTGATAAGCCCCCATCGTGGTCAGCCCCTCGACGCAAGGCCCGAGGCAGCGGCCAATGTAATACTGCAAGCATGGCCTGGGGTGATAGTGCTCAAGATCCACCTTGCATGATGGAATCAGAAAATGGCGATGAATCAGGTCCACGATGCGATACGCGAGGCTCGTTGGGAAATACGGGCCGTAGTACGAACTTCCGTCCTTCTTCAAGCGGCGTGTCACGAACACGCGTGGATAACGCTCCCCCAAGGTCAACTTCACATACGGATAAGTCTTATCGTCGCGTAGCAGAATGTTAAAGCGCGGCTGCTTCTGCTTGATGAGATGGTTCTCTAGCGCCAGCGCCTCTTTGTTATTGGCTACGACAATATAGTCAACATCAACCGCTTCGCGCACCAGTGTGTCGGTTTTTGCGTCTTCAAGTCGCCCCTGGCGAAAGTACGAACTGACCCGGCTGCGCAGGTTATTCGCCTTGCCCACATAGATGACCTGCCCCTCGGCGTTCTTGTACAGGTACACTCCCGCCGTGGTAGGCAAAGTACGGATTTTGGCGGCCAGATCCATGCTAATGGTTGGTGTGGGATTCTATTTTATTAGAGTTCGGTCAGGGCGTTTGCGATTGCACCAACCAAGTCGAGCTTGCCGTACCAACGAAGCGACGTGGTCTGACCAACCAAGTCGTTTTCATTTAACTGGTGGAGGACGGGCGTCTCGCCGGTCCAGTCGGACGAGGACGCCCGACCACCACATACAGTAATCCCTGTAGTAGAGATGACTCTGCGGATCGGCTCTGCTGCATTCTGCACCGCAAATCAGCCTCAGCCGTATAAAATTTCCTCGGTCGTCGTTTGCTAGTTTGCATCTGATATATTGACAACGAGCATCTAACTCGTTGTCGCGGAAGTTAGTTACAGTTGAGCGACTTTCCAAGCCGGTTGGCAGCGCTCGTGCTCTACGCTTAAGGACGAATGGCGGAGTCAGACTGTAGGCCCCGCGTCCCGAACAAAGTTTTGACCCAGGAAAAGCATTCTAAAAGAGCGTTCGGCATAAATTCTGCAGTTCTGGGTTTAAAGAGAAAAAAGGAGCTTCCAAGATGAATCGCACTTCGTTAACAGTTCTACTGGCAGTGAGCATGGCGGCCTCGGTGGGCTGCGCCAGCAAGAATTATGTCAAGCAGGAAACCACCCCGCTGATCAATAAAACCAATGAACTGGATGACATGACCGCGAAGAATTCCAAAGACATCAAGGATGTCGACGCGCGGGCGCAGTCAGGAATTCAGCAGGTGCAGGCCAAAGCAGCCGAAGTGGACCAGAAGGCCCAGGCGGCCGGTCAGCAGGCAGATCAGGCGCAGACTTCGGCTAACAACGCCGTTCATCGTGTTGATAGTCTGCAGAACGCCGTTGCGAATCTCGATAACTATCGCATCGTGAACGAGACGTCAGTGCACTTTGGCTTCAACAAAGACAACTTGACCAAAGATGCCAAAGCGGCGCTCGATCAACTCGCAACCGATGTCCCCAATACCAAGGGATATATCCTCACGGTTGAAGGCGCCACGGATTCCGTCGGCAATTCCGACTACAACTACGGTTTGAGCCAGCGTCGCGCTGATGCCGTAATCCAGTACCTGGCTTCGGAGCGCAACATTCCAGCATACAAGATTTATGTCATCGGCCTCGGCAAAGACAAGCCAGTCGATTCGAACAAGACTCGGGAAGGCCGCGCCAAGAATCGTCGCGTCGACGTGCGGTTGATGACCAATACGACCGGCAGCGCACCGGCAACTCCGGCCGCCGGGCAGCCCACGGGACCGTCGCTATAACAAGTTTACCCTCCTCCCCGGAGGACTTCGCCAACACAGGCCGCTCCCTCCCCCGGAACGGCCTGATTTTTTGTGTCATGTAAACCACCTTCCGGCTCGTTGGGCCAGTACCGCGCAGTAGCCTCCTTGTGAAATATGGCCGGCTTGCTCTATCATGCTGCGGTCAACCGGAGAGTCTCCATGAAATTACTTTTTGCGGCAATTTTGTACGTTGCTGTCCTTTTTGCACCGCTAGCCTTTGCACAAAACGCCTTCACTCCGGATCAAGTGAAATTCGGTCCAGCCCCGCCATTCTTACCCGCCGGAGCCCAGCTGGCAGTTCTTGAAGGTGACCCGATGGCCTCATCTGGCAATTTCACCATCCGCCTAAAAATGCCGGATGGTTACAAAGTCGCGCCTCATACCCATCCCAACCGTGAAAACGTAACCGTACTATCAGGCACGATGAAGTTCGGCATGGGAACTCAGTTCGATGCCGGTAAGATGATGAGCTACGGGCCAGGCAGCTTTGCGTATCTCGATCCTACGATGCCCCATTATGCCGCCACGTCCGGAGAGACTATTATCCAGATCCACGGCATGTCACCGGCGAAGTTCAACTACATCAACCCGGCCGACGATCCCAGTAAGAAGTAGGACTGGTCCCCATCGCTAACGCGGTTTGCCGCGCCCACCTTCAGGTACCTGCCTGACCGATTTGTTGTTGGTTGGCCTGGCTCCGCGTTCGCGCTCCTCTGCCCAGACTGTCTCGGAAAACCTCTTCTCTCAAAAAACCGCGCATGTGCAACCCCCTTTCGGGCAGTTATGGGTTGCCTTAAACGCAATTCACCGACTAATTATCAGGTCTTATTGACAACCGCTTACCAGCTAGAGTGCATCTATTGCTTGACGGTTTGATCGACTGGTCCCCTCCTGAAGTCGATCCGGTAACTTTCCCTGAAGCATGAGGAGAAAAATGATGTTCGGTTCAATCCAGAAATGGTGGAGTGTGGCTGCGCTAGCACTCTTGTCTATTGCCCCTGCGCTTTTGCCAGCAGTATGACCGCCGTGGAAATCAATCTCATAGACCATCCCATTTACGCCCGTCCGTACGCAACTATTCACGGCTTAAATGGTCGGGTCACCTCCGACGACTTCGCGAACGAGAATTACAGCGTCAGGTCGCGGAATTACACTGCCAACACCTTCTCCAGCCTAGGAAGCGCGTTGTGGGGGGATCACAGACAGAACGCTGGGTTTAACGGTTTGAACTCACTGGTCGCGGAGAACTGGCTGCGCATGATGCCTTCGAATTTGACGGCGAGTCGGTTCTCAAACTTTGTGATTCCAACGCCACAAGCCTGCCCAATTGGGCTAAATTCCTGCCGGGTGTCGGTACCAGAAGGCGGTTCCGAGGCGACGTATCTACTGATGGCAGCCCTTTCATGTTTTGCCGCGATGCTATTCCGCCGTCGCACGCAAACTGTGGCGGCAAGTTGCCTTCCTTTGTGAACCTTCGTGTCCTCTTTGGTTAATGTGGTTGTCAGGATAACTTTTGATCTCGAGACGCGCTAAAATCTATCTATGCGAAGGTTTTTTCCTCTAGCCATTCTTTGCCTTCTCCTGGGAGGATGGGCGCAAGCCCAGCAGCAGCCTGATCCAGCACAGCCCGGCCAAAATCAAGCCCCTCCGCGGTCCGACCGGTCCCGGAACGCCGAAGCCGGAGAAAGTTCCAGCAGCGACACCCGGATCGACTTGAGCCCGCCCAAGGACGACGCCAAAAATCATCCCAACAGCGGCATCGATGACAAAGATCCGGAAGACGAGCCTGACGATGTCCAGGAGATGCATCCCTGGAACCCGTATCGCGCCATGAAGGATGACGAGGTCGGCGAGTTCTATTTTAAGAAAAAAGCCTACAAAGCGGCGCTCGCCCGCTATCAGGATGCTTTAATTTGGAAAGAAAAAGATGCGGTCGCCAATTTCCGTATGGCACAGTGCTACGAGAAGCTGGACCAGCCTGACTTGGCAATTCAGCACTATCAGGAATATTTAAAGATTCTGCCGCAAGGTCCATTTGCCAAAGAAGCCCACAAAGCGCTGGAAAAATTAAAGGCTCCAGAAGCCAAGAATAACGATGCTGAGAAGATCCAGTCCAAAAAGTGAATGTGTCCGCGTTAACGCGAGCTAATGCACACGGTCATCCCTAAACACACTGTCATCCCGAGCGAAGCGAGGGATCTCGGTTCTTGTGCGCCACCAGTACGGGCGCGCGTAAGAAACCGAGATCCCTCTCTTCGCTCGGGATGACAACTTGTAGTGGGAAACGTCAATGGTGAACATCAATTGGAAACAGCGACTGGAAATCCGGCCCTACTTCTCCGTCCTGATGAACTCTCCGCTGGTGCCATCCACATCCACGATGAGCTTGGCATCATCGCGGCTGCTGCCGTAAATCACGTGCCAAATAAGCTTGTTAGTAGCATGACTCCAGTCGAGCACGTAAAGAATGGGAGTGTCAGAATTCTTCTCGAGTACTTTGTCGCCGCCGTGCTTCTGCGCCACTTCGAAAGCTTTGTCCGAGTCAACTTTCAGAAAGTTAACGTCGAACACCTGCGTGGAAGCATTAGTCGGACTGTAAGTGTCCTCGTTGCCGGGAGAAATCCCGCGCGAGGGCGCATCCGGCGCATCCGTACCCGACCACACATAAGGCTTCGCGCTGCGGCCTGCCGGAGAGGCGAATGAGGCACTCCACACTGCAGCCTTGCCATCTTTACCCTTGGAGTCAGCCGTAACTTGCGATTCCAACCGGAATGGTTGCGCATCGCGAGCCCAGCCGTGTGCTGCAATGTAGAGCTTCTGAAAGGCATAGCGGCCACTCTGCAATTCCGCTGCTTTAGGCTGCGCCGGCTGAGTTGGCGCAGGCTTGGAGGGTTCTGACGTACAGCCTGTTATCATGCCGATTGCCAGCGCCAGCATCGTCAACAGCAGCTTTTTCATAGCACCGTCCGTACCGCCGTGAAATTTTGCAACCGTGAATGCCGAGGTTCATTCTACTAGAAGCAGCACAGGAGTTCGTCCGTGGACACGTATCTACAAAGGTTACGGGACGCAATCACATCCGCGACTGTCGGCATGAACGCCGAAGACCTTACACGTCATCCTGAGGGTAAATGGAGCACAGCACAGGTGCTGGAGCATCTGTATCTCAGCTACAGCGGAACGGTGAAAGGATTCGAGCGCTGCCTGGAAGCAGGCAAACCGCTGGCACGTGCGCCCGTGCTGAAAGATCGCATGAGGGCGTTCGTAGTTACAGAACTCGGACACTTACCCACCGGACGGCAAGCTCCTGAGCGCACCCGCCCGCGCGGTATGGCGGTGGATGAAATCACCCGCGGAATCGCGCCACAGATCCTCGCCATGGACGAAGTAATCGCGCAATGCGAAGCTCGCTTTGGCAAGCGAACTCTCTTAGTCGATCATCCCGTGCTCGGACCGCTGACCGCACGACAGTGGCGAAAGTTTCATTGGATCCACGGCTGCCATCACCTCAAACAGATCAAAAAACTGCGAAGGCAAGGGAAGGGAAGCGATGCTATTCAACGAAATGACAAGACGTTCTGAATCGCGCTAACTCAACTGCAATTCAATCTTCTTACCGACCGATCCAACTTCGCGATTCGAAAACTGCGAATCTGCCCCAGCCGCACCGTTTCCGGTTTCGACTCCGCGCCGGCGCCACCTTTCCAATGCGCTTTGAGCATCGAGCTGAGCGACCCCAAATCCAGCTTGGCTTCGCCCGCCGTATTTTCCTTCGTGGAATGTCCCGCAGGGATCATGCACCCACCTCGAATACCCTCGCCTAATTCCACGCGCGCTTTTTCGCCAGAAACATCCACGATCCTGCCAGATACGGTATCACCTTCGCGATGATCGGCGATATATTCCTCAATACTGGTAGGAAGCAGCTGTTTAATCCCCAGCTTCAGCCTCCGCTTTTCGATGTCAAGCTCAAGAACCTGAGCCTTTATCGTCTGCCCGACTTTCAACATGTCCTGCGGATGATTAAGACGCTTCTCCGCGCTCATGTCGCTGATGTGAATCATGCCCTCGATGCCCTCGGAAACCTGCACGAAGGCACCAAATTTTGTGAGGCTGGTGATCGGACCTTCGACGACCGAACCAACCGCGAATTTTTGGCCCGCATCGGCCCACGGATCGCCCAGCGCCTGTTTTAGTCCCAGAGAAATGCGGCGCTCAGCTGGGCTCACGCCTAAAATCACAGCCTCGACAGTGTCTCCCGGCTTAACCACGTCACTCGGGGTTCTGACCTTCTTGGCCCATGACATTTCTGAAACGTGAATCAATCCTTCGATCCCTGGCTCGAGTTCTACAAACGCGCCGAAATCGAGGATGCGCGTCACCACGCCATGGACTCGCTCACCCGGCTTGTATTTCGTTCGTCACCGAATCCCACGGATCCGGCTCAAGCTGCTTCATCCCAACCGAAATCCGCCGCTTCTCCGAATCAATCTTCAGAACTTTCACTTCAACTTCTTGCCCTACGGAAAGCACATCCGCGGGTTTGCTGATGCGGCTTCTAGAAATATCGCTGACATGCAGCAGCGCGTCGACGCCGCCAATGTCGACGAAAGCGCCGTAGTCGGTAAGGCTGCGCACTGTGCCATGCAGCGTTGCGCCTTCGTTCACTTGCGAGTACCGGCGGTCCTTGGCCGCGCGCTCCTCTTCTTCCGCGACCGCGCGCCGATCGACGACAACATCTTCTTCAGTCACATCAAGCTTTGTAATCCGGCAACGAATTTCCTGCTCTACCAACTTTTCCATCTCAGCGGCATCGCGTGCGCCACTCCGCGAGGCCGGCATAAATGCCCGCACGCCCACGTCCACGCTCAATCCGCCTTTTACGACGCCAGTCACCGTCCCCACGATAATCGCCTTCTCGGCGAACGCCCTCTCCAGCGAGGCCCAGTCCTTCGGCCGTTCACTCTTACCGCGCGTGAGCTGGTAATAGCCCTCGGGATCTCGCCCTTTGATAGAGACCACGAGCTTGTCGCCAGGCTTGACGGTTTCGTTTTGAAACGCCGCCAGCGGCAGGATGCCTTCAGTCTTGAAGCCCACATCGACAAGCACTGAATCGGCGGTGACGGCAATCACCGTTCCTTCGCGGCCCTGACGCGCCTGTTCAGGCGTGCGCGATTTGCTCTGCTCGAACTGCGAAAGAATGTCTTCTGAACGACTCGTTCGATTCGGGATTAGCTTCTGGAGTTTCCGGATTAGACATGGAAGATGAACCTTTTGTGGTTTCCGCGTGAAAAAAATCAGAACAACCAAACTGAATGCGTTAAGTGCCCGCGACCGCAGGCTAGTTTTTCGACCCTCAGCCGGGACGGTGATCCGCGACCTGCTCATCGCTCCTGAATACGGTCTTCGGCCCGGCGCCATTGACGTCCGCTGCCTTGCGGTTAATCTCCTCGATCTCTTTCTTATCCCATCCTACGCTGGAGATTTCGATTTCCCCGTCCTGCCCGATCCAGAAAATGCTGGGCACGTTCGTCAGCCCGTAGGCGTTCGAGACAGGATAAGTCTTAGTGTCATCCAACAGAATCGGGAAAGTCACGCCATACTCTTTTGCGAACGCCGCAGTATCTTTCTTTTCGTTTTGCGAGACACCAACAATCGTCACCTTTTTCCCGCCATGAGCTTTATAAATTCGCTCAAGGAACGGAAACGCATACTGGCACACCGGGCACGAAATTTTGAAGAAAGCGGCAACCACCGGCCCGCTCGCGAGCGCATCGCGCAACGAAAACGGCTTGCCATCCACGGTTTGCAGTTTGAAATCCGGCGCGGATGTTCCCGCGGTAAGTGCAGCCATGTTGCGTCCTCCGAAGATGTTACGAAACCACTTCACCGGTATTTAAGTTTAGTACAAGCCGCCTGCGCCTTCGTATGGGATAAATCTGAATTATCGCGGACCAACTGCAGTACGATAATTTCATTTAGTGGAGGTGGAATCGTGAAAAAGCTTCCCGATTTATTGTCGGCAACCGGGTCGTCAGACAGCCTGCGACCTTTCCGCAGCGTTCGGCCGAAATCTTTTTCGCTGCTCAGCTGCGAGCCGTGGCCATCTGCTTCTGCATCCATGCCCAGGCGGTCGAGACACTATCCTTCAACGACCTTTTCGTCTTCCAGTTGAGAACTTTCAGCGCTCGCGCCGGATCGGCCACCAACGAAGGCGGATCGCCCAGCCGCCGCGGCACAATTTTTACCGGCACTTTTTTCCCCGTAACCTCTTCAACGGTACGAATCACATCCTTCACCGATGAGCCTTCGCCCGTGCCCAGGTTCACCGTGAACGACGGCTTGCCACTGGTCAAATGTTGCAGAGCGATAACGTGAGCCTCCGCCAGATCGACGACGTTCGTGTAATCACGAATGCAAGTGCCGTCGGGTGTCGGATAATCCGTGCCGAAAACTTGAAGTTCGCCAAAGCCCGCAGCCGCCCGCAGTGTAAGCGGAATCAAGTGTGGCTCGGGATCGTGGCACTCCCCAATCTCCCCGCTTTCATCCGCACCAGCCGCGTTGAAGTAGCGCAAGCTGGCATAGCGCAGCCCATAGGCCGTGTCATAAGACTCCAGCGCCTGTTCGAAGAACGCCTTTGAAACTCCGTAAGGATTGCAAGGAACTCGCGGATCATCCTCGGTAATCGGAGTCTTAAGCGGAACCCCATACACCGAGCACGTCGAAGAAAAAATGAAGTGGTGCTTTTTGCCCGCGTCCAGCACCGTATTCAATACGGAAAGCCCGCCCTCAACATTATTCCGATAATATTTGCGAGGATTGGTTACGGATTCGCCGACATAATGATTGGCGGCAAAGTACATCACGGCATCGGTCTTTTTGAGGGCGTCCAAAAGCTTCTTGTTGTCGTGTACGTCGCCCACTACCATTTTGAATCCGCGGGTAAGAAACTCAAAACCAGTGGACAGGTTGTCATAAATAAGAACCTCAAAGCCGGCCCGCCGCAGCACCCGCGCCGTCTGACTGCCGATATAACCCGCCCCACCAACCACAAGAATTTTCACGTAATCTCCGCCTCTCACCCTCAGATTTCCTGCATGGATCACTTAGGACAGCCAATAAAGAATAAACATAGATGAAGGATCTTCGCCAGACACGGACGTGCCACGTCCAATTTGATCACTCAGAATAAGGCACGCACTGGAGCCCGTCAATGCAAAGGAAGCTCGAATTCGCCCACCAGAACACTCAAAAGGTCGTGGTCAACCGGAGATCGTAACTGCGCGGCGGCGCAATGGCATTGCCCGAAAAGAGCCCGGCGAAGTCAATTACATTCAGCCGATTATTCAGGTTCTGGACATCCGCTTGAAAGCGCACGCTGCGCTTATCCTTCTTCCAGAGGTCCGCTCCCGCTGACACGTCAATAGCCAGCGAAGGACGAACACGCCCAGTCGCGAAGTTCACACGATTTACGATTTCCTGTCCATATTGCGCCACCGCTTGTTGTTCCGTCCCGTCAAATTCCACCGGCAATCCGCTTCCGTATTCGCCGCCCAGCGCCACCCACAGCCGCTCCGCAAGTTGATAGCGAAATCGAGTCCGCACAGTATTGCGCTGATCCTGAGTAACCCAGAAACGTCCGCTGGTCTGGCTCAAGGCATCGCTGGCCTCTTCGCCGAGAAAAAGCCCGCCCGTAACCGGAAGATATGCAGCCCCAACCATGTACGAATAACTCACGAATCCGGATAAACGCCCCCAATGCGGAAGATCAAGCTTGCCTTCGGCACCGTAAATATTGGCCTTGCGAAAAGCGATCGGGAAGCTCACAGCGGTGTCGAGCAGTTCGTCATCGTCGGCAAAGTTGTTCACGCTGCGGTCGAAGCCATTCACGTCCAGCCGCAGCTTCTGGAAAAAGCCCTTGGTAAATCCCACCTCGTAAAAGTTGCCATGTGAAGGCTGCACCGGGATGCGCAGAACCTCAGGATCCAAGGAAACCACCGCGGCGGAACTGGAGAGCAAAATGTTTTCGAAATCCGGAGTCTGAAAAACCCGGTCGTAAGAGGCATGCAGCACCAGATCCGCAGATTGGAAATACCGCGACACACCCAACCGCGGGCTCACGGCATTCTGATTCAACAACAACTGATAGTGATCCCATCGCAGACCCGCGCTAACCGTCCATTTACCCGCGCGAATAACGTCCTGCACAAATGCTGACTGCTCAAGATCCGGACGATGTGCCGCAAAATTAAATGTGCCTGGCGTTCCCGGATCGAATTGAGTGAAGTCGGTGATTACATCGCTGAACTGTTCCCGTAAAAATGTAGAGTCGGACTCAACCCCGACTTTCCACTCCTGGTTGCCGTGATGAATCGAAATCGTCCCTTTGAAATATCCTTCGCGAAAACCGTTCTGCTGAAAAACAATAATCGGAGTGGAAAATGGATTCGAAGTGAACCCCTCCGAATCATCCCGAACCATGCCGTGCAAATCTCCCACCACATTCTGCGAAAACAAATGCTGGTAAGAGACGATTCCCATGGTTTCGAAATTGTCTCGATCCTGTCGCTGTCCCGCTACCTCCTGGACCAACTCGTTGGGCACAAGAAAACGTGAAAACTCATGACGCACTGAAAAACTCAACCTGTCGTGATTGCTGAAATCCCGCTCGTAGCTCGCGCCGAAGTCGCCGGTAGTGCCGTTGTTAGTAAAATTCTGCAGAACCGGAGGATTCAAATAGCGGTCGGTCATTGCGCCCTCGGCGTTGACGCCCACCGTATTTTTCCCCCACTCGTATTGAGTCAAAAGGTAGCCATCCGCAGTATCGAAGCTCCCACCCGCCAGAACCACGTTGCCGTGAAGCCCGGCCCCCGGATCTTTGGTCGTGGTCATTTCGACCACACCGCCCAATTTCCTTCCATACTCTGCAGGAATGCCTGCGGTATAAATGCTCATCGATTGCACATCATCCGCTTCGATTTCCGGCCCAAAACTCGGCGAACGGTTGTCGGTAAGAGGAATGCCATCAACCACCAGTTGCGTTTGATATTCCGACCCCCGTGGATGCAGCACCGCATTACCTTCATACAGCCAGCCCGGCTGAGAGTTAATCAGATCCTGCAGCGATCGACCTGGCAGCGACGTCGTTCTATCCGCGATCGTGTCTTTGCCAATTCGATTGATCGTCCCCGAGCGGTGCGGATCGATGAGCGTATCCGCATCGTTGACGGTCACGGAAGTGCTCATGGGAGCGATTCTCAGAGTCACATGATATTCGGCGGGAATAGCCGACCGCACTTCGACAGAATCAGAAAATGGCGCGAAGCCCTCGCGCTGCACTTCAACACGATAAACCCCGAAGGGAAGCAGTTTCGCGACCAGATTTCCGGCGTCGTCGGTAACCAAGGTTTTACGAATCTGGTTTGCTTCGCTGACCAACTGAACCGAGCTCTTTACCCCGAGCCCAGCGGGATCGGTAACTTTAATCCTCAATTCTCCAGTGTTACTCTGCGCGCACAGCGAAACTACCCAAAGCAGAAGCGTCGAAAGCAAAAAGAAAAGACGAATCTTCATGATCCAACGAAATACGGTCCAACGAAATTCCACAGCGAATCTCAGTGCCTACGCGCTCGCGTTTCTCTACGTGAAAGTTTGTTTGCGGCCGCAGACAATGCTTTACCCAGTTCGGCAAGATGATGTTCTTCAGTCAGATAACTGATCACCATCATGCGCAAAACACTGTTTCCATTCACTTTGGTTTCGGAGATCCACCGCCGCCCATCGCGTGTGACTTCTTCTACGATGCTGGCATGAATCTCGGAAAGCTCTTCCGGAGCAAGTTTCGTGCCCTTAAAACGAAACGCGACGATGGGCAGAGTTTGCGGCGCCGCCAGCTCAAAGTGGTCCGAAGCCCTAAGCCAAGCCACGAAAGTTTGTGCGAGATTGAGCTGGCGATCGATGTGCTCCTCGTAAGCTTTTCGCCCATGAACCCGCAGCGTGAGCCAAAGTTTGAGCGAGTTCATGCGCCGCGTCCACTGCGTGCTGATGCGCGAATTGTCCAACCCCTTAGCCTCGGCCGCCTTTGGCATGTAAGGGGCAGCAACCGCGAAAGCCCGCTCCAGCATCTCGGGATGGCGCGTAAGAATCACCCCCGCCGCAAGCGGCATTGCCATCCACTTATGAGGATCGATGGTAATCGAATCGGCTCGCTCGATGCCGCACAGCAGTACACGATGCTGATCAGAAAAAATTGCCGATCCCCCATACGCCCCGTCAACGTGCAGCCAAAGATCGAAGCGTCGGCATATTTCAGATAGCGCAACAAGATCGTCGATGGCACCCGTGTTAGTAGTTCCTGTAGTCGCGATCACGCAAAACGGCTTTTTCCCCGAAGCAATATCGCGTTCGATCGTCTGTTCCAGAATCTCCGGATCGAGTTGGACCTGATCATTCACCGCGATACGGCGTAGCGCTTTGCGTCCCAGGCCAAGCAGCCCAGCAGATTTATCGACAGAGTGATGCGCCTCCGCCGAAGCATAGAGCACAGGCTGACTGCCGATCGAAGCAACACCCTCCTCGATCACCGTGGGAAATTTCCACGCCAACCCCAGAGCCAGCCCGCTGAAGTTCGCTTCGTTCCCGCCCGTAGTGAAAGTCCCATTAAATTCGCCGGGCCACCCAACCCGTTCGCCAAGCCAACGTACCGCTTCGTGCTCAATTCTCGACGCCAGCTGCGAACGCTTCACCGTCGCCAGTTGCGGATTGAGCGCCGCCACCAGCGCTTCCGCCATCACCCCAATGTAAGTAGGCGTCGGATTCATCAAGCCAAAATAGTTGCCGCTGGGAACGTGAAAACCTTTATCCACCATTTCCCGAAAAACTTCGTCGAGTACTTTATCGGGATCGTCGCCAGTCTCGGGCAACGGATTATGCAGCGGCGCAAACGTTCTTTGTCCCAGCGGAAGTTGAACCGCGCGCTCGGGCAGGGAAGAGAAGAAACCATCGATCTGATCAATAAGATGGTAGCCAAGACGGCGGCGCGTAGCGGAATCCAAATCGAAACGCATGGTAATTTGATTCTAACCGTGGCACGGCACAAACGGATTGTCCATGTGGGCACACGCGCTACGCCGTGTTAGGCGCGGGCGTCTCGCCCGTCCAGGCGGAGCTAAGCTCCGCAGGCCTTTGCTTTCGCGGCGCCGAACCCATCCTCGCCGCCTCCGCCATCCCAAGAATTGTCATCCTGAGGCAGCGGAGTCGCCCGCGAAGCGAGCGACTCCCAACGAAGGATCTCTGTACTTCCCGACGACGCAGAGTATGTCGGACCCTCGGGACAGGTTCGTGAAAGGGCACGACTTTAAGCCGTGCCCTTTCAAAACTCCGACGCCCAGATTTTTTCCGCAACCGCACAAGTGATGTGCCAGGAAGAAGGGATTACACCCGTACGAGACAGAAGCTCATGGCAAGCAGCACGCCGAAAGCGAGCGCATGAGTCAGTTCCGTCCAGCCCAAGCGGCGAACCACGATTGGCTGAGGCCTTTTCGCGAACCAGGCAAAGCCACGAATCAGGACCGGGACGAAAGCCACTATGGTCAGTGTGGGCAACCAGGCGAGGTGGGCCGCGACGATCAAGATTGCGCCAAGAACCACTTGTCCGGCTAAGAATGTAAACCCTGCCAGAAACTTCTCGGCTGACGAGGAGTATCGCGCGCCACGAATTGCGAGCCACACGAAGTGGATCTGGTTCGCGGCAAACAACCAGTTCAGCAGCCATAGCGCCCATGCTGTCGCATCAAGCCGGCCGGTAGCGGCGCAATATGCGGCGGGCGCGGTCGAGGTTAGTGCCAGCGCGCCCACGACTTCTGCGGCCACTCTGGTCGCTCGTCCCATCTTTTTCAAGAGTATTTGGCCCACAAAGGCGGTGCCGGCGATCACTCCGAGAGGTAGTAGCTCGCGGATCTTTCCTTGCCAGAAGAGAGTAATGCCAGCGAGCGCGGCTATTGCGACCAGCGGAATGATGAAACGACGAACTAACTGATACTCGTCGCTGGTCTGCGCTCGAACCGCTCCGGTGCCGAGCCAGCTTTCCAGTGGCGTTCTTAGCCAAAACAGAGCCAGCACAAGCGTCGTCAAGAGCAGGACCGGCGTGACGCGCCCTCCCGCGTGCAATCCGACTACGGCACCCGTAATCAGAGGAACCAGCAACATTCCCCATGCCCCATGCTCGCGCGGAACAACTAGGGCACGCCTGCGTTCTCTCTGCGGCACAGTGAGTTTTGCATTTTTAATCACCACTCGATTAAGAACTTGTGGCGAAGGCCTTCGGAACGGGAGCAGCGTCGTTTGCATGGAAAAGAACTTCCATTACTAGATTTGCAAAGCTGACCGCGCGCTACCGTGAGCAAAATCACGGCTTTGCGTGATCAACATCACGACACACACTGGAAGTCTTTCATTTCAAATACCCGCAATCACCTGTTTACCTTTACAGCAAGCCCTTTCGAGCATACTCTGAAACCGGAGTACTATGCCTCGACCTTCCCTCGATCACAGTCCTTCTGCCACACGCCGGGTCGAAACCACGGTCGAGGGACTGCTTTCCAGTGCGCTTCTAGAGGCGCTTCCCGACGCCATCGTCGCCGTCGATCACAAGGGCACGATTGTTGAAGTGAACTCACAAGCCCTCGAATTGTTTGGCTATGACCGGGGCGAACTGGTCGGACAGAAAGTTGAGTTGTTGGTACCGGATAGCTACCGCGGCCAGCACCGCCATCATCGCGAAAATTATGCCGACGCTCCCAAAACCAGGCGAATGGGAGCGGAACTGGATTTGTATGGAAGACGGCGCAACGGTTCAGAATTCCCCGTCGAAATAAGTCTTAGTCCGATCTCGACGCAAAAAGGCGCGTTCGTATTGAGCGCGATTCGCGACATCAGCGACCGCAAACGGATTGCAGAGGAACTGCGTAGGGCGAACGAAGAACTGCACCGGAGAACAGCCGAGCAACTTGGGGAATACCGGTCAAAGCTGGCATCCATTATTGATTCGTCCGAGGACGCAATTCTGAGCAAGGACTTGAACGGCATTATTACCAGTTGGAATCGCGGGGCGGAAAATATCTACGGATACACTGCAGAAGACATCGTGGGGAAACACATTTCCCTGCTAACTCCTCCCGACCGTCCGGATGAAATCTCGGAGATTCTAAAAAAAATTTCCCGCGGTGAAAGTACCGAGCACTACGAATCGGTGCGCGTAACCAAAGATGGGCGCCATCTGAATGTTTCTATTTCTGTGTCCCCTCTGCGCGATGCTGCGGGCAAGATCATCGGAGCCTCAGCCATCGCACGCGACATTACCAGCCAGAAGCGAGCCGAGGGTCAGCTTCGTCAAGCACAGAAGATGGAAGCGGTTGGCCGGCTCGCCGGCGGAGTGGCGCACGACTTCAACAATGTTCTGGCAATTATCAATGCCTGCCGGGAGTTTCTCCGCGACCGCATCGACCCGGCAGCTGATGCGTCGGTCTACGTCGACAACATCAAGAAAGCCACCGAGCGCGGAGCTTTGTTGACCAAGCAACTGCTGGCCTTTAGCCGGACTTCAGCCGTTCAACCTCGTATTCTGGATTTGAACGAGCGCCTGAAAGACATCAGCAAGCTGCTGCGTCCGCTGATGGGGGACGACGTTGAAATTCTGGTCACCTCCAAATCACCCACTGCGATTGTCGAAGCCGACCCGGGCCAACTGGATCAGATCGTGGTCAACCTTGCCGTGAACGCCCGCGACGCCATGCCTCGGGGCGGAAAGTTTATTCTGGAGACTGGCACGGTGCGATTTGACGAAGCTTTCGCCGACCGGCACCAGACCATGCCCGCCGGAAAGTATGTTCAGCTCTCCGCCAGCGATACCGGCATCGGAATGGATGAAACCACCATATCGCGCATCTTCGAACCGTTTTTTACCACCAAAGAAGTCGGCAAAGGAACTGGTTTGGGGCTGGCCACGGTCTACGGCATTGTCAAACAAAGCGCTGGGCACATCCTCGTCTACAGCGAACCAGGTCATGGCACGACTTTTAAAATTTATCTTCCCAACGCAGAGCACAAAGTTGGCACCGGAACTAAAGCCGAACCGGAGACCGTCAGCCCGAAACGCGAAGGGACCACGATCCTGTTGGTGGAAGACGACGAAATCATGCGCGGGCTGACTCGGCAATTGCTCCAGGAGCATGGCTACACGGTATTCGAAGCCAATGACGGGAAATCCGCGCTGGAATGGGTGCAGTCTCATCCCGGTCCAATTGATCTGGTGTTAACCGACGTGGTCATGCGCCGCATGAGTGGCCCCGAATTAGTGGATCACCTGAATGCATTACGTCCGGCCCTGAAAGTCGTGTATATGTCCGGATATACCGGCGAACTGATGGCGGAACGCGAGGTTCTGCAACGAGGGATAACGCTCCTGGAAAAACCCTTTACCCGCACCGCCTTGCTGAATACGATCCACACTGCGTTGGGCTAAACCAGCTGACACTATTTTTGTCTCAACTCTGTCCCAACTTTAATATGTCATTCCGAGCGTAGCGAGGAATCTCGGTTTCAGCTGGAAGTACCCAGATTTCCTCGCTTCGCTCGGAATGACAAACCAATGCACCGTTCACATAACCATTGCTTCAGTGATTGAGATCACACAGCAGTGTGTGAAAGCACGCACCGCCCAAGATGGTACAGTCTGCCTAAATATGTACCTCTGCCTTTGTTTTGTTAGTCTTGCGCGACTTTAAGCATCTATTGCCTCAATTAAAGGATTGGCCAGGCAGTTGCCATAGTAGCTGTGAGCGGAGGCACAAAATGGCCACACACATCGTGAACAACGTCAACAAAAATGCGGTAGCAGATAAAACCTTTGGCGATCTTCCGGCAGCCGTTGCCAGCGCCGTAGAGCAAGAAGCCCTGACGACAACCTATCCCACGGGAGCGGTATTGTTCGCCGAGGGCCAGGCTCCGCGCGGTGTGTTCATCGTACGTCGAGGACGAGTGAAGCTGTCTATTTGTGGCAGCGACGGTCGCACGCTGATTTTACGCATCGTCGACGCCGGTGACCCCATGGGAGTTGCGGCCGCAGTTTCAGGGCGTCAATATGAAGCGACCGCCGAGACTCAGGAACCGTCGGAGATTAGTTTCCTGCGGCAAAGTGATTTGCTCCGCCTCATGCGCCAGCACGGCGAACTTGCCCTGTGGGTGACCCAGCACATCAGTCAGGATTACGCGTGCACTTGCCGCGAAATCCGCGATCTCATCCTCTCCGATTCCGCCAGCGAAAAACTTGCCCGGCTCATGGTTGGATGGCTCGATCAGAATGCAACGGCGACAAATCCAACTCAAGTCAAATTAGCTTTGACCCACGAGGAAATCGGACAAATGATCGGCACCTCGCGCGAAACCGTCAGCCGGCTTTTTGCGGGGTTTAAGAAACAACGCCTCATCCAGCAAAACGGTTGCACGCTCGTAATCCCGAACCGTATTGCTTTGGAATCGCTTATTACGGCATAAGGAAAGGCGAGCGACCTTCTGTGTCATGTTGATGGATCCGCTAAATCGTTGGAGCCTGCGGCTACGCCGCAGGCAAAACTTTCGAAAGATGCCCTCCCTATAAGAAAGCTCTTTCCAGAGCTTTCAAATTCCACTACTTGGCTTAATAAAGACAGGTGACGTCACATTTATGGGTGACTTGCGTCATTGCGCCATTTTGGATTCAGGCCTGAAATGGAATGGTCAGTCATCAGACCAATACCAATGGCGAGCACTGAATCATCGACGCTGGGATTCGAAGCGATTGCTCGCGGCAAAGTCTATCAAGAGGTCGCCAAGCAGATCGAGCGGCACATTACAGAAAATCTCAAGCCGGGCGACCTGCTTCCTTCTGAACGTGAGCTGGCGCAGGTGCTCGGGGTCAGCCGCGGCTCAGTGCGCGATGCCATCCGCAGCCTGGAACTCATGGGTTTACTGGAACCGCGCCAGGGCGTCGGCACGGTGGTTTGCGATCCCGCTTCAGGCGCAGGGGCTCCGCTAGCCACTGCCTTAATTCAAAAGCGAAAGATGATTAGCGAATTGCTCGAAGTTCGCAAAATGCTCGAGCCGCCCTTGGCTGCGCGCGCAGCGCGGCACGCCACGTCCGATGAACTGGCTGACCTGGAAAACATTCTTGCACGCCAGGAAGCGAAAGTACGCCAGGGCGAACTCGGAATCGACGAGGACTCTGAGTTTCACTACAGCATTGCGCTGGCGTCGGATAACAGCGTTGTCTTAAAAGTCGTGGACGTGTTGATGGATTTGTTGCGCGAGACGCGCGAGCGTTCCGTGCAAGCTGATGGACGCCAGGAAAAGTCGCTCGCCGGGCACTACCGAATTCTTTCTGCTTTGAAGCAGGGAGACGCCGCAGCCGCGGAAGCGGCCATGCGCCGGCACCTGCAGGAAATAGAAGAAGTCGTTTTGAAAAAGCTTTACTAAAGAATGGAGGTTGCCACATGGGCCAATTATTCGCGGTTGAAGTCATTTACCGTGGGGTCTTTCAAAAGACCCTGGCGAAAAACATCACGCGCGACATCGTTCTCGCCGCGCACAACCAAGGCAAACTGGGTATTTCTTTCGGTCGTTACGGAGATGCCCCGGAAAGAAACGGCATTCCCGCCAAGAGTTTCGCCATCGTCGCCGACGATGAACAGACGCTCGAAGCCGGAATGGCGCAATACGAACCAAAACAAGTCGACCTGACCGTGGTTCTCGACGACACGCTCTGCAAGGGCGCGGAATCGTGGGCATGGTACGGGTTGAAGCCGGTGCATCAGGCATTGAAACCGGGGCACACGCTCATCGTGATTTCTCGTGACGACGCACCTGCACTGCTCGAGAATATTCACCGGCGGGAAGAGCCTTACAAGCTGGGAGTCATCAAGGGGATCACCAGTTTCTCCGGCATGTGGGTTTTCAAGGATGATCACACGGATGTGCGCGTTCTCGGCGCCATTGCCAAGGTGCTGCCCGAAGTGATGACCTTCGAGTCGGTGGAGAAATTCATCAATGAGAAGCTCAAGAGCTCACTGAAGGTAACGTCCGCACGCAATGCCTACGACCGTTTTTCCAGCATTGAAGTGAAAGCGGGCGAAGGCAATCCCGAAGACCTGTTCAAGTTCGACCTGCCTCGCTGGGAAGACATGCGCTGCGGCGTATCCATTAAAGGACAGCCGCAAGGCGGCGCATTCGCTGATCCGGTCACCGGAAAAGTCGGTGGCTTCCGCCCAGCCCGCAACGAACTGTTCAAAAAGTACTCGACGCGCACGCAACGGCCGGTGGTGAACTTCTCCACCTGCACCAAGTGCACGCTGTGCTGGCTGAACTGTCCCGATGCTGCATTCGATGTCACGGTCACAGGCACTTATGATGTCAACCTCGAAGCCTGCTGCGGTTGCGGTATCTGCGAGGAAATTTGCCCGGTGAAAGAATGCGTCACCATGGTGAATGAGTCCGAGTTCCACGGTAACGACAGCCAATGGGCAGCGTTTGAGAAAGATCAGGATGGGTACCTCAAATGGCTGGAAACCACGATTAAGAAAGCCGAGCCGATCGAAAAGCGGTCACACGGTTTCCGTTATCGCGGTCAATACAAAGAGCAGATCCCAGAGGCCCTGGAAGTCGCAGAGAAAGGCTAATGCCCGAGAGGGAGCAACCTGAATACTAAGGAGATTGAAATGGCGACATTAACAATACCGGTTGAAGAAAAAAAGAAACCCTTGGAACAGGAAGCCCTGATTACCGGCGCCGAGGCCATTGCGATTGCCTGCAAATTGGCCAACGTCGACGTAGTTACGGCTTACCCGATCCGGCCTTATGACACGGTTATGCAATACATCAGCCAATTGGTAGCAGACGGCGAAATGGATTGCGAATATATCGTGGCGGAAGGTGAACATTCACAATTTGAAATCGTGAAACACGCGTCGGCTTGTGGAGCGCGCGTGTTCTGCGGTTCGAGCGGCGTGGGCTGGATGTACGCCATGGAAGCGCTGACCGTAACTCCGGCCCTGCGCATTCCGATGATCGCAATGGTGGGCAACCGGGCGCTCGATGATCCCGGCGCCTTCGGCGTGGAACACAACGACGCTTTGGCCGTTCGCGACTTAGGTTGGATGTTGACCTGGGTCGACAGCGCGCAGGAAGCGTTGGACACCGCGTTGATTGCCTATCGTGTGGCCGAAGATCGCCGCATGTTCGTTCCTCTGGCGATTAGTTGCGATGGCGCGTTCCTCACCCACTCGCAAGCCTTGGTCCAGATCCCGTCACAGGAGCAGGTCAACAAATTCCTGCCTCGCTATAACCGCGGCGATCTGCTGCTCCATCCCGACAACGTCATTTCGGTGGCCCCACAGGCTAACGAGGATTGGGTCACGGAGATTCGACGGCAGAACTACGCAGTCACCGAAATTGCCTGCGACGTGATTCGCGAAGTCTATGCCGACTTCGAGAAAACCTTCGGACGCAAGTACGGCAATCCGTTCTTCGAAGAATATATGACCGAAGATGCGGACGTCGTGCTCCTCGGAATGGGAACACTCTCGACTCCCGTCCGGGTTGCCATCCGGAAGATGCGCGCAGAAGGCAAGAAGGTTGGCTTCGTTCGCCTGCGCTGGTTCCGGCCGTTTGCCGGTCCAGAGATTGCCAAGTGCCTGGAACGTTTCAAGGCCATTGGCGTAATCGATCGCGACTTCTCGTTCGGTTCGCCGAACCTGAGTGGCGTAGTGGCGACGGAAGTTCGGTCCGCGATGTACACCGGCAGCAGCACCAGGCCGCCGGTCATTGGCTTTATCGGTGGACTGGGGGGCCGCGAAATAACCGTGCCAGACGTGGAAAAGACGACGGACATCGTCTTCAACGCGGCAAAAGGCAAAGCGGAACCGCTGACGCAATGGATTGGGCTGCGGGGATAACGCCCGTCGACGCGTGGCGTTATTCATAGCCGGAAAGGACAAAAACAAATGAGCACATTCGTAGATGAAAAACCGACGCAAAACCTGGAGCCCTTCAAAGGAGTCAAGAAGGTTCCACACGAGGAATATTACACATCCGGCCACCGCACCTGCCAGGGCTGCGAGTCTGCGCAAATCATGAAACTGATGGCGAAGGCTGCAGGTCCCAGGACCATCGTTCTGGGCAGCACCGGCTGCATGTATGTGGCTAACACCTCTTACTACGCAACGCCGTGGGGCGTTCCCTGGATGCACACGCAACTAGGGAGCTCCGGTTCGGCCGCGCTGGGAGCGGCTGCTGCTTTCCGCGTCCAGATGCGCAAGGGCGCGATGAAGGACGAACCCATCAACGTTATCGCCTTCTGCGGCGATGGCGGTGGTGCGGACATGGGCCTGGGAGCGATCTCAGCCACCATGTGCCATCCCGATTACAACCTGCTGATTCTGATGTACGACAACGAGTCGTACGCCAACACCGATATCCAGATTTCCGGGACATCGCCCTACGGCGTCAACACCTCGTTCAGTACGCCAGGAAAAGTGAAGCGGATCATGAATCACCGCTGGAAGAAGAACATGGCGCCCCTGATCGCGGCTGGCCATCCCACAGTGAAGTATGTAGGAACCATCTCTACATCCTATCCACTGCAGGCGATGAACAGCGTTCGCAAGGCGCTGTCCATCGGCGGTCCGACGTTCATTCACTGCCTCAACCCCTGTCCGAAGGGCTGGGATTTCGATCCTGTACTTTCCTTCGAACTGGGCGAACTGGCCGTGAACACCGGCATTTGGCCTCTGTATGAGATCGAGAATGGCAAGCTGAAGCTGTACGGCAAAACCGAACAAATTGCCAGTGGCAGATTCAAGCGCCTGCCGGTTCGCGATTACTTGCTCAAGCAAGGAAGGTTCGCGCACTTTATCGATGACGATATCGATTACTTCCAGAGCAAGATCGACGAAATGTGGACCAAATGGCTGGTGCCGGGAGTGATTCCGCTCCAGAAAGATTTGGAAACCGAGTAAACCCGCCCGCCCTCGCTAACACGAGGGCGGGATTTTCATTTGCCCGGACACTTTCCGGCGAGGAGTGCTGCGCGCGAAGAAACGATTCGAACCTGACAATTTCCCAGGAGGATTTCTATGGCCACAAACGTGACCTCCTTAGCTCGACCTGAACCCAAGATCGTCAACCGCTGGGTTCAAATGTGCGCCTGCATAATCGCGATGATGGCGATCGCCAATCTTCAATATGCGTGGACGCTTTTCACCAAACCCTTAACCGCAAACCTGCACGCGACTCTGGCCGCCGTGCAAATCGCATTTGCTGCATTCATTTTCTGCAGAAACCTGGCTGGTGCCATTCGAAGGCTACCTGATCGATCGTCTCGGGCCGCGGCTAGTCATTGGCATCGGCGGCCTGTTGGTAGGAGCGGGCTGGATCGGATCCGGCTACTCCTTAACGACAACTGGACTGTATATCTGGTACGCGATCGGTGGCATCGGCGCCGGCGCCGTTTATGGCGGCTGCACCGGCAACGTGCTGAAGTGGTTTCCTGATCACCGCGGGCTTTGCGCGGGCATTGTGTCCGGAGCCTACGGCATCGGCACCGCAGTGACCGTCGCTCCCATCGAGAAAATGATCAAAGCTTCCGGCTATCAACATGCCTTCATCTTCTGGGGCATCGTGCAGGGAGTCATCGTAACGGTTGCGGCCATGTTTATCGTGGCCCCACAGAAAGGATGGCTGCCAAAAGCGTGGAAGCCCGTGGCCAGGGTCCATCAAGCCACGAAAGATATGACCTGGCTGGAGATGCTGAAGCAACCATCTTTCTACCTCATCTACGTCATGATGACTCTAGTTGCCTTTGGCGGCCTAGTCGTCACTTCGCAACTCAAAGAGATTGCCGGTTTTTACAAAGTCGACAAGGTCATCATTGCGTGGGGCCTGTCAGCGGCGATTCTCGCGATCCAGTTGAACCGCATCGTCAATGGCGTGACTCGTCCTCTATGGGGATGGATCTCCGATCACATTGGCCGAGAAAACGCCATGTTCACCGCTTTCCTGATCGAGGGAATCGCTGTCTATGCATGGTTGCAGACCATCCACCGCCCGGTAATGTTCGTGCTGTTGTCCAGCCTGGTGTTCTTCGCCTGGGGCGAGATTTTTTCGCTCTTCCCTTCCCTCACGGCAGATCTCTATGGAAGGACATGGGCCACGACCAACTACGGCATCGTCTATACAGCGAAAGGTACCGCAGCTATTTTCTCCGCTCCAGTCGCTGCGTACGTGATGCTCAGGACTGGTTCATGGGTGCCAGTGTTCTACGTCATGATCGCTTGCGACATCACCGCCGCGTTCATGGCACTGTTCTGGCTGAAGCCGGTAGCGGCACGCGCAATTGCCAAAGCTGAGGGCGAAGCGCTGTCCGCAGCATTGGCGCAAGCGGCTCAGCAGAAGCAGGACGAGGAACATCTTGCAGAGGTTGGCCGATAGCTGAGAAGGCAGCAATTGGGTCCATTGACTTATTGATCGCGGGTGACTGATTTGGGGGAAACTGGCCCCAACGCATGTCACCCGCATCACTGCGTCTACATCCTTTGCGTCATTCCGCTTTTTCCGGGAAAGTTTCCGTGGTACATCTTAGGTTTGCACCTACGCCAAGCCATTTTTCTGTTTTTCGCTGCAGTCATCAGTGGAACTCTCAACGCTGTCGCGGGCGGCGGCAGTTTCATTTCTTTCCCTGCACTTCTATCGACTGGAATACCTGCAGTGCAAGCCAATGCGACGAACACCGTCGCGTTGTGGCCGGGGTTGGCCGCTAGTGCAGCCGCATACCTGAAACGGTTGAATGTGCCGCGGCGGTTGTTAGTTCCATTATTACTGACCAGCGTCGGCGGAGGCTGGGTGGGCGCGATACTGCTGCTCAAGACGCCACAACGCACTTTCCTGCACCTCATCCCTTGGCTATTGCTCAGCGGTACTGTGCTGTTTGCTTTTGGAAATAAAATCCGCACCGTCGCCGGCAAGACCGCGGTTGTCGATGATTTAAGCAGAGCTTCATGGCGCGCTATCACATTGATCTCGGCCGGTGAACTGCTGGTTGCGACTTATGGCGGTTACTTCGGCGCGGGCATCGGGTTCATGATCCTGGCAATGTTAACTACGCTGGGTATGCGTGACATCCACGCCATGGGTGCAATCAGAACTTTGCTGGCAGCTGTGATTAATGCCGCCGCGGTGTTGACATTTATCGTGACAGGCGCGGTTTTTTGGTCGTATTGCCTGGTGATGATTCTGGGATCTCTGGCAGGAGGGTGGTTCGGCGCGCATTACGCGCAAAAAGCTGATCCGAGGAAAGTGCGTGCGGTCGTAATCGCTATTGGCGCGGCAATGAGCGCGTACTATTTTGTCACCGTGTACTAATGCGAACTCTCGGAATGGGGCAGCAGGCGTGAGTTTCTTCCGCCAATGGAACTATCTCGTCATTCCAACAAAGCAACCATACTTCGACGGGCCATTATCGGTTAAACTGGATAGTCTCCTCGGCAACCTTCAAAGCTGGCTGCATCTCTGCCCATCCTGCGGAGGTCGTCAAGAGTGAAGCTTCATCCAACATGAGGCATCTTAGCTTTCAAAGGACAAATCCATGAGCACCATTACACTTCCTGAAACGCACGAAGAACAGTCCAGCGCCAAGCGCGTCAAGTACGTGTATTTTTTTGGCGGAGGCAAGGCCGACGGCAACGGCAAGATGAAAGATGAATTGGGCGGAAAAGGCGCAGGCCTGGCCGAAATGACGAACGCAGGCCTGCCAGTTCCTCCCGGCTTCACCATTCAAACCGAGGCCTGCCGCGAATTCATGCGGCGCGGCGGCGTTACGCAAGAAGTGGACCGCGAGATGGAAGATGCCTTGGCGCGTCTCGAAGAATTACAAGGCCAAAAGCTGGGCAAAGGCGACAACCCCTTGTTGGTAAGTGTTCGCTCGGGCGCGAAATTTTCCATGCCCGGCATGATGGATACGATTCTCAATCTCGGCTTGAACGATAAGAGTGTGGAAGCGCTGGCCAAGCGCAGCAACAATCCGCGTTTCGCCGCCGACTCCTATCGCCGGCTTATCCAGATGTTTGGCAACGTTGTGCTGGAAATTCCGAAGGAAGAATTCGACAAGGTCTTCGACGCTAAGAAGAAACAGAAAAAAGCCAAGCTCGATACCGACCTCGACGCCAAGGCGCTGAAGGAAGTGGTTGAAGAATACAAAAAGGTAGTCAAGAAACATGCCAAGCGCGAGTTCCCGCAGGATCCGCACGAGCAACTGGTCATGGCGCGCGATGCCGTGTTCCGCTCGTGGCAGAACGACCGCGCCAAGCACTATCGACGCATCAACAACATCGATGACATGCTCGGCACCGCGGTGAATGTGCAAGCCATGGTCTACGGCAACCTCGGAGACACCAGCGCAACCGGCGTCGGCTTTACGCGAAATCCTGCTACCGGGAACAAAGAATTCTATGGCGAGTTCTTGCTGAATGCGCAGGGCGAAGATGTGGTCTCCGGGGTGCGGACTCCGGTCCCGATCCTGGAACTCGAAAAGATCATGCCATCGGCTTACAACCAGCTCCGAGAAATCACCACGCGTCTCGAAAAGCATTATCACGATATGCAGGATTTCGAGTTCACCATTCAGGATGGCAAGCTCTACATGCTACAAACCCGCAATGGCAAGCGTACTGGGCTCGCCGCGGTGCGCGTAGCTATCCAGATGGTGGACGAAGGCTTGATTACGAAAGAAGAGGCCATCTTCCGCGTCGAACCCAACCAACTGTATGACTTTCTGGTTCCTCGACTTGACGAGAAAAGAGCGAAAGTTGAAGTTCTGGCCACGGGCTTGCCGGCATCGCCGGGCGCGGCGGTCGGGCAAATTGTGTTTACGGCCGATGAGGCGGTGGAAAAGGCGGGGCACGGCATTAAGAAAAATCCCGTCATCCTGGTGCGTGCGGAAACTACCCCGGAAGACATTCACGGCATGGAAGTGGCCGCGGGCATTCTGACTTCGCGCGGCGGCATGACAAGTCATGCGGCTGTGGTCACGCGCGGTATGGGGAAATGTTGCGTAGCAGGCGCAGGCGACATCGAGGTAAACGAACGCGCACGTGAGATGCGGGTCAAAGGCCAAGTGTTCAAAGACGGCGATTGGATTTCGCTCGATGGAACCACGGGCCGTGTGATCAAAGGCAAACTCGGAACGCTCGACGCCGAACCCGACGATCCTGAACTGGTGAAGTTTCTGGGCTGGGCGGAGCCATTCCGCAAGATCGGCGTGCGAGCTAACGCGGATATTCCGCGCGACGCGAAACAGGCGCGCGCGTTTGGCGCCGAGGGCATCGGCCTGTGCCGCACCGAGCACATGTTCTTTGCCGAGAAACGCATCAAGCACATGCGGGCCATGATCCTCGCCAATAATGAGAAGGATCGCCGCGCCGCTTTAAAGAAGCTGCTGCCCATGCAGCGCTCCGATTTCATCGGATTGCTCGAGGTCATGGATGGCCTGCCGGTGACCATCCGCTTGCTGGATCCACCTCTGCATGAGTTCTTGCCCAAGCGGGAGAAACTCATGGTCGACATCGCCACTTTGTCCAGCGCGAATCCCAAGCAGAAAAAGACTCTGGTCGACGAATACCGTGACTACGGCGCGAAAGGCGCTGGAGACCTGAAGAAGCTGCTTCCGCAATTGCTTGCGCGCGTGGAAGAGCTGCATGAATTCAATCCCATGCTCGGACATCGCGGCTGCCGGCTAGGCATCACCTATCCCGAGATTACCGAGATGCAGGCGCGTGCTATCTTTGAAGCGGCGGTAGCCGTGGAAAAGAGTGGCAAGAAGACCCATGCGGAAGTCATGATTCCGCTCATCGCAACCGTAAAGGAAATGGAGAACCAGGCAGCAATCGTGCGACGAGTAGCGGAAGAGGTTTTTAAAGAAAAAGGAAAAAAAGTGCATTACCTGGTGGGAACCATGATCGAGTTGCCGCGCGCCTGTTTGGTAGCGGACGAGATCGCCAAGGACGCTGAGTTCTTTTCCTTCGGCACCAACGACCTCACCCAGACTACGTTCGGTTTCTCGCGCGACGACGTGAACAAAATCCTGCCAACCTATTTGGGAGAAGGCATTCTCAAACAGGATCCCTTTGCAGTGATCGATCGCGACGGAGTGGGAGAACTGGTGCGCATCGGAATCGAGCGCGGACGCAAGACCCGACCCAATCTGGAGGTAGGAATTTGCGGCGAGCACGGCGGCGACCCGTCGTCGGTCGAGTTCTGCCACCAGGTGGGCATGGATTACGTAGCTTGCTCCCCATTCCGCGTACTGACCGCGCGTCTTGCCGCCGCCCAAGCCGGAGCCAGCGACAAGTTGAAGGTCGAAGGCGGGCGAACCAAATAAAACAATGTCATTCCGAGGAGCGAAGCGACGAGGAATCTGGGTGCTGGGGTTCGCGCGAGAAACCGAGATCCCTCGCTTTGCTCGGGATGACACATCAAAAAATGTTTTGTGAGGGTGCGTTGGAAGTGTGCAAGAACACCCGGTCTCTGTTGGCAAGACCTACTGCACTTTCTGCAGGCGGGCAATCAGTTTCTGCGCGAAGTTTTCTTCCGACTCGGACCACAGCAAGCGTCCGCTGGCGCCAGAACTCTTCTCCGCCTTATTCGTAAAATCCACCAGCTTCTGCACATTGGCGCGAACTCGAGTTTCGGCCTCGCTATCGAGTTCCACTTCGTCCTGAAGAAAGGGCGAGTCGATGCCGAAATCAACTTCGATGTGGCCCTCGTGCCGATAAACTCCCTCGTCAAAATCCACACCATGGACCAGAAATTTTACCTTTGAGGGCTGCAGCGTCCACTGTTGTTGAGTAGCGTCAAAAATCCATAGGTCCCAGTAGGCTTCGAACAAATAAGCGTAATCCTCATGAAGCAGGTCAGAAGCCAGGACTGCCGCTTCTTCGGGAGGAATACCAGGTCTGAAGCGCTGCTCGAAAATGGTTGGCTCGTTCCACGAGACAGGATGTATAGCCACATAGCTTATGCCGGGTTGGGTAGCGGAAAATGGAAACTGCCGCATCACCCCCAAAGCCCGCGGTAACATCTCATCGAGTTCGAAACTGGGGGACCACAAACTAAGAAAAAGAGCATCAGCCACAGATTATTCTCTCCCGTGCCGCAGGGGTTACACAAATAATCATAGAACATGCGGCAGTGTTCCTAACTAATTGGGTAGATGAGTAAAGTGGCGATTCTGATTCACGACCCGCAGACAGTTGCGCAATCACAAGAAGCAATCATTTTTGACACTGTGCAAGAAGCACTGATACCATCGATGGGTTCAAACGATTCCCACCTTCGTGGTCCCCGTCGTCTAGCCTGGCCTAGGACATCGCCCTTTCACGGCGGTAACACGGGTTCAAATCCCGTCGGGGACGCCAACATTCCAAAAGATTTACAGGAATCGGCCCTTGCGAATCAGGGTCCGTTTGGGTCCAATGAGCTATTGGATTGTCGGCGTGATCGCCTTCGGCTCGGAACCGTCCGCCATGATCAGCTTCGCAATCTTGGCTTGAGCGTCCCGCTTCACCGGCGTGACCGCTTGCGTGTACGTGTCTGCTGTGACTTTGAAAGTTGCGTGACGCAGCAGCTCTTGGATGGTCTTGAGGTCTTCGCCATTGGCTTTCATCAAGGTTCCAAAACTGTGCCGCAAAGTGTGCCAACCAACTTTCGCAGAAATGCCCGCCCTCAGCAGTGCAGGTTTTAAGTGCGCCCTGAATAGCGACCCAGGCCAATATGGTTGGATTCCCGCTTTGTGCGGGCTGGCGAATATCCAATCGCCCGGCTCTTTGTATGGAGCTTCCATCCTCCATCTGAAAAGCATTTCCGCGATCTCCGGATTCATGGGAATCGGTTTGCGCGAGACTTCCGTTTTGCAGGGAGTAACAACCTGCCGGGAAACAGACCGGATGACGTTCAATTCGAGTTGGTCGAAGTTCGCGTCTTCCCATTTCAATCCCAGCAGTTCTCCCACGCGTAGACCGCTTACCGAATCGAGAATGACCGCAGTCCGGCACGGTTCCTTGATGCAGGAGAAGAGTCGTTGAATCTCTTCCACTGACAACACAGTCGGGATTTTCGAGCGTTTGGCACTCTGACGGACTTGAGTGATTGGATTCTTGTCCGTCCATTCCCACCGTATGGCATGGCTGTACAAGGCGCTCATAATGTTTCTGATCTTCGCCTTGCTGCCGCGTGCCAGAGGCACCGTCTTGAGCCACTGTTCCACCTGGACTGCTTTGACGTCTCCGAGCCGGTACGATCCCCATCTCGGCACAATCCACTTTTTCAAGTAGCCCTCGTAAGTTTCTTGGGTAGAATAGGACTTGCGTCCTTCCTCGTGCTCGCAAACAGTCGCGATGCTTGGACGCTTCTGGGAGAAAATGTCCGGCATTTCGTGTTCGCGATAGTGTTGAACGAGAGTCGTAATGCTGATCTCTTTCAACTGCTGGCGAGGGGTTTTTTCGTTGATGGTTAGGCGCAGAGCGTCTGCCGCCGCTTGTGCTCTTGATTCGTTTGGGTACTCTTCCAAATTTCCAAGTTGCACTTTTCGGCGAACTGGCTTCCCGTCGATGTCTTTTTGCCACCATCGGTAAACCCATACGGCAGGGCCTCGCTTGCGCTCTTCTAGTGTGAGATTTCCTTGTTGATATCGTGTGCGTCCGAACAAGATTCCTCCTTTGTTCAGACGGCACCGACAGCCGTACTTAGAATAGCGCAATTCAAACGCATTTTCGATATCTATTCGCCTAGCCATAGAAAATAATCAGCTCGTAATTTCGTCTAGCCAGCGATTCAGTGCCGAGGCTCGAAAGCGCCAGAGCTTGCCGATCTGGATTGCTTCCACTTCACGGCTGCGGGCGAGCTTCTGAAGGGTCTTGGGATGGATCTTTAGAAGTGCCGCAGCTTCCTCACTGTCGAGGAGGGGCTCAAATTCCACAGCGAAGGCATCAACGCTCATTGTGGGTTTGTGTTGCAGGTCTGACATGTATCCTCCTTCCGCGATTTACGCCAAGCAATTGATCCGCGCGGGACGCGATTGGCATAGTCGATGTAACCTGCGAGGTTCGTTCTGAGAAATTTATCTTCCAAAAAGGCTCTTCGCCGGATTACGAGGACAAAGCCACAGGCTGGAAACAGGGCTATCCACGAGCCAATTGCGAGAGCGCTGGCGGGGACGGAAATGGACATGGCGAGATAGCCGGGATGCCGCATGAATTGGTAGGGGCCGGTTTCAATTAGGTGATGGTGGTGCTCCGTCTGAACCCGGACAACTGGGGAAAAGAATGGATTCACGATCATTGTCCAAGCTTGAAGAGTAGTGCTGAGGGCATACACGATTAGGGCTAAGTCACGAATCGAAATCGGCACATCGAAGAAAGGAGGCAAGCGACCAGCGGAGAGGGCGGCAACTGTCAGCGTTATAAGGGAGAAGAATCCGGCGGCGATGCGCAATCCGTCGTCGATACCTGCATCTCTCGGATGCGCCCGTTCCTTTGCCAAGTGAGGATCTACCGCGAGCATTGTGACCAGAAGCAGCGACGAACAAATCTCAAGATAGCGGCGAATCGAAGTGACGTGCGTCGTCCCCGCCGCCAAGAACAAGAGAGCCGAGAGTGACAGGGTGATTAGCGCCCAGCGGCCTAGAAGATGCAAATGCGCTCGTTTCACAGTTCCTCCTCGCGCATGAAAACCCGTTTCAGGTCGTAGCGGTCGATGTCGGAGTTGTATCCGACGATCTCCAGAACCTCGGACACGAATCTCCTTCCGGGTCGCCGTTCGATGTGGACGAGCAGGTTGAGGGAGTCGGCGATGTTGCTTTTAATTGCCCGATAAGGCAGTTCGACATTGCTTTGCAGGACGCAACTGGTGAAGCGGTTGATGGCCTGCAGAGCGGAGTTGGCGTGAACTGTCGAGAGCGTTCCTGAATGGCCAGTATTGAGAAGCTGTAACAAGTCAAACGCTTCCGCTCCCCGAATCTCTCCGAGCAGAATTCGATCTGGACGATGGCGGAGGCTCGCTTTAAGCAGTTCACGGATGGTCACTGCGGGAAATCCGTTCTGCGCGACTCGCGCTTCGAAGCGGACAAGGTTTGGGGCGCTGATCTGAATTTCAGCGGTGTCTTCGATGATGAGAATGCGCTGGTGTGCGGGAATGAATTGCGCCAGTATGGTCAGCAGAGTCGTTTTGCCTGTGCCAGTTCCTCCTGAGATAAGAATGTTTTGACGGCTTACGACAGCCTTCTGCAGGATAGCTGCAAGTTCGTCGGTGATGGTGCCAACGCGGATCAGGTCTTCGATCCCAAAGTGCTTTGCATTGAACTTGCGGATGGTAAGCGTGACGCCGTGCAAGCTGCAGGGCGGGATGACAGCGGCAACCCGGCTGCCATCCGGCAAGCGCGAGTCGAGGACTGGCTTTTCCTCTGAGATGTCATCTCCCAAGCGGCGCGCGATATTTCTGACGGCCACTTCGAGGGACTTGGAGCTGAGGGTCAAACCTGGGATTGCTTCGACCTTGCCCGAACGCTCGATGAAGACATGCTCCGGGCCATTGACCATGATCTCGCTGATTTCAGGATCGAGGATCAGGTGTTGAATGGGTCGCAAGAAGGGCAAGATCAGCTCGAAGCCGGTGGTTGTCATTAGAGTTCTCCGTCGGCCAACTGGCGGAAGTACGACTTGTTCACGTCGTTGTAGTAGGGCTTCAGGTACATGAACGTCGGTGGTAAGGGATTCAACCCGTCATAGGCGAGAGTCACGCACTGTGCGTTCTTCAATTCGGTGAAGGTCTTGAAGTCGAAGCGAAAGTCGCTAAGGGTGTTGTAGCTCTTGGAAGTCGTGACATTGGCTTTGTGCGCGAGGGCCTTGCCGGTCCACAGGCTCACGCGGGCGTCGTGTCCACTCTCCGAGATGTTGTAGTTCACCTTCCACTGATCTTCCCTGCCGCAGAGTTCGCTGGCGATCTTGGCTGAGAACTCGTCCGATAGGGCCAGGAAGATCTTCGTTCGGAAGGTCTGCATGAGGGTTCGCCAGGTCTCACCGGGAAAGGTCGAGCGCAGCGAACTGATGCTTTGCGTGGCGACGATGGGAATGCACTTGGGCTGTCGGGAGAGGGCGAAGAATTTCTCATCGCCGGTCGGATCGTTCTCCCCGACTGTGGCGAAGTGCTGGTACTCATCGCAGATGAAGAACACCTGCCGGAAATACTGTTTCGGGTTGGATTCGATCTTCGGGATACGGTTGACCACAGCCCGTTGGAAGTCGAGCTTCATCATGACGCCTATGGCCTTGGCCAGACCTGGGTTGAGCGAGACGGGAAAGTTGAGGGCGCAGACCATGCCGGCTTCGATCAGCTCGTGGAACGGCGGCAACGGTCGCCCGTACTTGCCGTCCGCGTTGAGCTTGGGGTCGTAACATTCTTTCGGCGGGCAGAAGGTCCGTTTGACCATCGGGTTGTCATCGAACAGAGACAGAAAGACGGAGATGCCTTCGACAATGGAGGTGCGGAGCTTGTTCTCGATGCGCCGCCAGTCGTGGTAGAACCAGCGTTTCACGCCCTCAAGGACTTCGACCTTCAGGGAGTCGGTACCTTGCGAGGGTGGCTCGAAGTGGGGTTCGTATTTCAGTTCGGCGGCCTTCAGGGCTTCTTCTAAAGCGGGCGATTGCGGCGCCTTGTGGCTCTTGCCGGGTTCATGGGCAGCAAAGTGAAATGGTTCGAACTCGGGATGAGCACGAAAGTCGGCGTCGGCTAGGACCAAGTATTGACAGCCTTTCAGTCGGCGCTCGGCTTCCTGAATTCTGGTTTCGAGCAGTTCGGGGTTGATGGCGCATTCGTAAACGTCAAACAGGGTCACGTAGTCGTAGGCGACCTTGTGAAGCTGGATGATGAACTTGACGAGGTTGGTGTAGGCCTGCTGCCAGAAGGGTTCCTTGCCCTTACCGAAGAGATTGCTAAGGAGCGATGCGATGTTGTACGCGAGCGCGTAAGCGTCGAGGTCGTTGTATAGGGGGTTGTAGCGATAGTCCGCGTTCAGGTTGACCTCGACGTAATCGGCTTCCCTACCGTGCCGCTTGAGGATGCCTTTGACTTTGTGGCAGAAGTCGCCCTTGACCTCCAGCACGAGGCCGCCGATGCGCTTGTCGGGATCGCCGGCCCGGTAGGAGATGAGCTGCTCGGCGTAGGGGTACATGCAACCGCCAGTCTTGCCAGTGCCGATTGCACCGAAGATCGCAATGCCGGTGAAGAGTCCGCGCTCCGGGACAGTTAACCAATAGGGCTGCTCGGCGGCCACGGGTTTTCTCGGGTCGTGGACTTCTCCGAGCACTAGGAAGAGTTCGTCGCGCCTGCTGGGGTCGGGGTAGGCAGGCAGGGGCATGGGTTTTATTTTGCGGCTAGGCCGAAAAGCGAAGACGTAGAGGCCAGATAGAACAAGCGAGTAGGCAATGTAGGGAGTGGTGAACAAGAACAACGTATAGCTGTACTTGAAGCCCGCGTAGATCAAGGGAGCACGGATTGAGATCAAGCGCAGCATGAGGTCGTTTTCGGGAAAGGGCCAGCGGAAGTAAAGGGTGATTCCGGTGGCACAGGCTAGGACGTAGGCAACGATGCCCTTGGAGGCAAGCGCACGCTGGATCATTGGGCACCCCCATTAGGGGCTGTGTTCTTGGACCCGGCCTTTGACTTGGCTGGCTTCGGAGTTGGTTCCGGGTTCTGCTCCAGCCAGGATTTGAACTGGTTGTCGCGTTTGAAGATGAACTGCAGTGCCTCGGTGACGACATGGTCGATGCTGGTAGTGCCGAGAAACTCGGCATAGCGTTCCATCGTCTGGGCGAGGGGATCCTCGATACGGAGGTAGTACCTGCGCTGGGTGATCGCAGGTTCAGGTGGTTTTAGTAAAGGCATGGCTTCTCCTTGGTTGGACCTGGGTTGCGCATGTGAGCAGCGTCGGTCTGCTCGGGCAGGAATTGGCAAGAATGCGGACGCGGGATGGCTTGGAGGTTCGCCCGCAGGGGGCGAACACACTGTGGCCGGGAGCGACCCCCGAAGCCCGAAGGGATTTTGGCGCGATACTCGCGCCAAAATATGGGGTCGCTCCCGGCCACAAAACGTTTTTTCCCGCGTCCGCATTGCTGCTGGTGTTCATGGGGTTGTTCCTGAACTTTCAAGTGTTTGTGGAGTACGTGAACTGGAACTTGCTGCGGAACCATTGGTGGAATGAGCATTTCCGGGGATGGTTCCATTTCCGCGCTGGTTCTTGTTGATGGAAACGTGGTCCAGAATGTCGTAGGACTCAGGCAGAAGATGGGTTTTGAAGGCCATCTTAGGCTGCTCCGAACCGGGCTTGACGAGGGTACTGAGTTGGGCTGCGGAGAGTCCTCTGGCCAGGTACTCCCGGTACGCGTGGTCGAACAATTGGCCTTGGTAGCGCTGATCTCCGTCGCGCAATAACTCACGATCCGTGCGCGTAAGTTGGCTGGTCTGGCCAGTCTCCCAGAGCTGGCGAATGGTGAAATAGCGGAAGAGATGATGAGTGTCAATGCGAGCGCTCGGGGCCAGCAGACGGGTAAAGAACGCTTCAGCCCGATGGAATTTTCCAGCGTTGGGAGCCGCATAGACCAGCTCGAACGCAGGCACGCGGCGAAGCAAGTCCTGATAGTTTTCGAGGTAGGAGACGAAGCCCAGGAGACTGTTCCCGGCAGAGTCGCAGTAGACGAATGCGGGGACAGAATGATCGGAACCTGGTTCCGGACGGCCCAGGAAAATGGAAAAGCGGTCCACAAAATACCGATCTGTCTGCGATTGTGACTTCGTGCCCTTGTAGGTCCGGTGAGGCAGAAGTGCATGAGGAAAGCCCAGCTCCTCGTGGAAGTAACGGACTTTTTCGTGCTCGGTTTCCAGGTAGTTGAGGTCGGGATGGGCCAGAACAAAGTCCAGGATCAGCAACCGCGTGCGGATGAGTTCGTCGGAAAGGCGGCGGCGATTGCGGAGATTGTCCTTCTCTATGGATTCATAGAAGGGGCGTGCGAAGAGGTTGTAGATCAGGGTGTGACGGGCGAGCCTGGCAGTACGGATGTCGCCATGTTCGAGAGCTTTGACGGTCAGGCGGGTACCCATACCTCCGCGATTGACCCCGGCAAAACGGAAGAACTGCTGCTGCGTGAAGTAGCCGGAATGGGTGGCGACGAGGTAGAGGAAGCGCGCTTCGGTGGGGGTGTAACCGTACCGCTCGATGGCCTTCACGTATTCGCCAGGAATACTCATAGGGAGAGAATGTCCTGCATGATTTCGGGATCGGCCATGGCGGGACGAAGGCGCACGGCGTCCTCTGCGGAGGCGTAAAGGGTGAATCCAGCGCGAGCCTTGTCGGCGATCTGGCCGTGGCGGTACTCGCCACTGACGACTTCAAGGTCAACTTTGGCCTGTTGTTGGTCCGGGGTTTCGTATTCCAGGCGGAGGTCGGGAAGGGGAATCTTGCCGCTGACGACCGTCAAGCCATGCGCTTCGGCGATCTCCTGCCTGCGAGAAAGCTGCTCTTCGGGGGGTAGCGACTGGATATTGGAGAGTTCCCGATTGATGGACGCCTTCAGCTCAAAGTCGAGAATCACGCGGTTGACCTTGCCTCCTTCACGCGTGATTCGCTCAGTCTCACGTTGGTAGAGCCGATAGATTGCGGCGTCGTGGCGGGCTTCCCGGCGCTTAACGAAGCCGTGATAGAAGACCTGGCGGGATGCGGCATTCTCAGGCCGATTGTGCTCGATATAGCGACGGCCCTTGCGGGTGAGGCCAACGTATACGTCACGGTTGGGATACGTCGTGCGCCGTTGTACGAGCCCCTCTTCGACGAGATGTTTCAGGTCGCCACGTGCCCGGCGGGCGTCGCCGTCGTAGCGGTACTGGACCAAGTCTTCGGTCTTGATTGCTCGGAAAGCCCCAATATCCACGAGGGTTTGGACCTCGGAATCCCGAAGATCGTAGGTGCGTGCCCGCGTCGGGTTCGGTTCTCGCGGTTCTCGATTTCGAGCCGAAGAAGTCGGATGCTCGCGGCGAATCTCGCGCGGACCAGCCTGGCTGTCCGCCGTTCCACTGCCTCCGCCCTGGCCTCTGGAGTCAGAGGTTTCCCGTCCGCTGCTCTGCTCCGTCGGACGGCGAGTGCTCGAATCGCGGACTTCGTCGGGACTTTCGTCACGATCATAGCGGGACATTAGCTCAACTCCTCGCGGTGAAGATGGGGCGGCATGGGGGTGCGCCCGGCGTTCAGTTCGCGGTCGAAGTGGGCGAGTTTGCGGCCCGTATCTTTCAGGAAGAACCGGCGGCCGAAGGTGAACATTGCGCCCGTGAGGTTCACAAACAGGACAGCAATGAAGGTCAGAATTGCCATCCCGTACTGGTGGACGAGCAGCAATCGGTACGGAATCAGGAAGCGCAACTCGTTCGCGAGGAAGAAGAGCAGCGCCAGGGTGAGACCAGTTGCTGCGAAGAGAGCGTTGGCAATCATCGCTGCACCTCGTTGGTGAAGGCTTGGTCCTGGCGGAAGTAAGTGATCGTCAAGCCAAGTGGATTGATCGGAATCAGTTCGCTGGGCACGTCGTCTTTGAAAACGAAAATGAAGTTCGCCGTGTAGAGCGTCTTCTTCAGAATCGAGTGATCCGCAGGGGCATATTCAACGCGGTAGAAGTCCACGGATGCCCGATAGGGCGGTGCCTGCATGGGTTGGAGGGCGACTTTTTCAACGTCGATGTCCACTTCCGGGGAAGAAGGATTGTTTAGAAAGGTGTTGATCGTGTCGTCCTTTCGATACTGCTCCATGATGTCGTTGGCGACCTTGCCGTCGAGGAAGTAGAGGGCTTTGGTGAAATCGTCGTGAATGGTGTACCGGTTACGGCGGTAGTAGAGACTGCAAAATTGCGAGAGAAAATACTTTGCTTCGCGGTCTCCGGGATGGTATTCGAGGCTCTTGTAATCCACGGCCTGGGCGCGTCCAAGGTCGTCAATGCGGATGACCAGAGGACGGAAGTTCTGAAAGGTTCGGATGGTGCTGATATTCAGAACGACCAGTCCGAGGGCGGCAATGCAAAGCAGGGCGACAGCGATTTTGAGGTAGTTGTTGGTGACAATGGCGTCCCCGTACTTCTCCAGGTAGAGCTGCTTCGCGTCGTTGAATTCAGTGTCCTTCATGGCAGGAAATACTCCACGATGGCTCCCGAATTGAGCCCGGACATGCCGCTGAAGATGTGGCTTGTGAGTGCCGGAACTTTCAGCAATGCATAGATCCCGCCAAGGAAAACCACGATCAGCAGCGTCAGCAGACTCAGCGGGTCAGGGACGGGAAGGAATGGCGGCTGGGTCAAGACGTAGATGACAAGGTTGCCCATGACAAACATCGTGGCTGCCGCTATGACTTGATAGAAGGCGTACTGCATGAAGCATTTCAGCCATCCCCAGAAGAGCCATTCGAGCTTCGGAACGATGAAGAACGGAATGAAAACCGGGCCTACGAGGATGCAGATGGCTTGGGCCACGAAACCGTAGGCAGTAATGATGATGGCGATTGCCTGCCACAACGCGAGGATGGCTTCGTCGAGGATGTAGGCAATGCTGCCGGAGATGTCGGTCAGCCCCGGAGACTGAATCTGGCGCTGATAGTTCGCAATTGCGTTTGAGGCGTTTTGTAGCTGGGTCCCAGCGAGCAGATTGCTGAGGTACTCAGTCTGGTCGATGATGACGTGGTAGAAACTCCTACCGAATCCCGGTATCGGTGTGTCGTAATACTGCGTCATGGCATACCCGAAGGCGATCATCATGATGAGGCTGGCAAAGTTTCCGAAGTGGAATCCGCCGGCCCGGTCGGCAGAACCGAGCGCCGACTTGGCGCCAAACCAGACGATCATGATGGTGGCAAAGGAAAGGAACATGCTCTGGCCGAGGTACGTGAACTGGCCGACGTGCTGGGTGAGCAGCTGCGTAATGTAGTTGGTGATCGTGTTCAGCTGGCCCATAACCGATGCTCCTTTCCTTCCCTTTTACCGGGCCTATGGCAGCGTGTAGCTGTTGAGTGATTGCCCGATGCTGCCGGTCAGCTGCTGGTTCAGGTTCGCGCTGTTCTGGCGGCGGTCGATGTCGGCATTCGCGATGTTGGTGGCAGAATCGCGAAGCTGTTTCGAGAGAATGGTCTGCTGTTCAAGGATGGCGACGAGCAGCTTGTTCGTGTCCTGAGCGTTTTGCAGTGACAGGACGTTCGTGGCATTGACCTTGTTCAGGACCGACACTTCGCTGTTCAGGTTGGGATCATCGGACAGAGAATCGTATTGAATGTTGCCGATGGCGTTGGTGGTTTGAAGCGAACGGGTACGGATTCCACCGATCGTGGCCATTGCGTTTTGTGCCGCTCCGTCGATGAGTTCAATGGTTGCAATGTCGGACTGGATTCGCCGTGCTTCGCCTGCGGGCATCGCGGCAAGCAGGGCAGGCGTGTAAAGGGACAGCGCACTTGTGGCTTGCTGGAAGCCGCTAAGAACGCTCGAAAGGCTTCCCGAGTTCACGCCGGTGATCCAGGATCCTGTGTTTCCGTAGGTGTCTTGGGCACTGCCATAGCCCCAAGGTGACCATGTCGTGGCATATCGGGTCTGCATGTTGGGAAGGCCCTGTGACATCCGCTGGGCGAGTTGATAGGCATTGACGATTTGCATGTAGGTGGCGCGCAGCTGGTTCAACTGGGCGATCAGTTGGGCGTACCGGAGCAGGGCTTGGTGGAAATTGGTCGGATCGTAGACAATGCCCGAGCCGAACTGGGCGTTCGCTCGTCCAGGCATTGCGGCCAAGGCCAAAACAATTAACGTGATGGTCAAAAACTTCTTCATGGTGGTCTCCTTTTCAGAATTGGCGTTCTCCTTCAAATGTCGGATGGAACAGGGTGGCTGCCATAATCGGGCAGCAGCAGGTCGTTCGACAGGTAAATCTTGATGCGTGTCCCTTCGCGGATCGTAACCGTCGGCATGATGTTGAGAAATCGGTCGAGGACATCCTCTCCGGCACTGGCCATGCCGACTCCGAATCCCTCCTGGATTCGTTCCGTGCCCGTTGAGGTGAGGGCGCTGCCGGTTCCGATCTGGGCCACGCCGCCAAGGACACCGAGGGCGAGCGATGCGCCAAAGATTTTGGCGTAATGGTTGTTGACCTTGTCCTTGAGCGCGGTGGCTCCGGCTTGGTCCAAGCCTTTGAACTGGTCAAGGTTGACGGAGAATCCATCGGGCATAATGAGCCGATGGAAGGTGACGGCGAGGCGCACTTGGCCGAAAGTATCTACTTTCTTGGCCTCGCCCAGAATCTTGGTCCCTGCTGGGATGAGCACGTGCTGGCGGTCGTGCGAATAGACGTTTGTAGAGAGCAGACCATCAACCGGGCCGGAGAAGCTGCCGTCGAGCCTGTTGATTAGCAGCGCTTCAAGCACCGTGCCTTCAAACAGCACATATTTCTTGCTCTCGGCGGATGTGTTAGCAGCGCTTGGGTCTGGGGCCTTCGGATCAGTGCTTTTCTGTCCAGAGGAGTCCGCGGCGCTCTGAATCGATGCGGCATTGAGAAGAGGGGTATTTGTTGCGGGAGTCTGCGGAGCAAGCCCTGCCTTCTGCGCCTCGGCCAGAATCGCCTCTCCGTGGGCGAGCTCGGCGTTTGCCTGACTTGCGAGTTGGTCTGGCGCTGCAAGCGCAGACGTACCACGGCCTTGATCCCGTAACTCCTTCCGGTAGGTGAGTGCCACGTTGTCGGAGAACATTGACAAATACGCGCGTTTCTTCTGTTCGTCTTTGATCGGGTCAGTTTGTCCTTCCGCAGGCTGAGAAGGCGCGGCGGCGTAGGCACCTGGCGGGTACGCGCCGTTGGGATAAGCAGAGGTGACCGGGGTTCCATAGGGCGTTGATGGAAAGGGCTGGGCCGATCCCATCCCCTGCGCAGCCAATTGCCTCTGTCTCTGGAGCAATGCCTCCTCAGCCTGCGGCGCGGATTCGCGCTGCGTCTGCTCAATGCCTTTCTGAAAGTCATTGACCTTATCGGTATTCACGGGAACTATGTTCGGCACTGCCGACGTTGTTTCCGCGTTCTTGGGTGCTATCGGGCGCTTGTGCCCAGTGAGGGCCATGACGAGAACCATCAGCAGGGCCAGTCCGACGAGAAGGAATGCTTGGAGATTCTTTGGGACGAGCCCTGCGGGCTTTGGAGCCTTGTCTTTGATTGCCTGTTCCATAAAATCCTCACTCGCTCGCTCGGGCCTGCGTCGTTCCTTGCCGGCTAAAGGTCGCGCGCTTCTTGCCCACGATGAGATAGCCGCTGTCGATGATCTTGGGGACGATGTACACGCCGTTCTCGTAGTCGAAATTGACGAGGTTCGGTTTGCCGTCCTTCATCTCGTAAATCGCAGGTCTCTCACTGGCAGCGGACTTGATGTAAGTAAAACTGTCATCGTGGTAAATCTCGGAGACAAGGAAGGGCGCGAGCTGAGCTTTCTTGTCGAGGGCGTAGTCGAATTGGAGTTTCGTCGGATATTTCTGTTTGTAGGCGGCAACTTGTCTCGTGATTTGGTCTAATGTGCGTCGCTGTTCCTGAACAAGCTGGCTGCGAACGTCTGCCAGCTCGCTCTTGTAGGCGTCCACTTCGCTGGCGCGGACGTACTTGGATGGCGTGATGTTCCCGGCAAGCCCTGCTGCGTCGCTGGGCGTGACAAACACTTTGAGGTCGGGTTCGGTTCCGGGTTGCTTGCTGATCTCGGTCAACAGGAACGAGTAAAGGTGCCCGCTGGCCGTGACGAGATTGAGATTGCTGCGGATTCCCACCTGGGCGGGATGCAAGTAGCAAAGATTGTGGGTGCCGTTGATGATCCAGAACTCTTTGTCGCCGGTGGTGAAGTCAAGAATCTCCTCGTCGGCAGGCAAGACGATCAGGGTCGAAAAGCGGACCTTGGCGTGGATGGGAATAATGTCGGTCTGCGAATATTTCACGACTCGTGCGCCGTTGTCGGCGCGAACGAGCGCGGACGGACACAAGCAAACCAGTAGCAACACAACGCGGCAAGCGAACAGTTTCATAACGAACCTCCAGCGGAATCTTTTCTTGCATCGGTCGAAGCCGGATGAATTCCGGCGAGAAACCTCCAAACCCTTCTCGAAACCGTAGGTGGCGATTGCTTCGTCACGCTTGCGGTTGTCGAACGGGTCATTGGTGTAAAGCCAGTAGCTCTTGGCATCTACGTTGAGATTGGCAACTTTCGACGTGTCGGGCGTCTTGATGAGCATTTGCTGCTTTGGAACGAGGGCGGCGATCAACTCGATCTCGTGGTCATTGAGGTGAAAGTGCTGCTGGTAAAGCTCCCGGTCCATCTCGGGGTTGGCCAGAAAAATCTTGGTGACGCAGCTTTCAAGAATCACGTCGAGGATGTCGGACTTCCGCAGTTCGTCCAGTGATTGCGTGGAAAGCACGAGCGCGGCGTTGTGCTTCCGCCAGGTCTTGAGGGCTTCAACGATGTAAGCCCGGATGCTGGGATTCTTAAGGAACACCCAAGCTTCGTCGATGAAAAACGCCTTGAAGACGTGACTGATCTGCGGATCGCGGATGATGGCGTCGGCTCGATGCAGGACGTAGAAGAGCAGTGGCTCCAGCACCTGCGGGTACTCCCGCATACCCTGAAAATCGAGACACTGGAAACGCGAGAAGCTGACAGTGTCCTCCGCGTTGTCAAAGAGAAATCCGAACTGGCCGCCCTGCTTCCACTTATAGAGACGGCTGTCCAGATCGCGGCGGAGCGTGTTGCCCAACGTGCCGAGGGTATGGAGGGTTGGATCGTCGAGTTCGTAAAGGTTCTGAATCTGTTCGTACAACTCCCGCTCTTGGGTGCCGTTGAGCGCGTCGCCCTGGGATTCCGCCAGAACCCGAACGAAGATGGTCAAGAAATCAAGGTTCCGCTTTGAAGCCGACAGCCCAAAAGGGTTGATCTTGAAATCTCGGGATTCGATGCCTACCTTGAGATAAGAGCCGCCGAAGAGCTGGGTGAGGCTTCCGAAACTCCCGCCCAAGTCGAAAATGAACGTGTAAGGCTCGTATTTCTGCAGATTGGTGATGAGAAAGTTCAGCAGAAAAGACTTGCCCGATCCTGTACGGCCGAGAATGACCGTGTGCGCCACGTCACGATAGTGCAGATTCAAGAAATATGGTGTGTGATAGCTGGTTTCGAGAACCGCAAGGTATTCCTGCTTCAGATGCGGGTTTTCCCGGTCACCCGTGTGCAGTGTAAACAGGAACGAATAGTCCGCGTAGTTGGCATTCGTGACGAGCAATCTGCGTAGATTGAATGCCGAGTTGCTTGGCACAGTCGCGAGGTAGGCGTTGAGCAGGTTGTAGCGCTCTTCGTACAGCTGGGCGTCATGAACGCTGAAGACCTTATAAAACTCCGCACAGGCTGCTTGGACCTTCGCCAAGTCGAGGTCGTAGACGACCACCGTCAATGAGAATTCCCCGAAGTAGTTGCCCTTGACTTCCAATTCTTTCAGGGCTTCACCGAGACTGTGGATTTGAGCTTCCTTGGAATCGTCGATGAGAATGTCCTGCGCCGCTGGCCCGGCGTCCGAAGTATTCAGATAGCTCACGAAAGACTGCTTCGTGTTGTGGAAGTGCCGTCTGCGGGAATGAATTCGGCTGCGGGTTTTGTCGGGCTCTTCTTTCTTCCATTCCGTTGCGACAAAAAAATTGGCCTGGACTTCCAGAAGCTTTTCAAAGATCAACGGGAGACTTTGTGCGGACGGCTCTTTAAGCGTCAGCACGCGCACGTAGTAGTCGTCCACGCGGAGAAATCCGCGGTGACACTCGATGTGGGACTCGCACAGATAGTAGTCAAGGAATGTGTCGTGTTTGAGCCGTGCAGATTCGAGTTTGTGCGGAGCAAAGTTGAGAATCTGCTTCAGAAAACGGAAGGCCTGCTGCTTGTTGAGAAGTTCAACCGGCAGGAAATCATTGACCTGCAGGATGAAGCTGGACACTTTTTGTGCAAGGACAGCCTGCGCCGCCTTGATCTCCTCTCCGACCAGAGCAACTTGCTTTTCAGTTGACAGAAGTGCCTTGAGCTCGCTCATGGAGCGCTTCGGGTCGGAGTTGACGGTCGTCAGGATGCGGGAGGCCGTCCTCTTGGCCGGAGGGCTTTCCAGCAAGACGACGAAGTAGATCGTGAGTCCGTACAGGCTGTCAGCCTTATTCTTGAGGTACGCGATTCGGTTCTCGATAGCCGCGTTTACGATCGGATTCTCGTGGCTCTTGCTCGGAATGGCCGGGTTGCTGCCTTTGAAGAGGTACTGGTAGATGCGGCATCTGTCGTCCAGGATCTTTAATGCCGACTCCAAGCGTTTGGTGTAGTTGTCGATCTCGCTGGCGGCGAGACACTCGTAGTCCACTCCCTTCACCGCCAGAACCATTCCCAAATCCCCAGACTTGGTCAGGAATGCGCGGTCGTCCACGAAGCCAAACAGATTGATCTGGTCGTTTAGCGCGCCCGCTTCGCGGTAACTCTTGAGGGCGGTAGCCAGCCTAAACATGGTGCACCTTCCGAACGGGCACCGGGGCGAACTTCATCGGGTCGTACTGGTTGCGGGTCTTTGACGAATTGAGTAGTAGGCGGAGAATCTCAGGATCGGTTTTGGTGGCCCAGCGGGCAAACCAGTACAAAAGCGAGAACATCAGGATTCCGCCAAGAAACGTGTGCAGCAGGTTGAAGACGGCTGCACCCATGACTAGGGCAAAGAAAAACAGCTTCCTCTCCGCTCCCATGAGTGTGAGGGGAGCGTTGAGCGCACGGAATACGGGATTGCGTCTTCGTTCCATTGTTTCCTCGTATGGCGGGTGGCCGTTTCCGTCACGGAAACAGCCAAGACATGAAGTTCACGGCTCCCACGGCCATGCCCACACCGAAGATCACGCCGGCTAAGGTGCGCTTGGCCGCACCTTCGCCAAAAGCAAACATCAGACCGCCCACCACGATGGCAACCAAGGCCAGCCCGGTGGCAATTGGGCCGGTAAAGGCTGCCTGTAGTGCCTGAACGGCCTGCGTCCAGGGAGAACCACCGCCCTGCTGCGCGAAAACCTCATCCGCAAGAGCTAGGCAGGTGCCAAATGTCAATGTGCCCTTTTTCAGGAACTTCTTCACTGGCCGTACTCTTGGTACACCAGTTGTCGGACTTGGACTCTCAGCCATCTCAAACCTCCGGGGGCCGCCCCTACCGTCGGCCAGTTAGATATATGACTACGTCAATCATGAAATTGGTTGTACGTATATATCTATAATTCCACTCGAACCCAGGTGGTCGGTAAATGTTGCGATGTCAGTTCGGGAGAGCAGAAGAGCTTTTGGATAGCGTGGATCGAGGATTCAGGGAAAGATCAGAAAAGGTAGCTTATCGGCGAGTTGCATCTAAGCAGTTTGCGACAAGATGCGCTTGGCGGCGTTCAAGGCGCGCTCAACAATGAAGCGGCTCATACTAACTCCTTCTTTCGCTGCCGCTTGCTCAATGCTCATCTTTTCCTCTTCGTTAAGCAGAATCAACATTCCCTTGTTGTTTCCCGTCTTGGGGCGTCGGGCGCGTGAAACGCCAGGGGACATCTTGCGCTTGGGTCGCTTCATTTAACCCCTCCTGCGCTTGTTTGTCGCGCGAATTATAGAACGATTCGCCCTGTGGTAAACGGGCTGAGAATGCATCCCGGCAATCACGATTTTCGATTGTAGCCGATACGACAGTCCTATATCTATCAAGATTTCCGTTTCCGAAGCGGCAACCTCGTCTTTCCGGGAGATGAGTAGCTGCGACCCGCGGTCTTGCAAAACTTCTGTTTGCTGCGGGGGCTCGTAGCTGCGCGTGTAATGAATTGGGACGGAGTAAGGCCCAGTTTCCGGGCTGCCTGGGTTATGAGAGCGATCTCTTCCTGGGTGGCCTCTACCCGAACGCTAACCACGAGCCACCTCCTGAACATTGGCCCCCGCTTTCTCCGGGATTCAAAGTGCAGAAGTCCACTGGGCTGGAGGCGGCGGCTGGCAAGGCATTTGGAGGGTTAGAACCCAGAGTCGCGGGAAAAGTTTCTGCTAGATGGGTAGCGACGGGGCTATTTTTTGAGGCGGCACAGATGTTTCATTGTGAACCGGAGGCGCAACGGCATCGTGACGACAGACGAAACAAGCCGCTATCTACTGCGAAACCATTGAAGGCTGCGGATAGCGGCTTGGCCCCCTCAAAGCTTTGGGAAGAAACCAACGCAATCGTACTACTTCCTCTGTCATCAGGGAAGCATGTAAAGAGCGGATAAAGAACGGGAATGTGGGGGCCTCCTAAGCTGCTATGGGGCCAAGCGCGCCCTCCTCGGGGGCGATGCCCCCGAGGATAACGGCAGCCGTGTGCTGGACGACTTCCAGGCTTTCTTGTAGTAGCTTCGCGTCTCCATGCCAAAGCTGGATGTAGTCGGCGGACGCGGTTCCAGTCTGAAGTCCGACGGACTGGCATACCACGAAGGCCACGGCCTCGGCTTCGGTTTCGCGTACCTGCTTCGTGGTCAGGGTACGGCGTTCGCCACGATGCAGCATCTCGTGGGCGATCTCATGCACGAGAGTAGAAAACTCCTCGGCAGGCTGCATCCCGGAAAGAAGGGTAATCTTCCCGCCGAAAGACAAACCCTTCGCAGGCGCGATCCGTTCCGAGTAGTTCAAGGTAACGTTCTGGCTCTCGACGAACTTCACGAGGCGTTCGCGGTAGCCGCTCACTTCGCCTTGCACTTCTGTCAATGCTGGAAGGTCTTTGCCCTCAGTCTGACTGACATCGAACACGTACACAGCGCGGAACCCGTACAGTTGCGCCGTGGCCTCCTTCGCGTCCGCGGTAGACCCTGCTGAACCGTCAGTCTTCTTGTGGCCAATCATCGGGGCAAGAATGAGGATGCCTTTTTCTCCGCGTTTCACGAAGCGGCCAAGCGAGTTCCAAGTGCGAATGCCTGCGACGTTGGTTGCTTGTGGTTTCTGCCGAGCAATCAGCATGACGTTGCCAAAGCTGTAGTGATGAAATCGGGCCATCGCGTTGAGATACTGCGTCAACACATCACTCTGTCCTGACTCCAGTGCTGCCACCAGATAGCTGACTGCCTCGTTGCTCTTGTTCTTGATCTCTTCTAATTTCATTGTTTTTTCCTTTTCTGCCGTTACCGGCTTGTTTTCGTTCTTCACTTAAGCGCCAGCGGACGAAAACAAACGGGACGGTGAAAAGGACAGAACGGAGCCCGAGGGAGGGTGGCAGGGCGTGAGGGAAAGCGCGGCGAGTGCCAAACGGGGTTGGTGTTTGTTTGGCGCGAAACCGGCGCAGTCCGAAACGCCTGCCCGAGCCGCGGCCAAGCGGCGTCCACGCGGAAGAAGGCGAAGTGGAACGAAAGCCGCGTAGCGACCGATGACCAGGTTCTAGAAACGGCTATGAACGGGCGCTTTTACCGAAAGATACTTTGGGAGGTTTCTTAGACAACTACTGCCTAAGCCAGTCAAATACTTCTATTTCAAGCGCCACAACCCCCTGAACGTATCGCCGTTCGAGAATGGGGTCGCCACCTCTAGCAGCACGAGGAGACGCTTGGGGGCCGACAACACTGACGCAGAATCCGAGGCTCAAGGCCTCAGGCTGAATAATCAATACATCCTCTGCATTTGGAGCAAACAGATTTAGGCCAGCTTTTTCCACATCTGCCATGCCCCATCCAGTAACCCCGAACTCTTGGCGGTCAACAACCTCTGAGGGACGAATCAAGCGATTGACCAAAGGCTCCATTCTCCCGGTTGGAAAATCACTCTCGATGAGGACACTATCGGCTTTCGGGCGGTCAGCCTTGAAATGCAACCGCCCATCCGCATGATACGAAATGTGCATCCGTCTATGACCCCGCTCAAACACCAACATGTAGATGTTGGCATTTGGGGTAATCTTCAACTCAAGGCCCAGCAGCTTTTTCCCTTGATGTTGAAATCCCACATTGATCTTCTTTGAGTCCATTCGGGTCCAATGCGGTAAGTGTGTGGAGCCCGTCTTGCTCAGGTCTCCTCAACTGGCCAACAGTTTTGAGCCGACATCCTCGACTTTTTCTTGATAACCGAAACCGTGTGCGAGAGATTCGCGAGCACTGGCTGTCAGTTGCGAGTCTGCTTTAGGCGGCGGCATTGCCTTCATGTTAGTTCCTGTCGGGTATCAGCGGCTTTTTGAACGGCACGATTTTGGCCAAATTGTTCGTTTAACAAAGCAATGGCCAGTACCTCGGCAGAAGTCTTTTGTTCAGTCTCGGGATGGTCATTTACCATATTTCACGTACAGGCGCATTATCTGCCCGACTGCTAGGTCGCCGCTGAGTCATCGGTAACATAGGCACCCCATGACTCTACGCATTCATCGTTCTGAACCTAGCGCTCGAACTCTTAGTTCGCCGAGGTGACGGCCACTTGTTTCTTCGATGACTTCGTGGGTGAACATCTCGGCGATTCACTTCCCCGCGCGCTCGGCTCGGCGTTCTACCTCGTCCAGCGCGTTGGCAATCTCCTTGAGCACGTCCACAATCGCGTTGACCGCGTTCTCCGCACCCGCATCCTTCAGGGCCACTTCAACCGTATTGATTCTGGTGCGTACATTGTCGCCAACTGACATAAGAAAAATCCCCCTCCTACTTCCCGCCACGCGGCGCCGGTTTCACTTCCCGGCCTTGGCGTCCTGCCTTAGGGGGTAGGATAATCCCCAGCTTTCTGCCCGATTCCGCGAACTGGTCCCACGCTGCACGGTCGCTATTGTTCGCAAGCCACTTTTCGAGTGCTTCGCCCATGCGTTGCAGTTCCGCACTCCCTTCCCGACTGTAGAGGTCCATTTCGGTGCTCTCCTCAACGGTTTGTAGGTCCGCGTTCCGGCAAACACAAGTGTCGTCAATGCGAACTTTGTAAAGCCTGTCTTCCTCCGCCACACCCGGTTGCTCTGGACGGGCAGCTACCACAGTTCCGACGAGGGCGCGGGCATTCTTGATGAGGACCTGCTGGCCCTTCTTCAGTGGCATCATTCCCGGATTCTACACCCACGGTTCACTTCGGTTCGTGCGGCCTTCGCTGACCGGGAGGAGGTTCTGGCGTCTTCAAGGTACCGTGCAACAAGAATTCCCGGCCATTTTTTATAATGCTTTCATCCTGGACGGTGCGAGATCGGCTAGGGCATCACTGCACTGTCAATGTCACCGTGGCCGCGTGCTGTACCGAATCCGCGCCAGTGGCTGACGCGGCATAAA
>CAVYQB010000035.1:0-259589 GCA_963770465.1 uncultured Acidobacteriota bacterium
GCGGCGTCGCAGACTGGTTCGTTTGTTTTGAGTGGGAATTTTAATGGCAATCTTAGCGGTTCATTTCAGCTGACCATTACGTCGGCAACTCCTAGCGACAACACGCTTACTCTTCAGGGGACGGTCAACAACAACGCGATCTCCGGCGGTTGGACTTTGGCCGGGTTGACGCCTGGTTGTACTGGGGAAGGGGACTTCACGTTTACGCGGATGAGCTAGTTTGATCCGATAGTGCCTTCTGGTTTCGAAGGCGGTGCGGAGCTTTGCTCCGCCTGGACCCTTCGACTTCGCTCAGGGCAGGCTCGCGAGGCGCCCATCCCCACACGGGCGTCGGTCGGGCAGGATTATGAGTGTCATAGAATTTTGCGCCAGTTATCCCGTCCATTCAATTGTCAAAAGGGAAAAAGCTCCGCTGCTGGATAGTCCCAGGTCTGCAGAACACTCACCGAACGATTCGGCCCACCAAGTCACATTGCAGTGTGCCCTCGATCACTGCACGCTCCTCTCGGCCTGACTAAAGTTGATCGCGACCCCCCTGGTTCGTTGGTAGCCTTTCGACGACCCGGCAGTTGTTGGTAAGCCGCACTGCCACCCACCGGCAGGAAAATCAGGAGAAATCAAATGAGAAAACATGCGACCCTCCTCGGTGTGCTTTTGCTGGGATTGGTATCGGTACTGAGTTACGCGCAGGCTCCCGTACCTTTCATCAACCTGCCTCTCCTGCCTGACGCTACGGCGCCGGGCGGAGCGCAATTTACGCTCACGGTAAACGGCACGGGCTTTGTTTCAATTTGCTCAGACCAATAACTGTGGGACTAGTGTACCGGCGGGAGGAAGCTGCTCCATCAGCGTAACCTTTACGCCTAAGAGCACAGGGCCAAAAACTGCGACGCTTGAGGTAAAGGACGACGGAGGTGCGAGCCCGCAAACGGTGGCGCTCAGCGGCACTGGTACGGAGTAGGAGAAGGGAGGTCAAGGCAAGAAGGTCTCGATCCAAGATCGCACATTTTTGCGTCACGTCGAGGCACTGTCTGGCGATAGCTGTCGCAACCAGGATTACACGTTTTGACTGTTGCTCAGTGAGCGTAACTGACTGTTGCTCAGTGAGCGTAACTGATTCCATGACAATGTCGGCTCCCACGCCCGAGTAAAGTTGGTGGTGCTGAATCCAACCAACAGGCTCGGGAGAAAGGAGCCGAACAATGATCATTATAGGAGTAGATTTTCACCCCGAGTTTCAGCAAATTGCTGCGGTGGATACCGACAGTGGAGAGTTTCAGGAAAAACGGCTGGGGCATCGCGAGGAAGCGGAGGCGTTCTATCGCGCGGTGGCGGCTGCAGGTCAAAAGGTGCGTGTGGGAATGGAAGCCAGCGGGCACGCGCGCTGGTTCGAACGACTGCTGGCCGAGTTGCAGATTGAACTTTGGATTGGAGATGCGGCAGAAATCCGGACCCGACGTGTACGCAAGCAGAAGACCGATCGCCAGGATGCACAGTTGATTCTGCGGTTGATGCTGGAAGATCGCTTCCCCAAGATCTGGGTGCCGAGCTGGGAGAACCGGGATCTGCGGCAACTGCTGTGGCATCGGCATCGCATGGTGCAGGCGCGCACGCGGATCATGAACCAGTTGCAAGCGGTGGCCCTGAACGAAGGCCTGCGCTGCAAGAAGCGGTTGTGGCGGGAGCACGGGCGGCAGCAACTGGAAGCATTTCGACTGGCTCCGTGGGCCAGCCGGCGACGGCGCGATCTGCTGGAGCTGATGGATCGACTGAACCCGACCATCACGGAGTTGAGCCAGGCGATCGAGCAGGAAGTTGAGAAGTGTCCGGAGGCGCGGCGACTCATGACGCATCCCGGAGTCGGGGCCTTAACCGCGCTGGCTTTTGTGCTGATCGTCGGGAAAGCAGAGCGCTTTCAGTGTGGGAAGCAGATCGCGAGCTACCTGGGGCTGGTGCCGTTGGAAGATTCCAGCGGCAATCGACGACGCCTGGGACACATCACCAAACAGGGGAGTTCGATGATGCGCTTCTTGCTGGTGGAAGCGGCACAGGTGACGGTGCGCATTCTGCCGGAGTGGCGCAGCAAGTATCTCCACTTGATGATGCGGCGAGGACGGAAGACCGCCAAGGTCGCCATGGCCCGGAAGCTGGCGGTTCGTCTGTATTGGATGTGGCGCAAGGGATGGGACTATCAGCAGTGGAACAAGTTCGGTTCGCACGCGGGACAGCCCGGAAATCGCCATGGTGTGAAGTCGAACACCGAGTAACTGATTGGGCGTCCTGCTCCTCTTCACTGAGGAGTTCGAAGTAGTAATCATGATCGCGGTTGCGACCGAAGAGATGCATGGGTCGGACTGAGTCCTGACCTGAAAACGATTACGAGCGAGCCTACGGTTGGAAAAGCAAAGGCAACACCATCCATGAGAGCGAAATGGCGCTCTTCTCTGAGTGCATGCTGCAGTGTGCTCAAAAAGTGCTTGACACGGGCCGACATTGTCAGAGAGGCGATTTTGCAACAGTTGCGACGCTCGCCCACCACCGCACATCGCTGTGTGACTTCTGTTACTGACATGACGCGCCCACTCCTGTCTCATTAAATACGTCCTGCCTCCCCGAAGAGCAGTCCCGGCCAGGGGACGCAACGCCCCCTGAGGCGAACGGCCAGAAGTCACGGGAAACCTGTTTACGTTAGAGGGGATTCGCAATCGGCATCTCGTTTCAAGCGCAAAACAAGGTTGCAGGAGGAAGTTTCAATGAAGATTCTTCGCATAAGTTGCATGTTCGGTGGATTCTTGTCTGTTGTTCTCTCGCTCTCAGCGCAGACGCTGACCACACTGCACAGCTTCGACGGCGAGGACGGTTGGGGTCCCGTCGCGGGGCTGGTTCAGGCCACCGATGGCAACCTCTACGGGACGACTCAATTCGTAGCCCACGGCTGTGGCACGGTCTTCAAAATCACGCCAACCGGCACGCTGACGAGGCTGCTCATTTTCAAAAACGAGGACGGCTGCTACCCCTTCGCAGGGCTGGCCCAAGCTACCAATGGGGCCCTATACGGGACAACGGTGGCTGGCACAGCCCACGGCTATGGCACGGTCTTCAGAATCACCTCAAGTGGCAAGCTGACGACGCTGCACCAGTTCAACGGTTCGGAAGGCGCCAATCCATACGCAGGGCTCGTCCAGGCCACCGATGGCAACCTCTACGGGACGACCGAGATGGGCGGCTCATACGAGTACTACGGAGAGGTGTTCAAGATCACTCCAAGCGGCACGGTCACGACACTTTACAGTTTCGAAAACGGCACGGACGGCGCGAACCCGTACGCGGGAGTGGTCCAGGCCACCGATGGGAACTTCTACGGGACCACCGAAAGCGGCGGGGCCAACGGCGCTGGCACGGTCTTCAAAGTCACCCCAAGCGGCACCTTCACGTTGCTTTACACCTTTTGCTCGAAAAGCGGTTGCAAGGACGGAGGAAGTCCCTACGCGGGGTTGGTCCAAGCCACCGATGGGAACTTCTACGGGACGACCGTAGCAGGCAACGTCTACAACGGCGCTGGCACGATCTTCAAAATCACGCCAAGCGGCACCTTCACGTTGCTTTACACCTTCTGCTCGAAAAGCGGTTGCAAGGACGGCTCCAGTCCCTACGCGGGACTGATCCAAGCCACCGATGGGAACCTCTACGGGACAACCGATTTCGGCGGGGCCAACTGCCTCTCAGACGGCGGCTGTGGCACGGTCTTCAAAATCACCCCAAAGGGCAAGCTGACGACGCTGCACAGCTTCGACGGCACGGACGGCGCCAATCCCCATGCGGGGTTGGTCCAGTACACCGATGGGAACCTCTACGGTACCACCGTGGTGGGCGGTTTCATCCCGGACGGCGAATCATACGACGACTACGGAACGGTCTTCAGCCTGTCTGTGGGTCTGGGGCCGTTTGTGGAACCCCAGCCGACGTCCGGCAAGGTGGGGACAGCGGTCAAGATACTTGGGACCGATCTGACTGGCGCGAGCAGCGTCACCTTTAACGGCACGGCGGCGAGATTCACCGTGGGTTCCAAGTCCGAAATCAAGACCACCGTCCCTGCAGGCGCGACCACTGGCACAGTCGAAGTGACGACACCCAATGGAACGCTCAAGAGCAACCTGGTGTTTCGGGTAACTAAGTGACCCTCTGAGCTATTTCGAAATTTAAGAATACGGGCCGCCCAAGGTCTGGGCTCATTCCTACACGAGTTTCGGTTAGGCGGGCGATCCGCTCGTCCCCACACAGGGTCTGCCCCGCCTGGACTGGCGAGGCGCCCGTCTCTCCCCAAACTTTTGTGGGTAAACCCGCTTCACACTTGCTTTGCGGCTGGCATGCGCTACAATGCCTGTCACGCAAATGGGGCGTTTTCTTATCTTGCTGATTCTGATGGTACCTATGCAAATTTTAGATGGCTGCTCTTCATCAAGATGGCACTAGACTGGATGCGAATCGGTCGCGCATAAATCTGGTCGCAATAAATGAGTTGGCGTTGAAGGGGAGAAAGATCATGAAATTGCGGATGTTGCTGTCGGGTTTGGTTCTTCTATTTGCCACCGCGCTGGTGGCTCAGACATTCCGTGGAACAATTTTGGGGACGGTCACGGACGCATCGGGCGCAGTGGTTTCCGGCGCGACGGTCACGGTGCATAACACGAATACCGGCGTAGACCGGGCTACCCGGACCAGCGCGGACGGCAGTTATACCGTGTCGGAACTTCAGGTCGGGACTTACTCCGTCACTGTTTCACAGAGCGGATTTCAAAGCTCGGTAACTAGCGACGTTGCAGTAGACGTGGCCAGCGAGCGGCGCGTGGATATTGCTCTCAAGCCCGGACAAGTTAGTGAGAAAGTGGAAGTTTCTGGCGAGAGCCTGCCGCAGGTAGAAACTACGACCAATGATCTTGGCGGCGTACTCACATCTGAGACGGTGAAGAACCTTCCAGTAAACGGGCGCGATTATACCAAGTTGATTTATCTAAACCCCGGTGTATCCGGCTCTCCCGATCAGATCTCAGATTCGCCGGGATCGTTTGGCGAGTTTTCGATGAACGGGGCGCGCGGGCGTTCGAACAATTATCTGCTCGACGGAACTGACATGAACGATGGCTACCGCAACGATCCGGCGATTAACGAGGCCGGCGTGTTTGGCGATCCGTCTACGATTTTGCCGATCGATGCAGTTGCGGAAGTGAATGTGATTTCGAACTTCCAGCCGGAGTATGGACGGAATGCAGGTGCGGTGGTGAACATCGTCACCAAGAGCGGGACGAATTCTTTGCATGGAACGGCGGCCGAGTATTTCCGCAACGATGCGCTGGATGCGCGCAATTATTTCAATCCTGACAGCCAGCCAAAAGCGCCATTTCATAACAATCAGTACGGGGGTTCTTTGGGCGGACCCATCATCAGGAATAAGACCTTTTTTTATGCAGACTACGAAGGCCAGCAAGAGCCGGTAGGGGTGGTGACGCTGGCATGCGTTCCGGTGGGAACTGCGCCGAATGGCTCTTTGAGCCCGAGTCAGGCGAGCAATCCGGTTATTGCTGCGCTGATTGCGCGCAATCCTTGGCCTGCGCCGAATCTTGGTACCACGACGGCTTGCCCGAACTCTTCGGTTGTGTCGCCATCGTTCAACCGGCTCACCAGCGTGATCGGGAAAATCGATCACCACTTCAATATCAATAACAGCATTTCGGGCCGTTACTTTTTTGGCGATAGCGTGCAGTCGTTTCCCTTACAACTAACGGCTAGTGGTGGGCAGTTGCCGGGCTTCAACACCTACACACCCACGCGTGTGCAGCTGGTTTCCATTTCTTACGTGCGCACGATGGGATCTAACAAGGTGAATGAAGTGCGAGTCGGGTGGAATCGGTTTGCGGAGGGTTTTTTCCCTGCCGACCAGGGATTTCAACCGAGTTCGATTGGCCTCAATAGTGGCGCCATCAATGCTGGGTTGCCGCTCATATTGGTGAGCGGCGTAGCGCAACTGGGGGCGAATGGCGGCGATCCGCGGCACCGAGTAGACAGCAATGACCAAGTGATCGAAAACTTCTCCTGGAAGGTGAATAAGCACGACTTCAAGATTGGCTTCGACTATCACCGCACGACGATTCAGCAATATGACGACAAGGATTTCCGCGGGGAGTTGAAATTCAACAGTCTGGCAAATTTTCTCTCTGGCACGGTAACGGGCGGTTTCCAATACTTCGGAGATACCATCCGCCATACATCTGAGAACAATTATGGTTTCTACGTGCAGGACAGCTTCCGCGCCACGCCTCGATTGACGTTTAATTACGGGTTGCGCTGGGACTACTTTGGCGTAATTAGCGAGAAGAATAACCTGATGAGCAACATTACCAGCGAGGCTCCGGCGCCGGGTACAGGCACGTTTACGCTGACACAGGTAGGACAGCCGGGATTGAGCGGTCTGTACAACCCAGACTACAAGAATGTAGCTCCGCGGCTGAGCATGGCGTGGGACGTAACTGGAAAAGGAAGGACGGTGCTGCGGGCTGGCTACGGGATTTTCTTTGATGCTTTCTCGCAGGACATGGCGCTGGGACACCTGCCGTACTCGCCATTTTTTGATCCCGGCCCCGTGTATAACAATATCGGACCGAACCCAATTCTTTCGACAACTGCGGCGGGTGGTCCCATTGTTCCAGGTGTTCCGGTATTTACGCCGACCACGACGTGCAGTTTTGAGTGCGACGTTTTTGCCTTTGACCGCAACATACGTTCGCCCTATATGGAAAACTACAACCTGAATTTCCAGCAGCAGATTACGAGCAAGACGGTGCTGCAGATCGGGTATGTAGGGTCGGAGGGCCATCATTTGTGGCGGTTCTTCGATATCAGCCAGCCGAGTGAGGCGGCGATTAACGCGGCTGACGTGGCTTGCAACTGCATTAATGACTACGGTAGCGCCGCGCGGCCGTTTGCGGGCAATCCCTATGGAGCGTTCTATGTGTTGCAGGAGAATTCCAGCGGCCAATCGAATTACAACTCGCTGCAGGCCAGCTTCCGCGTGAACGGATGGCATGGCATCACTTCGATGGTGAATTATGTCTGGTCGCGGTCGATGGATAATTCGAGCGACGGCGAAGATTTCGAACCGAACGCAGCGCAGCCGAATGACAGCACGCGGCCGCAGCTTGAGTACGGGCCTTCAAACTTCAACGTGCCCAATCGCTTCACTTGGATTTTTGCCTATGATCTGCCAACCATGGGTGGAAACATGCGGCGGCTGAAGAATGGCTGGGGCATGAACAGCGCGGTGACTTTGCAGAGCGGGCAGCCGTTCCAACTCAATTACAATTTTGAGGATGACTACAGCGGCAGCGGACTCGGTTTCGACCGGCCCGATGTCGTCGGACCTATTGTCTACCATCCAAACAACCCGTTGAATTATCTGGACATGAGTTCATTTGCGATTCCGTGCACGATTTCGGCGGCGGCACAGGCTGCGCCATCGGGCTTCGCGTCTGATTGCGTTCCCGGCACGCGGCACTTTGGTGACGAGGGACGCGATTCACTGCATGGTCCGACTTACAAACAGTGGGATCTGGCGATCTATAAGACTACGGCAATTACGGAACGGTTGAGCATGCAGCTTCGGGCGGAGTTCTTTAATGTGCTGAACCATCCGAATTTTGCTAACCCATTCTTGCCGGCGTTTATTGCGGACGCGGGAGCTGGAGGGTTCCAGGTGGTCAATGGGCGCGAGGTTGCGGGAGCGACCGGTGGCTATCCGATCGTTGCGACTGGGGACGTGGGCATTGGCAATCCGTTTCTGGGTGGCGGCGGACCGCGGGGGATTCAGTTGGCGGCGAAGTTTACTTTCTAGATCGCGTGGGTGTCCTTGAGCTCCTCCTGCGAGTGCGGGAGGATTTTTTTTGGCAGTCACGATGTTGGCAGCGGCTAAAGCCGATTCACTTCCGGCCACTTTCGGTGCGACTGAAGTCGCACCCTGATACGAAACGCGCGAAGTGGGTATCACGGAACGGGAGGGGTTAGTAACACGAAATCTATTTAAGTTGGCCCCGGACGAGACGTCCGGGGTTATGTGTTCACAAGCTTCGTTAGGGGTTGGTCTGGGCTTCTCCTACGGGAATGATTTTTGTGTTGGTGCGGAACTTTTGGTAGTCGCGGTAGGTGATGTCGTCTTCTACGTTGAAGTTTTTCAGGAGGGCCAGGCGGACGTCGACTTTTACGTCGATGTGTTGCGGGAGCCAGACTTCGTCGTTTACTCGAGTTTGCTCGATGATGATGCGCGAGCCCTTGTGAACGCGCGCTAGGAACAGGCCGACGGATACTGTGTCGATGCATTGGATGTCGAGCTTCTTCCACTGGGATTCGTCTTTGTCGATCCAGGCGCGGAAGCGGAATTTGGGCAGGAATTTGGATTCTTTCATGTGCCCCTGGTATCCGGGGCGCGGTTCGCCGTCGATGACGTAAGTGTCACGTCCGGCGAGAGTTTCGATGCCGGCAAAGCTGAAGTTATAGGCGTCGGCAACTTCGCTGACAAAGCGGCGGTTATCTTCGCGCTCTTTTTCTTCTTTCTTCTCACGCTTTTTGCGTTCTTCGTCGGATTCGTTTTTGCGCTTCTCGATTATCTTTTGGATTTTTTCTTCTTCTTTCTTGACGTCTTTGTCTGAGAGCGGTTTGTCGTCTTTGGCGATGAGGCGTTCCACCTGCTCGCCGTAGAGTTCCATTATTTCTGTAGTTTTCGTTTCAGTGGATTTTACCTGGCCGTCGCCGTTGAGTTTGTGTTGTTCTTCGCGCTGGATGTAGGTGTAGTCGCGCTGGCGTTTGTCGTTCTCCATGTCGTTGGCCGCAGTTTGGCGAATGAGGTTGCGGATCTGATCCGCGGAAAGGGTTTGCGCGGGAGTTGCGGCTGGCGCGTCCTGGCCTAATGCGGCCCACGACATCAGGAGCAGAAAAATCAGCGGAGCGCGTTTGGTGTGCACGAACATAACTACGATATTCAAACCCAGATGGTTCCCGGAGGTTGCAACGAGGTATGTCTAATTCTAAAGCTAGGTCATTCCTTGGCGCAGGCTTTTCCCAGGCATTCGGCCTGGAACAATCTTTCATCCACGCGGTGCAGGGTTTTGATCATTTCGAGGCTGAGCAGTTTGTAGTGTTTGATGTCGAAGAGATAGTTCACGATGAACCAGACGGGATCTTCGGTGGTCATCCAGTTCAAGCGGTCGAAGCGGGTTAAGTTTACGGGTCGCGAGAATGTGCGCAGGGTGCGTTCGCGGCGCATGTTGAAATACAGGTTGAAGTAGCTCATGGCCAACTCGCGCAGAGTGCGGTAGACAGGTTCGCGGTAGCGGCATCCGCTGTAGTTGGACTTGGCGAGGGCACCCCAGTGTCCGTTGATGCGATAGATGGCGAGGACGTGGTCGGTGTCGTGGTCGGCTTCGAAATCGAGCAATAGCGGCGGGAAGCCGTTTACACGCAGGGCTGCGGCGGCGAAGATTGCGCCTTCGCAGCAGTGGCTGCTGTTTTCGCGCAGCACGCGGCGCGGGGACCAGGCGGTGTCTTCCAAGTGGTAGGGCATGTCGTCGAGAAGGCGCTGAATGCCGTAGGGAGTTTTCAGGCTGCGCAGTTTGCGGAGTTCGGCGGGGGTGAAGTTGTTCATCCTCGAGGTCAGTTTATCGTGCTGGCCGGCCGAAGGCATTAACCACTCAGGACACTGAGGTCATAGAGTTAATAGATCCGTTAAATCTTGCGGGCTGTCTACGGTTACGTCTGGCGGGGCTTCGCATAGGGTGTGAGGGGCGAAGCCGTAGGTTACGCCGCAGGTCCAGAGACTGGCGTTGCGGCCGGTTATGACGTCGACGGAGGAGTCTCCGATCATCAGCGTTTCATCGGGGCGGGTTTTGGTTTCGCGGAGGATGGTTTGTGCGCCCTTGGGATCGGGCTTCTTGGTGGAGAAACTGTTTCCGCCATAAACGTGCAGGAAAAAATCGCCGAGGCCGAGGGCTTCCACGATCGCGCGCGAGGGGTTGACTGGTTTGTTGGACAGTACGGCCATTTTGCGAGGAGAGCCGTCGGAATTACGAACCGAAGCAAGCGTTTCTTTGATCCCATCGTAGACGTGGGTGTGGTCCAGTTTGTGCACGCGGTAATAGGCAAGGAAGTGCTCCAGGCCATCCTCCAGGAGTGCTTCGTCGCGAGGATCGCCCAGGGCGCGGCGCACTAGCATGGGAGCGCCGTCGCCTACGTAGGAGGCGATTACGTCGCCGGGGAGTTCGGGGCGTCCGAGGTGCTTTAGCATGGCATTTACGGAGTGGATGAGGTCGAGGCGGGAGTCGATCAGAGTGCCGTCCAGATCAAAGATGAGGAGCTTGATCTTCTGGGGATCGAATTGGCGGTTGAATTTGATCACTTGCTTTCAGGATAAATGATTGGAGAAGCTTTCAGCGATCAGCTGTCAGCCATCAGCTAATAATCTGCTGGCAGAATTCGGCCCAAGAACGCAAGCGCTTCGGCACAACGGTCGATTGGAACAGTGAGAACTCACATTTGTAGTTCTCGGTCGCCCGCTCTGGATTTACAATAGGAAGCAGGATGGCAACTAAGACCGAAGCAAAACCGGCTGGGGTGGTTGACGAAAAAATCAGAGGCAAGGGCAAGACTTACGAAGGTCTTTCTCGCGAGCAGCTGATTGAGGCCTATCGCGTCATGTACACTTCCCGGCGGCTCGACGACCGGGAGATCCTGCTCAAGCGCCAGCAAAAAATCTTTTTTCAGATTTCTGGGGCTGGTCACGAGGCGGTGGGGTTGGCCGCAGGCTTTGCTATGAAGCCCGGTTACGACTGGTTTTATCCCTACTATCGCGATCGCGCTCTGTGTCTGGCTCTGGGCGCGACACCTCTGGACATGCTGCTGATGGCTGTGGGGGCGGCGGCCGATCCGCAATCTGGCGGACGGCAAATGCCTTCGCATTGGAGCTTCCCGAAATTGAATGTAGTCACGCAGTCGTCTCCTACTGGATCGCAGATTCTGCAGGCGGTGGGGTGCGCGGAAGCTGGACGTTATTTCGCGAGACATCCGCAAGCAGCCAAGAAGAGCGAGGGTGATTACCGCCAATTCAAAGACGTCAAGTTCCAGGGCGATGAAGTCACCTACGTTTCACTGGGAGATGGCGCCAGCAGCGAGGGTGAATTCTGGGAGGCGATGAACACCGCTTCCAATAACAAATTGCCGGTCGTGTTTGTGATCGAGGACAACGGTTACGCCATTTCGGTTCCGGTGGAAGTGCAAACTGCCGGGGGAAATATTTCGCGGCTGGTCGCGGGCTTTCCGAATTTTCATTTTGAGGAAATCGACGGCACCGATCCGGTAGTTTGCTATGCGGCATTTCAGCGCACGCTAGCACATTGCCGGGCCGGCGAGGGTCCCGGATTTGTTCATGCGCACGTGATCCGTCCATATTCGCATTCGCTGTCGGATGACGAGCGGCTTTACCGGCCGGATGCCGAACGCAATATCGATGCGGCGCGCGATCCGATTACGCTGATGCAGATGTTTTTGATTCGCGAAGGCACTCTTGACGAAAACGGCATTAACAAACTGGAGAAGCAAGTAGAAGACGATTTGCAGGTTGCGGTCGATCAGGCTTTGGACGCGGCTCCACCGACGCCGGACACAATTTTAAAATATATTTATTCGCCGGATTTCGATCCTACTTCTGCGGCGCTGCAGGTGGAACCGATATCCGTAGCTGCCGCTGCGGATGGCAAGAAGGTCGCGCCGAAAACCATGGCCGATCTGATCAACGCCACGCTGCGCGATGAGATGCGGCGGGATGAGCGCATTGTAGTTTTCGGCGAAGACGTGGCCGATTGCAGCCGCCAACAGTATTTGACGGAGAAGCTGATCAAAGGCAAAGGCGGCGTGTTTAAACTGACCTACGGCTTGCAGAATGATTTTGGCTGCGATCGGGTTTTCAATTCGCCGCTGGCTGAGGCCAACATCGTCGGACGCGCGGTTGGTATGGCTACGCGCGGGCTGAAGCCGGTAGTGGAGATTCAGTTCTTCGATTACATCTGGCCGGCGATGATGCAACTGCGGGATGAGTTGCCGCTGATTCGTTGGCGTTCTAATAACGGGTTTTCTTCGCCCTGCGTTGTGCGCGTAGCGATTGGCGGATACCTTACTGGCGGAGCGATTTATCACTCGCAGTGTGGTGAGAGCATCTTTACGCATACGCCTGGAATGCGGGTGGTGTTTCCTTCGAATGCGCTCGATGCGGCTGGTCTTTTGCGCACCGCGATACGCTGCGACGATCCGGTTTTGTTTCTCGAGCACAAGCGGCTTTATCGGGAGACGTTCGGCCGTGCGCCGTATCCGGGGCCGGATTATACGATTCCATTCGGGAAGGCGAAGATTGTTCAGCCGGGAACAGACCTCACCGTGATCACTTACGGAGCCGTGGTTCCGCGGGCTTTGCAAGCCGCGCAGAAGCTGGAAAGGGAGCAGGGAGCCAAGGTTGAGTTGATTGATTTGCGCTGCCTGAATCCGTTTGACTGGGAGACGATTGCGGCTTCGGTGAGCAAGACTAATCGCGCGCTCGTGGCTTATGAAGATACTCTCAGCTGGGGTTATGGCGCGGAGATCGCTGCGCGTATAGGTGATCAATTATTCGATAGCCTGGATGCGCCTGTGCGTCGCGTGGCCGCGAAAGATGTGTTTGTTGCTTATCAGCCCATTCTTGAAGACGCGATTTTGCCGCAAGCTGAGGATTTATTGCGGGCGATGAAGGAGTTGGTTGAGTACTGAAATTTCCCTGTTTCTAGGCGAGAAAGCCCCGCCCTCTCGCAGAGGACGCGAGAAGGGCAGGGCACTCGCTTTTGTCGGGAGGCCCCGCCCCATTTAAGGCAAGACGGCTTCAATGAGCCCCCGCCACCCGCCGGCCGTTCGTGATATAGTTCCAGCCCGCTAGGAATCTTCATCTTCAGGTCTCCGTGGACGGGGATACGTTATGGCCAGCAGAGGACTTTGGGATTTCATGAGCAGAGCTTTCGCGATCATCGCCGTTGCTCTGATTGTCGTGAACTCTGTTTGGGCCGCTAGCAAAGAAAAAGTGTTGTACAGCTTTACGGGTGGCACTGACGGAGGCGATCCGGCGGCTGGTTTGATTTTTGACAAGGCTGGGAATCTCTATGGCACGACGGTTGTGGGCGGAACGGGCGCAGCGTGCTCGGGCGGCTGCGGCACGGTTTTTCAGCTGAAGAAAAACTCCGGCGGTAAATGGACGGAAACTGTTCTCTACAACTTTCAAGCTGGTTCCGATGGGAAGAATCCCTATGGAGGTGTCACGATCGATGCCAAGGGGGACCTGTATGGCACTACGGTCAGCGGCGGCAGCGGCGGGACTTGTAGCGGGGACGGATGCGGGACGATTTATAAGCTGACTCGGGCTGGCAATTCCTGGAGCGAGAGCGTGTTGTATAGCTTCACCGGTGGGAAGGATGGAGCCGGTCCTGGCGGCGGCGTGGTTTTCGACAAGAAAGGTAATCTTTACGGCACTACTCCCGATGGCGGCGAAGCGAACGGCTGCGGTGGGATCGGCTGCGGCGTGGTTTACGAACTCATGCCCAGCGGTAGCAGTTGGCGACAGAAGGTGATCCACACCTTCACCGGGGGAAATGATGGAGCCACGGGATCGCTTGGCTTGTTGCTCATGGATAACAATGGCGATGTATTTGGTCTTGCTGAATCGGGCGGCGCTCATGGAGCCGGTACGGTGTTCGAACTCGCGGCGGCTTCGGGCGGCAAATGGAAGATGAGCATCCTCGATGGATTCAAGGGCACGCCTCACGCTGGTTTTCCCTATGGCGGGTTGATCGCCGATGTATCCGGGAATTTATACGGCACGACATACTATGGCGGCGCAAACGGGCTGGGTTCAGTTTTCAAGCTGACACGAGGCTCCAATGGCAAATGGAGCGAGAGCGTGCTCTACAGCTTCAAGGCTGGAACGGATGGAAACTCACCAACCTCTACGCTGGTCTTTGACTCGCATGGAAACCTCTACGGGACGACCTCGGCAGGCGGCGATGCTAATGGCGATGGCACGGTTTTCAAACTCACGCCTGCATCTGGTGGCAAGTGGGGCGAGAGCGTGGTTCATCGCTTCAAGAACAATCCAGATGGCGCGAATCCCTATTACGGATTAGCGCTCGACAAGGCCGGCAATCTTTATGGCACAACCGCGATTGGCGGCGTCGGCGCTGGGATCGTGTTTGAGCTTAGTCCTTAGCAAGGCGAATGGAAAATGTCGTCGCTTTTCCCATCGGAAATGCGCCACTCGAGCCAAAAGACGGCTTGAATGGGCCACCCGCCTCGAAAGCCCTGCCCACTCGCAAAGAAAGCGAGAAGGGCAGGGCACCCGCTTTTGTGTGGCGGGAAGAGTGAGCCAGCCCGGCTGCGTTTTGCATCCAACCGTCTCGGCTCACAATCCAATTCTCTGGTAACCATTCGAACAATCAGGAGAAATGCCTTAGATGCCCGACTCTCACGCGACTCTTTCCGCCTCATCGAGAACAGCTGTCTCCAAGGATTCCATCGATCAAATTTTCCGCGAGGCACGGACCCACAATGAATGGCTGGCTCACCCTGTTTCGTCGGAGCTGCTGCGTCGGGTTTATGAACTTGCCGCCTTGGGTCCGACTAGCGCTAATAGTTCGCCGGGACGATTTGTGTTTCTCACTACGCCTGAGGCCAAAGAACGTCTCCGGCCTGCTCTTTCCGCTGGCAACCTCGAAAAAACCATGGCTGCTCCCGTTACCGTGATCATTGCCTGGGATACGGAGTTCTACGACAAGCTGCCGAAGCTGTTTCCGCATAAAGATATGCGGTCGGTGTTTGTGGGTAAAGCCGGCCTTGCTGAAATCACTGCTTTTCGGAATGGCTCGCTTGAAGGCGGCTACTTCATTCTTGCCGCTCGCGCTCTTGGCCTTGATTGCGGGCCGATGTCGGGTTTCGACAATGCTAAAGTTGACGCGGAGTTTTTTCCCAATGGCAAGTGGAAATCGAATTTTCTGTGCAATTTAGGTTATGGAGACGGAAGTAAACTTTTCCCGCGGAACCCGCGGTTGTCTTTCGATGAGGCGGGTTTGATTTTGTAGTACTGGCGCCCCTCAGCGCCTGAAGGCGCCAGTCATTTTGCAGAGCGAGTGGCATCGCTGAAGCGATGCCCTGATACGAATCAAGGCCTCCGGATCGAACATCACAATCGCGCACTAGAATCGAGCGTCCGATCGGGCACACGAATCGAGCATTTGATCGAGCACACGAATTGAGCGTCTGGGTCGGGCACAACGAATTGAGCGTTCGATCGATTCCGCCACGTTGCTAACTCCTTGGATTCAGTTTGGATTTTGCTCTTCCTCGCATGCCCCTGCCGAACAGGGCGTCTAGCGCGATTGGGCCTGCGCCGAAAAAGATTAGGGAGAAGGCTATCGCGGCCACACAAAGCGGAAATTCGTATCCTCCCGGACCTTTCAAGCCTTTAGGCCAATGTATTTTCCAGATTGCGACGGACATGTCGATCAGCATGGCTACAGCTACGAAGCGCGTGAACAAGCCAGCGATGATCAGAATGCCGCCGAAAAATTCTGTTCCCGCGAGCAGATAGGCGCTCCAACCGGGAAAGCCGATATGTTGCACCATGTCGTGAACATGGGAGAATCCGCCGAACACTTTAGAGTAGCCATGGGCGAACATGATGGTGCCGATTACGAGCCGCAAAACGAGCAGAGCTAGTGGTTGCAGACGATCAAGATGACGCAACGTCTTTCCTCCGATTAAAGAATATTTAGATTACCGCATTGTTCCGGGTTGTGGCTGATATCGCACGGTAAGAGCCGCAGGCGTGGGCGATTTGTGCTGGTTCTCGGCCGCAAAGTTTCTGATTCGATGATGTTCTGTCCGACAGTGCGGGCGTGGGGCCGTTCCGCGCTCTCCTGCGCAGACGCGTTTAGTTGATTCTCCCCAAATCACATAATTGTCAACGGCTTCGCGCCTTTCCTACTACCTTCGTACCGTCTCTACTACTTTAGTTACGGTTCACAGAACGACGCAGAAGCCATTCAGACCAATATACACCCTGTTGTGGCAGAAAGTTATAATACCACTACATATAGAATTCCACTCTAGGCCCTCCCGCGCAGTTTTCCAGAAAACAGGCATAAAACCCAGTAAACCTCGGAACTCCGCCTTCCCCTCGCGTGCTTTCAGGGCTGATATATGCTCGGGACACCTGAATTCTCTCGAAGGCGGTTTCGTGCGAGGAATTCTTACGAACTTGAGGCTCGGGTCGGAAATGCCGATGAGCTTCAAGTATTCGGAAAAGGGTTTGGAAACTATGGCCGACTCGCGAGAAGTGATGAATATTCGCCAAGCTTCACAGTACCTCGGAGTGAGTCCGGACACGCTTTATAAGTACGTTGGCGAGCAGAAGATTCCTGCTTTCAAGCTGGGTAATCGCTGGCGCTTCAAGAAATCGAAGCTCGACCAGTGGATGGAAGACAAGTCGAACCAGATGGAAGCGAAGAGCGGAAAGAAACCGAAGGCAGCTGCCAAGGCTGCCGGGCAACAGTAAAGGCGGGCACATGTTTGGATTCGGATCGAAAACGATAGTTGGTCTGGATGTGGGGTCCTCGAGCATTAAGGCGGTCGAGTTGAGGAAAGGGCGCAACGGGATTGAGGTCGCGCACCTGGGCCTCGAGCCGCTGGCTCCGGATATCGTTGTGGATTCCATGATCGTGGACTCGGGTACGGTGTCGAGCGCGATCTCCAAGCTGTTTACCGATAATCAGATCAAGACGAAGAGCGTGGCCACGGCGGTCAGCGGGCATTCGGTGATCGTGAAAAAGATCTCGCTGCCTTCCATGAGCGATCAGGAATTGGCCGAAACCATCCAGAAAGAAGCGGCGCAGCATATTCCCTTCGATCTGGCCGATGTGAACCTCGACTATCAGATCCTTTCGGAAGATGCCGGCAGTCCGCAGATGGACGTTTTGCTGGTCGCCGTCAAGAAGGACAAGATACTGAATTACACCAACGTACTCTCGATGGCAGGCAAGAGCCCGGCTATTGTGGACATCGATGCGCTCGCGCTGCAGAACTGCTACGAGTACAACTACGAACCTGCCCCCGGACAGGTGGTGGCGCTTTTGAACCTTGGCGCCAGCGTGATGAACATCAACATTGTGAAGGGCACCACGCCGCTGTTTCCCCGCGACGTCAGCGTGGGCGGACATCAATACACGGATTCGCTGCAGAAGGAACTGGATTTGAGCTTTGATGATGCGGAGTCGCTGAAGCTGGGAAATAAAGTCGGTACGGTGAGCGAAGACGCGAAGACGCCGATCCTGCAGCAGGTGACTGAGATTATTGTGCTCGAGATTCAGAAGACATTCGACTTCTTCCGCGCCAGTGCGGCGGGGGAGCACATCGAGAAGATTTATCTGGCCGGAGGATCTTCGAAGGTTCCGGGGCTGATTGAAGCGCTGCGGCAGGAGTTTTCGCTGCCGGTGGAGATTTTCAATCCGTTCCAGAAGATTGTGCCGCCAACTGAGGGGCCGGGAGTGGAACTGATCGAGCAGAACGCTGGCCAGTTGGCAGTGGCGGTGGGTTTGGCATTAAGGAGTTTTGAAAACCTATGATCCGAATCAACCTGCTGGGGCAACCCAGACCGAAAAATAAACGGGCCGCAGCTTCGGCCGCGGCTGTCATGGAGATGGGCGAGGTCGGCTCACCGAAGCTGAAACTCATTGTGGTGGTGCTGTTGGTGGGAGTGTTCAACGTCACCTACTGGTATCGGCTGGACAAAGAGAAACAGAGCATTGCGGCCAAGATGCAGGTAGCGTTGCGCAGAAACGCTGAACTGGCAGATGTGAAAGCTCGTTACATGGAGCGGCAAAAACAGGCTGAAACTTACAAGCGACGCGTCGACGTGATCGATAAGCTGCGGGCCAGCCAGTCCGGCCCGGTAAATCTGCTGAATACCATCGGTGACACTATCAATGGAACCGAAGCGGTGTGGTTGAACACCATGAAGGATCAGGGCGGCAGCGTGGATATCGAAGGCATGGCGCTGAGCGCGGATGCGGTGGCTTCACTGATTCTGAATCTGCAGAAGACGGGCTATTTCAAGAACATTGAAATCAAAGAGACCTTCCAGGACGACACGTTCAAGGAAATGCAGGCATTTCAATTCACTTTGACCTGCGAAAAAGCGAAGTCCTAAAGGCGGGAGAATATGGGAAGCTTTAGCGAATTATCGGGTCTCAAGCAGTTGGCAGCACTGGTGCTAGGCGCGGCACTGATCACCGCGGGATTGCATTTCACTTTGTTCAAGTCCCAGCGGGAAGCGAACGCACAGGCGCAGATCCTCCTGGACAAGGAACTGGCCGAGAATTCCGAGCTGGAGACTTACGCTCCCAAGCTGAAGGATATGGACCGGCAACTGGCCAATCTGAAACAGCAACTCGAGATTGAGCGGAAGATCGTTCCCGACGAGAAAGAAGTCGACGGTTTCATCAAGATGCTGGACGCCGAAGCCATGAAGTCGGGAATCGAGATCCGCCGTTTCTCCGCCTTGCCGGTTTCGACCCGTGAGTTTTACACGGAAGTTCCGTTTGAAGTGGAACTGGATGGACCTTATTACTCGGTGCTGAACTTTTTTGACCGGGTGGGCAAGCTGGAACGGATTGTCAACATGTCGGGGTTGCTGATTGCCACGCCCAAGCTGGGCAGCCAGGCGAAGGTTAAACATACTTATCAGTACGCGCCGAATGAGAGCATCGTGGCGACCTGCCAAGCGACGACATTCTTTAGCCATGACCTGACACCCGCGGCAGGCGCACCAGGAAAAGGCAGGGGAGGCATATGAGGCTCGCAACCGGAATCCTGATACTGGGAATGGGCATGGGGACTGCCGTAGCGCAGAACCCGAGCATCATCGACACGACCAAAGCCAAGCTCAGTGCGGTGCAACAGCAGAAGACGGCGGATTCGAATGCGGCTTTAGCAATTTCGCCGGGACAGAATCCGGCCCCGCACGCCGCAACTGCGGCAGCCAAACCAACGGCCGCCAAGGCGGTGAGCGTGACTCCGGCCCATGCCATGCCGCCAGCGGCACCGTCAAAGCCGGCAGTGGCGAAGGTAACGCCCGTAGCACCCAAAACCCAGGCTAAGAACACTGCGAAACCCAAGGCTAAGACGAAGACGAAGACGACTGCGGTGGTGGTGAACCAGCCCAAGCCTGCAGTCGCGGTCGAGGATAAAAAGACTCCCGTCGATTCCAACAAAGACGGGCACAAGACGATCAGCATGGCTGGGGGGCGGCGCGATCCTTTCTTGAGCCCGGTAGTAAACCGCGGTATGGGCGGTTCCGGGTGCAGCACCGGCAAACGCTGCCTGGCAGTTGATCAGATTGCCCTCACCGGAATTGTGAAGTCGGATGCGGGCATGATCGCGGTAGTGGTCAATGCCATGAACAAGGCATATTTCCTGCGGGAAAACGATCCCGTTTTCAACGGCTACGTGGTGAAGATCACGGGCGATTCGATCGTTTTCAAAGAGACGCTGCAGGATAAGTTAGGCAAATCGTTTACGCGGGAAGTTACGAAAAAGATTTCGACTCCGGCAGTTTAGCCGCGGGACCAGCCGGCAGTCGATGCAAGTTGTGGGGCAACGAAATTTGGCGACGTATCACGAGGCGAGCAAAACGCGCGCCCGTGGGGAGAAGGGAAATGCGAAAGCAATTGCTGGCTGTTTTGCTACCGACGCTGATTTTAGCTCTGGTGGCGGGCGCTGAGACTCAAAGCACGAGCACAGGCGCGGACACCCATGCCACCGTACAAAAGGTGGATGTAATGCACGCCGATGACGGAATCAGCGTGGAGATCACTTCTCGCGGACAGGTGACGCCCAAGCTCAGTACTTTGGCTTCGCCGGCTCGTGTGCTGGTGACCCTGCCCAACACCGCAGCCGCCACCGTCCGAAACCATATCAGCGTTGACGCGGACGGAGTGAAAGGTGTGCGCATCGGAGAGGACGGTCATGAGCCTCCGACCACCAGCGTTGTGATCGATCTGGTGCAGGCGTGCCGGTATGAACTGGTTCCGACCGGCGACGGCAAAATCATCGTCAAGCTGCACCCCACAGCGGCCAAGTCAGATGCAAAGACGGATACCAAAGCTGCGATCGTTGCGCCGACCAAGCTGACGACGTCGGCTTCGGCTTTTGCTCCTGCGTTGGTTAATACGTCCCTCCCGGCGAGCAAGCCACTTGCGGTTGTCGCAACTCCAGCCAAAGCTCCTGCCGCTACGGCGGATGCCAAGGCTACCAAACAAACTGCTTCGGCGACCGACTTTGTATTTGTCGAGCCAGCTTATCAACAGAAAAATGATGCTCAGCAGAACACGGCTGACACAATTACTCCCGCAACCCGCGCCGATGGTGCGGCGGCAAAATTCGTAGAAAAGCCCGAGGGGGACCTGCTTCCGACACCGAGCGCTGCCATGCAGCCTCAGGCACAAGCCCCAGCTACGCAACCAATTCAACCGGCAGTTAATCTAGCGGCCGAACAAAAAGGGGAGAGCCACTTAGTCACCCCGATCAGCGCCGCCAAGTATACGGGCGAACCAATTTCCGTAAACCTGAAAGATGTGGATCTGAAAGATTTCTTCCGTCTGATTCACGAGATCAGCGGACTGAACGTAGTGCTGGATCCTAACGTTAAAGGCACGCTGACGGTTGTGCTCGACGACGTACCGTGGGATCAGGCACTCGACATCGTGCTCAAGAACAACGATCTGGCTCGGCAGCTTGATGGCAACGTCCTGCGCATTGCGACCGTTGAAACCCTGCGGCACGAAGCTGAATCTCGGCGCGCGGAACAGGAAGCAGAAGCACTGGCAGTTGATAAGCAGACGGTCACGCGCTTCCTGAGCTACGCCCACTCAAAAGACGTCATCCAGACTGTAAAGAAATTCCTGTCGCAACGCGGTGACGTGGTTGCGGACGAGCGCACCAACGCGGTAATTATCTCGGACATTCCTGCAGTGATGCCGAACATCGACCGCTTGCTTACGCAACTCGACCGCAAGACGCAGGAAGTGGAAATTGAGGCTCGCGTAGTGGCTGCAACCCGCAGCTTCGGGCGTGAGATTGGTACTCAGCTCGGATTTGGCTGGGGCAATGCCTCAACTGGCATCGGTGGCGCGACGTCCGCGGGCACGTCGCCGCTTTCGACTTTTGGTATAAACCCGAAATATCCGACTGTCGGAACCAGTGCGCCGACCCCAACAACGGGAGTGCAGATACCGCTGTTCTCCAACTTGCCCGCGACCGGCCCAACCAGTGGGCTCTCGTTTATCAATGCCAGCTCTGCGGTGCGGATCGATGCCGTTCTAAGCATGGACGAATCTCGTGGATTGCTGAAAATTCTTTCTCGTCCGCGAGTCGTCACCCAGAACAACATTCAGGCTCTGGTTCGCCAGGGCGTGCGCGTGCCTATCGTGACCCAGGCGCAGTTGGGCGGTCCGCCAACTGTGACCTACGTCGATGCCTTCCTGCGGTTGACTGTAATTCCGCAGATCACTTCCGAAGGCACGATCTTCCTCAATGTGGACGTCGAGAACACCACGCCTGACTTTGGCCGCACGGTTAACGGCAACCCCACACTGATCACGCAACAGGCGACCACACAGGTGCTGGTCACCGATGGCGGTACGGTGGTCATCGGCGGCGTAATTCAAACCAACAACTCAATCAACGTGGATCAGGTTCCGCTGCTGGGGAGCATTCCCTGGATTGGCAACCTGTTCAAACACACCACCGTCAGCACCTCGAACCAGGAGCTGATTTTCTTCATAACTCCGCGGATCATTCAGACCTAATTTCGAGTTAGCAGTAAGCCAGCCGTCGGTTTCCTGAAGTACCTGTCAGGAACCGGCGGTTTTGTTTTGCGCGCTTGTCAGCGGGGATTTCAACAATGGCTTAGCCACGGATTTGTACCGTGGAGCCTAGCGCAGAATCGCGTACCCGGCGGAAGGCCTCGGGCAAGGCTTTTATCAGGTCGGTTGCGACCAGCGAGTGTTCGCCCATGCTGTCGCACGCCACGTCGCCGGCAAGACCGTGGAGATGAACTGCAGCAATGACTGCTTCGGCGATGTGTTCTGGGTTTTGCGCAATGAAACCGGCCACCATGCCGGTGAGAATGTCGCCGGTACCTCCGGTTGCCATACCCGGATTTCCGGTGGCGTTCACCCAAACCGTGCCGTCAGGTTGCGCGATCAGCGTGCGATGCCCTTTCAGCACCACGATCAACTCGTGTTCACGGGCGAAAGTACGCGCAACATTAATGCGATCCTTTTGCACCGAGGCTACGGTCGAGTCGACAAGTCGCGCCATCTCTCCCGGATGCGGCGTGATTACCAGGGTGCGTCCTTTGCCAGTGAGTTCTTCGGCTCGTCCTTCGAAAGCGTTGAGACCATCTGCGTCGAGGACGATAGGAGTTTTACATTTTGTCACTAAGCTACGAACGAACTCGGAAGTCTCGGGATTGCGGGAGATTCCCGGCCCTACGGCCAGAACTGTCTTACCTTTGATAAGTGCGTCAATGGCTTCCATTGCGCCGCTCGAAATGGTCCCGGCACCAGTTTCTGCGAGTGCCTCAGTCATGACCTCGGGATGAAATCCCGCCACCGTAGCGAGCACGGATATTGGGGTGGCTACTGTGGACAATCCCGCCCCCGTCCGCAGCGCGGACATTCCAGCCATCGCCACCGAGCCAGCTTTTCCCAATGAGCCGCCAATTACCAGCACATGGCCGAAGCTTCCCTTATTCGCTTCAAGCGGTCGTGGCCCGATCAGAGGCGCGATGTCGCGGGCAGTAATCAGAGTGAGTTGCAGCGAAGAAGTGATTGCTTCATCAGGCGAGCCAATGGGAGCAACAACTGTTACTCCGTCGGTTAGTCTTCCGAAGATGTGCGCGGGACGCGGGGCCGTGAAAGTTATCACGGCATCGGCGCGCGCAACCGTCCCAGTCTGTTCGCCCATGACATCGGCATCAGCCCCTGAGGGGATATCGACGGCAATCACCGGGGCTGATCGCGCATTCATCAGCTTGATTGCTTCGGCATACAGCCCACTGACTGGCGGCTTGAAACCTGTGCCCAGAATCGCATCCAACAAAAGCTCGGATTCGAATACAGCTTGAGCGTGTTCTCCTTTCAATTCGTCATTCGACTTCACGATCACTGGCGCAATCGGAAGCCGTCCGAACATTTCAGCTGCATCGCCGCGCAGTTGCGACGGCTCTGCCAGCAAAATAATGCGCACTCCCTTTCCCGCGCCATGGAGCTTTCGCGCCGCCACGAAGCCGTCGCCGCCGTTATTGCCTTTGCCGCAAATTACGCCAATGCGCTCGGCAGACGGGTATCGCGAGATAACAAACTCGGCGACCGCTGTGCCCGCATTCTCCATGAGCGTGAGCGACGGCACGCCAAAGCGCTGAGTAGTGATCCGATCAATCTCGCGCATCTCGGCGGCAGTGACGATCTTCATGCGCGGCTCGCCATCTGTTCCAGTCGCCGCAGTTGCGAAGGTTCGCCCATCGCGATCAGGCAATCGCCGGCTTCGATGCGGGCCTCAGGCGCGGGATTGAAGTGCATGCCCTGTTGCCGCTTTATCGCCAGAATGATAACGCCGCGGTCCTGGCGGATGCGTGATGTCTCAACCGTTTTTCCGGAAAATACCGAACCTTGCTGCACCTGGATTTCTCCAATTTCCAAGTCAATGCCGAGGTGGGTGGTCGCAGTATCGAGAAAGGTTACGACATGCGGCCGCAGGAAAGATTGCGCGATGCGCTGCCCGGCGAAATGATAGGGAGAAACCACGGAATCCGCGCCCGCGGTGAGTAGATGTTTCTCCGCATCATCCTCGCTGGCCCGGGCAATGATTTTCAACTGTGCGTTCAGCCCACGGGCGGTGAGTACGATGTAGAGGTTCGCGGCATCGGTGGTGGTCGCGGCAACCAGGCCGAGAGCCCTCTCGATATGCACTTGGCGTAAGGTTTGTTCCTGCGTGGCGTCGCCAATCACGACCAGCCACTCGCTGGAATAACGCGCGGCCTTGGTTTCATTTTGCTCGATGATGACGAACGGCACGGGTCGACGGTTCAGTTCACGGGCCGCACTCCGGCCCACGCGTCCTGCGCCGCAAATAATGTAGTGGTCGGCGAGCCGGTTGATCTCACGCTCCATTTTCCGCCTTCCGAAAAAGCTCGACAGCTCGAATTCTAGCAAAGCCTCGGTGAGCGACCCGATGCCTAAGAACACCAGCGACACGCCGCAGAGAATCAGGCAGACGTTGAAGACGCGTCCTGCATGCGAGAGGGGATGAACCTCCTGGTAGCCGATCGTGGAAAAGGAGGTGACGACCATATAAAATCCGTCGAACCACGACCAGCCTTCGATGTAGCGGAAGCCTACCATACCGACCAGAGTCAGGAAGAGGAGCGCGATTCCGATCAGGCGCAGGTTGCGCAGAGCTCTCATGAAGGCCGTTGGTCGTCCGTCGTTGGTCGTTCGCGACGATCTGAATAATGCACGACTATAAAACAAAAAGAGCCTTCCACGCATTTCATGGAAGGCTGCGGATCTAAATCAGCGAATTTCAATCCGCCATCGAATGCTTGGACTCCTGTAGCGCCTGCACTTTGCTGTGCTTCTGGCCATAGGTGAAATAAACCACCAGCCCGATCACCAGCCAAATGATCAATCGCGCCCAGTTGACCCAGCCCAGTTTGTACATCATGTAGCCGTTCGAAATGACGCCGAGTATAGGGACGAGCGGTACCCATGGGGTGCGGAATGGCCGCGGCTGATTGGGGTTTGTATAGCGCAAGACCATGACGGAAATCGAGACGATCACAAATGCCAGCAGGGTTCCGATGTTCACCATCCTGCCGATATCCTCGATGGGAGTAACGCTGCCGACGACCGCTGCCAGCAGGCCTACGAGAATCGTGTTCTTCCACGGAGTGCGGAATTTGGGATGAACGGCTGCGAAAAATTTCTTCGGCAACAAACCATCATTGGCCATGGAATACAGCACCCGTGTCTGGCCGAGCAGCATCACCAGCATCACACTCGTCAGCCCGGCAAGAGCGCCCAGCGTGATGATGTGAGAAGCCGTAGTTAAGCCACGATCCAGAAAGGCGCGGGCCACCGGAGCTTCGATGTTGATTTGTTGCCAATGCACCATTCCCGTCAACACGGCAGCAACCGCGATATACAAAACGGTGCAGATCGCCAGTGAAGCGATCATGCCGATGGGCAGGTCGCGCTGCGGATTCTTGGCCTCTTGGGCCGTCGTCGATACCGCATCGAATCCAATATAGGCGAAGAAAATATACGCAGCTCCGGCGCCAACTCCCGCGAAGCCGTGGGGCGCAAACGAGCTCCAGTCCGTGCCCCAGTTGCTGGGGTGGATGTAATGGGCGCCCAGCACAATGACGAAGAGCACCACCGAAACCTTCACCACCACAATCCCAGTGTTGAACCTCGCGCTCTCTTTAATGCCGACAACCAGAATCGCCGTAATTATCAAGGCGATCAGGAGGGCCGGGAGATTAAAACCGATTTCCATGCCAAACAAATGCGGCGCGTTCAGGAGGTCGTGGGCGCGCCGCAACAAGTCGGGAGATTGCGTGCCGATGATCGCGGTGACCTTGTCGAGGAACGATTGTGTGCCCGGAACTAAGGATGGATCGGAGGCCAGAGCCATTTGGCGCGCGATAACGTTTTCCGCGGTTTTCAGCGCTGTCCAGTGATCGTAGGCCAGCCACAGCGGCATTTCGATATGGAAGATCTTCAGCAACTCGATAAAGTGGTTGGACCAGCCCGAAGAAACCGTGCTCGCGCCCATGGCATACTCGAGAGTCAGGTCCCAGCCGATGATCCAGGCCAGTAACTCTCCCAGCGTCGCGTAAGCATAGGTGTATGCGCTGCCCGCCAGCGGGATCATGGCCGCGAATTCGGCATAGCACAGTCCAGCGAATGTGCATCCCAGCCCGGATAGAACGAACGATAATGTCAGTGCCGGGCCTGCGTATTGCGCTCCCAGCCCCACCATTACGAAAATACCGGCGCCGATAATTGCGCCCACGCCCAGGGCTGTCAGTTGAAAAACGCCGAGGGTTCGCTTCAGGCTGTGTTCGCCGGTTTCGCGGGATTCCTCCATCAGCAGATTCAGCGGCTTGGTAGCCAGCAGGTTTGCCATCCGATTTGGTTTCTCCTTCTCTAAGCTGATGTAAGTGTTCCCGCTCGCCGCGACCACAAGTAATAAACCGGAACTCCGAGTAACACGATGATGAGTCCCGGCCAAGTGTATTGAGGTTTGTAGCGCAATAGCACGAGGTCGATGAATAAGGCCATCACAATATACACCGCGGGCAGTACCGGATAGCCAATCGCGCGATACGGTCGGTCGGCATCGGGATGCTTACGGCGGAGCACGAACAATCCGAAGATAGTCAGGATGTAGAACACCAGCACCGCGAAGACGATGTAATCGAGCAGTTGCCCGTAGCTACCGGAGACGCATAGGACGCAGGTCCAGACCATTTGCACCATGAGGGACGCTGCGGGCGTCTTATAGGTGGGATGCAATTTGGTGACGCCGCGAAAGAAAAGGCCGTCTTTTGCCATCGCGTAATACACCCGCGCGCCGGCTAGAATCAGTCCGTTGACGCATCCGAAGCCGGAAAGCATAATCGCGGCGGCCATCAGGAGGCCGCCGGCAGCGCCAAACATTTGCGTCATGACAGCGGTGGCAACGCGATCCTCGGTAGCGTACTTTATGCCGCGCTGCAGAATGGTTGCGCCGTTAGCCACCCCTTCCAACGGCAGCACGTTCAGGTAAACGAAGTTACAAATGATGTAGAGGGTAATGACCACGCCTGTTCCCAGCGCGAGAGAAAACGGCAGATTACGACTGGGATTCTTGACCTCGCCTGCTGTGAAGGTCACGTTATTCCACGCGTCGGCTGAGAACAGCGACCCCACTTGTGCCACGGCCAGAATCGTCAGCGTTCCGACCATGACCATGGGGCCGCCGACTCCTACCTGCACCGCGTGCTGCGCGCTCAATCCGGCGTTGTTCCAAAAGTTTCCATGAAAGTTTGCGGCCAGCGCCTGCGCATTGCGACCGATAAACAAGCCCAGGAGGCCCAAGCCCAAAAGCGCCGAAACTTTCGCAAAGGTGAAAACATTTTGGATCAGCGCTCCGGTCTTCACGCCGAAAATATTGATCACGGAAAGCGCAACCACTACCAGAATCGCCACCAGATTTTGTGTGTTCAGTCCCACATCCATGTTGCCGAGAACCATGGGACCGATGCGAATCGGAGGCACTCTCCAGAAATGCAGAATCCAGTTGGAAGAAGAAATGGATGGAACGAAGATGCCCAGGAACTTGCCAAAGGCCACGCCCACCGCGGCAATTGTCCCGGTTTGAATCACCAGAAACAGCGTCCATCCGTAGAGGAATCCCCAGAGCGGGCCGAGTGCTTCGCGCAGGTAGACGTACTGGCCTCCGGCTCGCGGCATCATCGCAGCCAATTCGCCGTAGCTCAAAGCCCCGACGATGGTCATGAAGCCGGTGACGAGCCAGGCCGCAATCAGCAGCGCGGGAGAATTCACTTCTCGCGCAATTTCAGCAGAAACAATAAAGATGCCCGAGCCGATCATCGAGCCCATAACCAGCATGGTGGCGCTGGTCAGGCCGAGGGCCTTTACCAGTTCTTTATCCTGGTGGGTATGAATTTCCCAGTCGCTGGTCACCGGTGCGGGTGCTTTGGTGTCGATACTCAAAGGGCTCCTAAGTTCGCGCTGTGCGCGCCTACTCTATCCTAAGATGCGAAGAAACTCCTCTGCTGATTTTCGCGTATCCCGCACCAGATCGGATATTACCGCAACCGAGTCGGCTCCCGCCTCAATAACCGCCCGACAGTTGGCACGATTAATGCCGCCAATTCCCACTAGAGGCTTTCGCGTCAAGGCGCGAGCTTTTCTGACACCTTCGAGGCCGACGACTGGATCAGGATTGGCTTTGCTCGCAGTCGAAAAGACGGGGCCGATAGCCAGGTAATCCGCGGATGTCTTGTCGACTTCCGCAACCTGCTCGGGGTTATGCGTGGAAACGCCGAGCCACAGTTTTTCCCCGATCACTTTTCTAGCGCCTGCCGGCGACAAATCGTCCTGACCGACGTGGACGCCATCAAAGTCAGCCGCAAGACAAAGATCTGCCCGGTCGTCCATGATCAGCGTGACTGTGTTCCCGAGCCGACCTCTTAGTTCCCGCGATTGCTCCAACATCTCACGAGCATTGCTGCTCTTATTTCGATATTGCAGAAGGGTGACGCCGCCTGCTATGAGCTCTTCCGCCGTAGAAATCAAAGCGTGGTTATCGCGAAAGCATGATGTATCGAGAATGGCGTAGAGGCGCGGCAGGTGGGTCATGCCCGCAATCCATTGTGAACAGGGCATTGCTTCCACCGAATCGATGACCACAGCCTGTCATCCTGAGCGGAGTTGGGGTCGCGAAGCGACTCCAACGCAGTCGAAGGACCCCGAAACAGCTGATGTGAATACTGACCCGTCAGGGAGTTCTGTCTGTGATGTGTGTCAGAATGCCTTGCGGCGTTGGAGTGGCGAACGCGTTCCAGAGGTCCTTCGACTGCGCAGCCGCTGCGCTTCGCGCACCGGCTACTTCGCTCAGGATGACACGGAGGCGTTAGCAAAGTGTGTCGGCCACTTCGCTGAGGATGACAGCTAATTTTTGTGCGTCGGCTTTCCATTCTTCGCCAGAAATCGCTCAATGAACGTCGTATCGAACCGGCCAGCGCGGAAATCGGGGTCGGCCAGAATTTTGCGATGCAGCGGGATGGTCGTATATATCCCTTCCACGATAAACATTTCCAGCGCGCGCGCCATGCGCGAGACCGCTTCGCCGCGATCTTTGCCGCGCACGATCAGCTTGGCGATGAGCGAGTCGTAATAGGGAGGAATTACGCCTTCGGCGTAGGCGGCGGTGTCGATGCGCACGCCGGTGCCTCCTGGAGGATTGAATGCGGTAATCTTTCCCGCCGAAGGCGTGAACTTCTCCGGATGCTCGGCATTGATGCGGCACTCGATGGCATGACCCCGATGCACGATCGGGCCTTGTAGCACGCTTTCCATGCGCTCGCCAGCGGCGAGCAGAATCTGGCTTTTAACGAGATCGACGTCAGTGACCATTTCTGTGACTGGGTGCTCTACCTGGATGCGGGTGTTCATTTCGATGAAGTACAGACGGCGGTCTTCGTCCATCAAAAATTCGATGGTGCCGGCATTCACGTAGCCGATGTCGGAGAGCGTTTTTGAGATAACGTCGCCGATTTGCGTCCGCAGTTCCGGCGTCATTTGGGTTGATGGAGATTCTTCCAGCAGCTTCTGATGACGCCGCTGGATTGAACACTCGCGTTCGCCCAAACTGACCACATTGCCATATTGGTCGGCCAAAATCTGAAACTCGATGTGGCGCGGACGCTCGATGAACTTCTCCATGTAAAGATCGCCGTTGCCGAAGGCGGCAGCCGCCTCGGATTGAGCGGCTTTGAACAATGCGGGAAGTTCTTCTTCGCTGCGAACGATGCGCATGCCGCGTCCGCCGCCGCCGGCCGAGGCTTTGATAATCACCGGAAATCCGACTTGCTTGGCCCATTCCATGGCTTCGCCGTCGCTGGCGAGAATTCCGTCGGAACCCGGCAGAATAGGCACGCCCGCTTTCTTCATCGCTGCGCGAGCCTTTTCTTTCTCCCCCATAAGCCGCATGGTGTCGGGCGGCGGTCCAATAAACTTGATATTGCTGGTTTCGGTGACCTCGGCGAAATTGGCGTTCTCTGCGAGCAATCCATACCCCGGATGGATGGCGTCCACGTTTGTGATTTCAGCTGCGCTGATTACCGCGGGAATGTTGAGGTAGCTTTGCGACAGCTGAGGAGGGCCAATGCAGATGGCTTCATCGGCAAACTTAACGTGCAGCGAGTTCCGGTCGGCCTCGCTGTAAATCGCCACAGTGCGAATGCCGAGTTCTTTGCAGGCGCAAATTACGCGCAAGGCAATTTCGCCGCGGTTCGCTATCAGAATTTTATTGAACATGCATTAAACGAGTGTGGAGCGGACATTCTTGTCCGCTTTTTTGGCGTTAGTCCTCATAACGTAAGAATCGAAAATCAACAGCAAAGGCGGCGGACAGGAATGTCCCGCCCCACACGATCAGCTTCTCGGGCGAATTACAAATAGTTCCTGGCCGTATTCGATTGGTTGGCCATTCGCGACCAGTTTCTTCACAATTTCGCCCGCCACATCCGCCTCAATCTCGTTCATCAACTTCATGGCCTCGACGATGCATAGCACCTGCCCGACTTCGACGGCATCGCCAACTTTTACAAACGGTGGAGATCCCGGGGACGGGCATTCGTAGAACGTTCCTACGATGGGCGAATGAACCGTGTGCAGTCCAGGCTCCGGCGCTGGAGGAGAAGGAGCGGCGCTCTCGCTCGCCGCTGCGGCCGTTACGGGTGCAGCCGCGGAAGCGGAAATTTCCGGAATCGCGGCAGACGCTGTGTGTACGGCAAAATGGGTGACCGGTGCCGCTGGCGGGACCACATGTTCTGCGCCGCGTTTGATGCGCACCTTCACATCGCCGCGTTCCAATTCGAACTCGGCGATATCCTTTTCAATTAAGAACTCGATGAGTTCCTTCAGTTCTTTCTGGTTCATGGTTTGCGGTGGGACTGCTTCCTGCCTGTCGCGCCAACTTGAGAAGCCGGGCAAATCTACGCCTGGCTGAGAATCGAAACAGCTTTCAAATCGTGATAAGTTCGTTGTTCGAGGCCGCCAGAACCTCACACCCCTGATTTGTCACTACGACCATGTCTTCGATGCGTACGCCGCCGCTGCCGGTTATATATACGCCCGGCTCGACGGTAATTACCATTCCGGTCTGCAAAGTTTGGCTCTGTCCAGCCGCTATACGAGGCGGTTCATGAATTTCCAAGCCTACACCATGGCCGGTCGAATGAGTAAAGCGTCTAGCCAAACCTTTCTTTTTCAATATATTGCGAGCGGCTTCATCTACTTTGTCGACGCTCACTCCCGGTTTTACGGCTGCGATGGCAGCGGCTTGCGCCTCATACACTGCCTCATAAATTTGCTGCGCTTCCCTCGTCGGACGGCCGACGTGAACCGTGCGTGTCCTGTCTGAACAGTAGCCGGAAAGTATAACACCGAAGTCGCAGACCACGAATCCTCGGGAAGGAATCGCAGCCGTAGACGCTCGACCATGCGGCAGCGCAGATCGCTTTCCAGCCGCAATGATAGTTGGAAACGACATTTCCTCTGCTCCGGAACAACGGGCCATGTACTCCATTTCGGCTGCAACTTCGTTTTCCGTTACACCCGGGCGGATCACCGCGAGCGCTCGCTCAAACAGGCTCGCCCCCAACTTCGCTGCGGCTCGCAAACTTGCAATTTCATCGGCGTCTTTCACCATTCTGGCTTGTTCAACCAGACCCCGCGTCTCTCGGAGCCTAAAATCCTGCCGCAGTGTAGATGCGAGTTGTGATCGCGCCGCCACGGTTAAGCGTTCGCCTTCAATGCCAAGCCTGATCGGGCCCTTCCGCACAATTTTGTTTTTGCTATTTATTAGCCACTCCGCTGCGGCGGCGAGCGGCGGCGTCCGGGCAATTACTACTCGCGATCCCCGCACTTGCGAATGAGCCTGCTGGCTGTAGCGTCCATCAGTGAAAAACACGGCGCTGGATTCTGAGATGGCAAGGACGCCAGAGGTTCCGGTAAATCCGCAAAGGTAGCGGATGTTGGGCAGATGGGTGATCAGCAGAGCGTCCACCGAGGTGCGATCCAGCAAGGTCTGTAACCTCTTTAGTCGCCCTGTGTGGTCCATTCTTGAAGTGTAGCAAGAACGCCAAATAGCACGTGGTAACTGGCTTTTAGTACAGGGTGCAAGACAGCCATTTGGGCAGTGAAAATCGGTCCAGCACGGCGGACATGCCAGAATACGGACAAGCGCTTCTGTAATCTGCCTGGCCTTAGCCTGTCATGACATAGTGGACTTGCCTATGACACACTTCCCCCAGACTCACCCTCAGCATCGCGCGCAACGCGTTCAATTCCAAAGCTCAATACCCGTTGTTATCAAGCTGGATGATGGGCACAGCGCGCGGGCGAAACTGCAGACCATTTCTGAAACCGGCGGTATGTTGCGATTGGCCGGAGCGCTGGAGCAGGGCAACCTGGTCGAGGTCACTATTGAGACGGAGTCGGGAGCGGTGAAGGCCATGGCGGAGATCCTGCAGCCCACGCGCAAACTCAAGGACGGGACTTTACAGCCGTTTCGCTTCATCGCGCTCGAGGACAAAGATCACCTCACTCTGCGCAATGCCCTCGATTCCCGTGTGGATAAGGACTTTCTGGGACTTCGTTCCTCCCAGTGGGTCCAGCCAAAACGACAGTAGGGCCATACCCTAACGTTACAATTCCGCAACATTCTATTTCACCCTGTCATTTCGAGCGCAGCGGGATCATCCGTGAATGCGGATGATCCGGCGGAGTCGAGAAACCTGCTTTTCCTCCGCGCCAGCCAAAAAGCAGATTCCTCGACTTCGCTCGGAATGACACAGGGTAGGTCGGAATGACAGGAATGAGTAGGTCGGAATGACAGGAATGAGTAGGTCGGAATGACAGGGGCGAACTCTCGCTATACTGTTCCCGGCCTCATGGAGACGCGAGAGTTCATAACCCATTCGCCAGAAGAGACGATCGCCCTGGGGCGCTCGCTGGCGGGAGTGCTTACGCCGCCCAAAATTGTAGTGCTTCGCGGCGATTTGGGAGCCGGCAAGACTACGCTGGTTAAAGGCATTGCTGAAGCCTTTCATGCGGCTGCGGAAGAAGATGTAACCAGTCCTACCTTTACTTTGATTCACGAATACCGCGGGGCTGAGGCGCTTCTCTATCACATCGATTTATACCGCGTGGACACGCCCCGCCAGCTTGAAACTTTGGGGCTTGACGATCTGATCGCAGAAAACAGCGTGTTGCTGATCGAGTGGGGAGAAAAATTCCCACGCTTTGAACGCGAATGCGATGTGGAGATTTCTTTGGAACGAGTGGGAGAGAGCGAAAGGCGCGTGCGCGTGAGGACCTAATTTTATACAGACTTTCTCTGCGACCTCCGCGCACCTCTCTGCGTGCTCTGCGATCAAAAGCTTTTGAACGCAGAGTTCGCGGAGGGATTCCGCAGAGCGCGCGGAGAACACCTCTGAGCTTTAAAACCCCATGATGTTGTAGCCGCAGTCCACGTAGATCGTTTCTCCGGTGATGCCGGAACTCGCGTCTGAAGCCAGGAATACTCCGGTGGCTCCGACTTCGTTCACATCGACGTTGCGGCCGAGCGGGGCGCGCTCGGCATGAGTTTTGTGCATATCGGTAAAACCGGCGATGCCACGCGCCGCCAAAGTCTTGATCGGGCCTGCAGAGATGGCATTCACGCGGATGTTTTTCTTGCCCAGTTCAAACGCTAAATAGCGCACCGTGCATTCCAGGCCTGCTTTGGCTACGGCCATCACGTTGTAACGGGGCACGACTTTCTCCGCAGCGTAGTAGGTCATGGTCATGATCGATCCGCCATCGGTCATCAGCGGCGCCGCCGCGCGGGCGACGGCGATCAGTGAATAGACACTGACGTCCAAGGCTACCCGGAAACCTTCGCGAGTTGTATTGATGAAGTCTCCTTTGAGTTCGTCAGCGGGAGCGAAGGCAATGCTGTGGACTAGAACATCCAGCTTGCCATAACGCTCTTTAAGTTCGCCGAAGAGTCGCTCGATCTCGACGTCGTTCGCAACGTCGCATTGAAATGCCTCCGCACCGGGTAGGGATAGGATCAGGTCTTTGGCTTCGAGGGCCATGCGTTCGTTCTGATACGTTATGGCAAGCTTGGCGCCGGCATTGTGCAGACCTTGGGCGATGGACCAGGCGATGCTGCGTTTGTTGGCGACTCCAAAGACAACCGCTACTCGGCCTTCGAGGCTGGAGGGCATGCGTGTCTCCTCGTGAATTTGGAACAGAAAGAATAACAGCGGGATGGCTTACTTACCACAGAGACACAGAGCCACAGAAAGTAAATTGCCGATTTTCAATTGATAATTGACAATTGGAAATCGGCAGTCTGAGTCTATTTCCCTGTGCCTACCTCGACGGGTGCAGCCGCTCCCACGGGCCAGCTTGCGCTGACAAACGCCACCGCGTAGACCAATCCAATGATTGAGAATCCAGCGACCAGGCTTACCTGTGCTACCGCTCCTACAAGCAGAGCCAGGCAGATCTGCATTGCCGTGCCGGCAAAATAAAACGTGTTCTGCACTCTGCCCATGAAATGCTGCGGCACCTGTTCCATGATGCTGGTATTCATGGCCACGCCGCTGACGCCGCGAGCCGATCCCATCATTCCGTAGAGAAAGACGGCGATGGCAAGCATGGGTGATAGTGGCGCCAAAATCATGCTGATCGTCAGCAGTCCCATGGAGATTGCAATCGACCGCCGGGCGCCTAATCCCGCGATGAGCCACGGCGCGTACAGAGCGCTGGCAAACGCACCCGTGCCCCATCCGGCATTGAGCCAGCCGTATCCGACGGCTCCGGCATGAAAGACTTTGTCACTTAACGGAGGAGTGACCACAACTCCAGTCGTCATCGCGGCCAGGAACAATGCCCAGCTGATTCCCAGAAAAACCAGACTCCGACGATTGCGAAGAAACTGGATGCCTTCGCGCATCTCACGCATGAAGCGCTCGACTCCGGTTTCCGCTGCTGCGATGTCGGCACGTAATTCATCTGGCCGGGGCACCACGTGCCGTCCCTTGCGCACAGCGAAGTAACAAAGAAATGAAACCAGGTAAGTGGAGAAATCGATGAGCAACACCCCGCCTAGCCCGATGCGGTTGTAAACGAAGCCGACGATAGAACCGGCAATCAGCCAGCCTCCCTGAATTCCGGCCAGCAGAAACGTATTTGCGTGCACGAATTCCTCACCGGGAGTCAGTTCCTGAATCAGAGCTGTAATCGTGGGCCAGAACATCCAGAAGCCTGCGGCCACCAGCGTGTTCATCAGGTACAGCTCCCAGATTTTCGTTTTACCCATGAAGGCGAGAATGGAAACCGTCAGGATAATGACGGCGCGGGCCGCGTCGAGCATCATGACCAGGCGGCGACGGTCTTCGCGGTCAATGATGACGCCAGTGAATGGCAGCATCAGCATGGCCGGAATGGTTTGCAATACCGCGAAGGTTCCGAGGGCGATTTCGGAGTGTGTCGCCTGCAAAATGTACCAGGCGACCGCGGCAGAATTCATTCCGCTGCCCAACATCGAAATCACATTGGCAGCGAAAACGAAACGCAGCGCCGGCTTCTGCAGAATGGATCGCATGATCTAATTTAAATGAAGAGGACGCGTTGGCGAAACCGGGGGAACGCTTGGTAGTGTCTCAATTTCAACCAAGCTTGACGATTCGTTGGCAGCGCCTTTCTATTTCTGCATACTCTGCGGCCGTTTCTCGGCGATCTCCGCGATTTAAGATTTTGTTTTTAACCTGGTCTCATCAACACCTTGAAACGCGGAGACCGCAAAGAACGGCCGCAGAGCACGCGGAGAAACTCGGCGAAGAGCAAACCTGAGACGGTACCGAACGCTGCTTTCGATTCCTGGCAATGAAGATGCACCCAGCGGCGAAGCGACGGTATGGGAAAGTCCGGCACGGCGGTGTTGGGTATCGTGGTTTTAAGCTGGGGTCCCGTAAGCGAATTGCGGACTATGCGATTTTTCGATTTGGCCATTGGATCTGGATGTTGCGGGATTCCCAAAACAAATACACGATCAGCATGATCATCTCCGGTTCGATGGGATGTTTGTAACGAACAAATGGCATCACCAAATAGTAGGGAAGCGGGTAAATCAGCAAAAAACATGCGAGCAAAAATGCGCCGCACTTTCGCTTGCGAATGGTTAACCACAGACCCGCGAAAGCAAGTACGGCTCCCAGCAAGAAATTGGTGTGGCGGGAGATCATGAGGTCGTATCCGGCGACGATCGTTGCCTGCGGCGGTGCTATCCAGAAATAAACGGCGCGTTCTGCGGTGAATCGTAAAAACTTGGTGGGATGCTCACGTATAAATTGGCGGACCTCCTGTTTTTTTTCGGCCATGAATCCCAGTTCGCCTAATTCCTGAAACTTCCGCATGGCTTCGGGATTGTTGCCGGGATGTTCGTTGCGGGTCCACAGACCCGCTGATTGGTCGTTGTTCGCCTCGTACATCTCGAGCGGAAGGTTGTCGCGAACGAAAATGAACTTGCCAAAAACCTCATAGTTGCGAATAAGCCACGGGCTCACAACCATGGAGGCGATAAGCACGCACAAAGCTGCTCCAACCAACTGTTCGGTCCTGCGCGGCAGGCGATACAAAAGCCAGAACAGGCAGAATGGGAACATGCTCACGATCGAGGTGTTGGTGACTGCGATTACGCCCCAGAGTAATCCGAACCACATCCACATGCGCAAACGAGGCGGTTGGTCGGCCATGCGAAGGGTAAGCAGTAGGGCTAGGCTCAGCAAAAAGGTCGTGAGGCTGGTTTCCCAAACCACGCGCACGGGCCAGTAGATTGCGTAAGGAAAAACCGCCCAGGTCCACGCGGTTGCGCGCGCTACCGCGGGTCCGTAGATTCGCTTCGCGATGCGGTAAATCGTAAGACAAGTTAGAGCCGCGAAAATGCTGTTGAATGTGAGAATCACCCACGCGGAGAAAGCGCTGTACACGCCGAACAATTTAAATACGCCTGCGAGAATGTACGGATAGAGAGGCGGCGCCCAGGCGCTCGGTCCAGTGGGAAGATCGGTCGGCGAACTGAATCCCTGCCCTTCGGCGATGGAACGCGCAATGCGTCCCATTTCCCAGCCAAATTGAAAGTGGTCACGGCGAGGCGTGATTCGGTAAGTGTGTCCCACCGTGATGACCGTGAGGCGAAGCAGAAACGCAATCAAAACGATGAAGAGGATGGAATGGTGAAAAGGCTGGCGCGTCGATTGCTGCGGCCGGCTCGGTTCGGCGGTCGTGATAGTGGGCCCGTCGCGATTTTCCCCTTGCATCGGCTCAGACTACAGCATCGAATCCCGTCGTGCACGCGGCGGGGATTGTATGAAGGCGTCTCACCGGCCGGACGGGGCGAGACTCGCCCGTCCTCCATTGGTCTCAGTGTCCTGCTAATTCAGCCGAGAGCAGATTCGCTTTGACGGCGAGATTGTAGGCGCGCTGTACGTCTCCGCCGGTTGCTGCCTTCTTCGCTTGATCCATATAGCTTTTGATTTGCTTTACTGTATCCTGCTGGCTTGCGCTGAGCTGGCGACTTGAGATTTTTTTTAGATTCGCGTCGCTGGTCGCCAGTAATTTATTCGTACTATCCATCTGGCGCGAAGCCTGTTGCGGGCTCACGCCCGGCGAAAGATTCACGCTGGAGTCGTCTGTGCCTCCATTGCGAACCACGGTCTTGGTGGGACCCGATGCTGTGGTTGTTTGCGTCGGGGCAACGGATTTACGTCGCTTCCTGGCTTTTGTTGCCGGCTTGCAATCTGACTTGGCAGGCGAGGTGGATTTAGAATTATCCGGGCAAGGTGCTGTTGCTGCATGTGGCGAACTGGCCCCGCTGTTAGCATTGTTCTGCTCACCGGTGGGTGATTGCTTGGTGCCTGGCTGATTATCCTGCGATTGTGTCACCTGCAGAACGATCGCCGGCGCGACCGGCGCACTATTGCCGAGCGCGCAAATTAACAGCAGACAAATTCCGACGATGGCGGCCAGTCGCATGTCGTTCGTCCTTGCGATCAACAATCGGAGTATCAGCGAATTCTACCGCCGAACGCACGCTGCCGCACTATTCACTTTTCGAGTGCCTGATTTACAGTTTCAATCCGGGCGCACCCGGTAACTTAGGAATTGGGAAGAGTCAAACTGGGCGCGGCGGACGGAATCGTCTCACTATTCGCATCAGCTCGGATTGAGTATGCTGGCAAGCGCAGGCGGAAGGTTGTGCCTTGTCCTTCCATGGTTTCGAAATCGATCGAGCCATAATGCCATTGCATGGCCTGATAAGTTTGAGCCAACCCAATGCCGCTGCCGCCTTTCCTGGTGGTGAAGTACAGTTCGAAGATCTTCTCCTGAAGTTCGTGCGGTATGCCGATACCCTGATCGCGAATCTCGGTGATGACGTTATCGTCTTCTCGGCGCGCTGAAATTGTCAGCGTGCCACCATTCGGCATCGCCTGCATGCCATTGATGATCACGTTCAAAATGGCTTGTTTCATCACGTCCGCATCGACTTTCACGCCGAGTGGTTCATTGCCTAGTCTGCGCTTGAAGGTCACGCCCTTCTGCTCGGTGTCGGGCGTAGCGAGCATGATCACGTCCTCTAACAAGCGGCGCAGATCGATTTCCTCCAGACGCAGGTCGCGCGGACGCGTGAAATCGACCAGAATCTGAACTACGCGGTCTAGACGATGAATCTCACTGCCGATAATATCCATGTGGCGGCGGGTGTCGGGATCAATCTGTTTCAGCTTGCCTTGCAGTAGCTGTAAATGCAGCACAATGGCATTGATGGGATTCTTTACCTCGTGGGCTACGCCGCGTGTCGTGCGGCCGCTGGCGGACATCTGCCGCGATAACTCAATTTCATCCTGAATGCGCCGCACCGATTCCGCATCGCGCAAGGTCAGCAGAGCGCCAATCGGAGATCCTCGCTCCTGAATGAAATCCAAAGATACCTGCACCCGTTTCGTGTTTGACGATTCCACTTCGCGCTGGGCAATGGGATGCCGCGAGTGAAAACCATCAAGGACGAGCACTCCGAGCGGCGTGTCGTGGGTAAAGATTTCCTTGACCGTACGACCCAGCAATTCTCTTCTGGGACGGCCGAGAAAACGTTCGACTGAAGCGCTAACCAGAACGACTCGCGAATCCCGCGTGAACAGCATCAACCCGTCCTGCAGATTTCCCATGATCTGGTCGACGTTGTCCTTCAATGCGGAGAAGATTTCTTTGGCATCGCGCATCTGGCGGCCCAAGTGCGCAATCTTTAATGTCACCAGGCCATACTCATCGCGGCCGGCTTCCTCCTCGCTTACGGCATCGGCATCGCCCGCAGTCACGCTATCCAGACTGCGGCTGATGCGCTCCAATGGCCCAAGCGCGATATGCGAAAGCCCAGCCGCCAACAGCAGCGAAAGCAAGATTGAGATTCCTGAGAAAGTCACGGCTTGGTGCAGCTTCGGAGTGATCTCATTTTTCAAAAATACGGTTGAAATACCCAGCCGAATACTGCCAAAAGGTTGTTCGTTCAGCAGCAATGGCAAGCGGACTTCATAGATAGTGGGAGGGTGGTATACAAGACGCAATTGCCGACGAAATTTTGCATCCTGGACGAGCTTGAAATCCGGACGTTCGGGCACAACTTTGCCGACCAGATCGGGATTGGTGTGGAGTATTGCCTTGCCATCACTGTCAACGATGGCTGCGTCATAGATCATCGGCCAGTTGCTCAGAACCGATTCCAGCATGGTGTTCAGATCGAGGTTGGTTGCCACATACTCCGCAATGGCTCGCCGAACTTTCACCGGATTGCTGGTATCAACTCGGGTGCTGGTCAGATCCGGGACCGCGTTGGCGGCGAGGTATGCAAGCTGTGTATTTAAAAAACCCGCCGTATCGTGGGCGAATGTCACTCGCTGGCTCAACATTTGCGATACATAAATGTAGGAAAATGAGCACACCAGCGCCGCCACCATCAAGGTAATGGCAAGCACGATTTGAGTTTTACGACGCATTCTTAGTCGGCCGATACAGCAATCGCGATTTCTAACTACTTCTGGTCCCGGCTAATCCTCCCTGGCCAAAGCGGCATCAGCCGCGGCGTTGCCATATTCCTTAAGCTTATTATGCAGGGTTTTCAAGCTGATGCCGAGAATCTCTGCCGCCCGCGTCTTGTTATTGCTGGTCGACTCAATCGTCTTGAGAATGAGCCGCCTCTCTGCCTCTTCCACCGTCGTGCCGACACCCAGGTGTATGGCATCGGGATCTTCGGACGAGGTGCGAATGGTAGCCTGTCCGAACCCGGGGGGAAGGTGCTTGGTTTCGATTACTGCCCCATCGCACACGATGACGGCCCGCTCCAGGGTGTTTCGCAATTCGCGTACATTCCCCGGCCATGAATAATTCTGGAATAAATTCAGCACGGCTTCACTGACCACCGCAACCTTGCGTCCATGCTTGGCAGACATATCTTTCAACAGAGATTCCACTAGAGCGGCTATGTCGTCCTTGTGTTCGCGTAATGGCGGCATGTGGATGTTGAAAACGTTCAGCCGGTAGTAAAGATCGTTGCGCAACTCGCCCCGAGCCACAGCTTCCTCCGGAACTTTGTTGGTCGCGGCGAGAACGCGGACGTCCACGGTGGTTTCTACCTTGCTTCCCAACCGGCGAAGCTTGCGATCTTCCAGCACGCGAAGAAGTTTAGCCTGAGTGCCAACCGGCATTTCCCCGATTTCGTCCAGCAGCAAGGTTCCGCCTTCCGCCAGTTCGAAACAGCCGGTACGGCGTTCCAGTGCTCCGGTAAATGCGCCCCGTTCGTGGCCAAAAATCTCGCTCTCGATTAAGGTTTCCGGAATTGCGGCACAATTAATTGGCACGAATGGGCGATTGCGACGCGGGCTGAGTTCGTGGATGGTCCGCGCAACTAATTCCTTGCCGGTTCCGCTGGCGCCGGTTATGAGCACGGACGCGGTGCTGGGCGCCACCATTTCAATTAACCGGAACAGTTCCTGCATTTTCTTGGACGCACCCACCAGGCTTCCGAGGGAACCAGCATCTCGGAGCTTGCGCCGGGTAACTTCGAGTTCCACTCGAGTTCCCAACAGGGCTGAAGCGTTTTGCAGGATGGTGCGTAGCCGATCGGTGTCTATAGGCTTTGTAATGTAATCGTAAGCCCCCATGCGCATGGCTTGCACGGCGCTGTCGATCGTGCCTTGAGCGGTCACTACGATCACGGCGACAGTTTTACTGTCATTAGCAATTCGCTCCAACAATTCGAGGCCGCCCATTCGCGGCATCTTGAGATCGGTCACCACCAGAGACGGCGCCCATGTGGAAACTTTTTCCAGACCCTCCGTCCCATCTCTGGCGGTGTCCGCCGTATAACCCCACGACGAAACTAATTCGGCAAGACCCGTTCGCTCGTTTTCTTCGTCTTCGACAATCAGTACTTTTTCCTGGCTCATAGGCTCCGGCTCATTGAGATAGCCATCACCCATTATTAGGGCTGGTAGCCATTGCTGCAAGCAGAGGGATTCGCGCTAATACGAGAACTAACTGGTTTTCGAGAAACGACGCAGTTAATCTCAAATCAAGACAAACCCCTCGTGCGCATTTGCTGGACGCAATGAATCGGCATCAAGTAGAATGTTGAGTCTGATTTGACGAGTAAGTTATGAAGACCTGCAATTTTTGCATTTGTCTGCACGACGTTAAGAAGTTTTGATTTCTAACGGTTACCATGCTGTGGATTCCCAATCTTGTAAGTGTGCATGGATATTAAAGCTGACTGAAAAAGTTTCGGAGGATGATATGTCGTTTTATCCCGGTTTAAGAAGCATGCGTGTGCTGTGTGGTAGTTTCTTGCTCATGTTAACCGTCGTTCTGTTATCAGCGGTCACGCTGGCGCAGGACGTGGAGACCCCCAAATACGAAATCTTTCTTGGCTATCAATGGCTGCATCCCGGAGCCGGCGTTCCGCTCCCATTCCAGAACTACAATGCGCCGGTCAAACAGGGGCTTCCCGATATGCCCTACGGATTTGGTACCGCTTTCACCTACAATTTCCAAAAGTATTTCGGATTGGAAGGCGACTTCGGCTACAACTGGGATAATTACGAAACCACTCTCTCAGTCGGTCCCAAGCTGAGCCTGCGCACCGATCAGTCGAATTTCTTTTTACATACCTTGTTGAGCTATAACCGTCTCAATGTCGATGGACTGCCCAATGGAAATGGCATTGGTGCGATTCTTGGCGGCGGATGGGACCTGCGCGTCAATCATTTATTATCTCTGCGAATCGCTGAGGCGGACTACGTTTGGGCCAGGCAAAACTACTCCTCAGTGGTCTCGGCAGCGTTTCCGGATCTTCGCCGAGTTTCGCTCGATGGCATTCGCCTGCGCACCGGCTTGGTATTTAACTTTGGTTATCCCGAGTTAGTGACGCCGGGTGCGAGCTGCTCGGTGCAGCCCAATGAAGTTATGGTTGGCGAACCGATCACGGCGAATGTCTCGACAACTAACTTCAATCCCAAACACACGCTGAGTTACAGCTGGAGCGCGACCGGCGGAAAGATCACCGGCAAAGACAATACCGCCAGCATCGACACCAACGGCGTCGCGGGCGGCAGTTACACGGTCAGTGCGCACGTCAGTGATCCCAAGAGGAAAACTGGCGGGGAAGCTTCTTGTACCGCGAACTTTACGGTAAAGGAGCCGCCAAAGAATCCACCCACGTTCTCTTGCTCAGCTAGCCCAACGTCTTTGCAGGCGGGTGGAAGCTCGACCATCACTTGCAGTTGCACCAGCCCGGATAACGTCCCCGTGAATGTCAGTAATTGGACTGCCAGCGGCGGAAGCATTTCAGGGACAGGCAACACAGGTACTCTGAATACCACCGGCGCATCCGCGGGAACCATAACAGTGTCCGCCACTTGTTCCGACACGCGTGGTCTGAATACACAGGCCTCTACGCAAGTGACGGTTGAAAACCCACCGCCGCCACCGCCGCCGCAAGCCAGCAAGCTGGCCGAATGCGACTTCGCGAACATGAACAAGATCCACAAGCCGTGGCGCGTGGACAACGAATGCAAAGGCAAATTGGATGACGTTGCCAAGAACCTGCAGCAGAACGCAGACAACAAGTTGGTAATCGTCGGCAATGCGGAACCCACGGAGAAGCGCAAGAATCTGGCGGCGGAACGCGCTGTCAATTCCAAGGCTTATCTAACTGGCGGCGAGGCCAAGCTGGGAATTGATCCCAACCGAATCGAGACTCGCACTGGTAGCGCGGGTACGATGACTGCCGAATACTGGATCGTTCCCGCTGGCGGAACGTTCACGGAGAGGGTACGCAGCCTGTGGATGAATCCAAAGTGAAAGCGGTTCCGGACCATCCGCACGCCGCGCGGCGAAACGAAAGGCAAAACCTGCAACCCATCAATAAGGGGTGCGGTTAGATCAAACGCCGGTCGAGTGCAATACTCGACCGGCTTTTTTCATATCTGGTTTTTGTGTGATGTTCGTCACATATCGGGGCGCGTGGCAGGCCTTACCATTTACTGATTGGCCCAATATGTCGTCGATGTTTTCTCTCTCACAATTCTCCGGCAAGGCTACACACGCCGTGGTTCGCGCATTGGATTGGATAGCGGAGAGAACGCTTGCGCCGGACGATATCCCCATGCACCAGCGCACCGGGCGGCGCGGCGAGGAGGATGCATACTTCTACCTCCGACGTTTGGGATATGTAATGGTGGCTCGTAACTTTCGTTCGTCACGACGGCGGGGAGAAATTGACCTGATTGCCTGGGACGATGGTGTGTTGTGTTTTATCGAAGTCAAGACTCGCACTACGCACGCGGTGAAACCAGCGGAAGCTGCCGTGGATCGAGATAAACAGCGAGGATTGTCTGCCGTGGCCGATGAATATCTTCGCCATTTGGCACTTTCGTGCCGGTGGCGCTTCGACGTGGTCACCGTGTATTATGAAAAACAGTCCAGCCAGCCGTCGATAGAGCTGTTTCGAAATGCCTTCCCTCTGTCGTAGAATGAAAGTTTGGCTTTATACGGACTGGCGTCGGCCAGTTCATATGCCTTTATTGAAAGGATTTAATCCTTGCCTGAGCTTAGAAAAGATCCAATTGTAGGCCGTTGGGTAATAATTTCGACAGATCGTGCCAAGCGTCCCACCGATTTTGCCCGTGACGGAGTTAAATTAAAAGGTGGTTTTTGCCCCTTCTGCTACGGAAACGAGAGCAAGACTCCGCCCGAAATCCAGGCTTATCGTCCGAACCCTAACGGAGGGCCTCCGGCGCAGCGCGATTCGCCCGGATGGACGGTGCGCGTTGTCCCCAACAAATTCCCAGCCTTGGGCATAGAAGGCAACCTCAGCCGCCAGGCTGAAGGCATGTTTGACCGGATGAATGGCGTGGGGGCCCACGAAGTCATTATCGAAACTCCCGACCACACTGCCAGTCTCGCAACACTACCTCCCAAGCGAATCGAAGATGTTCTTTGGACCTTCCGCGACCGTATTCTTGACCTGAAAAAAGATCGGCGGTTCAAGTACATTTTGATTTTTAAGAATCATGGCGAGGCAGCTGGCGCGTCGCTCGAACATGCGCATTCCCAGCTGATCGCGTTGCCCATTCTTCCCATCTATGTAGTCGAGGAATTGGAAGGGGCCAAGCAGTACTACATCTACAAAGAGCGTTGCGTGTTCTGCGACGTGATTCGGCAAGAAACGGAAGCGAGCACTCGCGTAGTTGCGGAGAATCAGGATTTCCTCACGCTGGCTCCCTACGCGCCGCGCTTTCCATTCGAGACCTGGATCCTGCCCAAGCAGCACGAGTCGGCGTTTGAAAATTCATCTTCGCAACTATTCGAGAACCTGGCGAAGGCGCTGAAGACGCTGCTAATGAAAGCTGATCGGGTACTGGATAATCCGCCATACAATCTGGTGATTCACACTTCGCCGGTGCAGGACCCAACTAACGATCACTATCACTGGCATATCGAATTCATGCCCAAATTGACCAAGACGGCAGGATTTGAGTGGGGCACGGGTTTTTACATTAATCCGACTCCGCCAGAGGAAGCGGCGAAGTTCCTGCGTGAAGCCAGCGTGGAAGAGCCGGTGCCGGCAACGGTAGGGTAAGTGTCGTCACATCTAAATAAAAATAGGGCACGGTATACGCCGTGCCCTTTTCACATGAGAGAGAAGACGTTGTTTCGATCTTCGTTCAGTGAGACTCAGGAGTTGATAAGAGAATAGGGCGGACGCAATTCAGGCTTGTCATGACGAAGTAAAAGGAGTGTCAACTATAGAAGACAGAAGGCGCGGCTCAGGCTTGCGTTCTGTCGAGGAACTCTTCGTGCCACGCCATTTGAATGGCTTCGAGCTTGCCCTCGTTGGATTTTTTCGGATCGTCCTTGAATTCCGGCAGGGCAGTAACGTAGCCATGCAGTTCGGTGAAACGGAGAGAAAGAGGCTCGACTTCAGGATGCGTCTCTGAAAGCAGGATACCGATGTCTTCTGCGTCGTCCCAAGTGAGATCTTTTGGCATTTTGGATCCTCAGCCCGCTGCAATCTTTCTAGTGTTCTTCAGAAACGTAATTGCGATTCCACGATGGAATCTCGACTACGACTTTGCCGGGCTTGGTAATCACAGCCTGGCACCCGAGACGGGAGTTTAACTGTAAATCGGCTGCCATGTCCAGACGGTCGGCTTCGTCGTCGTCCATCTCGGAGAGATTTTCCGCGCCTTCCTTGACCCAGACGTGGCAAGTGGTGCAGGCGCAGTTGCCGCCGCAAGCATGGTCCAGGCGGACGCCATAGTTCAAGGCCACATCGAGGATGGATAGCTCCTTGCCGTGATCTTTGTAGGGCAGCTTATCGCGCTCGAACTCGACGGTCTTGCCCTCGGGCAAGAAAGTTAATTGCACGGTGCCTTCGCCGGGTGACTCAACAATTGCGGTCCCTGATCCTTTTGTTTTCTCATCTGCCATAACTTCTCCTAGCGTAGTGCCGGCGTCCACGCCGGCTGTCGCGAGCCCATCTTGAGCGCCTGAAGGTTTGAAGGGGCACGGCTTCAGCCGTGCCGCAATTCTCTGAAAATGATGTACGGCGCGGCTGAAGCCGGGCCCCTTCAAACCCTACTCAAAATCTGCTCGGGCAACGGGATGTCCGGCCTCGGGACCTTCGCCCAGTCGGCTTCATCCATCGTTTTGCCCTTCAGCGCCGAGCTTACCGCCGTGTCCATCATCAATTCCGCCAGGCGCATCGTACCCTGGTTCAATACGTCGATCGCTTTGCGGATGGCCGCGTAATCGTCTTCAGCTTTGACCCGAGTTAATGCTTTTTCGAGCTTCGCGATCTTTTTCTTCTCATCGCTGGCGAGCTGACCCCACGCTGGACTCTTTTTGCCTTTGTCGAGCGCCGTCAGAATCGTGTCGGCTTCGTGGCGCGCCTCGATCAACTGGCGCTGCCGGAAGTCTTCTTCGGCGTAGTCGAACGAATCCAGAATCATGCTCTCGACTTGATCATCCGTGAGGCCGTAGCTGGGCTGCACTTCGATCTCGGATTCTTTCCCGCTGCGCTGTTCGCGCGCAGAAACGTGCAGGATGCCGTTGGCATCGATCAGGAATTTGACCTCGATGCGCGGCATGCCGGCGGTCATGGGAGGAATTCCCTTGAGGTCGAAACGCGCAAGCGAGCGGCAATCCTTGGCCAATTCGCGTTCGCCCTGCAGGACGTGAATGGCAACATTGGCCTGACCGTCGATTTGCGTCGTGTAATACTGTGTCGCGGAAGCTGGGATGGTCGAGTTGCGCAGAATGATTTTGTCGGTAACGCCGCCTGCAACTTCAATGCCCAGCGACAGTGGCGTGACGTCGAGTAGCAACATATTCTCGGTAGCTTCTGATCCTCCACCAAGAATATTGGCCTGCACGGCCGCGCCGAGAGCCACGACTTCATCAGGATTAAGATCGGTATGCGGTTTGCGCTGAAACAGCTCTTCGACGAGCGCACGTACTTTGGGAATCCGAGTGGAGCCGCCTACGAGCACAACTTCATCGATCTGCTGTGGCTTTAGTCCGGCGTCTTTTAGAGCCTGCTTGCAGGGTCCGACCGTCCGATCGATGATCGGTTGGATCAGTTGCTCGAACTGCTCTCGCGTGATTTCGCGCTGGTAGCGCTTTCCCTGTGGCAGTTCAATGTCCAACTGGGTCTCGGTTCGCGAGGACAAGGCAATTTTGGCTTCAATGACTGCCTTGCGGATTGTGGCCACTACTTCACCGTTGCGCGAGACGTCGAGGTTTGCATCGCCGCGAATGTCGTCGATAGCAATCTTGATCAACAGATTATCGATGTCGTCGCCGCCGAGGTGAGTGTCTCCGTTGGTCGCGATGACTTCGAAGATTCCGTCGTGCAGCTTGAGAATGGAAACGTCGAAGGTGCCGCCGCCAAGGTCGTACACGGCGACGATGCCGTTCTGCTTCTTATCTAAACCGTAAGCGAGCGATGCGGCAGTGGGTTCGTTTACCAGGCGCAGAACTTCGAGACCGGCGATGCGGCCTGCATCTTTCGTGGCCTGGCGCTGGGCGTCGTTGAAGTAGGCGGGTACAGTGATCACTGCCTTCGTCACCGGTGCATTGAAAAATCGTTCAGCATTGCGTTTCAGTTGGCGCAGAATGAATGCGGAGATTTCCGGCGGCGTGAACGTCTTTTCTCCCAGGGTAATGCGCAGAACTTCTCCGGCTTGTAAATCTTGTGCCAGGCGAAATGGAAATAGCTGCAGCTCATCCTGAATATCTTCCAGGCCACGACCCATAAGCCGCTTGATTGAATAGACTGCACGTTCGGGAGTTTCAATCAGATATTTGCGGGCCGCGTTGCCAACGATGATCTGATCATGCTCATCCAGCGCAACGACGGAGGGGACGAGATTCACCCCGTCCTCGCCGGGGATGACGACAGGGCTCTCCCCCTGCATGAATGCCACCAGTGAGTTGGTGGTTCCGAGGTCGATGCCGACAATGCGATCAGAGGCCATTTTGTAATTTAGTAATCTGGTAATTGAGCAATTGAAAACCAGCCGAGGCGCGCCGCGAACAAATTACCCGATTACGCAATTTCTCAATTCTCCAATGCTTCATTCACGTCGCGAACCAGATTTCTTATGTACGACCGACGATTTAAAAGGTCGACCATTTTGTCGCGGGACTTTTTTCTGCTCTCTTCCGTCGCGTCAGTAGGAAGCCGATCCCAATCGTTCCAATAAGTTTTCAGTTCATCTGAAAGCGCTTCGTACTTCTTTTCCAGTTCCAGCTTGTGTTTGCCTACTTCTTCAATCAGAGCGGGATCGTCTTCGCCCATTTTTTTCTGCATGCGAAGCTCTTCAAGCTGCATGTTCAACTCGAAAACTTCCTCCAGTAAGTCAGGAGGCACAACCTGCTTCTTGATCTGACCCGTTGCCCGCGCCTTTTCTGTGGCCGTTTTCGACTGCTCCTCAAGCTCCACGCCTTCAAGACGCAGCAGGTATTCGGTGCGTTTGATGGGATCTTTCAAAGTGCGATAAGCGTCGTTGAGCAGGGAACTCTGCTCCAGGCTCCACTCTTGTTCTCGCGCGTCCGCGCGGGCGCAAAGATCGGGATGAAGTTTGCGGCTGAGTTCGTAAAATTCCCGCTCCAAAATTGCAGTATCGAGATTGAGCTTGCGAGGCAGAGCAAAAAACGTGAAGTAGTCCACCGGCACCGGAGGCTGAACCTTGCCACAGGCGCTGCAGAAATGGACGGCACGCATGGTGCCGCAGGACCAGCACGTAGCCGTCGCTTCGCCCGGCATTATCAGAGAAGAACTCGTGTTGGACTCTATCGCCATAAATGCGTTTACCGCGAACACCGACGAAATTGCGTGGGCTCGCGAGGCCAGAACAACGGCGTCGTCGTGGAAAGAAATCTCGCGGGCGTGGGCCGCCCGCGCCACACCATCAGCCCGAGAACGAAGTGCCGCAACCACACGACTTCGTAGAATTCGGGTTTACGAACACGAAGCCTTGCTGCATGAGCGTCTCCTGGTAATCGAGGGTCATACCATGCAGGTAGATAAACGATTTCGGATCGACGAACACGCGCACGTCACCGAACTGAAAGATGCGGTCGCGCTCCCGCGGTTGCGTGTCGAAGCGAATGTTGTAGCTCAGCCCGGAACAGCCGCCGCCCTGCACCCCGAGGCGCAGCCCGCCCTGCTCCGGCGAGATGCCCTCTTTCACAATGGCAGTCCGGATCCTGGCCAAAGCTTTGTCCGTGACCTGGACGCCTTTAGCGGGAGCCTTCGGCGCTTCCGTTTTGGTTTCTGTTTCGATCATGATTGTTCAAACGCAAACGGGCGAGACCCCCGTTCTCCACGTGCAAAAGCTATTGTGCCGCTACCGCTGTCGGCTTCGCCACGTCCTGCTTCTTCTTCCAGTCATGGATGGCCGCGCGGATCGCGTCTTCCGCCAGGACCGAGCAGTGAATCTTCACCGGCGGCAGCGAGAGCTCTTTCACGATTTCCGTGTTCTTGATTTGCAGAGCTTCGTCCACGGTTTTGCCCTTCACCCACTCGGTGGCGAGGGATGAGGATGCGATCGCCGAGCCGCAACCAAACGTCTTGAATTTCGCGTCTTCAATGACGTTGGTCTGCGGATTGACCTTGATCTGCAGCTTCATCACGTCGCCGCATTCCGGCGCGCCGACGAGTCCGGTTCCGACCTCGGAACTGTTCTTGTCCAACGATCCGACGTTGCGCGGGTTGGAATAATGATCTAGAACCTTATCGCTGTATGCCATGTTTGCTTCTCCTTAAAATTTTTACCAACTTACTCGGCTGCCCACTTCACATTCTTCAAATCCACGCCCTCTTTTGCCATTTCGTAGAGCGGCGAGAGTTCGCGCAACCGCGACACTGTCTCGACCACGCGATCGGCGACGTAATCAACTTCGGCTTCGGTGTTGAAGCGTCCAATGCCAAAGCGGATAGAACTGTGCGCCAGATCGTCCCCGGTGCCCAGAGCTTTTAATACATAAGATGGCTCCAGCGTCGCGGAGGTGCATGCCGAACCGCTTGAAACCGCAATATCGTTGATGCCCATCAGCAACGATTCGCCTTCCACATAAGCGAAACTGATATTCAAATTGCCCGGAAGCCGGTGCTCCATGGAGCCGTTGATGTATACCTCGTCAAGCGCACCCATGATTCGGTCGCGTAGACGATTGCGCAGCCCTGCCAAGCGGCAGGCTTCCTTTGCCATTTCTTCGGACGCTATCGCGCAGGCTTTGCCCAGACCAACGATTCCCGGCACATTCAGCGTTCCCGAACGCATGCCGCGCTCGTGGCCGCCGCCGTCGATAATGGCGGAAATCTGCACTCGAGGATTCTTGCGTCGCACATACAGCGCGCCAACGCCCTTTGGCCCATACATTTTGTGCGCAGAAATCGACAGCAGGTCGATGTTCTGCTTGTTCACATCGATGGGAACCTTGCCCACGGCCTGAGTAGCGTCAGTGTGGAAAATAATTCCGCGTTCCCGGCACAGCTTGCCAATTTCCGCAAACGGCTGCAGCACGCCGATCTCATTGTTCGCGGCCATAATCGTGACCAGAATGGTCTTGCCGCTGTCCATGGCTCGCTTCAGTTCTTCGAGATCAACCAAGCCGTCTTTTTGAACTGGCAGGTAGGTCACGCGGTAGCCGTATTTCTCCAAACGCTTACAGGTATCGAGCACGGCTTTGTGCTCAGTCACGGCCGTGATGATGTGATTGCCTTTTTCTTTGTACATCTCGGCGACGCCCTTGATGGCCAGGTTGTCGCTCTCGGTCGCGCCGGACGTGAAGATAATTTCCTTCGTCGTAGCGCCGACTAACTTGGCTATACGCTCGCGCGCGAGCTCTACGCCTTCCTCAGCGGCCCAGCCAAAAGAGTGATTGCGGCTGGCCGAATTGCCAAACTTCTCCATGAAATATGGCAGCATCTCCTCCAGCACCCGGGGATCCATCGGGGTGGTGGCATGGTTGTCCATGTATACGGGCAGCTTGACTCCGTCCGGAGCCACGTGTTCTGCCTGGGGGATTGTCTTTACGTCGGTGCTCATGATTGCTCTCCTACCTGACTTTTATGTAATGCTTACCAGTTCAGCTGGTTTCTTTGTTTCTGATTCCTGGGACGGATGGGAATCTTCTTTCATCTCAGAGATACTGATGCGCCGCAAAACCTGTTCGATGCTCTCGTTTACTCGGCGCAATGGTTCGCGAATCGTGCAGCGGTCGGTTTGACCACACTCGCCGCGCACGGTTATGCACGACGTGATAAATAACGGTCCATCAATCGCGCGAATCACCTCGAATGCGCTGATCATTGCCGGATCGCGAGCCAGTGTGTATCCGCCATTCATTCCATGCTGGGAGTGCAGCAGGCCAGATTTAACCAAACGCTGCAGAATCTTCGCCAGCGCCTCTTGCGGAATGCCATAGGCATCCGCAACATCCTTCGCGCTGCATGCCCCGTTTGGCGAATGCTCCGCCAAGTGCTTCATGGCCATCAAGCCGTAATCCGCCTTCTTGGTAAGCTTCAGCATTGAACTGTATGGCAAATCCGACCTTTTCAGTCGGATATATTATTATAGGGCTCGTTAATGCGGAATTGCAAGCTTTGCAGGGAATAGCTAAATTATCGATTAATTGGTAACTATCGTGGCCTTAGTGGTTTATGAGATGGCGATCTTTTCGGTCGTATTTGTAAATGGTGTGGCTTTTCTCCTGAGAGAAGTATCTCGTCAATTCGCACTCGGGTAGAACCCGGTTCCGCCGTGACTTTTACGAAAAGACTTGACAAGACCAAGAGTCACGCTAAAATACCGCCAATTTCCGGTAAACCTCACTGCAGCCTTGCCAGGCTTTTTGTGATCGCCGGGATTTATGACTCCCAGCCCGCCGCCGCAATCTCCCGATAGAGTTCCCGCCAGTGAGTGCAAGCATCCTCGTGTGCAAATAGTGGCTCGCGAGGAAGACGCGGAGTTCGTCGAGTGCCTGGAATGCGGCGACATCTTTGAATCCAGCGAGTTCAAGGACATGATGATCGAAGACACTCGGCTCAAGAACGAATTCTGAGGTAATTTTAAACACTCCCAGATGACGAAGGTAATCGGTCGCGGGAGGTACTTCCTTGTCTCAAGCATAGACAGTTTGTTAGTGTCGGCGTGGCAACCATTGCCGACGGAGAGGTCATGTCACTGCGGGCTTTAGTTGTCGATGACTCCATGCTCATCCGGCACACGGTGTGCCGCTTTCTGGAGGAGCGTGGCTTTACCGTGGAGTCAGCGAGCAACGGGCAGGAGGCACTCGAAGCGCTGAAACGAGTGCAGCCAGATATCATCATCACCGATATTCAAATGCCCACAATGAACGGCACTGAACTCATCACTGCGGTCAAGAGCGACCCAGGTTTGGCCGCGATTCCAATCGTCATAGTTGCCGGCAAGCAAAGCCGTTTTGAGGAAACAGAGACGCGAGCGGACTTTACGATTTTCAAAGATATTGATATTGAGAACCAACTGGCCAAGGCGCTGGAGGTGGTGTTGGGTGCAAAAGCACAATTTGCGAAAAGCAGCGCTTAGCACTTAGCAGGGTTGGCGTTCTCTTAGATCGATTTTTTACTTCAGTGCCATTCCTGCCTCTGCCGAAAAATCCATCGAGGCAAAATCGCGCGACAGGAATTTAGGATAAGCCGCTGCTGCGATCATTGCAGCGTTGTCGGTTGACAGTGGGCGCGAGGGGAAGTAAACGGCTACGCCTTCATTGGCTGCGTCCTGCTCGAATTTCTGGCGCAATTCCTGATTGGCCGCTACCCCGCCGGTCACGAACAAAGTAGCAACATCGTAAGCGCGAGCCGCAGCCAGAGTTTTTGCCGCCAGGTCTTCGACCATCGCTCGTTGGAATGAGGCCACCAGATCCAGAGTGGTTTTGTCGCAATAAGACAAACAATCTTCGACTTTGGGCTGGAATATCGCCGAAAGGGCTGCGCGCCGCTGCGCAATTGATTCCTGCAAGTCATGAGTTTCGACGTAACGCAAGATCGCCGTCTTGATGCCGCTATAGGAAAAATCAAAGCGTGGGCCGCCGTTAGAAGGGCTAGTATTTCGCTCGTTGCGATCCCTGTGCTTAAGCTGTGAAGGCGGAAACTTCACTGCTTGTGGATTGCCGTGAGTGGAAAGCTTATCGACGATGGGCCCGCCGGGATACCCCAACGCCAGCAACTTTGCGACTTTGTCGAAAGCTTCGCCGGCAGCGTCATCGCGAGTGTGGCCAATGTTCTGGTAAGACCAACAATTATCTTTGCGCTTCGCCAGGTAAAGATGGGTGTGACCGCCGGAGACGACCAGCGCCAGCACCGGAAAGCGTAGTTCGTGATTTCCCTTGCGGCGCTCCTCCAGCAGAACCGCATGGATGTGGCCTTCGAGATGGTTCACTGCGATGAGCGGTTTATCAAGAGCAAATGCTAGCGCCTTCGCGTAGCTGATTCCGACGAGGAGCGCTCCCGCCAGCCCTGGTCCTTGAGTGACGGCGATAGCGTCGACAGATTGATATGTTTGCCCGGCATCGGCGAGGGCCTTGCGCACAACCGGAACGATTGCCCGCAGATGCTCGCGTGACGCCAACTCGGGGACGACTCCGCCGTAAGGCTGGTGAGTGGCAATCTGCGAGAACACCACGTTGGAAACGATCTGCTCGCCTGAGCGCACGACCGCCGCAGCGGTCTCGTCGCAGGAGGTCTCGATGCCGAGGATGAAGGCGTCGGCCATAACCCTTATATTATCTGCTGGAGCCTTATTTCGCGGCCATGCTCAAAGAGTTTGCCATTTCGATTATCCGCACCTTACGCGAGCGAGGCCACAAAGCCTATCTGGTTGGTGGATGCGTCCGCGATCTGCTGCTGGGACGCGAGCCTCACGATTACGACGTCACTACCGATGCTCTCCCGGAAGACGTGATGCGCATTTTTCCCGAGACTTATGCAGTTGGTGCCCAATTCGGTGTGGTGCTGGTTCCCGCGCCGGAAAAAGACGTTGCAAGCAACGTCTCTACGGACGCGACCTGTTACGTCTCGTCCAAAGGCAACGTGGTTGAAGTTGCCACGTTTCGGTGCGACATCGGGTATAGCGACGGCCGCCATCCCGATGAAGTTCGTTTCAGCAAAGATCCGCGTGAAGACGTGGAGCGCCGGGATTTCACGATCAATGGACTGTTACTTGATCCGCTCACGAACAAGGTGCTGGACTATGTCGGCGGACGAAAAGACCTCGAAGCGGGAATCATTCGAACCATTGGCGATTCTGAGCGGCGTTTCGCTGAGGACAAGCTGCGAATGTTGCGAGCTGTCCGCTTTGCGGCGCGTTTTGGCTATGCTATCGAGCCCAAGACATTTCAGGCAATTCGAAAACTGGCAGCGCAAATTAAGCAGGTCTCGCGCGAACGCGTGCGCGATGAGCTTAGCCGGATGCTGACCGAGGGCCATGCACGCGAGGCTTTTCTTTTGCTCGACGAAGCCGGATTGTTGCACGAAGTTTTGCCTGAGATTGAAGCCATGAAGGGCGTCGAGCAGCCGCCGCAGTTTCATCCTGAAGGCGATGTGTTCGTGCACACCCTGCTATTGCTGGACAAACTGCCGCATCCTTGCCCGGTTACGCTGGCGTGGGGAGCGTTGCTACACGATGTGGGCAAGCCGCCGACGTTTCGAGTTGCACCGGACCGCATTCGATTTGATGGCCACGTCGATGTCGGTGTCAAGATGGCGGAAGAAATCTGCGAGCGGCTGCGCTTTTCCAACGATGACACTGATCAGATTCTGGCGCTGGTCGACAATCACATGCGCTTCGCGCACGTCCAGCAAATGAAAGAATCGACATTCAAAAGATTTGTGCGCATGCCTCGCTTCGATGAACACCTGGAATTGCATCGCATGGATTGTCTGTCCAGCCATGGCGATTTAACTTCATATAACTTTACACGCGAGAAAATGAATGCCATGCCTGCAACCGCAATGAGGCCGGCACCGCTGATTACTGGTGAGGATTTGATTTCATCCGGCTACGCTCCAGGCCCGCGATTCAAAGAAATTCTTTCAGCGGTAGAAGACGGACAACTGGAAGGAAGACTGCGCAGCCGCGATGAAGCATTAACATTTGTGCAGAGTGAGTTTCCTAACGGAGTTTAGGGGTGCGCTAAGTCATCAGGAATGAAGGAAACTCGATATTCCTTCCACTACCGAATCGCCGACGCCAGTTGACGCATCTCATTTTAGACGCATATTATCTTCGTTTGGCCTCATAGGCAGGAACGAGCTAGGAAGGGCCACAAATAGTGAAGTTATTATCCATGGACAAAAAGAAGCTGGAAGCATTCAAAAAGAGATTGGAAACGCGGCAACAGGAGTTGCGGCGCATGGTCTCGCGTACCGAGCAAGACGGCCGCACGGTCGATGAAGATTCGGCGCAAGACATCGCCGACCGCGCCGCCAGCTCTTACACCAAAGAATTTCTCTTTCACCAGAGCAATAACGATCGTCAGCTTCTGCAGATGGTCGAGGGCGCTCTGTCCCGCATTCGCGAGGGAAGCTTTGGCGAATGTATCTCTTGCGGCAAAGAGATCAATGCCAAGCGCCTCGAAGCTGTGCCGTGGACTCGGCATTGCATCGAATGCCAGGAAAAAGCGGAACAGGGACTGCTCGAACAGACGCCGCATTAGAGACGTTGCTGGCAACGTCTGTACGATCGGCACTCGGTGGGATAGGCCGCCTGAATTCGGGCGGCTCGCTTTTTTGATGGCGGGCGCGGATGGCGGCGAGCAAATCCTGGCAATACACGCTGGTCTGCGTAATTGTCGGTTTGGTTGCGGCGTTGGCGCTCTATCTTTTCTCGGGCGATGCTGTAGTCGATTTGTTTGTCCGCGCACTGGGGAAAGCGGTGAGCATAATTCTGGGTCTAATCCGCCTGAAAAGCCACTGAATCTACGGATTTGACCGCTGGCAAGGCTGAACTGCAGACAGTCAGCCTTTGACGCTGCTGATTTTGGCCTGTTAAACTCAAAGACTGTCAATCCCACGCAGACCCATTCAGAAGGGAAGTTCGTGCGCGCAGAAACTCGCCATCAATTAAAACAGGACCGGTTCAGCCGGGTCACCATCGATGCGGCCGAAAGAACCGCGCACTGGTCGGTTGAGCACAAAAACAAACTGATTGTAGCGGCGATAGCCGTGCTGGCTGTGGTTGGTATTGCAGTAGGGGCCTGGTACTACTTAGGTCAGCAGGATCAGAAGGCTAGCCTCGATATGAGTGTGGCCGTGCGCACTCTGAATACGCCGGTGCGTCCTCCTAATATGCCAGCGCAGGTAGATGCAGCCAGTTTTGCCAGTGTGGCCGAGCGCGCGACTGCGGCTCACAAGCAGTTTCAGGGGATTGTCGACAAATATCCGCACACCCATTCCGCCGAGTTCGCTCACTATTTTATCGGTCTCACGGATGCAGATCTCGGGGACAATGCCTCTGCTGAGCGCGAACTTCAGAAAGTAATTTCGTCGGCTAATAGTGATGTGGCCGCGCTGGCAAAAATGGCGCTGGCATCGGTTTATCGCAACACCGGACGTAACAAAGAAGCGATTGAGCTTTACAAGCAGCTGGCCGCGAAGCCAACCACCACGGTAGGCAAGTCTGCCGCACAAATGGAATTGGCCGCGACTTATCAAGCGGACAATCAGCCGCTCGAAGCTAAACGAATCTACGAGACCATCCAAAAGGAAAATCCCGCCACGGAAGCCGCGCAATTAGCTTCGTCGAAGCTTCAGCAATTGAAATAATGTAGACAGTCGTGAGGCGAGATTCGGCTACTCTGAGGAATGAGCAGCGCAGGTCGAGGCTTTACGCCCGTCCTTTTTTCGCCGCGGCAGCCATAACTCCAGCTTTTTCCCAAGGGCGTTTGGGTCGAGCTACCGCTGGCTTGTCGCGATTTTCAATGCGGTCGTAGTGGTAAGACTCGCTGACTGTGCCGAGTGATTCATTGTAAAGAGTGGGCAAACCCAAGGCTTCCTTTAGTTCCTCGGTGAATTGCTGCAGCGCCTTCAAATGATCGGCAGTCGCTGGAATTTCCGTCTTGGACGTCTTAAGAAACTGCTGGTATCCCTTGTTCACCAGCTTCGAAATCTCGCCGCCAATCAGATAGCCGGGGTAAGCAAAAATTTTAACGTGGTCGTCGCCGTCTTTTTGGATGGCGGCGGACACACTGTACTTTTTCACGAACACGCGTGCTTGCGTGCCGGGCGCCTCGATCAAATCAAAGCCGTGGTCGCGAAGCCAATTAAGAGCATCTTCATAAGTGCGTTCATCTACTTTTGATGTCATTTCGTCCTTCGTTCTCAGTTACGTTAGATGCGCATCCCTCGAAAAGGTACGTTATCTCGCATCTTCAATGGAACTAAGTACTCTCTCTTATAATCTAATCAACCGTTCTCAGTTGTTAATTTCGTTTCTACAGGACATTACGTAGGTCACGGTACTTACAGTTTCATTATGCATAGTCCGTATCGAAATAGCGCGCAAGTGGCCCATTCTGGTGAACATGCAGGCGAGAATGATCCGGTGCGTAAAGCCAGACTGGGGCAGCGAACTTTGGATCGCATTGGGAATACTCCATTGCTCCGCCTTGAGCGCGTCGCCAGCGATTTGCCCGGCGTCGAAATTCTCGGCAAAGCGGAGTGGCTCAATCCTGGAGGCTCGGTGAAAGATCGCGCCGCCGCCAATATCGTGGCGCGAGCGCAGGCTAGCAACAAATTAACCTCCGGTAAAATTCTGCTCGATTCGACCAGCGGTAATACTGGCATCGCCTACGCGATGCTGGGCGCAGCGCAGGGATTTCCGGTGACGCTGTGCATGCCGGAGAATGTGTCGGTAGAACGCAAGCGCATTCTGCACGCATACGGCGCTAATATTCTTTACACTGACCCCGCGGATGGCTCCGATGGCGCGATTCGTGTGGCTCGAGAACTGGCCGCCAAACATCCTGACCTTTATTACTACGCGGACCAATATTCCAACGACGCCAACTGGCAGGCTCATTACCACGGCACGGCAAATGAAATCTGGGAACAAACAGAAGGACGCATCACTCACTTCGTGTCAATGCTTGGCACAAGCGGAACTTTCATGGGTGTGACGCGGCGCTTGAAAGAATTGAATCCTCGCATCCGATGCATTTCATTGCAGCCGGATTCCGCGTTCCACGGAATCGAAGGCGCGAAGTACATGGCCAGCGCCATAGTGCCGAAAATTTACGATTCGTCACTGGCTGATGTGGACCTCGCCATTTCGACCGAAGACGCGTACGCCATGGCCAAGCGCCTGGCTCGTGAGGAAGGTTTGCTGGTCGGGATATCCGCGGCGGCGGCTGTCGTCGGCTGCCTGCAACTGGCACGGCAGTTGAAGAAAAACGAACATGCTGTTTTCGTGACCGTTCTCTGCGACTCCGGCGACAAATATCTGAGCGAGAGATTCTGGCAGGAGGGTTAAGCTCCACCACGGAGGCACAGAGGCACAGAGAAAAATAAAAAAGGTTTTTCCGTGACTTTGTGTCTCTGTGACTTTGTGGTTAAAGTTCTATGTTGAAAATCGACAAGACTGACTTTGACGTGATTCGGCAGCATGGCGAGGAAACCTATCCCCACGAATGCTGCGGCGTCTTGCTTGGACAGATAGAGGGGGACGTGCGTAGCGTGAGTTCAGTTGTTCGCTGTGGGAACACGCGTACTGACTCGCCACAGAACCGCTATCATATTGATCCTCGCGAGTTGATTCGCATCCAGCGGCAGGGACGCGAACGGGGAGAAGACATTGTCGGTTTTTACCACTCGCATCCCGACCATCCTGCGCGCTGGTCGACGACTGATCTTGCCGAAGCGCACTGGCTGGGCTGTTCGTACGTGATTACCAGCGTTGAGAAAGGGAAGGCGGCCGTGACGAATTCGTTCGAGCTTGCGGGCAGCGATGAGGGCGACAAAAAGCTGGTTGACGAAAAAGTCGAAGTAACCTGAGCCCGTGTGGGGCGGACATTCTTGTCCGCCTTTTTTGCATACGAAAGTCAGCGGCGGTGGACAAGAATGTCCGCCCCACACGGGCTGTCCTACACGGGCTTGCTGAATCCGGCAGCCCTGTTTGGGCATCACTGTAGGATGATGACGAAAATCAATATTCCTACACCCCTGCGGCAATATGCCGGCAAGCAGCCGACGGTCGAGGTCAAAGCTGGAACCGTGGCCGAGGCCTTGTCTGGGCTGGTCTCCAAGCATCCTGAACTGCGTCGACATCTCTACACTGACGATCAAAAGCTGCGGTCTTTTGTGAATGTCTATTTAAATGACGAAGATGTCCGCTATTTGCAAAAAGAAGCCACTGCAGTCAAAGACGGTGATACTATTTCGATTGTGCCTTCGATCGCCGGGGGCCGGTGAACTCATGACTGATGGACAAACCACTCTCCGAATGCGCCGCCACAGCGCTGGTTGTTGTCCGCTCTGTTGTTGTTTCTAGTTGTCCATTCGTAAACCATCCAAAATAAATTATTAACCGAGGGTTTTTATGGCCACCATTACAGAAGTCAAACCAAGTGAAACGAAGCCCGAAGCTCTTAGCAACGACGAAATTTTGCGCTATTCGCGTCACCTGATCATGCCAGAGGTCGGCATGGAGGGACAGCAGAAGCTCAAAGCGGCGCGCGTGCTGTGTATTGGGGCAGGCGGGCTCGGGTCGCCTCTGGCGCTTTACCTGGGCGCAGCGGGCGTGGGCACGCTTGGAATCGTGGACTTCGACGTGGTGGATTACACGAATTTGCAGCGGCAGATTATTCATAGCACAGCCGACGTGGGACGCAACAAGCTTGATTCCGCGGCGGAGAAGCTGAAAGCGATCAATCCATTCTTGAACATCCGCAAGTTTGAAACCCGGCTCACCAGCGAGAATGCGCTCGAACTGTTTCGTGACTTCGACATCATCGCCGATGGCACGGATAATTTTCCTACGCGCTATCTGGTGAACGATGCCTGCGTGCTAAGTGGCAAGCCGAATGTCTACGGTTCGATTTTTCGCTTTGAAGGGCAGGCAAGTGTTTTTGCCACGAAAGATGGTCCTTGCTACCGATGTTTGTACTCCGATCCGCCGCCGCCAGGATTGGTTCCTTCCTGCGCCGAGGGCGGAGTGCTGGGCATTTTGCCTGGCCTCGTCGGCGTGATTCAGGCGACAGAAGTTATCAAGTTAATCCTCGGGAAAGGCGATCCGCTAATTGGACGATTGTTGCTCATCGACGCGCTGGGCATGAAGTTTCGCGAGCTCAAGCTGCGAAAAAATCCTGATTGCCCGGCCTGCGGGACGCATCGCACTATCACAAAGCTGATAGACTACAACGAGTTTTGCGGAATCCGCGGTGAGGAGAAACCAGTGGACGCAGGCATTCCCGAGATACAGGTAGAAGAACTGAAGCGGCGTCTGGACGCGGGCGATGATCTTTTTGTGCTCGACGTGCGCGAGCCCCACGAATATCAAATCTGCAATATCAACGGGCATCTAATTCCGCTAGGCGATCTGCCGAAGCGTGTAAACGAACTCGATTCCAGCCGCGAAATCGTTGCTCACTGCCGTTCTGGCGTGCGCAGCGCCAAAGCTGTCGCCTTCCTGCAGCAATCAGGATTCAAGAAGGTGCACAATCTGGCCGGCGGAATCCTGGCTTGGGCGGATCGCGTCGATCCGAAGATGCCGAAGTACTGAGGTTGGCCTCGGGTTTTCGGCTTCAGGAAAATCGCTGAAGGGAACAAGAAAAGGGGAGCGCGGACGCTCCCTTTTCTTCTCACCCCGATCAACTTTTACTTGCTGTTACCGCTGCTGCCATCCATGGCCGCCGTCTCCTGGCCAATTGCCAATGCGTACTTCTTCCCGCCGAAGTGAATTTCAGACAGCGACTTGCTGCCGTCATCATTGGTTTTCACCACAGCTGAGTTGCTGTTTGGTGTTTGACTCAAATCGATAAGCCGGGCGGGAGTTGTGGCTACAACTTTCTTGCCTTGCATGATGCTCAACTCGACGTTCGGACCGCTGCCATCCCATTTGACTGAGTAATCACCTGGGCGCAACTGCTTGCCACTTACGGTTACGGGATCTACGACTTCCAACGAACCCTTGTTAGAGGCCGCGAAGGCGCCTGTTGCCAGCACCAAAGCCAGTCCCAGCAGCAAACCTTTGGAAAACTTTGCGAATTTCATAAGCTCCTTTTTCTTTCCCGAAAGCGTCGGGAAGCGGTTCGGGGCGGCCTGGACTGGCTTCCACGAAAATCTTGCATTTTTCTGCCGTGAAAGCCTTACAATGCTGCAGCGGGGTTAAGGAGAAAGCGCGTGGCCGCAAGACCGCGGGCTGTCTGCTGCAGGGATTGCGCTCACCTGGGCCGCCAAACCGAGAATGAGCCAGTCCCTTAACCCCTGAATTGTTTTGCACTTCGGGTCAACCTACCCGCGCCTATTCACCTCATCGTGTCAATATACGTTCTTCGATGTTTCAAAGTTCCCGATAGTTTCAGATTGCAATTACCAAGTTGGACGCTTGATGAGGAGTGTCGTTAGCAAGCGATCGTGTGCGGGAATTGGCACAGCTCTTATGTGTTCTGTTGATGGCGATAAATTTTACGAGTGTTCACAAAAATTCACAGAACGTTAATCACCACAGAAACACAGAGCGATACGGAAACGTTTTCGAGCTTCCTCTGTGACTCTGTGCCTCGATGGTTAAGTGATTTTCAGAATCACTTTGCCAAAGTTTTTTCCTTCGGATAACAATTGATAAGCTTCCGCGGCTTTCTCCATTGGCAACACATGTCCGATTACGGGACGCAGGTGGCCCTGCGACATCCAACTGGAAAGTTGTTTCCATGCTTGACTCATGAGTTCTGGCTTGGCGGAAAGATATGTCAACCACAAGCCGTGGACGCTTGCGCCTTTGGCATAAAGCAGTCTGGTATCTAATTCGGGTTTTTGCCCCGTAGCGCTTCCGTACACGATGGCGCGTCCAAAGTCACTCAAGCAGCGCACACTTTTTGCAGTATGCTCGCCGCCTAACATTTCGAACACTGCGTCCACGCCCTCCCCGTGAGTCAGGTCTTTGATGGCGTCTTCGTAATCGCGCTGCCTGTAATTGATCCCGTGCTGCAGGCCGAGTTCTTTCACTCGCGCGAGCTTTTCGTCGGAAGAAGAAGTGCCATACATCTCTACGCCGAGCAGTTTTCCGATCTGCACGGCTGCCGTTCCCACGCCTCCAGCTACAGCATGGATCAACACACTTCGTGTGCCGCCAGCAGCCGGATTTGCCTCGCCAATGAATCCCGCCTTCCAGAACGCGAAGTACGCCGTAAAATAATTTACCGGGAACGCGGCGCCTTCTTCCGCGCTCCAGCCTTCGGGAACGGACCACAATAGTGCGGATCTGGCGGCAACGCGGTCAGCAAATGCTCCCCATTGCACATAGCCCATAACCCGCCCGCCATGGCTTTCTTTCTTGCCGCAGAACTCACGACCGGCCACCAGCGGAGGTTTCGGCGCGCCAGGGTAGCCTCCTTGGGCAGTCATGACGTCGGCGAAGTTCAGGCCGCCAGCCTCCACCCGAACCAATTCGTGTCCGCGGTTGGGAGGTGGATCGGGAACCTCTCTCACCTCAAGGACTTCTGGCCCTCCCGGACGAGTGATGACAACCGCTTTCATAAGCTGACAGTCTACAGCAGGTCCCAGTGAGCGACGTTGGAGTACTACGTCACCCGAGGCTGTGACTTGAGTAATCGCCGAGGGTTCGGCCTAGGTATATACTTCCACTGGAATATCTGTATTTACCCGTTGTCTAATCTTTGGACGAAAGCGGAGCGGTTCATACCGTTTCATTTATAGGCTCCGCATATAGATCACTGGCCGCAATAGATTGCGCAGTTGGCGGCGAGTGCGGAACACCACTCGTACCGTGGGTTCTGAGGAGGAATGTACGTGGACTTAATAATGGTCCGCCTGTTGTTTGTGGTTTTTGTAACTGTTACTTGCTACCTGATTCAACCTTTTGGTCTTTCTCCTAAGTTGGATGCTGGAGTCGGCGCACTGCTAGGTTTTGCCGTCGTGACCTTCGAGTGGCGATTGCGCCTGGTGAGTTTGAAGCGTCTGATCGGAGCCGCAATTGGCAGCGTGCTCGGCATTTTTGGCGCCTACCTGTTTGCCCTGGTAATTCGCAACAGCATCCCTGCCGGGCCTACTCAGAGCTTCCTGCAAATCATGGTTATGCTCCTGATGGCATACGTCGGCTTGATTGTCGGCGCCAATAAGGGCGATCTGCTAAATCTGGCTGCGCTGGGAGGGATTTTCGGCGGCGAGAAACAATCCAGAAAGAGTTACAAAATTCTGGATACCAGCGTCATCATCGATGGGCGCATTGCCGACATCGCCGAGACTGGCTTCCTCGATGGCGTAATCGTGGCGCCGCAGTTTGTTTTACGTGAACTGCAATTGGTGGCGGATTCTGCCGATTCGCTCAAGCGCAATCGCGGACGCCGTGGCCTCGACATTCTGCAGCGGCTGCAGAAGATTGCCTCGGTGCAGATACAGATCGTCGAAGATGATTTTCCCGCAGTCCGCGAAGTGGATCTGAAGCTCATCGAGTTGGCCAAGCTTTACGAAGGCAAAATCATCACCAATGATTTCAATCTTAATAAAGTCGCGCAATTGCAAGGCGTCGCGGTGCTCAACATCAACGAATTGGCAAACTCGTTAAAGCCAATCGTGCTGCCAGGCGAGACTATGAAGGTCTTCATCCTGAAAGAAGGCAAGGAATACAACCAGGGCGTTGCCTATCTGGATGACGGCACCATGGTGGTCGTAGACAACGCGCGCAAAATGATTGGCAAGACCATCGACATTTCCGTCACCTCGGTCCTGCAAACTACAGCGGGAAAAATGATCTTTGGCAAGTGGGATGAGCGTTCAGCCCGTACGGAGCCGCGGCCCGCCGTGGTTTTGACCACGGCGACCGCAATCCTTAACGGAGAGCCGAAGAAAACTCCGCCGGTAGTGCTGGAACGTCCGGTGGAATAGTCGGCTTTGGAGGACGGGCGTCTCGCCCGTCCAGCGAGTACCGAGGAACACGTAGCGGCGGACGCCCCGTCCGCCGCGCGGTTCGAAGCGCCGCAACTCCGCGAACCTGCCCGGACGAGGCGTCCGGGGCTACGTGATCTTTTTACCAGCCAACTTTTTGGCCTTTATTCTGCTCGTCCAGCCACTTCTGTAATGGGGCGAAGTATTCGAGCAGTGCGCCGGCGTCCATTTGGCGCTGTCCGGTCAACATCTCCAGTGCATCAGGCCAGGGCTTGCTCTGGCCCATTGCCAGCATCTTGTTGAACTTCGCGCCTGCTTCTTTCGAACCATAGAAGGTGCAGCGGTTCAGCGGCCCGGTGTATCCCGACGCCTGACACAGGGCGCGATAGAACTGGAACTGCAGAATCCGGGCCAGGAAATATCGCGTGTAAGGTACGTTGGCGGGAACGTGGTACTTGGCTCCGGGATCGAAATCCGTTTCAGTGCGCGCGACCGGTGGAGCGACGCCCTGATATTTCAAACGCAGGTTCCACCATGCTTTGTTGTAATCGGCAGGGGTGACTTCGCCGGAGAACACTTTCCAGCGCCACTGATCGATCATCAGGCCGAAGGGCAGAAACGCGACTTTGTCGAGAGCTTCCTTGAGCAGCAATGGAATATCGCTGTCAGCGGACGGCACCTTGTTCAACAATCCAATTGTCCGCAAATATTCTGGCGTGATGGCGAGTGCAATAGTGTCTCCAATTGCCTCGTGGAAGCCATCGTTTGCGCCATTCTTGAACAGGAACGGTTGATTCTCGTAGGCACGCTGGTACATGTTGTGCCCAAGTTCGTGATGGATGGTAACGAAGTCAACGTCGCGAATCTGGATGCACATCTTCACGCGCAGGTCATCAAAGTTATCGATGTCCCACGCGCTGGCATGACAGACCACATCGCGGTCGCGAGGCTTGGTCAAAAGCGACCGCGCCCAAAAAGTTTCTGGCAGAGGAGCAAAGCCCAATGATTTGTAGAAGCCTTCGCCGTAGTGCACCATGCCCTTGGCATCGAGGTGTTGCGCCTGCAAAAGTTGAGTGAGGTCGTAGCCGCTGCTGTTTTCAGGCAGGCCGAGAATGGGGAAGACGTTTCCCCACTCCTGCGCCCACGGATCGCCGAGCAAGTGCGCGGGGATTGGACCATCTGGCGGAACAATTTGCGATCCATATTTTTGCACCAACCGCGCTCTGACGTAGGTATGCAAAGAAAGATAAAGCGGCCGGACCTGCTGCCACAGCCGCTCTACCTCTGCGGTGAATTGGTCAGGAGGCATGTCATAGCCCGCACGCCAAAGCGCGCCTGTGTCTTTGAAGCCAAGTTCCTGCGCGCCCTGATTTGAAAGCTGGACAAACCGCGCATAGCGCTGCCGCATCGGCGCGCCAACTTTGTGCCATCCCCACCAGAGATCTTTGAGCTCGTTGGGATCGCGGCTTTCTCCCATAATTTTTTCGATGGCGGTAATGTCGAGGCAATCGTCCGGCTGGCGGCAATATTTGCCTTTGCCATAATCCGCATCGAGCGAGGCGCCAATCTGGGTCATTTCTTTTCGCAGGGCCGGATCCTTCGGAGCTGGCGCCGTCAACGAGAGACGCAGTAGCAAGAACTTTCGTGCGAGTTCAGGCGGAAGCTGAAGGCCGTCAAAGCGCTTGGCCTCTTCTATCAACTCCGTGGTGACGGCTGTGAGCTGATCTTGGCCGTCGGCGGACAAGGCTTGCGTGTCGTCCGTGATGAAGTTTTCCTGCACCCAACTGGCTCGAGCCGCTTTGACCTCGATGTCATTCAGGCGCGCTTCCGCCTGTTGCATGAACTTCTCGGCATCGGCCACGGTGGGTTTCGAAGCGGCTTGGGCTTCGATTACGAAAAGAAATATCGATAAAGACAATATGACGCGAAGTTTCATTCACATCCTCCGGTTGAGCATTATGAATGAGTCGACGGGAAATGTCAGGTTCGGTTAGCGCGAAGATCGGCTCGCTAGTGGCGTCCACGAACAGCCCACCCACGGGCAGGCAGTTCGATTACGCCGCTAGAATCAGTCGGAATCGACTCGCGCAGGCGCTCGCGGATGGCGCTACGAATAGCTTCATCGCGGCTGGCAAGATAATTGGGAGCAGAACCTTGTCCGGTGAGGAATGGCTGCCAGTAGTCGTCGAAATTCGCGAACCGGGTTGAAACATCGAGCGCGCGCACTGTGACGTCTATGAGGGAAGCGCTTTCGAATAGCTTGCTCAGTGAATCGGGATTGCACATGGGGAAGCGGTGGGCCTGATCGTAGGCGAACGCTTCGGGGTCGATCACCGCGGCTACGTCCCAGAATTTGCGCAGAAAGCGTGCACCCTCGGCGTAATCCCAAACGTAAACGGCGATCGTTGCTTCCGGAACCGTGACGCGACGCATTTCCTGCAGAGCCAGTTCAGGTTGGGGAATGAAGTTCAATCCCAGCCCGCAAACAGCAACGTCGAAGCTGTCATCAGGGAAGGGAAGAGCCATCGCGTTTCCGGTTTGGAAGCTGGCAGCAGGGCTGGCACGGTGCGTACGGGCAAATTCAATTTGCTGGGGAGATGCATCTATGCCCGCAACTCGACCAGGCGCGAAACGCTGAACAATTGCTTCGGTGAGCATCCCGCTTCCGCAACAAACATCGAGCCAGCGCAAATTCGACGACGGCGCCAGCCAGTTCAAGAAATCGTGCGCTAGCAGTTGGCTCCAGCGTCCCATCCAACGGTCGTAAGCATCTCCAGAAGTCCATTTGTCCATAGATTTGCGTAGGGGCGGACGCCATCGTCCGCCCAGCCGAGTAAGGCTCGTCAGTTTTCACTGAGTGAATTGCCGGCTAAAATATCACTACTGCGAGCTGCGTTCGCCATCCCGAACGGGGGCATCGTCACCGTGAGCATTGCCTCCGTAATATAGAACTTCCATCGCCTGGTGTACTTTCGCAGAAAGCGTCTCCATCTCACGCAGCGAATATCCCGCAGTCGAAATTGGCTCGCCTACCCGCATCTCCAGCGGGCGAGACTTAATATGGTAGGTATTCATCGGCAGCAGTTCGTAGGTTCCGACGAGCGCAATAGGAACGATATCCGCTTGCGCCTTGATCGCCAGATAAAACGCGCCCGGCATGAAGGGTTTGATTTCGCCATCCGGGGTGCGTCCGCCTTCCGGGAAAATCACCAGCGGCATTCCGCCTTGCAGACTCTTTACTGCCGAACGGATGTGAGCGATGGATTGCGTGGGTTTCTGCTGATTAATGCAAACTTGGCCTGAGCGCCGCAGGTGCCATCCGATGATCGGATACGACAGCAGCTCTTTCTTGAACAGGATCCTGAATTGAAACGGCAAATAAACGTAGAGCACAGGAATATCAAGCGCGGAGGCATGTGTCACGGCATAAACATGCGGCGTCGACGTGTCAATTTTTTCGAGGCCCGTGACCGTGACCGGCGAGAGGATCGTCTTCATGATCAGCCAGGACCAGAAGCTCGCAAACCGATGCAGGATGCGACTCTTCTCGCCGAAAAGAGACACCGGAACGGAAACGATTCCGAGCACGACGGTGTACAGCCAGATCAGGGGATCGAAGATAAAATAGGAACGCAGAAGGCTCAGCCAGCCATGTTTTCTAGCTTGGATTACGGGAGCAGAGACGCCATCTTTCGCTGCGAGTCTGACAGGGTCAGAATGTAGATCCACAGACAACGGGGCGCTCGACGGCGCCTGCTCTCTAACGGATGTACTCAAGTCCTGCATCTGCAAGTTAAACCTTCATGCCCAAGGCCCGCATGGCCTCTCCTACAATGTATATCGAACCAGTTATAACTACTATGCCGCGAGAACCAGCCAGGGAACGGGCCCGGCCAAGCGCCGAGGGCACGTCCGCTGTATCTTCGATGTCGGTTGCGGTGCGCGCGGCTGCCTCGCGAATCTCGTCGGGCGTGGCCGAACGGGGATTGTCGGCCCGCGTGGCAATGACTTGTGCGGCAAGAGGGAAGAGAATTTCAGCCATTTCCCCAATAGCCTTATCTCGCATGGCCCCAAAAACGAATATCATCGGGCGGTCTTCATAACAGGTGGAAAGCGCGGACCGCAAGGCCCACGCGCCAGCGGGATTGTGCGCCACATCAAAGACATATTCAGGCTCGTCGCGATCGGCGGGAATGACCTGAAAACGCCCCGGCCAATGGGTTTGGCGAATGCCTTGTTCGAGAGTTTCGGAAGTTATGGGCAATCCCTGATGACTGAGTACTTCTGCTGTGGCAATTGCCAATGCGATATTCCGCAACTGATGCCGGCCAACCAGAGGAGTTTCCACTAAAATCTGCTTCCCCAGCACCTGGAGCGGATAACGTGAAATCAGCTCGCAATCTTTCTTTCGCCCCGATGGTGCTGGGTCACTTCCCGGTTCGGCCACACGGCTTATGCCGTGGGCTGCATTCTGGCGCCGCTCCGCGGCTGGTTCGGCGCGCACCAAGCATTCGGCGCTGCCGGGAGAGACCGGCGGCACATACGGCACCGCGCTCACTGCCTGCGCACCCAAATCCAGAATCGTATTTCCAATTACATCATTCGCCTGCGGCTGTTGCGGCAGAGTCACTACAACTCCCCCAGGCCGGATAATTCCTGCTTTCTCGCGCGCGATCGCGGATACCGTGTTGCCCAGGAATTTCTGGTGATCGAGCGAAATGTCGGTAATCACGCTGACGCGAGGCTCAACTACGTTGGTCGCGTCCAACCGCCCGCCCATACCCACTTCCAACACGGCCATCTCGACTTTGTTTTGCGCGAAATATTCGAATGCAATTGCTGTCAACATCTCAAAAAAACTTGGATGCCATGGCAACTCGCCATCTTCCAGCAAGTGCTCTGCTGTTCGCGCTACCACGCCATGCAGCAAGGCGAAATCATCGTCGCTGATTTCATCGCTGTTGATGCGAATTCTTTCATTGATCCTTACCAGATGAGGCGAGGTGTAAAGGCCAGTTCGCAAACCCGAGGCTTGCAGAATAGAGGCCAGTGTGGCAGCTGTCGACCCCTTGCCGTTCGTTCCCGCAATCAGGACAGCCGGGAACTTTTTTTCGGGATGATCCAAAGCTTCCAGCAAAACACGCATGTGCGCCAGATCAAACTTATGCGAGGGTGCGTTCGCCAGTTCGTGACCCAGCGCATACATGCTGGCCACCGCGGTTTGGTAGGACATAGGGAAGCTATCAGCCGTCAGCTCTCAGCTTTTAGATTATCAGTGTGCGGCGAGGATCTAGGAATTGCCTACAGCCTCGCAGCCAACGTGGGAGCGGACAACTTGAACGGCATGAATCGCTGGCTGAGAGCTGACGGCTGATAGCTGAGACCTTACGCCGCAGCCATAAATTCCAGCGCGCGCCCGATATACGCCTTCAACTGCTTGCGTGGAACGACCGCGTCCAACATGCCATGCTCGAGGAGAAATTCGCTTCGTTGAAAACCCTGCGGCAACTTTTGCCGGATGGTCTGCTCGATCACGCGCGGGCCAGCGAATCCGATCAAGGCGCCTGGTTCAGCAATATTCAAATCGCCGAGCATAGCGAAAGATGCGGTAACGCCGCCTGTGGTGGGATCAGTCAACACGGAAATGTATGGCACGCCGGACTCATCTAAGCGCGCTAATGCAGCTGAAATTTTCGCCAGTTGCATCAGGCTGACGACGCCTTCCATCATGCGCGCGCCGCCCGAGGCGGAAACAATAATGAGAGGAGCCCTGCTGTCCGTAGCCTGCTCGATGGCCCGGGTAATCATTTCTCCCACCACCGCTCCCATGCTGCCGCCGATAAACGAATACTCCATCGCGCTGACAACCACCGGTCGCCCATTCAGCTTGCCCCGCGCGTTGATGACGGCATCTTTCAGTCCGGTTTCGGATTGCGCCTGCTGCAAGCGCGCTGAATAAGGTTTGAGGTCAACAAATTTCAGCGGATCGGTCGAAACCAGGTTGGCATCGAAAACCTCGTACTGATTTTCGTCCAGTAGCTGGGAGAGGCGAGTGCGAGCGTCGATGCGAAAATGTTGGTCGCACTTGGGACAAACATTCATGTTTTCTTCCAGATCTTTTTTCCAGATAATCTGCCGGCAATGTTCACACTTTACCCACAGACCCTCGGTGCGGACCTTCTTCTCACCGGTGGCATCCAGTTCGCCGGATTGTCGTTTGAACCAAGGCATAAGAATTTTGTAATTGGGTGATTTTAATTTCGTAATTGGAAAGCTTCTGAGTTGAGAAGCCTCGGCAATTGCCCAATTACAAAATTACTCAATTTCCAAATTGTTAGTATTCGATTCCTCGCTGCGCCATCACACCCTTTTCATACGCGTGCTTCACCTGGCGCATTTCGGTTACGGTGTCAGCCAGTTCAACAATTGTCGGGTGCGCATTCCTGCCGGTCAAGATAACATGAACCATCTCCGGCTTCTGTTTCAGGCTCGCGGCCACTTTCTTAGGATCGAGCATACCGTAACTGATCGCATAATTAATCTCGTCGAGAATGACTAAATCCCAACTGCCTGAAGCGATCGAGCGTTCCGCCTCGGCCCATGCTTCCTCGACCATCCTCACGTCTTCGGGATCAGGCTTCTCGGTTCCCACTTTCACGAAGCCGCGGCCCATTTGTTTCATGATGAACTTGTCACCGAAGGCCTGCACCGCGTCGAGTTCACCGTAATGCCATGAGCCCTTCAGAAACTGCAGCATGAGAACGCGCATGCCTTGGCCCACGGCTCTCAGCGCGGTTCCCATGGCGGCTGTGGTCTTGCCCTTGCCCGGTCCCGTGTTGACGATAATCAGACCGCGACGGATGTCGTCCATACGTGGGAATTATTGATTGTACCTGTTCGAGGCGTGCGGCGGGGTTCGAAAACCGCGAAGGATGGTGATTGCGGTTTTCGAATGCAAGTGTAGGCGCGGGCGTCCTCGCCCCTGCAGCCTACCGGTGCTCTCAACGCCGGGGTATTACGGCATGTTGACTACTGGCCGGAGATCATTCTTTTCTGTTCCGGTGGATGAAGATTCTTCTCCGAGCAGTTTGGCGGTGATCCGCAGAGCTTCTATTTCCTGTTTGACTCGTACCATTTCCTGCTCTTTCATGCGCAACACTTCAACCGGATTTTTCATTTGGGGGAGGCTCCTAATTGGTCACGAACACTTATGCACTCTAAACTGCGAGCTGAAGTAATAAAACATCACAAAAGTACACACCAGAGTCCCCCAGCTCAGTGGCCGAGGTGATAAGGATGTCCTGTTAGAATCGTGAATGCGCGGTAAAGTTGTTCGAGCAACACCACTCTGGCCAATTCATGCGCCAGCGTCATCTTGCCAAGAGATAGCACTAGCTTCGCTTCCCGCCGTGTGTCCTCAGTAAAGCCGTTCGCCGGACCGACCGCGAACAATAAGGGATTGTTTTCGGAATAATTCCCCAGAAATGTTGCCAGCTCTTCAGACGAGAGCTGCTTTCCACGACTATCGAGCAGCACTAGCGTGTGTCGCACGGGACGCGCATCGCGACCGCACAGCCTCAACAATGCCGACTCGTCTTTCAGCGCGATTCCTTGGGCGTCGGCATAACGAGTCAGCCTCTTCAGGTACTCATCAGCCAATGACTGGATGGCTGGCTGTTTGCTTTTGCCGATCCACGCGACTCGCAGCTTCACTCCGGAATTTAATCACAGTGGACGCGGAGTGCCCACAGAAATTCAGTTATCCGCAAATGCGGGATTGATAGTCGGGCATCTCAGTGGTCATCGCACGCCAGAGGCCAGCACTACCACGGCGCCAAACTTAATGCTGTCGCCATCGGCATATTGCTGGATCGCGGATATCACTTCGCGGTCGATTTCATTCCGACGCTCGGCCGGAATCCGCTGCAGTAATGGAAGGAATGGTGTTGCCACTGCCTGTGCCTGCTCCCAAACTTCTTCTGCGGTTCCTGGCCAGGTCCAGGGCAGTGTCGTCGTTCTCTCTTCAATGTTCGCGAACCCGGCCTTGCGCAGTTCCGCAGACAAACTTCCGGGTCTGCCAAATTTAAACGGATCCGCTCCGCCGGGAACAAGTACAGGACCTCCCACGCGTTTCGCGACAATACCCATCGTGCTCGACCAATACGGCTGCTCAAACGATCCCCAAACCAGAAAACAAGTTCTCGCGCCGGGCTTAAGCACGCGATGCACTTCACGAAGCGCCCTTTGACAATTCTGAAAAAACATCACGCCGAAGCGGCTCGTGACCAGATCGAAACTCTCGTGAGGGAACGGTAGCTCGTGTGCATCGGCCTGCCGGATCGAGAAGTTTGTTAATTTTCGTAGTTGAGCTCGTTCCGCAGCAATCTGCAAAAGCTCGCTACTTAGATCAAGAGCGGTAACATGACCTCCCGGGCGGACGCGCGAAGCTAAGCTGATGGCCGGTTCGCCGGTGCCGCTCGCCAGATCTAAAACCTTCATTCCAGGTCTCGGCTGCGCGTACTCGACCAGCGCCTCGGTGACGTCGCGTCCCATCGCAGCCGATTTCGCTTTCCATTTTTCGGAAGCGATCAGGCGATACGAATTTCCCCAATTTGGAGTCGAATTAGCGGTCATGTCAAAGGCTGGCCACGGACTTGCACGGATTCACGCGGATTTTCGGGTTATCCGTGAAATCCGTGGCTAGTTCTTAAGCTCGCTTTTTTGCAATGCTTCGTGTGGCGGTTCGTTTGGGCTTTGCCAGTTCCGACGGCGTCAACCGCTTAGCCGATTTCCATAGCCGTTCCAAATCATAAAACTTGCGCGCTTTTTCCGAGAACACGTGCACCACGAAATCGACATAATCGAGCAGAACCCATTCCGCTTGCTTGTAGCCTTCGATGTGCGTGGGACGCTGTCCGGCCTTCTCGAGTCGTTCCTCTACTTCGTCTGAGATCGCCTGGATCTGTCGCGGATTTGTTCCGCTGCATACTACGAAATAATCAGTAAATGCTCCGGATCCTTGTTCCAGCTCTAAAATCGTAATTTCTTCCGCCTGTTTTTCCTGGCAAGCGCTAATGGCTTCGGATACCTGTCGCTTCAAATCGCTTTTTTTCATTTAGTATTTTCGGTCGTTGGTCGCTCGTCGTTGGCCCCATTGGTCTCTTCATTCTAACTGACGATCGCACTTTGGATCTTGAATCGCCCGACATGAAGGAGAACTGCGGACGACCAACGACCAATGACCAACGACCAATGACCAACGACTACTTGTTCTGATATAAACCCAATTTTCTTGATGTAGTCGGCAACTGCCGAGTCGACAAATTTTGTCAGCGGCCGTTTGGCGACAACCGCGTCTCGAATCGCTGTAGCCGAGATATTTTGATGTACATTTTCCAGCAGGTGCACGGTCGCTCCCGTTAGAACAAGGTCGCCCTTCGCTGCTTGCTTGGCGAATGGTTTGGTTATTTCAGATTTCGGGACGAAGCTTCTCCGGCAGCGCATTGGCGACATCAGCGAGCGAATATCCCGGACGGCTGGCCACGATGAAATCGCATTCGTGGAAAAGCGACTCTGCTTCCCGCCATCCCGCAATTTCTTTGAATGCGTCAATCCCGATGAGAAAGAAAAGCCGATCACTTTTCTTGAGTGTTTGTTTTAGACGTCGAACCGTGTCGATGCTGTAATTCACACTGAGTTCGGGGCTCGGATGTTTTCCCTTTTTACCCGCGATTTCATTTACTGCGGGTTCGGCCGGCGCTTCCAGCAGGGAAGGCAGGAACGCCTTATGGTTCGCGGTCGCGAGCGCCACCATCGCATACCGATGGAAATAAGAAGTGACCGGGTGCCGCTGTTTGTGCGGGGGAATATTTGCTGGAACAAAATAAATGCAGCCCAAATTGAAGCGTTCCTGCGCGCCACGGGCCAGAGCAGTATGTCCGTGGTGAATGGGGTCGAAGGTTCCGCCAAAAAGGCCTATGTTCATCTTGTCGGGTAATCACGCAACAACTGTTGTGTCTGACCGTGTAACTCTTGATTCTCGAATTCCGAAATTTTACACACTAGTGAAATTCACAGGCCAACCTCGTTGTACAGTCAGGCTAACAGTTGAGGCCGTGGTTGTCCTCAAGGCCAGCGCCCACCTGCTAGCAACCACATGAACTCCCGTAACTCGCGGAGTTCTTATTTTGAAACTAAAGTTGACTCGCATGCGATTGAAGCTCCCCCTTCTTCGCGCACGCTACATTCCCCCGGCTCGGGCTCCTATCCTCCGGTATGGCGTCGCCGTTCTCAGCATCACGCTAGCGCTGATCCCGGCATTAATGCTGGCCGACGTGGTCGAAAGCCGGCTGGTGGTGTTCGCCGTCGCGATTATGGTTAGCGCATGGTACGGCGGCTGGAAACCAGGTCTGGTTGCAACTTCTTTCGCCCTCACCGTCAGCGCTTATTTTTCTCTCGCCGGAGAACACTCTCCCGCCGAATATCGAAAAGCAATCATACATCTGACGCTGTTTGTTTTTGTGGCGCTGCTAATTTGCTCGTTCAATGCGGCGTTGCGTTCGGCTCAGGAGGGCTTGCGGCGTTCGGAAATCAACTTTCGCTCACTGGTGACCAACGCGCCCTATGGAATTTGCCGGTGCGACTCCGCCGGAATTTTGCTCAGCGCGAATCCCGCACTGGTCGGTATGTTGGGTTACGCTTCGCCCACCGAACTCGTCGACCGCAACTTGGCAAACTTGTACGCGGATACGCAACAATGGTTTGTGGTCGCCGATCATTTTCGCTCCTCCCATCGCTTCAACGGCTTGATTGCCGATTGGATGCGCAAAGACGGTATTCCGATCACCGTGCGTCTTTCGGGACGAACTATCCGCGACGAACGTAATTCAACGTTCTTCGAACTTTTTGCCGAGGATGTGACTGAGCATCGCGCGCTCGAGCAACAACTTCGTCAAGCCCAGAAGATGGAAGCGGTCGGACGTCTCGCCGGTGGGATTGCGCACGACTTCAATAATTTGTTGATGGTGATTTCAGGATATTGTGAATTTTTGCTCGAGCGGATCGGTCCGGATCCGGCAGTGCGCGGGCCTGCTCAGGAAATTGCCAATGCCGCAAATCGCGCTACTGCGCTTACTCGCCAGCTTCTTGCCTTCAGCCGCAAGCAGATGCTGACTCCGAAAGTCCTCGATCTGAATGCGGTGGTCACGGAAAATTTCAAAATGCTGACCCGTCTGATTGGGGAAGATATTGAACTTGTGATGGTCCCCGGCGCCGACTTGGGTTCGGCAAAGGCAGATCCTGGGCAGATCGAGCAAGTAATCATGAACCTGGCGGTGAATGCTCGCGACGCCATGCCGCGCGGCGGCAAGCTCACCATTGAAACCGCAAATGTCACGCTGGATGACACCTATGCTCGTCTGCATCCGCCTGCTGGGCCGGGCGAGTACGTGATGCTTTCTATCAGCGACACCGGGGTTGGGATGGATGCGGAAACGCAGAGCCGCATCTTCGAACCGTTCTTCAGCACCAAAGGGCCGAAGGGCACCGGGCTCGGCCTTTCCATGGTCTACGGAATTATCAAGCAGAGTGGCGGCTACATCTGGGCGCAGAGCGAACCGGGCAAGGGAACAACTTTCAAAGTCTATTTGCCTCGCGTGAGTGAGACAGGCGAGCCCGCTGTGATGAAACCCATGGTCGCAGCCAAAGAGGTTCAGCAAGGCCGCGAGACGGTATTGCTAGTCGAGGATGAAGTCACTGTGCTGCGTCTCGCGCGCGAGTATCTCGAACTTCAGGGATACACCGTGATCGATGCCGGTGATCCTGCGACGGCAATTTTAATTTCGAATGCGCACGCCGGACCCATTCACCTGCTGCTGACCGATGTTGTCATGCCAGGAATGACCGGGCGCGAACTGGCCAATCATCTTACTGCGCGTCGGCCCGAAATCAGAGTGCTTTACATGTCGGGCTATACCGAAAACGCGATTGGACGAAACGGCACCCTGGACGAGGGAATCACTCTGCTGCAGAAGCCGTTTACCCTGCTCACGCTCAAAGCAAAAGTAAGAGAAGTTCTGGAGTCTCCACTCCCCAAGGAGGTTTCAATGTCCGCTCGTTTAGCCATACAAGTCGAAGCTGGCCGGTCGGTCGCTAAATTGTCGCCGTACCGCGCGCAGCGTTTCAAACTTCAATTGCCGCTGAAGTATCGTCCGCTTGGAGAAAACGATTGGCGCGCCGGCACTACTGAAAATATCAGCCGCTCGGGCCTGTTATTTCGCGCCGAAGAAATGCTTCCCGCCAACATTCAATTGGAAATCAATCTGGTTTTACCCCCGGAAATCGCAGGCCTGTCGGCCGCGGAGGTCGTATGTCGAGGCGAAGTGGTACGCACGATGGAAGCCGAGACTCCGTCGATGAACCCAGCCCTAGCCGCGAAGATTCTGCAGTATCACTTTCAGCACGGAGCGCATGTGCCCGAGGCGTGAGTAGCTGCGATCTGAGGACCCAGGTTAGCGTCCAGAAAACGGACGCGAACCTGGGTTACCAAGTATTGCGGATTGCTAAACGCTTTTCCGCTTTCGCGGCATGATATCTTCTGTTTCGGCCTCTGTGTGAGCGGGACTGTCCTCTAGCCTGTCGCCTGCAGCCTGAGGCCCGATCTCCTCCACTTTATCGGCCATGGCGTACTTTAACTCTTCAATTCCTTTTCCCGTCACTGCGGAGATCGGAAACAGTTCCAGATTTTGTTTCTTGCAGTAGCGTTTTAACTTTGCCAGCTTTTCTTTATTGGCTACATCGATCTTCGACGCCACCACGATTACCGGTTTATTCTCCAAGCCCGCGCCGAAGCTCTTAAGCTCTTCGCTGATGACCTCAAAATCTTTTACCGGATCGGGACGGCCGCTGGCGTCGGACACATCCACGAGGTGCACCAGCAACCGCGTACGTTCGATGTGGCGCAGGAATTGCGTGCCTAAGCCCGAGCCTGTGTGGGCGCCTTCGATTAGTCCGGGAATGTCCGCTACCACGAAGCTGCGTTCTTCTTTGGCCTCTCCGACTGCGACGACGCCCAGATTGGGTTGCAGAGTTGTGAAGGGGTAATCGGCAATCTTTGGCCTGGCAGCCGAGATGCGGGAGATCAGCGTGGACTTGCCAACGTTCGGATAACCGACCAGCCCGACATCAGCGAGCAGCTTGAGTTCGAGTCGAAAGACGCGCTCTTCGCCGGGGCGTCCTTCTTCATGTTCGCGAGGAGCTTGATGGGTTGACGTAGCGAAGCGCGCATTGCCACGGCCTCCGCGGCCGCCATGGGCGATTACCACGCGTTCGTCGGCGCTGGAAAAATCGTGGACCTTCTCGCCGGTGTCGGCGTCGAACACGATTGTGCCCACTGGCACCTTTAACAAAACGTCTTCGCCCTCGCGGCCTTTGCAGTTGGAACCTTCACCGTGGCGTCCGCGCTGCGCTTTGTATTCAGGATTGAAGCGGAAGTGCACCAGCGTGTTGTGGCGCTCGCTCGATTCCATGATCACGTCGCCGCCATCACCGCCGTCGCCGCCGGATGGTCCGCCCCGCGGAACGTATTTCTCCCGGCGGAATGCCAGGCAGCCGTTGCCGCCATCCCCAGCTTTTACCCGGATTGTTGTTTCATCGATGAACATCAGTTGTTGGTCGTGCGTCGTTGGTCGTTGGCTAACAAATAAGAAAAGCCTCGGCCCGAAGGCGAGGCTGTGTGGCGCGGGCGCCCCGCCCGCGAGGTCCTAATTACTCCGCAGCGATGGGCTCAACCATCACGTACTTGCCGGACTGTCCCCGGTCCATGAATTTGATCCGGCCAGTGATTTTGGCAAATAGGGTGTCGTCCTTGCCGCGACCTACGTTGAGGCCCGGTTTCACCCGCGTGCCCCGCTGCCGCACGATGATCGTGCCGCCGGGGACAAGTTGTCCTCCGAATGCCTTGAAGCCTAATCGTTGGGCGTTTGAGTCGCGACCGTTTCGAGAAGTGCCTTGTCCTTTTTTATGTGCCATGACTTAGATTCCAGGTTCGGGATTTAGCTTTCAGCTTTCAGCTATTTCTTCTTTTTCGGCGCAGCTTTTTTCGCAGCCGATTTCTTCGCCGGGGCTTTCTTCTTCGCCGGCGACTTATGCGCTTTCGCTTTTACTTCTTCCGTTTCTGCCGCAGCCGTTTTCTTGGGCTTGGCAACCTTCTTGGGAAGTTCGGGAGCCGTAAATTTCTGCCCGTCGAAGGCGATTTCGGTTATGCGCACGGCGGTGTAGTTTTGACGATGTCCGCGCAGCTTCTTGTATTGCTTTTTGCGTTTGTAATGGAAGACAAGGATTTTCTTTTCGCGGCCCTGTTCAACCACATCGCCGGTTACAAGCGCTCCGGATTGCGGCTTGCCGATCTGGCCATCGCCCGCTGAAACCGCCAGCACATCGCTGAATTCAATTTGACCGTTGGTGCCGGTACCCTGGCTTTCCACCCGAATTACGTCCCCGGGCGCCACCCGGTACTGCTTCCCACCGGCGCGGATAACCGCGTACATGCTTATCTCCTGCAGTTCCAGTCCCGCCGATTTAGCGCGATAGTAACCGTTCATCGCGAACCGGCGCGACCTGCTGAACTGGTGAATTTCTATGCTTGCTGCTTTCCGCGTCGGCCTATTTGGCAACGATAGCGGACGGCTCCAGAACGGAACCGCGAGTACAGGCAAACTCAACTATTCTAACGTGCGCTGCGGAGAAGCGTCAAACATTGACTTAAATAATCCGTCGCGCTAGCCAAGCAGGCGCGTATATGTGAAACTGTCTTCATGGGAAACAAAGACGCACCAAAGCGCGAGAAACGCAAGCCGCCGAAAAACAAATAAGGCACCGATCTCTATGGCGCCGCGTATTGCCATCCCGGTTCCGCATTCTGGCGATCCAGATTATGCTGGGCGCTCGCTCCCTCAATACGAGCGTGCCGTCGAAATCGCCGGAGGCGTGCCGGTTCGCATTCCTCTGGATCGATCACCTGCCCAAATAATGACGTTGATCGAGCGGTGCGACGCGGTGTTGCTGCCGGGGAGCAAAGCCGACGTTGACCCGGTGAAGTACAAGGCGCAACGCGCTCCGCAAACGGAGGCGGCGGATTCCGGCCGCGACGCAGTCGACTGGATACTTCTGGACGATGCATACAAAGCGCGTAAGCCGATTCTTGGCATCTGCTATGGATTACAGAGTCTGAACGTATACCGCAGCGGCACGCTGATCCAGCACATTGAGTCTCCGATCAAACATACGGCAGGACGAACTGTCGCAGTCGCGCACACGGTCGAGGTCGAGCCAGGATCGAAGCTGGCAGAAATTGTTGAACGGGTCGAGGTTCCGGTGAATTCCAGCCATCACCAGGCAGCGGATGCGGTTGGCGATGGGCTACGCGTCGTTGCCCGGTCTCCGCAAGACGGAATCATCGAAGCGCTCGAGGGAACGTCTGACGATCACTTTGTGCTGGCGGTGCAGTGGCATCCGGAGCGAAGCGTGGACGAGGATGAAGCGTCGCTAGCGATTTTCCGGGCGCTGGTCGATGCCGCGCGAGTCAGGCAGCGAGCACTCGAATCGGTTTAAAATCAGCCACGGGTTTTACGGATCAAATCCAAAAAATTATTCGTGTGAATCCATGAAAATCTGTGGCTAGGTTTTCTCCAGCAACACAACAACATTTGCAATTGCGGCGTTCTCCGTACCCAGGCCTTCGGGTGTTTTGGCTTTGAGGCCGACGCAATCCACGGATACGCCTAACAGTTGCGCCACATGCTCACGGATGGCGGCGGCGTGCGGGCCGATCTTCGGTTCAGCAAGAATAAGCGTGGAGTCGACATTGGCCAGGGAATAACCTGCCGCTCGCACTCGGTTCAAAGCCTCGCGTAAGAAAACGGCTGAGTCAGAGCCTTTCCATTTAGGATCGGACGGCGGAAATAACGAACCTATATCAGGCGCAGCAACGGCGCCGAGCAGGGCATCGGTCAGCGCGTGCAAAAGCACGTCGCCATCGGAGTGTCCACCCAAACCTTTCGGATGAGCCAAAGTTACTCCCCCAATTTTGAGGGGAATTCCAGCTTTGAATTCGTGAGAGTCCCAGCCAAAGCCAATCCTCATACTGAAACCGCCGCCACGGATTTCCACGGATTTTCACGGGTTTTCTTTCTGTCATTGTCGAAGATTAGTCTTCGGAATTGGGGTCGGGTTCCAAAATTGAGCAACATGCCGATTTCGACCTCGGTGGATTTCAAATAGTGCAGCAACTGAGCCTCGTGAGCGGGATCCAACGATCGGGCAGCTTTCAATTCGAGCAGCACGCAATTTTCGACCAGAACGTCTGCCCGGAATTCCCCGACCTCGTGGCCGCGGAACCAGACCGGCAAAGGTATCTGGCGATTCGCGGTAAGTCCTGCTTGGTGGAGTGCAATCACCAGTGATTCTTCGTAGACGCATTCCAGAAACCCATAGCCGAGTTCGTTGTAAACGTCGTAGAAAATGCCAATGATTTTCTCGGTAACGTCTGCGTGTTTAAGTGTTACCTCGGTGCCCATACGGTGAATCGTACTGCGCTTACCCAGCTTGATCAGTGAGAATCCGTGCAAGTCCGTGGCCGCCTTTACCGTTTCAGGAAGAACTCTGCCAACTCCATGTCTGCAGGAGCGGTAATTTTTATGTTTCTTGGTGAGCCCATGACCACCGCTACTGCGTGGCCAGAGCGCTCGACCAGCGAGGCTTCGTCGGTCCCGACGAAGCCGTCAGTTGCGGCCTCATCGAATGCTTTCTTGAGAACATCGTAGCGGAAACCTTGCGGGGTTTGCGCCAGTACTACCCGCTCGCGCGGCAACGTTGCCGTTATCAAAGCGCCGTCGGCTATGCGTTCAACTTGCTTGACTGTATCGACCGCTGGCAGGCCGGCGATCGCGGCGCCGTATTTTTGCGCTGCGCTGATCACTTCATGAATTATTTCCTCGGTGACAAACGGACGGACCGCATCGTGAACGAGGATGATGTCGTCATCGGCAGCGGAGATCGAGTTCAGCGCATTCGCTACCGATTGTTGCCGGTGATCTCCGCCTTCGACCAGATGAATGCTTTTTTGCTGAATGTTTTTGGCTTCTTTTTCCAGGCGAGCGCGGAAACCTTCGATTTCATTGCCGCGCAACGCAACATAAATTTCACCGACCTCCGGGCTGGACGCGAATTGGCGTAAAGTGCGAATTAAAATAGGCACGCCACCTAGTTCCGTGAACTGTTTGGTCGCTGCCGGTTTCTTGCCCTTAAGAACGGGGGCCGAGGTCATGCGCGTCCCGAGTCCGGCAGCGGGAATAATTACGATCACCTTCATGTGCGGGCTGCAAGTATACGAGGCTGGCTGCTTTCAGTTCAAATCGCCATGGGCGGCACGCGCGTTCGCGCGGCTGGGGGATGAGGGCGTCCGCCCCTACGTGTGTTTTATACTGAATACAATCCTATGGCAGACAGCATTCACATCAAGCTCCCTGACGGGAGCGTGAAGGACGTTCCCAAAGGCAGCACGGCGCTCGACGTTGCTAAGTCGGTTGGCCAGCGGCTCGCGGATGCGGCGCTTGCCGCCAAAACTAATGGCGATCTCATCGATCTAACCCGGCCGCTGGAAAAAGATACTGATCTGCGCATCTTGACCGAGCGCGATCCGGAGGCGCTTGAAGTCTATCGACATTCTTCCGCGCATCTGCTGGCGGCAGCGGTGCTGGAGCTTTTTCCCGAGACCAAGCTCGGTCATGGTCCGGCGACCGAAACTGGATTCTTCTACGATTTTTATCGTCCCACTCCTTTTACGCCGGAGGATTTGGAAAAGATCGAAAAGAAGATGCAGGAGCTGGTGCAGCAGAATATTCCCTATGCGCGCGAGTTTCTGCCGCGCGAGCAGGGATTGCAGGAATTCAAAAAAGAAGGCGACTTCATGAAGTGCCATTTCATCGAGCAGTTCACCAAGCCCGATGAAAAGATTTCCATTTATCGCACTGGCAAATTCACTGACTTCTGCCGCGGGCCGCATCTGCCTTCGACTGGCAAAATCAAGGCGTTCAAGCTGCTCAGCATCGCCGGGGCTTATTGGCTTGGAGATGAGAAGAATCAGCAACTACAGCGCATTTACGGGACTTCGTTTTTTTCGAAGAAGGATCTTGACGACTTCCTGAACAAGCAGGAGGAAGCGAAAAAGCGCGACCACCGCGTGCTCGGACAACAGCTGGATTTGTTTTCTATCCAAGAGTTGGCTGGGCCGGGGCTGATTTTCTGGCATCCCAAGGGCGGAATTATTCGCAAAGAGATGGAAGACTGGATGCGCTCCGAGTACATCAAGCGCGGCTATTCGCTGGTGTACACCCCGCATGTGGTGCGGCGGCAGTTGTTCAATGTTTCCGGCCACGAGGGCTATTACTCGCAGAACATGTTCGACTTCATGGAGCTTGATGATGCGGAATATCGTCTGAAACCTATGAACTGTCCCGGCCACATTCTGATTTACCGGGACTCGCTGAAGTCGTACCGCGATTTGCCCGTGCGGCTTGGCGAACTGGGCACGGTCTATCGTTACGAGCGTTCGGGCGTGATGCATGGATTATTGCGGGTTCGCGGCTTCACGCAGGATGACTCCCACATTTTCTGCACCCCGGAACAGATCGAGGGTGAAGTTGGGGGCTGTCTGGATTTCGCGCTCGCGGTGCTGAAAGTGTTCGGCTTCGACCAGTTCCAGACCGAGCTTTCCACCTGGGATCCGAATGACCGCAAGAATTTTCTGGGATCCGAGGAGCAGTGGAACATGGCCAACCGCTCGCTGGAAAATGCGCTCAAGCAGCGGAACATCGAATACAAAGTGATCCCGGGCGAGGCGGCGTTTTATGGGCCAAAGATCGACATCAAGCTGGTGGACGCAATCGGGCGGCTATGGCAGCTTTCGACGGTGCAGTGCGACTTCAATCTGCCGCAGCGCTTTGGGTTGGAGTATGTCGCCGAAGACGGATCGCGCAAACAGCCGGTGATGGTGCATCGCGCGCTGTTTGGATCGATCGAGCGCTTTTTCGGCGTGCTGATCGAGCACTACGCGGGCGCGTTCCCAGTTTGGCTATCGCCAGTTCAAGCGGTGATGATTCCGATCGCCGAGCGCCATGTCGATTACGCGAATAAAGTCGCGGATCAACTCAAGGCTGCCAGTGTGCGCGTCGAGGTCGATGAGCGCAACGAAAAGATGAATGCGAAAATTCGCGAGCATGCCATGCAGAAGGTTCCGTTCTTGCTGGTAGTTGGCGACAAAGAGTCTGAGGCTGGGAAAGTGAATGTGCGCACTCGCGGCAAGGAGAAGACCGAAGACATGCTGGCGGTGGAGTTCGTGGAGAAGATCAGGAAGCTGATTGTTGAGAAGAGCGTCGTCCTTTAGCGGCTCCAGTTGTTGTCGTCAGCTCGTCGTCTCCAGTTCTTGTTGTCATCCCGAGCAACGCGAGGGATCTGGGTTCTTCGCGGGGGCCGGCAGAAACCCAGATTCCTCGTCGCTTCGCTCCTCGGAATGACAGCGTGTACTTTGCTCTTACGAATGACATGGACCGCGGCTAGCCTCTGAGATTACGTTATGCCAACTGACTTTTCTAAAAAGCGCGTGGCCGTTCTGGGAGCGGGAAAGATGGGCGGAATCCTGCTCAAAGCGCTTTTGGAAAAGCGGTTGTTGTCCGCGAAGACGACCGTCGCCACTGTTCAGCACGAAGAAAAGGCTCGCAATCTTAGCAAGAAGCTGGGAATAGCCGTAGGCACCGACAACCGGCTCGCAGTTCGCAACGCGGACATCATTCTGGTTTGCGTCAAGCCGCAGATTGTCGACCAAGTGGTCGAGCAGATTCGTCCCGGCGTTACCAAGAATCAGATCGTCGTTTCAGTGGCTGCTTCAGTTCCGACCAGCCGCATCGAGCGGGTTTTGAAGCGCGCGGTGCCGGTGGTGCGGGCGATGCCCAATACTCCTTGCGTTGTCGGTTGTGGAATGACTGCCTTGTGCAAGGGAAAATTCGCAACTGCCGAACATCTGGAAGTCGCGAGCGCTCTGTTTGGGGTTGTGGGTAGAACCGTCGTTGTCGACGAGAAGCTGATGGACGCTGTGACAGGATTATCGGCGAGCGGGCCTGCGTACATTTACATCATCTTGGAGTCGCTGGCTGAAGCCGGAGTCAAAGTTGGCTTGCCACGCGATGTTGCCACGCTCCTGGCCGCGCAAACTACCATGGGCGCTGCAACCGTCGTCCTCGAAACCGGCGACCATCCTGCGTTGCTCAAAGACGCTGTCACCACCCCGGCGGGCTGCACCGTCGACGGCCTTCTGGAGCTCGAAGAGGGTAAGTTGCGGGTTACGCTGATCAAAGCCGTGGTGAAAGCCGCGCAGCGCGCCAAGGAGCTGGCGAATGGTTGAGCTTGATGGAGACCCGGGCGTCCGCGCCGGAGGACGGGCGACGTTCGTCCTCCATTAGAATCAGCGCGTGATTGTTGGCGTTATCTCCGATACGCATGGTCTGTTGCGCCCCGAGGCGCTTGCCGATCTGCGCGGATCCGACTTCATCGTTCATGCGGGTGATGTTGGAGACCCGGCAATTCTGGACAAGCTGGCTGAGATCGCGCCCGTGACCGCGGTTCGCGGGAACGTTGATCACGGGGCGTGGGCGCAGAAAATTCCGTCCACGAATGTGCTCCAGGTCGGCGAAGTCTCAATCTACGTGCTGCACAGTATTCAAGAACTCGACGTGAAGCCGGAGGCGGCGAAATTTGCGGCAGTTGTTTATGGACACAGCCATGAGCCGAAACACGAAGTAAAGAATGGCGTGCTCTACTTTAATCCGGGCAGTGCGGGCCCTCGGCGGTTCCGGCTACCGGTGACCGTGGGACGATTGCTTCTGAATAATGGGAAAGTGGAATCGGAAATTTTCACACTGTGACTCAACCAACTGTGGAGCCGGCGCACTCAAACACTGTCCTAGTACGTGAAAGATTGAAGCTCGAGACCTTCATTTATCGGCTCCACAATCGCCTGGATAAACCCAATCCGCTTGCCGGGGTTTAGGGCGATAAGGTCGGGGCTGATCGGAATTCGTAGCGGGAGCGCGATTGTCTCCTTCACATTTCCTTTCTCGTCGTAGACGTAAATGCGAGGTTGGGGGTCGTTTACGTTTCCGCCATTGGAGCTCCATTGCGCGATCAGGAATACTTTATGAATGGGATCGAACTCGACATCCAAGCCCGCATCAAGCGACGTACCGTCAAAGTTGGCAATTTGGACCTCGAAGCCAGTTTGCTTGGCGAGATCGTAGAACTCCACCCCTCCGTCGGTCAAAGTGGTGGTGCATGCGATGCCAGTTTCTGAGTCCACAGCAAGACCGTTGACCGTGCCGATTCCTAAGTTGTCGCTGAACTTGCTGATCTTACCCGTAGCAAGATCAACCAGCGCAATGGTGGACAGACAGTCCGGCTCCGGGCATCCCGGTGAATCCGCCAGAACCGCCTGATTGGTTTTGTTGTCCAAAGCGATCTGCGGATGAAGGAATTCGTCGCCATCAATAATGGGCTTGAGCGAAATTTGTCGCCCGAAGGTATTGTCCGCAATATTCGAGCTGAATACGTAGGTCAGGCCGGTGTCGAAAGATGATTGGTATGCCGCCACGTTGGGAGTTCCCTGGCTGACGGTGATCGACCAAAGTTGGTAGTTCGTCTTGATCGGAGGCGTCCATTTACCGGTGAACTTGCCTCCGTTGAGAGGATTGATCGTGAGGAAATGGTTTTGTCCCGCATGTTGGAAAAGATCGAGTCCGATGTTGCCGAAGATTCCCTGGGTCACGTAGTCGTCCGCAGTTTTGTTCTCTTTGGCGACAACCTTAAGGATCGCGCCTGTTTTCTGGCTAAACGTCTCGGTAGCAACAAGGAATTCGCCAACCGACAAAGTTACAAACTCGCTTAGGAGCCCTTCTGTACCGTTTCGATCGATGTCGTAGCCCAGAATCTGCCCACCGAACTTAGGAGTGACAATCACATTGCCTGTAGCTACAGCAGGATTAGGCCGAACTTCATTTACTTGCCCTTCCGGGGATGCATTGACAGCGCCGCGGAGCCGCTGTGCTCGTCACGACAGCGAAAGAGGAGAGCGCAACCAGCAAAGCCACGGCCAGCGCAGGCGTTTTTTTCTTGTTTTCGATGTTCTTCATAACGTTTGTCCCCGGCCGCACTTTCTCACATCAGGGCCCAAGACTTGTCATAAGTTGGTCAAAGGTTTGTAAGAAATTTCCTCTGTTGGTGGGGGTTGCCGCGATTTGTTACTTCTAGAAACGACCCCTTGCAGCATTCGAATTGCGAATGACTTCACGCGCATTGCTACAATCTGCACAGTGTCCATCGTTTTTAAAGTCGAAGGTCGCTGTGGGCGAGCGCGGGCCGGCCGTTTGATTACGACTCATGGTGAAATCGAAACCCCGGTGTTCATGCCTGTGGGCACATTGGGCTCGGTCAAGGGTGTTGCGCAGAACATTCTTGAAGAGCTTGGAGTTCAGATTCTTCTTGGGAACACGTATCACCTATATCTCAGACCTGGCATCGAGCAGGTGCGAAAGCTGGGCGGACTGCATCGCTTCATGGCGTGGCCGCGTGCGATCCTGACTGACTCCGGTGGGTTTCAGGTTTTCAGTTTGAACGAGCTCCGCAAAGTTACCGAGGATGGCGTGACGTTTCGTTCCCATCTGGATGGGTCTTCGCATTTTCTCAGCCCGGAGAGTGCGATGCAGGCGCAGATCGGCCTGGGTGCGGACATTATTATGGCTTTCGACGAGTGTACTGAATATCCGGCGGATCGGGCGCGGATGCGGGCGTCGATGGAGATGACGCTACGCTGGGCGGAGCGGAGCAAGAAATATTTCGAGGAACATAAGGGCGAGGTCCCTTGGAACAAAGCCCACGTGCGGACAACCGCCCTCGGCCGTTCAACTGAGCGAAACTCGCCTGAAGGGAGCAACGGGATCTTTGATCCCGCGGAAGCGGCCGAGCTTTACTCGGCCAGACAGCCGAGGGCGGCTGTCTCCACACAGGGGGAAGCTACACAAACACTCTTTGGCATTGTGCAGGGTGGGATGGATCGCCAATTGCGGAAGGAATCGGCGGAGCGAACTATCTCAATCGGATTTCCTGGTTACGCTATTGGCGGGCTTAGCGTGGGCGAACCGCGGTCGCTCACTGGCGAAGTTGTCGAATCCACGCTTGAAAACCTTCCCGCCGACAAGCCTCGTTACCTCATGGGAGTGGGCACTCCCGAGGAGATCGTTGCATACGCCAAGCTTGGCATCGATATGATGGATTGCGTCTTGCCTACGCGGGCGGCGCGGCACGGATTGCTGTTCACATCTGAGGGGAAAATATCTATCAAACAGGCGCGCTACGCCGGCGACGATGCTGCGCTTGATGCAAATTGTGGGTGCAGAGTCTGTCAGCGCTACTCGCGAGCGTATCTGCGGCATCTCTATGCTGCGAACGAGGTGTTAGCGCAGGTCTTAAATACCATTCACAATCTGAGCTTCTACCTTGACACTATGCGGGCAGTGCGTCATTCTATTTTACTTGGGAAAGAGACTGGTTCTTCGTGTGTCCAGTCTGAACCGAAACCATAGCTCGGCATCCCCGGTTTGCGTCCGAAGCTGAAGAAATCTCCGGCCTCATAGCGCGAGAACTCCAGCGGTAAATTGCAGAAGCCAGTGCGTAGCTGCGAGATTTGCGGCATTAACTTGTTAACTTCGATATGACTGTTCAGCACTTTTTGGCAGTACAACTAGGCGGCGGTTCGGCAGGATGGCTGGGGTTCGCTCCGCTTATCTTCATTTTCGGTATTTTTTATTTTTTGCTGATCTTGCCGCAGCAGCGCAAGCAGAAGAAGTGGCAGGCCATGCTGAACGAGTTGAAGACTGGAGACAAAATTGTGACCACCGGGGGGCTGCGGGGCACGATTGTTGCCATTAAGGAAGATTACCTGCATTTGCGCGTTCCTCCGGATAATTTGCGGATCGAAGTCAGCAGGGGTTCGGTGGCCTCGGTGACCACGCCGGAGGAGACGGCGAAGTGAGAGCACGAGTGGGACGCTCGCGCCTACACGAGCGAAGAAGATCGCGTCTACATTTTAGGAATTGTTTATGAATAAGAATTTGGGTTGGAAAGTCATTGTTATCGCGGCGACGCTGCTGTTTTTCCTGTTCGGCATTTTTGGCTTGCCAGATAAATGGTCGGGCGCCGGTTTGTTGGCGGCGCTGCAGAGCCGCATTCACCTCGGCCTCGATCTGAAAGGTGGAACTCACCTTATTCTTCAGGTTCAAGTGAACGACGCTGTCAATGTCGATTCGGACAATGCCGTCGAGCGTCTGAAGGCCGATCTGCGTGCGCGCAAGATCAATTACTCGGAAATTAGCAAGCCCGATCCGGCCAACAACCCCGATAAGGTTGTGATTAAAGGCGTGCCGCCTGAAAACCGGTCTGACTTGCTTTCCATCGTGCAGGACCGGCTCCCCGAATACAATCTGACTTCGGGGGCGGACAACACTTGGACCGTCTCTATGAAGCCGCAGGCCTTGGCGGACTTGAAGAATCGCGCCGTCACCCAGGCGATTGAAACCATTCGCAACCGCATCGATCAGTTGGGCGTAAGCGAACCCATTATTGAAGAACACGGGCTGGGGCAATATCAGATACTCGTGCAGTTGCCGGGCGTCGACGATCCCGCGCGTGTGAAAGAAATCATGCAGTCCACTGCCATGCTTGAAATCCGGCAGTCGTTTGGCGGGCCTTACCCCAGCGAGCAGGCTGCGCTGCAGGATAAAGGTGGAGTTCTGCCGCCGGATCAGATGCTGATGCCGGGCCGCAGTGCGCCCGCGAGTTCGGGCGACACCGGGCAGTCTTTTTATCTTATTTCGCGTGCGTCCGCTGTCACGGGTCGTGACTTGCGCGCTGCGGATCAGTCGCGGGATGAAAATGGACAGCCGTCGGTAAGCTTCACGTTGACCGGCGAAGGCGGCCGTCGATTCGCCAGCTTCACCGGCGCTCACGTCGGCGATAACCTTGCCGTCGTGCTCGACAACAAGGTGCAGGAAGTTGCGGTCATCAAAGATCAGATTCACGATCAAGGCGTAATCAATGGACGCTTCACCGAGCAGCAGGCGAAAGACCTTGCCATGATTCTGCGCTCGGGCGCTTTGCCGGCCGGCATCAAGTACCTCGAGGAACGTACCGTCGGTCCTTCGCTCGGCAGCGATTCGATTCGTGCCGGCGTCACCGCTGCGGTGATTGGCATGTTAGCCGTGCTGATCTTCATGTTGGTTTACTACCACGCGGCTGGCATCAATGCGGACATCGCGTTGATTCTGAACTTGATCATCCTGCTGGGATTTCTCGGATACAGTGGGGCGACGCTTACACTGCCGGGAATCGCGGGTGTGATATTGACCGTAGGTATGGGCGTGGATTCGAATGTGCTGATTTTTGAGCGCATTCGCGAAGAATTGCGCAACGGAAAAACGCCGCCCTCGGCAGTGGAGCAGGGCTTTGGACACGCCTGGATCACGATTGTGGACACGCACGTCACCACGATTGTTTCAGCCGTCATCCTGTTCATCTTCGGTACTGGGCCGGTGAAGGGATTCGCGGTTACTCTGAGTTTCGGTTTGTTCGCGAATTTGTTCACCGCAGTGTTTGTATCGCGAGTGATTTTTGATTGGTTGCTAACCCGCAAGCAGCGCGGCGAGGCATTGAGCATTGGCTAGCGGCTGTGCTGATCCCGGACGAGGCGTTCGCGGGTACGTGGCATTGCCAGAGAAAAGGAGTTCTAAGCGGCGTGGAATTTTTTCGTAATCCAAACATCGATTTTCTTGGCAAGAAGTGGTACTTCCTGGCGTTTTCGCTGGTGTTCAGCGTGGCCGGCGTTTTCTCCATGCTGTTCTGGCACGGGATTCCGCTGGGCATTGACTTCCGCGGCGGCACCTTGATCGAAGTCAAGTTTTCCCACTCGCCGGACGACAACGCCATTCGCGCAGCCATGGATCGCGCCGGCATTCACCACGCGCGCATCCAGAGCCTTTTGGAAGGCAATGCCAACGAAGTGCTGATCGATCTGTCATTGCAGGAAACCAGCGAGCAGGCATTGGATCAGGGCAAACTTGCCATCATCAACGCCTTGGAACAAAACCCTCCCGCGGGCAAGCAGGATTTGAACAACAGCAGTTTCCTGACTTTGAAGAATTACCTCGGCGAAAAAGATCCCCTCCGTGCGGGCACTGACGCTGACCAGCGCTATTCCGCACAGGCCCAGGCCATTGTCAACTACCGGGATAAAGTCAAAGGCGGTGTGCTCAACTCGATTGACGAGTTGAAAGGCGCGGCAGATCCCGCCGTGGTGGCGTCTTTATCGGACGGCTTTTTTCTCTCCGACTTCGGCGTGCGCAACGTCAGCATCGTTGGACCGCAGGTGGGAGCGCAACTGCGCAAACAGGCGCTCTTGGCTACGGTTTATTCACTGGCCGGGATGCTGATCTACCTAGCCTTCCGCTTTGAATGGATTTACGGCGTAGCGGCGGTAGTTACCGTTTTTCACGATACCCTAATCACGGTGGGCGCGTTTTCCCTGCTGAACAAAGAGATTTCGTTAACTGTGATTGCGGCCATTCTGACCCTGATCGGGTACTCGAACAACGACACCATCGTGGTTTTTGATCGCATCCGCGAAAACCTCAAACTGATGCGGCGGGAAAAGCTGTCTGACATCGTCAACCGCAGCATTAATCAAACCCTGAGCCGGACCATCTTGACAGCAGGTTTAACATTTCTGACTGTGCTTGCCCTATACCTGTTCGGCGGCGAAGTGCTCAAGGGTTTCTCGTTTGCTTTGGTGATCGGCATTCTGATCGGAACTTACTCGTCGATTGCCATTGCAGCGCCGATTCTGGTGGCTTATCAGGATTGGAAGTCTGGCCGCGGAAAGCCGACGGTCATGGTTTCTTCTGCCAGGGAAGCTGGCCGCCGGGAAAAGATGAAAGCTAAGGCTTGATAGCCGCCGTTAGCGCGTCTGCATCATAAGTTTGTGATTAACCGGCATTTGAGTTACTATCGTCCGGTTTTCGTTTTGTTCGTTGCGGTACATATCTTGGCCGGGAGCAAAACCGCGGTAGTCGGTGTCTAATGAATAGTTGGGGCTAGTGTAGGAGGACCCTCATGTTTGAAGACAGCCTGATCGAGTCCGGTGGAAGGCTCAAGACCAAGCGCGGCGTCTGGACTTTTCTTTCGTTCGTGCTAGAGGCCGTTCTAGTCGGAGTTCTGGTGCTGATTCCGTTACTGTTTACCGAAGCTCTCCCTAAGACTCAGCTAATGACGTTCCTGGTTGCGCCACCACCGCCTCCGCCACCTCCGCCACCCGCAGCTGCCCCGGTCAAGATCGTGAAGCAGGTGCAGACTAATATCATCAACAACCAGCTGCGTACGCCGACCAAGATTCCTGAGAAAGTTCAAATGATTAAGGAAGACGAAGCGCCACCGCCAGCGATGTCAGCCGGCGTAGTTGGCGGCGTCCCGGGCGGCATTCCCGGCGGACAGATGGGCGGCGTTATCGGTGGCATTATCAGTTCCACCCCGGTTGCCGTACCTAAAGTGGCTACTCCGCAGCGGGTTCGAGTTTCCCAGGGCGTCACCCAAGGTTTGCTGATTCGCAAGGTGCAGCCGAATTATCCACCCCTGGCTCGTCAAGCACGCATCCAAGGTAGTGTGCTGTTGCAAGCTGAGATCAGCAAAGACGGCACCATTGAAAATCTGCGTCTGATCAGTGGGCATCCAATGTTGGCTCCGTCAGCCATCGAAGCGGTGAAGCAGTGGAAGTATAAGCCTTACATTCTGAATGGCGAACCGGTCGAGGTGGAGACGCAGATTACGGTGAATTTCACTTTGTCTGGAGGCTAGACGTTCGGATGCTCGATGTCCGGAAGCTAGACCCGGAAGCTGGAAACCAGTTGTGAGAGTAAAGGAGTTTGTGTAGAGCTGTCCCTCCCCCAATCCATTCTTTAGCTGCCTCGGGGGCGGAGGCGGTCCGAGGGGATAAACCTTTAGCTTCGGACGCCGAATTCGACAGCTTTCGTACTACCGATCGGCAAGCGCGATTAATTGCATCCAAAAGTTCTGAGGAGGAAAGCAACTCATGTTCGTAGCTCATGTAGCAACCCATACCTTAAGTCACATGTCCAGCATGGCAGTCTGGTTATTTCAGGAACAGGCAGTGGCCTGGGACCCGATCTCTCTATGGAAACAGATGGGATTCATTGCGAGAGCCGTGGTCGTAATTTTATTCGTCATGTCCGGTTGGTCGATCGGCGTAATGATTGACCGTGCCATGGCCTTCAGCGCGGCGCGCAAGCAGTCGCGGGCATTTGCTCCCGCGGTGGCTGGCGCTCTCCGCGATGGAAAGATTGACGAGGCTATCAAAGTTGCCGAGCGCAACAAGAAGAGCCATCTGGCGAAGGTCGTAACCGCCGGATTGATGGAATTCCGGGCTCACCAGGAAAGCGGTGAAATTCCCGGCGAGACCATTGAAGCCTCGAAGCGCGCCTTGGAGCGCACTGAAGCCATCGTTCACGCCGAGCTTAAGCGCGGCTTGGGCGGCTTGGCTACGATTGGCTCGACGGCTCCATTCGTCGGGCTGTTTGGCACCGTGATGGGCATTCTGAACGCCTTCAAAGGTATTTCTGAACAGAAGGCTACAGGTCTGGGAGCAGTCGCTGGCGGTATCGCGGAAGCCCTGGTAACCACCGCTGTCGGACTGTTCGTCGCCATCCCGGCCGTGATGATGTTCAACTATCTGACCGGACGCGTGGAAGCTTTCGACGTGGAGATGGACAACTCCTCGAGCGAATTGATCGATTACTTCCTCAAACGCCGGGGAATGCGCCGGTCCTAGCGGCGGCTTAGTTTTCGCCTTTGAGTTGCTTGCGCGGCACCAAAGTTCTTGGTGCCGCGCAAACCTCCGCACGAGACGAGAGCTGATCAACTGTTGTCAAGGATTACCGCGCATAGGAGAGGGTAGGATATGGCACTTAGTAAACGAAACGAAGGAGCCAAGGTCAACTCCGACATCAACGTCACCCCTATGGTGGACGTGATGCTGGTGCTGCTGATCATCTTCATGGTGATCACGCCCATGTTGCAGAAGGGCGTCAGCGTGGACTTGGCGAAAGTCAACAGCCCCACTGCGATGCCCGACGCTGATAAAGAAGACGCGCTGATCGTAGCCGTCATGCGGGATGGCAAAGTGTTCTTCGGAAACGACCTAACTCCACCCGATCAGTTGACCCAAAAGGTTAAGGATCGATTGGCTAACCGGGTGGATAAGCGCGTGTTCGTGCGCGCCGATGCTCGCGCCAAGTTTGGTTCGGTTGTCGAGGTCGTGGACAATGTGCGCTCCGCTGGCGTGGACCAGTTGGGCTTGCTTACCGATCAGAAAAAACAGACAACCGGAACTCCGCCTCCGCCGGCAGTTGGCGGGCAATAAGAGGAGCTTACTATGGGAATGACAGCTGGAGCGAGCGGGGGACAAAGCGCGGTTATCAACGTCACGCCGCTCATCGATGTGCTGCTGGTTTTACTCATCATCTTCATGGTGATTACGCCTTTGACTCCGAAGGGACTGGACGCGTTGGTGCCCCAGCCGCCTCCGCCAAATGCTCCTAAGAACAATACGCCCGACCGCACCATCGTTGTACAGTTGATCGATCGCGGCGCGGGCCAGGAGCCGGGCGTAAAGATTAACAACGAAGACACAACATGGGACGGCCTGCAGGGACGTCTGACCGATATTTTCAAGACGCGCGCCGAGAAAGTGATGTTCGTTAAGGGCGACGACAATGTGCCATTTGCCGATGTGGCGAATGTCATTGACATTGCGCATGCGTCAGGCGTAGACAAGGTTGGTCTGATTACCGCCAAAATCGAAGCCGGCGGTTAAAGCACCCGGACGAGTTTTCATTGACAGAACTGCGTAGCGCCGCTGTCTAGGCGGCTGTTGTGGGGGCGTCCCGCCCGCACGGGCTAATGCAAAAGGCCCTTGCGACAGCCGGCAGGATGCCGGCGCTACAGGACGGTTTCAGTCCCGGGAAATCATTAGCAAGGAGACTTATAAAGTAATGACGAAAAGCGTTCGGGTGCTGGCACTCATGGCGGTGGGCGTACTCCTGTTGTCGGCAGCTGGCTGCAATAAGCTGAGGGCGCGCGACCAGTTAAATAAAGGAGTAGCGTCTTACAAAAATGCGCGGTATGAGGAAGCTATCGATCACTTCCAGCAGGCGGTGACGCTCGATCCCAGCCTGTTGAATGCACGTCTTTATCTCGCCACCGCTTACGCGCAGCAATACATTCCCGGCGTTGATGCCGAAGATAACAACCGCTTGGGCCAGGAAGCCATCGACCAATACAAAGCCGTGCTGGAACGCGATCCCAAAAGCATTAATAGCGTCAAAGGCATTGCATACATTTATCTGCAGATGAAGAAATTCGAAGAGGCCAAGCAGTACTATCGCAAGGCACTCGAGATTGACCCGAATGATCCGGAACCGTATTACTCGGTGGGCGTGATCGATTGGACGCAGACCTATCAGCCGCGCATGGAAGCCCGCGCCAAGCTGGGCATGAAACCGGATGACCAGTTAAGTGCCAAGGACAAGAACCAGAAAAAAGCCTGCGAGGATCTTAAACAAAAGAACGCAGCCAATATTCAAGAGGGCATTGACGCACTCGGCAAAGCCCTGCAGTTGCGGCCCGATTACGATGACGCCATGGCGTACATGAATCTGATGTATCGCGAGAAGGCAGACGTGGAATGCGACGATCCCGCAGCTCGCGCAGCCGATCTGAAAACCGCCGATGAGTGGGTAGACAAAACCATGGCGACCAAGAAAGCTAAGGCTGAAAAACAGCCTGGCGCGCAGGGCATTACCATGGATCAGCAGCAGAAGTAAGATTTTATGGAGGCCGGGCGTCCTCGCCCGGCTGAACGGGCGAGACGCCCGTCCTCCATCGGGCAAGAATCAATCTCGGCGACTTCATAACACCCGCGGACCCACGGCGTTTTTTGTTACTGGCAAGCCTAGAGGTATTCTAGAAAAGAATCCGCGATGTCGGCTCCGCCGTTGTTTGCTATGCGCGTCGCCTGGCGTTCGACGTTTTTCATCAACCCATCGAGGTAATCGCGCGAGTCGGAAATGCTGACCACGCCTACGGTCGCGCGGTTCCACAATCCACTGGCATCTAGTTCGGCGACTGCGACGTTAAAGTGAGCGCGCAAGCGGTCCTTTAAACTGCGCACGACTTGCCGCTTGTCTTTGAGCGATTGTGCAGCTTCGATGCTGAGTTCGAGGGTGAGAAAGGCAATCATCGGAGTGTCGTTGGCCTGTGGTCGTTGGCCGTCGGCACGAACTTGTGAGGCTGACTAGGCGGTGGCCAACGACCGACGACGAACGACCAACGACTGTCTTTACGCCATCGCTTCGGCTGCGACCTTTTCCGTGGCGAAGGCTTCAATCACGTCGCCGACTTTGATGTCTCCGTAGTTGGCGATGGAGATGCCGCATTCCATGCCGTTGGTGACCTGGCTGGCATCGTCCTTGAAGCGGCGAAGCGATCCGACTTTGCCTTTGAAGACGACCACGTTGTCGCGCAGCAGGCGAACTTCGGAGTCGCGTTTGACCAGACCATCGATGACCGTGCAACCTGCCACAGTGCCAACCTTCGGGATGCGGAATGTCTCGCGCACTTCGGCGCGTCCCTGATAGGTTTCCTTGATGGTCGGTTCGAGCAGGCCCGTCATGGCGCGTTTGATCTCGTCCTGCAGTTCGTAAATGATCGAGTGCAGCCGGATGTCAACCTTTTCCTGATCGGCCAGTTCCTGCGCCTTGCGTTCGGGACGCACGTTGAATCCGATAATGATGGCATTCGAAGCCGAAGCCAGCAGTACGTCCGTCTCGGTGATGGCGCCAACTCCAGAATGCAAGACCTTCAAACGAACCTTGTCGTTGGAAAGTTTTGAAAGCAGATCGCTGAGCACTTCGACTGAACCACCCACGTCGGCCTTGAGAATAATGTTGAGTTCCTTAGTGCCAGCCGTCTTGAGTTGCTCCGCCAAACCTTCGAGTGATACGCGTGAACTCTTGGCCAGTGTCGCTTCGCGGGTCTTCTGTTCACGGTACTCGGAAATTCCGCGCGCCTTGTCGCGGTCGGCGACCACTACAAACTGATCTCCGGCCTGGGGCAAGCCTTCCATGCCGAGGATTTCGACCGGCGTCGAGGGCGGGGCTTCTTCGAGCGCGTTCCCGCGATCGTCGAACATGGCGCGAACTTTTCCGTAAACATTGCCGACTACGAAATTGTCACTGTCGCGCAGCGTGCCGTTCTGTACCAGTACCGTTGCCACCGGTCCGCGGCCACGATCCAGTTTGGCTTCGAGCACAACACCCTGCGCCGGACGCTCCGGCGTCGCCTTCAGTTCTTGCAAATCGGCGACCAGGACAATCATTTCCATCAGCAGGTTCAAGTTTGTTTTCTGCTTTGCCGAAACGTCTACGAAAACTGTGGTACCGCCCCACTCTTCGGGCATCAATCCACGATCGCCCAATTGCTTTTTTACTCGATCAGGCAGAGCGCCGGGCTTGTCGATTTTATTCACCGCAACGATAATCGGCACTTCTGCGGCGTGCGCGTGATCGATGGCTTCGAGTGTTTGCGGCATCACACCATCGTCGGCGGCTACGACTAGCACGACGATATCCGTGGCCTTGGCTCCGCGGGAACGCATGCGGGTAAACGCTTCGTGGCCAGGAGTGTCGAGAAATACGATCTGTCGGCCATACGCCGGCGATTGCGTGTCTTGAACTGTAACTTTATACGCGCCGATGTGCTGCGTGATGCCACCCGCTTCGCCTCCGGCTACGTCGGTGGAGCGAATCGAATCCAGCAGCGTAGTCTTGCCGTGATCGACGTGGCCCATAATTGTGACCACGGGCGGACGCGGCACACCTTCGCCTGCTTCTTCCCCGGCAGCGGCGTCGGAAACTTCTTTTGCGGCCTGCTCTTCGAAGGTGATCACATTTGTATCTGCTCCGAAGAAGCGTGCCATTTCGCTGGCTAGCTCGGCGTCGAGCGTCTGGTTGATGGTGGCAAACACACCGCGTGCCAATAAGCGGGCGATCAAATCTTTGGCGCGAATTCCCAGCTTCTCAGCCAGGTCCTTTACGCTGATGCCTTCTGTAATGGTGATGCTGCGCGTGATCGGCTGCGGCTCATTTGACAGCGACAGTCGCGGTGGCGGAACGAAGCCCTTCATTGGGCCTTCTTTTACACCTCGCGGAACATAACGCTGGCCGGGACGGCGCGCGGGCGCTCCCGGACGGGCGCCAGGCCGGGTTGATCCCGGCGGTGGCAATCCTGGTCCGACGCCAAGTGGCCGCGTGCCCGTAGGCGACTGGCGAGTTGGGTGCATCGGGCGACGTTCTCCCGGCCGCAACGGCGGACGAGCACCCGGAGCTGTTGCCCCGCCAGGGCGAGGACGCTGGAAAATTGGCTGACCCGGTACCGGACGTCCCGGGGCCGGACGTGAGCTTGGTCCCGCCTGTGCGGTCGGAGCAACTTGCCCAGGCGGAGCCTTGTACACGGGACGCGGTCCGGTGTGCGGCACGATCATGCGCGGCGATGGTGCTTGTGGCCGCAGTGGCGCAATGGGCGTCGCGGGTCTCGTTGCTACCGGAGTTGCTGACTGCGGCGGCGCTGGCGTCGGCGGAATCGCAGGAGGAGCCGGAGTCGCAGCCTGAGCTGTGGGCGGCGGCACAACCGGCGGATGTGCTGGTGGTGCAGCAGGCGAGGCTGGCGGAGTTGTCGCCGCAGTGCTTGATGGCTGTGCCGCTGGCGGCACGGGAACGGTGAATGTTGGCCGTGGTGTAGTTGTAGGGACGACCATCCTCGGCGGAGGAACGGCCGCAGCAGGCGGCGGAGGTGGCGTCTTCACTGGCGAAACTGACGGGACTGCGGGCGTAGCGCTAACCGGTGGACGGGCAGCGGGAGCAGATGCGGCTACGGGGGCTTGTTGCTTGCGAATCGCGTTCAGAACATCGCCCGGCCGGGAAATATTGGAGAGATCGATCTTGGTCTTAATTTCGTCGCTTTCCGCGCGGCTCGGATGAGAGTGTTTCGGCGCAGCCTGGGCTGTGTTGGCGGCGCGCAGATAAGCGCGCACCTTCTCCGCTTCATGCTCTTCTACGGAACTGGAGTGCGTTTTCTTCTCAGTAACGCCTACTTCCGGAAGTGCGTCGAGAATCGCTTTGCTTTTGACTTCCAGCTCCCTAGCCAGATCGTTAATTCGAATCTTGCTCATCCGCCTTTTCTTTCCTCCGGACTGTCCGCTAAGTCTTCATCTCAACCTCACGGTGTCGGTATTGTGTCGCACGCTTCCACGCTTCGTGGGCAGCGCATAACGATATCATCACTTTTTACCTTCGGAAGGAGCAGGCTCCTCCGCTGGTTCTTCAGTCGATTCTGCCGGCTCTGCTTCTTCGCTCACGGCTTCAATTTCAGCGGTCTCGTCTGCAGCCGGATCTTCCACGGCTACCTCTTCGAGCGATCCCTCAGGCGAAGTCTCCTGAGCTTCGACAGAGTCGGCAGCCAATTCACCCTCAGCTGCGGCTATTTCGCCACCTTCCAGACTGGAGAAGTAATTATTAACCGCCAGACTGATTTTCTCCACCGTTTTCGGACCGATGCCCTCGATGGCTTCCAACTGCTCGGGCGTCATGTCAGCCAGCGCTTCTACCGTGGTAACTCCGGCAGCGCTCAATTTCTCGACCAGCCCTTCACCGAGGCCCGGTACATCTGCCAACGGTGTCGACGACGGCGCCACCAATTGCGACATCTGCTGTTCCACTTCCTGGCGCTTCTCTTCCTCGCTCTTGATGTCAATCTTCCAACCTAACAACTTAGCTGCGAGACGAACATTTTGGCCTTTTTTGCCGATGGCGAGTGAGAGCTGGCTGTCATCCACTACCACTTCAAGATGCTTCTCAGTTCCCTCGAGCACGCTCACTCGGCTTACCTTCGCTGGCTGCAAAGCCTTCTCGGCGAAAGTTACGGCGTCTTCGTGATATTCGATGATGTCGATTTTTTCGCCGCGGAGTTCGCGAATGATCGACTGTACCCGCATGCCTTTCATGCCTACGCAGGCGCCGACGGCATCGACATCTTTATCTTTCGACATGACGGCAATTTTGGTGCGCTCGCCGGCTTCGCGAGCAATCGCGCGAATCACTACGGTGCCATCGTATATTTCAGGTACTTCCGTCTGAAACAGATGCTGCACCAGTTCCGGTGCGGCACGTGAAACTACCACCGCCGGACCCTTCGACGCCCGCTCGACTCGTGCGATTACAACCCGCACGCGCTCACCGATGGCAAATGATTCCAGCCGCGACTGTTCTTTGCGCGGCATACGCGATTCCGCTTTTCCCAGATCGAAGATAACGTCAGGACCTTCGATACGTTTTACCGTGGCATTAACGATTTCGCCCACGCGTCCAATGTATTCGTTGTAAACGGTGTCGCGCTCGGCCTCGCGCACCTTCTGGAAGATCACCTGTTTCGCCAGTTGCGCGGCGATTCTTCCGAGAATGCCTTCTGTCACTTTTGGAATCTGCAGTTCACCGCCGATTTCGATGCTGGGATCAACTTTCCGCGCATCGTCGAGTGTGACTTGCAAAAGCGGGTCTTCCACCTGCTCGGGAGCTTCGACCACCGTCTTGATCGCGTATGCCCGGATCTTGCCCGTCTCTTTGTCGAGTTGCGCGCGCAGATTTTCCTGCGTCTTGTAATATTTGCGCGTGGCCACAACAATGGCGTCTTCCACCGCGCTGATTACGATCTGCGGGTCAATGCCCTTCTCTCTGCTCAGGGCATCAATTGTGTTGTAAAGCTCACTAGCCATAAATAAAACCATTTAGTAATTCGGTAATTTAGTAATTCAGCAATTGAAAACCAACACTAGGCGGCTTTCGCTCTTCAATTACTTAATTGCTAAATTTCCCAATTACTCAATCGATCTAAATCTCTGGAACCAGATTCGCCTTGTCGACGTTGGCCAGTTCAATTTCCAACGTCTGCGAAGCGGCGTCACCCGGGCGCGCCTTCTTGCGTGACGTACTCACTTCCAAGGTTAAACGACCTTCGTGAAAATCCTGTAAACGTCCTTCGAAGTACTGATTTCCATTCACCGGAGTCCGCGTTTTCAGTTTCACCTTGCTGCCCATGAAGCGCTCGTAGTCGGCTGGACGCAACAACTTTCGGTCCAGGCCTGGAGAGGAAACCTCCAGCAAATACGAGTTGCCGGGAACCACATCCTCGACATCGAGGATCGTCCCAACCTCGCGGCTTACGTTCGCGCAATCCTCGTGGGTCACGCCAACCGGTTTGTCGCTGCTGCTCTCGCCCGGTCGGGGAAGCTTGTCGATCACGATACGGAGCATGCGCGCCTTACCCGAGCCGCGCAACTCCACTTCAACCACCTCCAAACCGCTGGAGGTCGCCACTCTTTCCACGATCTCGCGCACCCGATCGAGTTCAAATCCCATGGAGCCAATGAGTTATCGGGCCTGTCGGGAAGCTTCAAAAACACCAGAAACTAAAATGTGGGCTTGCGCCCACTGGTGTGCTTCGCCAAAATCTGGTACTACACAACAGTTTCCAATGACCAATATACGCCGCCCGGCGTCAAAAGACAAACCCGCCAGGCCGGTACAGACACTGTTGGTGACAAAGCGGATCGGGCTTGTTAAGGCCGTTATCTACAAATGACACGCCCTCCGCCGCGCCTAATCAGCGTGCTACACTGTCGCGGTTTTTCATGGAGGAGTTCTAGTGCGCAAAGTTTCCATTTTTCGGCCGTGTATTTTCGTTGCAGTTCTCTTAACGTTTTTACCCGCAACTGCGCAAGTTCAGTCGAGTTTATCGCCGGAATTGCGCCAAAAAATTGACCATGCTGCCACCGACGTTTTGAATGCGACCGGCGTGCCGAGCGCATCAGTGGCGATTGTCAAGGATGGTCAGATTTCTTATCTGCAAGCTTATGGTAGTGCGCGCCTCGATCCGGCGACTCCGGCGCGGCCTGAGATGCGATATAGCGTCGGGTCCATCAGCAAACAGTTCACAGCAACCGCGATACTGCTGCTGCAGGAACAAGGCAAGCTTTCGCTGGACGACAAAGTTGCGAAATTCATCCCCAACCTCACGCGTGCCAACGAAGTCAGCATTCGACAATTGCTTTCGCATACTTCCGGATATCAGGATTACTGGCCGCAGGATTACGTGTTCCCAATGATGCTGCAACCGGTCACGGCGAACCGGATTTTAGATCTGTGGGCGCGCAAGCCGCTGGATTTTGACCCCGGAACCAGATGGCAATACAGCAATACCAATTTCGTGATTGCCGGAGTGATTGCGGAGAAAGCCAGTGGAATGCCGCTGCTCGATTTTCTTCATCGAAATATATTCGACCCGCTGGGAATGACCAGCGTCACCAACACTGATCAGGAAAAATTGGGCGACGCCGACGCGACTGGCTACATGCGTTACGCGCTGGGACCGTTGCGCATGTCGCCAAAAGAGGGCCGAGGCTGGCTGTTTGCGGCCGGCGAGTTGGCCATGACAGCTTCCGATCTGGCGAAGTGGGATATGTCAATGATTAGCCAGAAAGTATTGAAGCCATCTTCCTATAAAGAATTTGAAACGGAAGTGCGACTCAACAATGGTGCGGGTACGGAATACGGTCTGGGAGTTGAGGTCACTATGGAATCGGGACGCCGCGTGCTACGGCACGACGGAGAAGTTTCTGGTTACACTGCGCAGAACACCGTGTTTCCCGACGATCGCGTTGCCATTGTCGTGCTAACGAATCAAGATGCAGTGGGAGCACCGGCGCAAATTGCCAAAGATATCGCGCCTTTGCTGTTTGCCGAGACCGACCCCGAGACCACCCGGAAGTTGGAACAGGCGAAGAAAATTTTTGCCGGTCTGCAGCAGGGCACTGTCGATCGGTCGCTCTTCACGGATAATGCGAACAGCTATTTCAGCGCGCAAGCGTTGAAAGATTTCGCCAGTGGACTCGCACCTCTGGGCATGCCGCTGGAATTTACCGAATCCCGGCGGCAATCCCGCGGCGGCATGTTGCTTCGCGTCTATCGAGTGAAATTTGCGCAGAAGACTCTGCAGGCGTGGACGTATGAAATGCCGGACGGAAAGCTGGAGCAGTATCAGGTGGCGGCAGTGGAATAAAATAAGACGCGTTTAATTTGCTAAGGCGGATGAGAATGTAATTAGTGTGAGGCGGAAGCCGACGCCTGTTTACTCAACGCGGGAACCGGTGCATTGGATCCTTTGGGAGCACTCGTTTCCAGCCCCCATAAATCTCTTTGGGCGTCTGCTTCGAGGCCAACCTGCTGTTCGGCGCCGGAACCGACCAGCCTGGTCCAAACCACGCGAAACTCCGCCTTGTGCTGGCGATATTGAAGTACGACCGAGCCTCCCACTTCAAGTTGGCGTCGAATCGCTCCCAGGCGCACTCCATTGCGGCTGACATCTAGAGTATGGACCAGTTCGGAATAGGCTTCGCCCGATATGTCGTTCCCGGAAATTCTGACGGGCAACACTGCTTTGGTCCGATCAACCCGTCTTTGATTGTCCACCGAAGAACCTGCGTGCGCTGCCAGAGCTTCCAAAGTTTTGTTCGCGGAGTCCACAGCCACTTCCTTTACCTGATTCTCAGATGATCGACCTAGAAGGGAACCAACTTGTAGGTCACTGAATGCATGTTGACCCAATGTTGTTCTTCGCGCCATAGCACAAGGGTGCCGCCGCGGCTCTGATCCGATGACCGCAGTAACCATCGCCGAGTTACGTCCGTGGAAGTAACCAGTGCCAGGTTACAGGCGTGCCCCCGTAAACCTGAATAGGCCATTGCCCAACGGGGTTTCAAGGCTCAAGCTGGTGTCAGTCACAAATAAATCCCGAAAGGGCGAGGAAGGTGAGAGCACATGAGGGGATTATTTCGCAGATTCTGGTCAGAGGAAGAAGGCCAGGACATTGCCGAGTACGCGGTTATGCTGGCGGTGATTCTGGTGATCGTTGTCGGCACTGTTCGACTGATCGGCGGTAATGCGAATAATGTTTTTTCCAGCGTATCCAGTTCTATCGGAAGCTAAGGTTGGCGAAGATGATTTGGCTTGAGCAACGTTCGACGAATGCTGCCCGCACGCCGAATTTATGTGCGTTTGTGCAGTCAGCCTAGGCTTCTGCAGCTGTTGTGAGACCGACGATGGCATCATCAAGAGTGGGGAAAATCAGAAATAGCGATTCCACTCTGGTGGTTTCAAACAGCTTCAATACCCGCTCGTTTACCCCACTTAACGCGATGCGCCGCGTGGCCTTGTGGCGAGTAACATAAGCGCTGACCAGCGAGCCCAGTCCCGACGAATCGATATAGGGTACCTCGGTCAGATCGATAATGACTACGGGAAAACTTTCTTCACGCCGGATCGCGTTTTGAAACAGAGGGACGTCCTTAAGTGTAAGCGGTCCTCGCAGGGAGATTACACGAGGCCCTTCCTGTGCGCCCAGTCGCTCTATCGTCAATGTCTCCACCGCCATCGGCGAATTGTATGGCGGCAGGGAAAGGGTACGCAAGCCGTGGAACGGCTGATTTAGTTGCTTAGGAATCTTTACTGTCCTCAGCAGGCCCCAAATTCCTTGCCGCGAAGGTCCAGGGCCATCCGCCAATCGCGCAACTCCTCTTTGGCCGATCGACTGGAGTCGTTTGGGCAAAAACCTGAGAATTTCAGGCTCAAGCTTTTTCATCGTCAGCCGATGTGCAATCTATAAGAAGTTAACAGGTCGTAATGCGATCGCTGCTGTCACTCCCCAGACGGTCTGGCGATTTCCTGCTACATGGGCTCAATCATGGAGGTCTCGACGACGGAAATGCAAGCGAGGTGTCGCGGCCCTCTGCCCGGGCGTGCCGACTTTCTCCGTTCTAAGGCTATAGGTCGCATGTGTCCGCAAAGTGCGTTGTGTGCGCGCGAGCAATGTCCGCGCGGCGGCCAGGCGGCCACTGATGGTCTGGAGTCCCGAGTGAAGTTGAGAATCTTAATGGTCGAAGACAGTGCCGCCGACACTGAGCTGATATTGCGCACGCTAAAAGCAGAAGGTTTCAATGTCGACGCAGACGTGGTTCAGACCCCAGACGAATTTATCTCGCACATACGCGCTACGGCTTACGACGTAATTCTCGCCGATTACAACTTGCCGGCATGGAGAGGGACGGAGACGCTCGACATTATCTGTCGAGAAAACATCGATGTGCCATTGATAGTGGTCAGCGGCTACCTGGGCGAAGAGAGGGCGGTGGACTGCATCAAGCAAGGCGCCTCTGATTACGTGTCAAAGGATCATTTGGCGCGTCTGGCAGGTTGCATATGCCGGGCCCTGGATGAAAAACGATTGCGTATCCAACAATGGCAATCCGAAGAAAAGTTGGCCAAGAAAATTGTGGAACTAGCGCGTTCCAACGCCGAATTGGAGCAATTTGCTTACGTGGCCTCGCATGACTTGCAGGAACCGTTGCGCATGATTGCCAACTACACGCAACTGCTGGCGGAAAGTTATCAGGGCAAGCTCGACCCACAGGCCGACAAATATATAGCCTACGCGGTCGATGGGGCGGTCCGGATGCAGGCGCTGATTCGGGACCTGTTGAAATTTTCCCGGGCGGGTACAGCGGAAATTGAGCGCCAGCCCACCCAATGCTATCAAGCCGTGGAACATGCGCTTAATAACTTGCAGGTCGCCGTCAAGGAAAGCGGCGCCGTAGTCAACTGTCATGGCCTGCCCACAGTAATGGCCGACGCCGCGCAACTGACGCAGGTGTTTCAAAACCTGATTGCAAACGCCATTAAGTTTCGTGCAGCAGAACGTCCTCTAATCCGGATATATGCGGAGAAAAAAGATGGTGATTGGATGATCACCGTTTCCGATAACGGCATTGGCGTCCCCGCAGATCACTGGCAGGACATCTTTGTGATCTTTCGCCGCTTGCACACTCGCGAAGAATATGCGGGCAATGGCATCGGACTGTCGATCTGCAGGAAGATTATCGAGCGCCACGGCGGGAGAATCTGGATCGAAGCGCAGCCAACGCCCGGCAGTTGCTTCAAATTTACTTTGCCGGCCAAAGCGTTTGCCGACGCCATGGAAGCCCACGCATGAAAACTACTGATGTGCTTCTGGTGGACGACAATCCCGCCGATGTCGATTTGACCAGTGAAATATTGGCCAAACATGGACGTCCCTGTCGCGTGTATGCGGTAACCAACGGAGTCGAGGCTATGGCGTTTCTGCGACGGCAAGGAAAATATGCCAACGAGGTCATTCCCGACTTTGTGATTCTTGATTTGAGTCTTCCGGGAAAAGATGGGCGCGCGGTGCTGGCCGAGATTAAGGCTGACCCGGTTCTGCGCAGGATTCCGATTGCGATTTTCAGTACATCCGAGGCGCCGCAAGACGTCATGTGCAGCTATGACCTGGGCGCGAACTGTTACGTAAGCAAGCCCGGCAACCTGCGGGACTTCATTTCAGCGGTCACATCGATTGGCGAATTCTGGTTTGGTTTGGCGCATCTTCCGCGAGAGGAGCAACGATGAACAACGGACATACAAATGTTTTATTGATTGAAGACAACCCCGGTGACGCCGACTTGGTTCGCCTGCGCCTGGTCGAGGGAAATTCTTCAGTGAACGTGAGCTGTGTCAGTCGCCTGGCGGATGGGCTTGCGTCCCTGACCAAGCAATCACCTTCAGTCGTCCTGCTTGACTTGAATCTTCCTGACAGTCACGGCGCTGAAACCTTCCGCAAAATACTGGACCATGCGCCCGGGGTGCCGGTGGTGATCCTGTCGGGCCAGGATGACGAAGCATTGGCGATAAAGGCGCTACACCAGGGAGTGCAGGATTATCTGGTGAAAGGCGATATCACCAGCAATCATCTGGAACGCGCCATGCGTTATGCCATCGAGCGGCAAGCACTGCTGCGTACCTTGGAAATGAGCCGCCATCAGCAGTTGGAATTCAAGAATCAATTCCTGTCCCACGTTTCGCACGAACTGCGAACCCCTCTGACCTGCATCCATCAATTCGTCACCATCCTGATGGACGGGCTGGCTGGCGAAATAAATCCCGAGCAGCGCTACCATCTCGCAACCGTTCTCAACAGCGTCCACCAGTTGCGCGCTATGATCCGGGACTTGCTTGAGGCCACCCGCGCGGAGTCGGGGAAAATCCGCATCCAGCCGCGCTGCATTACCATCGTCGACCTTATCCAGCAGGCAGTTTCGATGATGTCAGCGACGGCTAAAGAGAAACGCGTAGGCCTTGAAGTTGGATTGGATACGCATATCCCGTTTGTCTACGCCGATGCCGATCGTGTGCTGCAGGTGCTGATTAACCTCATCGATAATGGCATCAAATTCACGCCCCCCGAGGGTTCGGTGCTGGTAAGAGCTTGCCTGGTGGAGGCCGACCCTAACATGATCTACGTTTCCGTGAGCGATACGGGTTGCGGTATCAGCCCGGAAGCCAGGAGCCTGATCTTTGAACGCCTGTATCAAGACCCGAACTCCGTGGACAACAACCGCGCTGGATTAGGCCTGGGCTTGTTCATCGCGAAAGAACTGGTCGAACTTCACGGAGGAAAAATCTGGGTGGCCAGCGAAGTAGGAAATGGCAGCACATTTTCCCTTACCCTGCCGGTATATTCGCTGGCAAAACTACTTTTCCCGGTGGTCACCGACCAGGGCCGGCTGCGCGATGCAGTGGCTTTGGTCAAGGTGGAACTGACGCCGCTTCCTGGTATCGCGCGGGGCAACTGGAAGGAAGTCTGCGAGAAAAGTTTGGATTTGCTGGGGCGTTGCGTTTACCTCGACAAAGATCTGGTGCTTCCGGTCAGCGGGAAAGTTGGGCTGAGCGAGAACTTATTCGTTGCCGCGTCTACTGGTTTGGAGGGGGCGGAAATCATGATGAAACGTATTCGCGAGCAACTCCAAGGTGCCGAAGGTTTCAAAGCTGCCGGCTGCGTGAAAATATCTGCGACCGCAGTGACCATGCCTGACCGCGATGCCGCGAAACCGCTGGACGAACTGGTACAGGCCGTAGCTAACCAGGTATCGGAAATGGCGATGGCAGCGCTCGCCGCAAAGCCATTCCGGCCGGGCGGTGATGGTGAGATAAATGCAGCCCAGAATTAGAGGGAGCAGATTAGGGCCGCCGAGATTAGACCGAACTAATGGAGGATATAAATGGACAAACCGAAGATCCTGATTGTCGATGATGACCCTGACCTCAGACGGGCGCTGAAAATACGTCTGCGGGCCAACCACTACGAAACCGTGCAGGCGTCGGATGGCTACTCGGCCATTTCCGTGGCGCAGAAGGAACGCCCCAACCTGATCATTCTCGACCTCGGCTTGCCCGCCGGAGACGGCTTCGTGGTTTTGGAGCGGCTGCAGAACAACGACGCCTTGTCAAATATTCCGGTGATTGTTCTGACTGCGCGCGATCCGCAATCCAGCGAACAGAAGACCCTGCAGGCGGGGGCGACAGCTTTTTTCCAGAAACCGGCTGACAATAACGAGTTGCTCGACGTGATTCGCGCCACTTTGCCGAATGCGTGGCCGGGCACAGCATTGCCTTCGTAGCGCAACGCGATGGTGCCGAATGGGACCCGCGTAGGCATTTGCAGAAGTGTTTCTTTCACCCTGAGCGTCAAGCCGGAGATCGAAATGCCCTAATTCCATTTACTAGGGTGAAGTTATCGACTGCACGGCCGCCTACGTAGCCAGGTAGCTCGTAATGGTGGTTTCCGGCTTGCCGACTTGAATTCATTGAGGGCAAGCGGGACGTGGCTTGTTCGCAACATTAAATTCTCCTGATTTCATGCCCACGGCTATTGCTACCTGTGAGATCCGCAAGTGGGGTGGCTGCTCTTCGTTTCGGACGGGCTGATCACGCTTTCGTACCGCTGTATTCCGGGTTGTCCTCACTATAAAGAGAATGCAGTCCTGCAGCATTGCCCTCCAGTCCGCTGGATCTTCCGAATCAATAGAAACTGCCGTATGGTATAGTGGTCGGACCAAAGCGCTTTTTGCCGTATCACTGAGACTTCAATGGCGATTGCAAGCATCAACCCGGCTACCGGACAACTCATTAAGTCCTTCGAACCGCTAACCGACGCGCAGATCGAAGGCAAGCTGAAACGAGCCGCTGAGGCTTTTGCCAAATACCGCCGAAGCAGCTTTGCGGAACGGGCGCGAATGATGACAAAAGCGGGCGAGATTCTGGAAAAAGATAAAGAAAAGTTCGCCCGCACCATGACCACCGAAATGGGCAAGCCGTATCGGGCGGCGGTAGAAGAGGCCGTCAAATGCATCTCAGCCTGCCGCTATTATGCCGAGAACGCCGAGCGCTTTCTTGCCGATGAGGTAATCGAAACCGGGGCCAGCCGCAGCTACATCCATTATCAGCCGCTGGGGGCGATTCTGGCGGTAATGCCGTGGAATTTTCCTTTCTGGCAAGTCCTGCGCTTCGCGGCGCCGGCTTTGATGGCGGGAAACGTCGGCCTGCTGAAACATGCCTCGAACGTGCCGCAATGCGCACTTGAAATTGAAGATCTGTTCCATCGCGCCGGTTTTCCTGAAGGAGTATTTCAGACGCTGCTGACTGGTTCGGAGAAGGTGGATGCGATTCTCAATGATCCTCGGGTTGCCGCCGCCACCTTGACCGGCAGCGAAGAAGCCGGAGTGCAGGTTGGTACTGGCGCTGCCAAGAGAATCAAGAAAGTAGTGTTGGAACTCGGCGGCAGCGATCCCTTTATTGTCATGCCGAGTGCCAATATCGATGAGGCGATTGCGACCGCAGTCAAGGCGCGCATTATCAACAATGGCCAGTCCTGCATCGCGGCCAAGCGATTTATTGTTGCCGAATCAATTGCCGGAGAATTTGAACGGAAATTCGTAAGCAAGATGGAAGCGCTGAAAGTGGGAGATCCGTTCGACGAACGCACAGACTTGGGACCGCTGGCCACGCCTGAAGGAGTAGCAAGTTTGCATGAGGACGTGCAAAAAACCATCGCGGCCGGGGCTCGAGTGCTCACCGGAGGCAAGCCGGTAAATGGTGCTGGCAACTATTACGCTCCTACAGTTCTAACCAACATTCCCAAAAACTCGCCGGCCTATCGCGACGAATTATTTGGACCGGTGGCGTCCGTATTTCACGCCAAGAATGTTGATGAGGCAATTTCCATCGCGAACGACAGTCGCTTCGGCTTGGGAGCCAGCGCGTGGACGAATGACAAACACGAGCGCGAACGCTTCATCAATGAAATCGAAGCCGGGATGGTGTTCATCAATCGCATGGTTGCGTCCGATCCGCGTCTGCCATTTGGTGGCGTAAAGCATTCCGGCCACGGCCGGGAACTTGGTCCTTATGGGATTCGCGAGTTCACGAATATCAAGACGGTATGGATTCAAGAATCTAATCACTGAAAAGTGTTTGCGATTACGTTGAAGCGCTGTGCATAAGACAATTCACACATCACGACTGTATGAGCTGATCGTTGAGCAAATCGAGGAATCGGTGCTGAAGGGTGCGCTTAAGGCTGGAGATCAGTTGCCGGCGGAACGCGACCTTGCGCTGCAGTTTGGGGTGAGTCGCACGGCGGTGCGGGAAGCGGTAAAGGCTCTGCGGGAAAAAGGATTGGTTGAGGCGTATTCGGGTCGTGGAACTTTCATCACCGATGGAACTTCGCACGCAATTCGACAATCGCTGGGGTTGATGATCAAGATTGGTCAACCCAGCGGATCGAATCATCTGGCGGAAATGCGCGGAATTCTTGAGCCAGAGATTGCCGCGCTGGCGGCTACGCGGATTCAAGAGGCACACCTGATCTTGATGAGGGAAGCGGTCGCACTTATGGACCGTGCGCAAGAGGATCCGGAGGCTTACATTGAAGCTGACCTGGACTTCCATTTAGCGTTAGCGGAGGCGGCGGACAATCCTTTAATTTTGTCGCTCCTGGATTCCATTGTGGCGTTGCTGCGAGAACAGCGCATTCGGATTTTTCAGGTAGAAGGCGGTCCGAGCCGCGGGCAGTACCATCACAAACGCATCCTGCAGGCGGTGGAGCAGCACAATCCGGAACAGGCGCGTGCGGCAATGCGGGCTCATTTACAGCAAGTGCGCGAGGATTCGAGGGCCAGCGAAGCGCATCCGGCGCTTTCGAGAGCCTTTTAATAGTTGTGGAGTTTGCACTCTTAAAAGATCAGCAACCTTGGCCAGCTCGTGCCGTGAGAGCAGGGCGAGCTGCCGTTTTTAAACGAGGTTGCCAACAGTTCGCGAGCCGGAAAAATGGCTGCGATGACGATGCCGGTGCGTCCGGTGCGCGTACGCGCCGGCATCGTAGAAGCGACATTATTTTAACCATAAACTTTGTCATCTTTGTCAGGAGCTTGTTGCCATAGGAACTTAGGTAACCTTAGCTTTGAGACTTACCGCTGCGGATTCTTATTGGCTTATGCTATACTGTGGTCACGCTTAATACCGCGGTTGTATGGTGCGATTGCTCTGGTGCAGTACTTGATCTGAGAACTCCCGCCTTCAGTTTCCCCTCCGTACGTCTTCAGCGTAATCAAAACTTAAGACTGGCAACGCAGGTTGTTATGCCCCCGGTATTCGTGTGAGCATGCGATCGGTTTGCCAAAGAAAGCAAAATGCAGAACTTTTCAGAATTACCGATTTCACCGTACGTTCAAGATCGTTTATCAGCAGCCGGATTTTCCGTACCCACTCCGGTGCAAGCCGCTGCTATTCCGCAGGCGCTTGCGGGCAAGGATGTGCTGGCTACCGCCCAGACCGGCACCGGCAAAACCCTCGCCTTCCTGATTCCAATTATGGAACGGCTGTTGCAGCAAAAAGCTGCAGGTATCAATGCGCTGGTATTAGTCCCGACCCGCGAACTGGCAATGCAGGTCGCAGAACAATTTGATGCGTTGCGCGGCAAGCAGCTTTCGCGCGCGGCTCTGGTCGTGGGCGGTTTGTCCGAAGGCCAGCAACTACGCGACATTCGCAATGGAGCCCGAGTGATGGTCGCCACTCCGGGCCGGTTAGAAGATTTTCTCGACCGCAAGCTGGTGAATTTTCGCAGTCTCCAGGTGCTGGTGCTGGATGAAGCCGACCGCATGCTGGACATGGGATTTCTCCCTGCCATTCAGAGGATTGCTGCCGTTCTCCCGAAGGATCGTCAGACGATGTGTTTCTCCGCGACTCTCGAAGCCTCGGTCGTGCACCTCGTAAACGACTACATGAAAAACCCAGTGCGAGTCGCATTTGGGTCAACGTTGAAACCATCAGAAAATGTTCGCGTGCAGGCCTTCGAAGTCGACGCCAATAGCAAGCAGGAAGTATTGCACCGCTTGCTGGCGAAAGAAACCGGACGTTGTCTGGTGTTCGCTCGCACCAAGCGCGGAACCGAAAGACTGGCCAAAAATCTGAATCGCGAAGGCTTCGCCGCTGCCATGATTCACGGCGACCGCTCGCAATCGCAGCGAAGTGCCGCACTCGCCGGATTTCAGCAGGGACGGTATCGCATTCTGGTCGCTACCGATTTGGCTTCGCGCGGCATTCACGTGCAGGACATTGCCCACGTGATTAATTACGATTTGCCTGAAGTGGCGGAAAACTTTATCCACCGCGTCGGACGAACCGGTCGCGCAGGAGAGCGCGGCGTTGCTTCCACGTTATTCGGACGAGAACAGCGTTCCGAGTTGCACCAACTGGAACGGACCCTCGGAATTCGGATGGAACGAATGAGCTCCACCAGCGACCGCAGGGAAAAGGAATCGACTCAAGGTACAGCTTCAAAGCACAACGATTATATTGCATCCACACCAAAACCCAGAATGGTTCGTATGCCGGGCGAGGTGCTGCAAGTGCAAATGCAGAACTGAATCGCGTACCAGGGAATTCAGCGCGAGGCGAATAGCTTCGAAGCTAAACTGGTCCGCTTTTTTCTGTGTGCAGCAGCCGTGCGTAACCAGCTATCCGACAAAAATAGATCGACCGGCACGCCATCGCCATCTCGATAACGCAGCCCAAGATTGTATTGGGCTGCAGCATTCCCTTCTTCCGCGGCACTTTTGACCCAGCGCGCCGCCTCCTTGCAATTCTGAGGAACAAAATGCCCGATCTCATAGGCCATGCCTAAAGCAAAAGCTACGGAGTCGTCTCCGTACTTGGCTTGCCGGCGCAAGGTCCCAATCTCAAAACGACTCAACTGTTGAACAGCGAAAAATGCTGCCGGGTCGGTTATCTGTTTATGGCTAACTTCGGGCGGCGAAAAACGCTTGGAGAACTGCGGTGCTTTGTCAGTCTTTTCGACCTTTTTAATTATGGCTGGCTTTCTGGTTGTCAAAGCGGTTTTTGCCGGTGTTGGTGGAACCGCCGCCGGCGAAATGTTAGCAACCGCCGCTGCAAGGTTCGGAGGGGTTGGGCGCGAGGCTTGCACATTGTGTGTCGATTCACCATGCCACACTTCCACAAACAACAGGCCAGCGACCAGCGACAGCAACCAAATTGGAGTTGCAATGCCCACAGCACGGAGCCCACGAAGTTTCAGCGTGATACGAACGCTGCGCAGAAGACCGTTGGAAGAGCTCCGGACGCGGTGGACTGAATTTTGAATTTCGACTGCAGCTTCGCGTGCCTGTTCGTTGATGGCTGATTGCTCAATCTCAGCCGGGTGGGCAAAGGCTTCATGGTTCACCGGCTGACCGGTCGGCACCTCGTTCCGCCTATCGGTCTCAATTACGCCTGCCGAAAATTGAAGTCCCGATTGCAGAGCAGAGCTTTCAACCTGCGCACGTTTATTAACTTTCCCCACCAGTTCGAAACTGTTCGATCGTCTACCGAGGGGAGCTTGCTCCTGATCATGGACGCATTGCAGGACCCACGCGGCCGCCAATAATTTTTCGAAGGAGAGGTGATCGAGGGTGAGTTGCTGATTTGTACTAGAGCTCTCTTCCGCTGCCATGGGCGGACGGACCTCTTGCAAAAGGGGATTAACAACGCGTGTGGGATTTCTTAAACCCCATCACCACGACCGATCATACATCGATTTTGTGCATTTCGAATTTAGAAAAAGTTGCGATCAAGGCTTCAAGGAATAGTTGAACTCGCATTTTGCAGAAATTTTATTCGTTCTTGCACGCGGGAGTCTTCAGGCCATGAGAAGAAAGTCACCGCCTGCTATATTCTTTGAGCATGCGTTCTTATTTCCCACGTCGAGATCGCGAACTAGTTCAGATCGTCGATTCTGCTTTCGCGGATGCCGCGCGTCGAAGTGGTAAGTGGCTGCTGTGTCGTCCCGGCTGCACGCAATGTTGTATCGGAGTCTTCGCTATAAATGCGCTCGATGCCGTTCGTCTGAAGGAAGGACTCGAAAATCTGGAAAGACTTGCGCCAGAGCGGGCAGCCCGTGTGCGAGAACGCGCCCGGGACGCCGTTTCTCGGCTATCGAAAGGTTTTCCCGGCGATCCGGTCACCGGCTTGCTGGACGAAAGCGACGAGTCGGCGCGCCGCTTTGCTGACTTTGCTAATGAGGAACCTTGTCCGGCACTCGATCCTGACACTGGACTTTGTGAGCTCTACGAATCTCGTCCCATGACCTGTCGGGTTTTCGGTCCGCCGCTGCGCTCAGAAGAGGGTCTTGGCGTCTGCGAACTTTGCTTTCACGGTGCGACCGACGAAGAAATTGCAGCTTGCGAAATCAATCCAGACCCGGATGATTTGGAATCGACTTTGGTTCAGGAAGTCGAAAAAGCTTCCACTGCCCAAGGTAAGACGATTGTAGCGTTCTGTTTAACATCTTGATTCGTCCGATCCGATTTAGTTCGTCGTCCCGAACAAAGCGAGGGATCCAGGGTCTTGCCGGCACTTGCAGAAACCCGGATTTCTCGCTTCGCTCGACATGACAATCCGGCAATTTGATGAACCTGCAATTTGACGCGTTGGTGCTCGGCGGCGGCGCTGCGGGCTTGATGTGCGCCTTTGAAGCCGGCAAGCGCGGACGACGCGTCGCGGTCATCGAACGATCCGAACGCGTAGGAAAAAAAATCCTGATCTCCGGCGGCGGGCGTTGCAACTTCACCAACATTCACTGCCGTCCGGAAAATTTCATCTCCGCGAATCCGCACTTCGCAAAATCAGCACTTGCCCGTTACACACCTTCGGACTTCATCGCGCTGGTAGAGAGGCACAAGATTCCGTATCACGAGAAGACCCTTGGCCAATTATTCTGCGACGGTTCTGCCCGCGAGATTGTCGACATGCTGGAGCGCGAATGCCGCGATGCCGAAGTTCGTATTTTCGTGAATACTTCAATTCAAGAAATTCTGAAGCCTGGCGATTTTGTCCTGCGTGCCAGAGAAACCGAATTCCGCGCTCCGATCCTGGTGATCGCCAGCGGAGGCCTTTCAATTCCGAAGATGGGGGCGACGGGCTTGGGATATGACGTGGCGCGGCAATTCGGATTGGCCATTCGTGAACCTCGGCCTGCCTTGGTAGCGTTTGTGTTCAGCGAAAAAGATCGCAATCTTTATTGCGATCTCGCGGGGATCTCGATTGACGTCGCGGTTTCTTGTAGCCGACAGCAATTTCGGGAAAAGATGCTGATCACCCATCGAGGATTGAGCGGGCCAGCCATTCTACAGATTTCCTCTTATTGGAAACCGGGGCAGGCAGTTGTTATTGATCTGGCCCCTGGCTCAGATGTGACCGAAACACTCCGGGTGCCGGGGACGCAAAGAAGTATCACGACTATGAGAGCGGCGCTGCAGAATTTCTTGCCGAATCGTTTTGCCAATCGCTGGCTGGACCTAAATCCGCCCGCCGTCTGGACAAACTCCGCGCTCGCAGAATTTGAACACGCGGTGCACAACTGGACGGTGACACCCGCCGGCACTGAAGGTTTCGCTAAGGCGGAAGTGACCGCGGGTGGTGTCGACACCAACGAATTATCCGCGAAGACTATGGAGAGCCGGAAAGTGCCCGGCTTATTTTTTATCGGTGAAGTGGTTGATGTGACCGGCCACTTGGGAGGATTCAATTTTCAATGGGCGTGGGCGTCAGGCGCCTGCGCTGGCCGGGCGCTTTGACCTCGTCAAGCCTAAGAACGCCCGCGGCAAGACGCCATTCTGAAGGAGCCACGCACTCAGAATTATTGAAACCGTTCGGACGTAGATACGTCTGTCCTAGTTAGGCAAGGCCCATATGGACCGCAGAGATTTCATCAAGCGTTCATTCGTATCTACTGCTGCGTTATGCTCATCCCGCTTTTCACTGTGGCCACTGGCGAGTGCCACTCCCAAGCGCGTTTTGATTCTCGGGGGCACCCTGTTCCTGGGACCGGCAGTTGTGGAGGCCGCAGTCGCGAAAGGGCATACTGTGACGCTGTTCAATCGCGGCATTACCAATCCAGATCTGTTCCCACATCTTGAAAAGCTCAGAGGGTTCCGCAGTAACGATTCGGGAGATCAAGACTTGTCTTCGTTAGCTCGCAGACACTTCGATGTGGTGGTGGACGTTTGGCCCAACGACCCTGCGATCGTCGCATTGGCGGCGGAATTCCTCAAGGACCGCACTTCGCACTATCTCTATGTCTCGTCAGTTGCTGCGTACGACGATAAGGAGTTCACGCGCCCGGGTATCGATGAGAATGCACCGCTAGAACCTTGGGACGGTACAGGACGGAAATACAACCGCGGTAAAGCGGAAAGCGAAAGACGTCTGCATGCAATTTTCGGTGAGCAACTAACGATTGTGCGGCCAGGTCCGATCAAGGGAGATCGCGATTCCACCCCGGATTTGTTCACCTGGTTGACCCGGGCGCAAAATGGAGGCCGCCACATCGCTCCTGGCAGCGGCAGCGATCCCGTCGAAATGGTAGACGTGAAAGATGTGGCCCGATTTCTGGTGCTTGCGATTGACCAGTCGATTTACGGGACGTTCAACTTGACCGGGAGGGCGATGACTTTTCGCGAATTCCTGAATGCCTGCAAGGCGGTGACGCGGTCCGATGCTGAGTTCGTGTGGGTGCCGCAAGACTTTTTGCATCAACATCAACTTGAAACTGACTTTGCTTTGCACTCATTTGCAGGAAATTTTCCCCTCTGGCGTCCAGTCGGGGCAAATCCGGGTCTTTTCCAGATCAGCAGCGAAAAAGCCTTTAGCGCAGGATGGCGAACCAGACCTTTTGAGGAGACCGCGCTGGATTGTCTGACTTATTTCCGTTCGCAAGGTGAAACCCTGGATTGGACTGACTATCTGTCTGCGGACAAAGAGAAGCAAGTCCTCGATGCGTGGGCGCATCACTCTTCGTGATCACTGCGTTAGAGAGCGAAAAAGAACCTGCCAATTTCTACAAAGCCAGACTGCTAAGCCAGAACCGCCTGATATTCCTCGTATGCGCCCTTGAAATCGGTGAGCTTGTGGTCCGATTCGAAATGCCAAATCCTGGTAGCGACTTCGTCGATCAGGTCGTGATCGTGCGTCACTAACAGTACGGTGCCCTGATAACGCTGCAGCGCAATGTTCAGTGCATTAATTGACTCCAAATCCAAGTGGTTGGTTGGTTCGTCGAACACCAGAACATTTGGCTTTTGCAACATGAGCTTGCAAAAAAGCAATCGCGCGGCCTCGCCTCCGGAAAGAACGTCGGTTTTCTTGAGAGCATCCTCACGCGGAAACAGCATTTGACCTAGCAGTCCGCGGATCTCTTCATGAGCCGCGGAAGGATCCCATTGATGCAGCCATTCAAATACCGTCATTCCGCCTTCGATTAGCGCGCGGTGATCTTGCGCAAAGTATCCGACGTTAGCCTCGTGTCCCCAAATTACTTTCCCGCTGGTGATGAACGCGCCATCGTAGCCGCTGGTTTTGCGCAGTTCGGCGTCCGGAGTCGTCGGAGAATTGGCCAGCAGCGCATTCAGCAGAGTGGTTTTGCCTGCGCCGTTGCGGCCCATTAACGCGATTTTCTCGCCTCGCATTACGCTGGCGGTAAAGTTCCGAATGATTTCAACGTCGCCATAAGATTTTGTAACCGCTTCCAACTCAAGAATGTGTTTTCCCGAAGGACGCTTCTGCTCAAATTTTAAAAAGGGACGCTGAATGTTTGACCTGGCAAGTTCGGTGACCTGCAGGCGCTCGACTTCTTTGCGCCGCGACTGTACTTGGCTGGAGCGAGTTCCGGCGGAGAAACGCGCGATGAATTCATTGAGTTGTGCGATTTTCTTTTCCCGCTGCGCATTTTGTCCTTCGATCTGGGAGCGGATCTGCGTCTTGGCCACGACCATGTCGTCGTAGGTGCCAGTGTAAGTAATGATGGTTTGATAATCGATGTCTGCAATGTGCGTGCAAATGCTGTTGAGAAAATGGCGATCGTGGGAAATCACGATCAGCACACCATCGTAGTTATTCAGAAATCCCTGTAGCCAGTGGATCGAATCAAGATCGAGATGGTTCGTAGGTTCGTCGAGCAACAACGCGAGCGGATGACCGAACAAGGCTTGTGCCAGCAGGACGCGAACTTTTTGCCCGCCTTGTAGCTCGCCCATTTTTCGCTCGTGTAACTCATCAGGAATATCGAGGCCTTGCAGAAGAATCGCAGCGTCAGTCTCCGCGGTGTACCCGTCTTCTTCGCCGACGATGCCTTCCAACTCACCCAGCTTCATTCCATCTTCATCGGTGAGTTCGGCTTTGGAATGGATTCGGTCGCGTTCCTCCATCGCCGCCCATAGGCGCTTGTTGCCCATCATCACCGTATCGATAACGCGATAGGCGTCGAAAGCAAATTGGTCCTGGCTCAGCACGCCGAATTTTTTCGGGCGCACCACCGTCCCCTTCTGGGGATCGAGCTCGCCAGTGAGAAGCCGCATAAAAGTGGTTTTACCGGCGCCATTTGGCCCGGTCAGACCATAGCGCTTGCCCGGCGTGAAGGCGGTCGAGACATCTTCGAACAGAACTTTGGCGCCGTAGCGCATGGAAACATTGCTAACTGAAATCATGATTTCTCAAGGGAACTGCGGAAAATTTGCCCAAAGGCGGGAACGCAGCTGCTGTCATTAGGATATCACGATGCACCCTCGAATTCTTCATTCTCCCGTAAGCCGATGCAATCGAAGGTCACGTGTTAGCCTTTTCATTTGAGTTTTTAATATTTTGAGGAGTTCATGAAAGACGCCCGCTCTTCTAATCCCGACCTTCAGGCACTCGCCAAACAAGTCATGTTGGACCACGGATTCGAACCCGATTTCCCTCCCGAAATCGCGCAGCAGCTGACCCAACTGAAAGCTCACGCGCCACAAGTCACACCTGGCGCCGATATTCGCGACCTGCGAAATTTGCTGTGGTCTTCGATCGATAACGATACGTCTCGCGACCTCGATCAAATCGAAGTCGCTGAACGACTGCCCAATGGAGACATCAAAGTGCTGGTGGGAATCGCAGACGTCGATGCCTTCGTGCCCAAGCATTCCGCGATTGACGAACACGCGGCCAAAGAGACGACCACGGTTTACGCCGGAGTTCGCATCTTTCCCATGTTGCCCGAGGAACTCTCGACCGGCGCAACGTCATTGCTTGAAAATGCCGACAAGCTAAGTGTCGTCGTTGAGTACGCCGTCGATGCCGCCGGCTGCATTACGTCAAGCGATGTTTATCGGGCAATCGTACGCAATAAGGCGCAGCTCGCATACCACGCCGTTGGAGCGTGGCTTGAGGGAACTGCCGCGGCTCCCGCGAAGGTAGCCGCTTCCGCCGAGTTGCAAGCGCAGCTCAAGTTGCAAAACCAGGCCGCACAGGCGTTAAAAAATCAGCGCTACCGGAATGGTGCGCTCAACATTGAAACCACCGAGATTCGTCCAGTCCTACTTGATCAGCAGGTAGTGGATGTTACGAGCGAAGAAAAAAATCCAGCAACGGACTTGATTGAAGATTTCATGATCGCCGCTAACGGAGTGGTTGCGCGCATGTTGGAGAAAGTATCGTCGATTCGGCGCATTGTGAAAACGCCCGAGCGCTGGGATCGCATCGTGCAACTGGCCGCGCAACACGGCGACAAGCTTCCACCCGATCCCGATTCCAAAGCCCTCAACGATTTTCTAGTCGAGCGCAAGGCGGCCGATCCCGATCATTTTGCCGATCTTTCATTGGCGGTGATCAAGCTGATTGGTCCGGGCGAATATGTTTTGGAGCGTCCCGGAGATCCGGTGCAGGGACACTTTGGCCTCGCCGTGCAGGATTACACGCACTCCACTGCGCCGAACCGGCGATTTCCAGATGTCGTTACGCAGCGGTTGATCAAGGCCATGCTTGCCCATCAACCCGCTCCTTATTCCGATGATGAGTTGGCCGCCATTGCCAGCAATTGCACAGTGAAAGAAGACGCGGCGCGAAAAGTTGAGCGCGAAATGTCGAAACGATTGGCGGCGGTTGCCATGAGCCACCGGATTGGCCAGGTATTTGACTCGCTCGTCACCGGTGTAACTCCCAAAGGAACTTTTGTGCGCGTGCTGCAGCCGCGTGTCGAGGGATTGCTGGCGCAAGGGCAACAAGGGTTGGACGTGGGGGACAGGTTGCGCGTGAAACTAATTCGCACCGACGTTCAACGCGGGTATATCGATTTCGCGCGAGCGTGAAGCACGCGTAGGCCCGGACGCCCTCGTCCGGCCGGCTGAGCAAAGCTCAGCAGGATTGCGGAAGCACTCCGGCCGCAGCGGCTAAACAGTTTGCTGAAAAACTTGATTCGTATCAGGGTATGCCTTCAGGCATACCGCAGGTCGCTGAAGGTTTGGTTCAGAGGCTGCGGAAAACTGCTGTTCACACGAGGAACGTCGAACTCCAGGCTTCAAGCCGAAGTCACTTTCACGCTTGTGGTATGCCTGAAGGCATACCCTGATACGAATCTAAGTCCGCTAGGTGAACTCATCCCTTTTTCTGTTCGAGCTCTGCCCAACGTGAATAAAGTTCGTCTGCAATTTTCTGCGCTTCGTCCATCTCTGCGTGCGCTATCAAAAGACGTGGGCCATCACTCGCAATCGCTGGATCTTCAAGCTGGGCGCGCTTTTGCTGCAGTGCCTGCTCAGCCTCGGCAACGCGTTGCTCGATGGTTGCATATTCGCGCGCTTCCAGATAGGACAGTTTTTTCTTGGTCGCTGCGGATTCAACAGTTGCCGAAGCCCGCAGGAGTTGATTACCGCCCGAAGAAACCGGCTCTGCGGGCTGCTTTCGTTCTGCCTGCCACATTTCCCATTGCGAATAATCCGCGAAACTCTCTGCTCCACCCTGGCCATCGAGTCCGAGCACGATGGTTGAAACGCGATCAAGCATGTAACGGTCATGTGTGACCAGCACCAACGCGCCGCGGTATTCGAGCAGGTTTTCTTCCAGGATATCGAGCGTTGGAATATCGAGGTCGTTGGTGGGTTCATCCAATAAAAGCACATCCGCAGGCTGAAGCATCAATTGCGCAATCAACACCCGCGCGCGTTCGCCTCCGGAAAGCCGTCCGATCGGTTGATTGAGTTGCTCGCCGGTGAACAAAAATCGCGCTGCCCACGATGCGACGTGAGTCACGCGATCCTGATAGATAACCGAATCGCTGTCGGGAGCCAGCGCGCGGCGCAGGGTAATGTCAGGATCGAGTTGGCGAGTTTGATCGAAGTACACGATTCGCAGCCAGTCAGCTCGGCGAATTTCTCCAGCAGTCGCGGATAATTCTCCACGCAGCAAACGAAGAAGCGTGGTCTTGCCGCTGCCATTCGGTCCGACTAGGCCAACCCGCATTCCGGCAGTGATCACGAAGTTGAGGCTATCGAAAAGTGTACGGTCGCCAATTTCATAGCCGACTTCTTCCAGTTCAATCAGTCGCTTGGTTTTCCGGTCGGTCGCGGAGAAATCGATATTGGCAGTTGCGGTGCGGGTTCTGACGTTCAAGTCCGCCAGTTCGTTCATTAGGTCGCCGGCTTTGTCGATCCGAGCTTTGGATTTGCGCGTCCGCGCTTTGGCTCCGCGACGCAGCCACGCGATTTCATTGTGTACGAGATTTTCCAGCGCTTCCTGATGCTTTTCTTGCGAGTGAAGAAATTCCTCTTTCTTTTCGAGAAATGTGCTGTAGTTTCCGCGCACGCGCAGCAGTCCATCCGGATAAGCACGATTTAACTCGGCCATTTCAGTTGCTACGTTCTCAAGAAAATAACGGTCGTGACTGACCACTACGCAGGCGAATGCTGAATTTTGAAGGAGTGCCTCGAGCCACTCGATCCCAGCGAGATCGAGATGATTGGTGGGTTCGTCGAGCAAAAGAATGTCGGGATTCTGCACTAACGCTTCGACGATCGCCAGGCGCTTTTGCCACCCTCCCGACAACGCCGCCGCGGGTTGTTGCAGGTCATCGAAGCCAGCACGGCCGAGTGTTTCAGCGAAGCGGGTGCCGCGCTCGGTTCCGGATACAGCGGCGCGATCCAGAGCTTTTTCGACAACGGAACGAACGGTTTCGCCCGATGCAAATCTCGATTCCTGGAGCACGCAGGCGAGGCGCACGCGTTTACGAATCGCCAGGTTGCCGCCGTCCGAATCTTCTTCGCCTGCCAGAATTCGAAGCAGGGTGGATTTGCCCGAACCGTTTGGGCCAATGAGGCCGATTCGGTCGCCTTCAGAAACCGTAAAGGAAATTTCTTGAAAGAGTTGAGTCGACCCGAAAGCTTTCGAGATGCCCTGTGCGTTGATGATCGGCGCCAAACGACTACACTCCGCGTCTTTTGAGTTGCTAGGAAGGAAGCTGCTCTTTTCAAGCAGCGATCCAGGAATCACTTCCTCACTAACTCTATCATCGCAATTTCCGGAGGACAGTTGTAGCGCACCGGCAAGAGCGAGCAGCCAACCCCAGCGCAGGTGTAACCAGTCATGCCGGCGTGTTGCCACACTCCTTCGGTATAAATCTTCGGGCAATCGGCATTGCTGAGAATGCTCCCGATCCATGGCATACGAATCTGCCCGGCATGAATATGGCCGCAAAGACAAAGATGAATGCCTGCGGCCGCAGCCTCGTCATATATTTCGGGTGAGTGCGCCAGCAGAACCTTGAAATCATTGTCCGGCACACCCTCAAGAGCGCCGTCCAGATCATCAAAACCATAGCAGTGCGGATCGTCCACGCCGACCACCCACAGACTGGTTCCTGCTCTCCTGATTTCAATGGCCTCATTGATCAGCATTCGCACGCCCAATTTTTCAATCTCGCCTGCCATATCGGATCCGTCGTGATTTCCCATCACCGCAACTACTCCGTGATCCGCGTGTACGTTGGACAGAATTGTTCGCAGACGCGGATAAACTTCGGGACACGCCCCCACAAGTTCGAAGCGATAGTCGCCGGTCATCACACAGATGTCGGCATGCAACTCCCCGATGCGATCGGCCACAATCTCGGCCAGTCCGTCCATGCCGTCTATGTGCAGGTCTGCCAGCTGCAGTATGCGAAAACCGTCGAAGCTCGCGGGAAGGTTCTGAAATTGCAAACGAATATTTCGCACGACCGGTTGCAAAGCGTTACGAATCCCACGGGAGTAGATTCCCGCCGCCTTCAAAATGCCACGCAAAATCGGGCGCGCAATGCGCTCGCGCATCACCAGCGTATCTTTGTGCACATGCTTCAACTCGCCTGAATTCATGGCCGCTTCGATGGCCCGGCGAGGCGCAAGACGCTTCTCCAGATCGTGCGCTAAATCAAATTCGCTATTCGAATGGATCACGGGTATCTGATGTTTCAGGGAGGGGGAGCATTGTCCCGCATGGAATGATCGCCATCCTGCGTGGACGAAATTAAGACTACAGCATTTCCACACGAAACACTAGCAGAAGCCTCGACCTGGCATACGGAGGTAATTGGAAATCCTTTATTGGGACTAACCAGAGCTCTCCAAATCGCGGGCGAAGTGCCAAGGCTTGACACTTGTAGTGCTGCAAAACTGACCGAATAATTGTCCGGTGTCGCGATAATGGAAAAAACTCAAGAGAAGCTTATTAGATCGGCAATGCCCGAACTCGATACGGTGCGAGGACTGGCGATCCTGCTGGTTCTTTTTTTTCATGGCTTTGGTTTCCAATTCGCTTCAGCGCCGCTCCCGCGTCTAGCCCACTTATTCGTCGTCGCGACCATGCCCGGATGGGTTGGAGTTAATCTTTTTTTCGTTCTTTCAGGCTTCCTGATCACTGGCATTTTGCTCGACAGCAAAAACCATCCTCATTACTACAGGAGGTTTTACGTCCGCCGGGCGCTTCGCATACTGCCGGCCTACTATGCATTTCTTGTGCTTTTGGCGGTTGCGCCAAGAACGGGGTGGTTTGACCATCGCCAGGTCTCGTGGCAATTCGTTGGCTTGAGTTTCATTTATCTGTCGAATGTCACAAGCCTGTTTGCAGTGCCAATGCAATACGGTGCCTTGTGGTCTCTTGCAGTTGAAGAGCACTTTTACCTGGGCTGGCCGTTCGTAGTACGTGCGACCTCACGAAAATCGCTGGCGATCTGCGCGCTGTTAGTCGTGTTGATCTGCCCGGCATTGCGCGCGATCGCCTTCATGCGAGGCGATCAATATGCAGCGGGCTACACCTGGCTGGTCGCGGACGGACTGGCCGTTGGCTCGTTGCTGGGATTGCTAAGCCGCGGTTGGCTGTCGGACCGCAAGCGTATGAAGTGGGCCTCGATTTTGAGTATGAGCAGCGCGGCCGCATTACTGACTCTCGGAGCGCCTTTTGGAATCCTGCTTAACCGCAATCTGCTGGGTGGGGTTTTACGGCCTACGGTCTTGAATGTGTTTTTCGCAGGCGCTCTAGGATCTCTGCTTGTGATTGGCACCAGCAGTTTGAAATGGATTGTGCAACGACCCATTTTGCAATTCTTCGGACGAATCAGCTACGGACTGTATCTTTTTCATATGCTGGTTTTTGATTTCGCGGACCATCTATTGGGATTGCTGGTGCGAAATGCGGAGCAACTCGTTCCACACAATTTTCTGCTGATGTGCTTGCGCTTCATCATCGCCGCAACTCTAGCCACGATGATCGCGGTCTTGTCCAGGAAATATTTTGAAGAACGATTCTTGCTCTTGAAGGAAAGGTTGGCATCGCCCACACAAAATGATCGCAACATCAGAACGACTTCTTCTCTTGAGCCCGTGGGCACCCTCAGCGCGGCCCTAGAATAGAGCGTTCTCGCGTTTGTACGTTGCTTTATTTCTCGGAATCGATGGTGGACCTGGTCGGGTTCGAACCGACGACCTCTTCCATGCCATGGAAGCGCGCTCCCAACTGCGCCACAGGCCCACTTAAGAACATCTAAAGGATCCGGGGTAGACTCCGAGTAGATAAGTCAATTCTCGCCTACCAGATGCTGATAGTCAAACAGCAGACGCCACTCGAAAAAACGTCGCATCACCCCGCCTTCTGCGATTTTACGAAAACTGAGAAAATAGATATGCTGAATTCAGTAACAAATTCATGAAACTTTATTCGATTTGTATTCGGAGGTTGTGCCTTCTGCCCTTTCTGTTGGCTGCTGGGACTGCCCAAGTGGCATCTGCTCCGGCTTCGGCTGCCAAGGCGCCCCCGGTTCCCTATGCCTCGGTCAGTCAACTGAATCTGATGCTCTCCCAGTTGGAGCAAGTTTCGCAGACTACACAAGCGGATTTGACTAAATTACGAATCGAGAAGTGGAAGACTGATTCTAATACGAAGCGAGGCGCTGAGGCGGATGTGGAATCCATTCAGCGTAATCTGCAAATGGCGCTGCCGGAAATCCTCAGCGAATTGCGGGCTTCGCCGGAAAACATTGCGATAACTTTCAAGCTCTACCATAATCTTGACGCCCTTTACGACGTGCTCGGACCGGTGGTCGAGTCGGCCGGAGCCTTCGGACCCAAAGACGAATTTCAATCGATGCAAAACGACTTCACCGCTCTTGAGCGGTCGCGGCGAGACCTCGCGGAGAGAATGGAGAGCCTGGCTGGCGCAAAAGAAGGAGAACTCACGCAACTTCGAGGTCAGGTGCGCCAACTGCAGGCTGCAGCGGTTCCTCCTACACCTGCCAAGAAAGTTGTCGTGGATGATACCGAGCCGGAGAAGAAGCCAGTGAAGAAAAAGTCGGCGACGAAGTCCACCAAGCCAACCACGCCTGCAACGACACAGAAATCAGGATCGAGCACAACTTCGCAGCAGCCGGCTCAGCCAACGCAAACCCAGCCACAGCAGTGACCGCTAACGCGAGTCTTCGCGATGGCGTAGCCAATCCAGAAACATCTGCTCGATCGGCTTGTCGTAGGTCATCATTACGTGTCGGATGGTGTGCCCGCTTACGAAGTGACAAACTTCTTCCGCCAGGTTCTTGGCATGATCCCCGGCACGCTCCAGCGATTGCGTCATGAAGATCACTTGCAGGCTGGCCTGGCGCTGCGAGCCTTCGGGATTTTCAATGTGCCGCAGAAAAATCAGATTGCGCAGGCGGTCCATCTCCGCGTCGGCGCGCAAAACATCGACAGCTTTTTTCACATCGCGAGTAGCAAAGGCGCCGCCTACGTCGGATAACATTTTTTCGAGAATCGTGGCCATGTGAGTCAGATCGCGCGTGTCCTGGGGATCAATCCGCGGACCCGCCGATTGGGCGCTACTGGCGAAACTAAGCAGCAGGTCCCCGATGCGTTCCAGGCTAATCATGAATTTCATGCACGCCAGCAATTCGCGAGCTTCGGTTTCGCTTACTTGCGTTATGGCGAGTGTGACTCCGTCGTCAATTTCCCGATCCAGCGTGTCGAGTTCTTTCTCCCGCTCCCGGATGGTATTCAGCAATGGCGAAGAGCCCGTCGCAATACCTTCAGCCGCCGCCGCAGCGGCATCCTTGGCTACCGCACAGGCTTCAATCGTCCTTTTGACTAAGTGCGAGTAAGCCGGTTCAGACCGTGGAACGGACGCGGTACTCATTGAAACCTCCCGCATTTTACGAAATAGCGGACGCAATACATTCGGCCCTCTTCGCTGCCGGCCTGGAGTGATGGTCACACTGCAAGCATAGGTTTTTTGTTCCGCTGATGTGTTAAAAAGTTGTAAATTCTGGGATTATTGTGCCGCAGGCATCACGAGAGACGCACTAAACCTGGAAAACTGGCATCCCGAACGCAGCGAGGGATCTGGGGTTTTGCCGCCACTGACGAAAGCCAGATCCCTCGCGTTGCTCGGGATGACAACGTTTTCGGTCTCTCAACATGACAACCTTACGGCACTGTCAGGAATCAATTTTCTCCAGGTGCGGGCCGTGGAGAATCGCTAGCCAGCGGCAGGGTAAACAAAAACACTGAACCGTGGTTGAGTTCGCTTTCGGCGCGGATGTTGCCATCGTGCGCCAGCACGATGTGCTTGGCGATGGCCAAACCCAGGCCAGTGCCGCCAGATTCGCGAGAGCGAGCCCGGTCCACGCGGTAGAAGCGCTCGAACAGACGCGGCAAATGTTCAAATGGAATTCCCGGACCGAAATCACGCACATAGAATTCAACTCCGCGTCCGACGCGCCGCGCTCCCAACACCAACCGCCCACCCGACGCGGCATACTTGAGGGCATTATCGATGAGGTTGGAAAAAACCTGGTGGATCGCTTCGCGATCGGCGTTCACCGAGTCGGGCGCCGAATCTTCTACTTCCAAGTCAATGCCATGCGTCCGTGCCAATTCGCGAAAGTTCTGGACCGCTTCCTGCAGAAGTTCGGCAGCAGCCACTGGCTGGATATCAAAACGCTGCTCCCGCGACTCCACTCTCGCCAGCGTTAGCAGATCCTCAGTAAGGCGAGACATGCGATGTGCATTCTTGCGGATAATTTCCAGAAACTCGCGCGAATGATTGTTTTCATGCGCGCCGTCCAGCAAGGTTTCCGCGTAACCCTGAATCGAAGTTAGCGGTGTGCGCAGTTCGTGGGAGACGTTAGCAATGAAGTCGCGGCGAGTTTTCTCAATGCGCTCGGTCTCAGTCAAATCACGCAGCACCGCAACCGCGCCGCCACCGGGCATGGGAGCTGCGGTAACGTCGAAAGTTCGCGCCGGCACAATTGAAGTAGCCCGCGCGGTGAACACTTTCCCGGTTACGCTCGCGCCCCGCACGGCACGCAGAAAATCAGGATCACGTACCGTCTCAACGATGGGAGCATTCAGCCGGGTGCGCTGCGGAACCAGGCTGTCCATACTCTGGTTCGCCCACTGCACATGCTCATCAGAGTCGACGGCGATGACCGCGTCCTCCATGCTATTGAGCAAAGTTTCAAGTTGACGTTGACTGTTCTGCAGCGCGGCGAAGTTGTCTTCTACATGACGCGCCGTCTTATCCAATGCGGCAGCCAGTTGTCCTATTTCGTCAGTTGAAGTTTCCGCAATTCGCGCAGTCAGTTCGCCGCCAGCGACCTTATTGGCAAATTCGACGATCCGTTGCAGCCGCCGAGCCGTGAACTGGGCCAGAAATGCAGCCAGGATCAATGCCACCAGGAATGCAAACGCCGAACCGGCCAGCAGAGTGTTGCGAAGGTGCGAGGTGGTGGCTGCGAGGTCTGATAGTGGATAGGCCAAGCGAACCGCACCTCCGGAAATCGGCGCGGCTACATAAAGAAAGTTGATTTCTAAAGGCTGGCTTACCCGCGCATCAGTTCCAACTTCCCCTTTCAATGCGGCAACAAACTCCGGGCGCTCCGCCTGATTTTCCATCGTGGAAGGTACTGCCTCGGAGTCAGCCAGCACCTTACCGGTGGCATCGATAACCGTGGCGCGTGCTCCGGCCGCTTGACCTCCCTGCGAAACAATGTCCTGAAGATTATGCTCGCGATCAGTGTTCACGCGATTCGCAAACATAAGGGTTTTCTGTCTTAAGCTGCGATCGATTTCCTGGCGAAGTGAATCTTCCCAGGCACGCCGAATGGAAAAATCAAGCGTAACCGTGGCGGCAATGATGACGACGGCAAATGCGGCCACCAGCCGCAAGAAAAGCCGGCTCCTCACTTGGGAGCCTCAAAACGATAGCCCGCGCCCCGGACTGTTTTCAAATAGCGCGGGCTTTCAGGATCGGGTTCAATCTTCTCGCGAATGCGGCGCACGTACACATCCACGGAACGCGGCGTGACGTAAGCGGTATCTCGCCACACCGAATCCAAAAGCTGATCACGGCTGAACACGCGTCCGCTGTGTCGTGCGAAATAATCAAGCAGGCGGAACTCCGTAGCTGTCGTGGCTACCAATTGACCGCTCACGGTCAACGTCATGGCGCTGGGATCAATTTCAATCTCTCCTACCTTCAACGGAGATTGCGACAGCGGACGCTCGAATCGCCGCAACACTGCTTTCACTCGCGCCACCAGTTCGCGAGGACTGAATGGCTTGGGAATATAATCGTCCGCGCCCAACTCCAATCCCAGGATGCGGTCTGCCTCTCCGCTTTTCGCGGTGAGAAAAATCACCGGGGTCGACGCCAGCAACGGCATCTGCCGAATCTGACGGCAGAGTTCAAGGCCGTCGCGTCCCGGGACCATGATATCCAAAATAAAAAGGGTGGGCCGCTGCCGCTCGGCTTCCATGACGACGCTGTTCCCAGTGGGAAAAAGTTTGACCGCGAATCCCGCGCCTTCCAGGTGATGCCGCACCAGCCGGGAAATATCAGGATCGTCCTCAACCACAAAGATGCTTGGTTTCACACGGGTATTGTAGCCGGGAGGCCTGAATAATGCCCCGATTGTAACCTGATTGAAACATTTCGACTCCAGAGAATAACCCAGCTTCGGTAGGAAATAAATCACTCAAGTAGCACTGACGGGATTGACGGATGTAAGTGGATTCGGGGCGGCAGGTCGTAGCGCTCCCCGGAGCTGGGATACTCAAGGGCCCGATTGACTGGAAGGGGTAGTTCTGGCTGAAGCCGTTGAAGAAGTCATACAGGAAGTAGTTGATTGGGGGCGACGCTGGGACTAAACCAAACTCTGGGTCGCTGCGACGGTCCTAACACTCGCTTGCGCTGCCCATCCAATCAGTGCAATCGCGATTTCCTTGCCAGTAAATAGTGAGTACTCGTATCTCGAGACTAAGCCCTTTTGCCCTTTAGTTCGTCAGACGGAGCTAATGAGAACAAAATGTTTGCTTCTGGTGTCTAATAGTTTGTGGGAGATGCGTGATGAAGCTGCGACTCGCTTTTATCGCGTCAATCGTTTGTTTGCGGTACGCATCGTGTGCGCTCGGAGAAGATCCCGAAAAGTGGACAGCAGCCATGAACATGGGACTGCACGGGAGTGTGCACTCGCAACGGGTCACGTCAAAGAAGCTCAATCTAGACCCACGAATCGATCCAAAGCTGTTCATATACACACCGACTGCCTGGGTCGTTTTCGGTACTGATGGACGGGTCATCGAGCAGGCGAGCGCGGCACGTGGGGATGGTACGATCATTTCTGTCGCGCACGTAAGCTACGATCCGAAAACAAGGATTGAATCGAGTAGCGACGGCACCAATGTGTGGCGTACCGAAACGGAGGTCGGTTCCCACGGCCCTGTCGAAGTCAAAACATTCCGCAACGGCGAACTCTTTGGACGTGAAACTGAGAGATACGATGAAGGGGGAAACATGGTTGAAAGCATCACTTATGACGCGGAAGGGAATGCCCAGTCCCGCGCGACCTACGGCTACGATGACAAGGGGCGGACGACCGACTGGTGCGTCTGGGGACCTCGCAACCAGTTTAATATCCACATGGCTGATCGCTTCGACGAGAATGGAGACCTGATACAACGCACGTACTTTGATGAATCCGGAAGAACGATCACCACACTGTCACTTAGTGGTGGCAAGCTTACCAGCCACTGGCAGGCTGTCGACTGCGAATGCTCCAACGAGGTCGGTGTTAGTTTCGACGATGTTACTTATTTTTACCAAACACAACATGATGGCACTATAGAAACGACGGTCCAGAATCATCCCCACACTCGAAGCAATATAGAGTTGACCGATGCCGAGCGTATTTCGGGTAACAATACTATTGTCGAAAAGCTAACGTTCAACTACGAGCGGGATTCTCACGGAAACTGGACGAAGCGCATTGTGTCCGCTTGGGACCCGAAGAGTGACACGACGATCCCAATGCAGGAGGACCTTCGGGTTCTTACCTACTACTAGCTTCCGTAGTGCGACGAACCATACAGCCTTTGTGGCCCATAGCACAGCTTTTCAGATGAGGCCCTTGCGGACTCTCTGCAGGAAATCCTCGCCGTCAGCGCGCGCCTTCTCCATAATCTTCGGATTGTTGGCGTGTTCGATTTCCATCTCTTGAAGGGCGAGTTCGACAGCGACCTTGGGTTTGTATCCTCGCTTTATGAGAGCTCGAGCACGCTCGGTGAAAGCGGTGTCTGCATTCTGTTTTGCTTCCGGCATCTTCGATGAAAAAGTGCTCGACGGTTCGCATGTGTGCTGGCGAAACTTCGCGGCGGCCAGGCGGTCGTACGCACCCTTAGCCTCTTCTCCGCTTAGCAGTGTAGGCACAGGGAACCTCCATTGACAGTTCGAGCAGGCCCAGCCATTCACATCACTTTCCATCCAGATCAACGAGCGTTCCATATCGGCAGCCTAACGGAGTCCCGCAATGAACGATGACATGATACAGCGCAGTCATCGTCGGGAACCAATCGGAACGGTTGGCGACATTCTGATCGCTGCCCGCGAGTGGGCGAAATCATACTGAAATGTGACCGCTTCAGAAGGATCGGACGAACTACCGTGAGCAACCACCCAGTGCATGCGCTGCGGGATTGACAGTAAATTTGGTGGAAATTAGGTTGTAGGAGTCGTCTAGCGCGATATCGGCAGCATTCCCGTTTTGCGCCCTGAGCCTGAGGGTCCATTGCTTTCCTTGGCGCTGCAGGTCCTCGATACGAGGGGGCATATTGATGTCCGTCATGCATTGCTTTAGGAAATCGCGTGGCATTTCCTTCAAATAGTCCACGCTCTTGAATTCCCACCTATTGGGAGGAAGCGGCTTCTTCTCGAAGAAATGCACCACACTGTCTTGTGCTGTATCGAGGCTGTCATGGCGTTCTGCACTCTCTGAGATTGCCAGATATGGCAGATGTGACAGGGACGTAAATATCACTAGCGTATCGGTAGTGAGATACACGGTTGACGCAAACTGTTTTGCGAGGAAGTCGGGACTGTAATCCTGGTATGCCTCGAAATAGTCCCAGAAGAACAACTTGCTTTGCGGGTCGTACACCATCAGCGGTGTAAATTCCCGGACCTTTCCGGCGCGATCGACGACTCGCACGCGGATAGTACGAAGCTCGACCGAAGTTTGCTGGTTGTCGCGAATTGCGGGAATAGTCTGACTGTAGGTTGCCTCCTGCTTCAAGTGCACCCGCGTGGATTGCGCGTTTGCGATGATTGAGGCTACAGACAACAGACAAAAAAGACACACGATTTTCAAGGTGCGCATATCTCACCAAGGTAAATGGCCACGGCGTCGAGGATGGAGAAAATCTCGGTGCCAGCTGGTTACGGGGATGCTAAAGGTCATCTCGATGAAACCACTCCGGCGGCGGGTGGAGAGGAGCAAAAAGTTGTCCATCCGGCTGCGGCGTGGTTTTCGAACTTTCCCGTAGCCGCGTTCTACAAAAGGTGGCCCACCTTTTGTAGCAGATCGAGAAAGGAGATTCGAGTTTCTGGTTCGGCGCCGCCCACGCTGTCCCATTTCATCGTGTGTCGGTGTGCGGAGTGATCTTGAACACCGTGCCACATCCTGTGGAGCAGGTGTCGTTGGTTAGCCCGCCACCTGTGGTGGTCCCGTACAGGTTCCCTTTTTGGTCGAAGATCAGGGGTGAAGAAGGGTTTGCCCCGCCTGGACAGGCGGCCTGGAGGCAGAAGCTATAGAGAACCGTCTCCCGGCCGTCTGGGGTGAGTTTGAATACCGTGCCGTGTAACTGAATGCCGCCCCCCAGGGTCGTCCCATACAGACTTCCGTTTTGGTTAAAGATCAGCCCTGCTTGGGGTCCTTCCCCATCGGCGCAATTTTTCCGTGCACAAAAACTGTAGAGGATTGTCTCCTTGCCTGCTGGGGTGAGCTTAAATACCGTGCCGTATGCGTGGGCCCCGCCCCCGTAGGTCGTGCCATACAGATTTCCTTTCTCATCGAAGACCAGCCCTGCTTCGGGAAATTTCCCGTCGCCCGGAGCGCCAAAGCTGTGCAGGACCGTTTCCTTACCCGCCGGAGTGACCTTGAATACGGCGCCTACTCCCTGGGCGCCGCCCTCGAAGGTCGTGCCGTACAGATTTCCCTTCTGGTCGAAGACCAGTCCTCCAGCGGGGGTCGTGCTCATCAACAATTTTGCGCGACCAGCGGCATTTGCGCCGAAACCAGCGGCGAGTTGTTTTACGTTTCCGTGCACGATCCCACTAACCAATTGACGCCACCACCAATTCCCCCTAAGATGTCTCGACCGTTGTTGCCGCCTCGCAAGCCATGATCGGCCAAACCATTTCTCATTACCGGATTCTGGAGAAGCTCGGCGGCGGCGGAATGGGTGTCGTCTATAAGGCCGAAGACCTCGCGCTGGGCCGTTTTGTCGCACTCAAATTTTTGCCCGACGAACTGGCGCAGGATCCGCAGACCATCGAGCGTTTTCGCCGCGAAGCTCGCGCCGCATCTGCTTTAAATCATCCCAACATTTGTACCATCCACGAAATTGGTCAGCACGATGGCCTGCTGTTCATCGTCATGGAATGCTTGACTGGCAAGACGCTGAAGCACCTCATCCAAGGCGCTCCGCTTGAATTGGAACGGCTGTTGGGGCTCGGGATTGAAGTTGCGGACGCGCTCGAAGCGGCCCACAGCAAAGGCATCGTGCACCGCGATATTAAGCCGGCAAATATTTTCGTCACCGATCGCGGACCCGCAAAAATTCTGGACTTCGGACTCGCCAAGATAGCCCAAGCCAAGGCTGCCAGCGCCGACTCTCAAACCGTGGCAGACGCAACCGCCCTCGACTTGACCAGCCCTGGCACCGCCGTTGGCACAGTCGCGTATATGTCACCGGAACAACTGCGGGGCAGGGAACTGGATGGCCGCACTGATCTTTTTTCTTTCGGCGTGGTGCTGTATGAAATGGCGACCGGCATTCTGCCATTCCGTGGGGAAACATCCGCGGTCATAACTGAGTCAATTCTCAATCGTGCTCCCGCGCCGCCCATTCGTCTAAATCCTGATCTGCCCCTGAAGCTCGAAGAGATCATCAGCAAATCGCTGGAGAAAGATCGCGACCTGCGTTGCCAAAGCGCAGCGGAAATGCGGGCTGACTTGAAGCGCCTGAAGCGCTCGCTCGATTCATCACGCACCTCCGTTGTGATGGACAAAACAGAGCCCGTCGCGGCCATAGAAACAAAACAACCTGCGTTCGTCCCGCCCAAGCGCTCCCCGGTCGCATTGGTTGCGGGCATTTGTTCGCTGGTGGCGCTGGCTGTGGGTTTGCTCGCCGGCAAAATGCTTTTTACCAGCCCTCCGGCGCAGCCGCCGCTTTATCGTCAACTCACTTTCCGGCGTGGCAGCATTCGGTCGGCGCGCTTCGCACCCGACGGACAAACCATTCTGTACAGCGCGGCCTGGCAGGGAGGCCCGCTGGATGTATTCACCGCGCGTCCCGAGGCGCCCGACGCACGCTCCATGGGATTGAGTCACACGCAGCTCGTTTCCGTTTCGTCGGCATCTGAAATGGCTGTGCTCCTGAACAGTAAGGCATTAGGCACATGGGTCAGCATGGGCACCCTAGCTCGCGCACCGCTCGTAGGAGGCGCGCCGCGAGAGCTGCTGGAGCAGGTGCAATGGGCCGACTGGTCTGCGGACGGAAACAATCTGGCGGTAGTGCGTGATTTCGGCGGACGCAATCGTCTCGAATTTCCAATTGGGAAATCTCTCTACGAGACCGGAGGTTGGATCGGCCATCCGCGTTTTTCTCCCGCGGGAGACATGATCGCATTCATCGATCATCCGGTTCAAGGAGATGACCGCGGCACGGTCTCCGTCATCGATCTGGCAGGTCACAAGAAGAACCTTTCCGAAGAGTGGTACACCATTCAGGGCCTGGCCTGGTCGGCTAACGGCAAAGAGGTTTGGTTCACGGCCAGCAAATCCGGAGTTGATCGCACGCTTTATGCTGCCACGTTGGATGGCAAACAGCGAATGGTCCTGCGCCTGCCCGGGGCGTTGATGCTGTTCGACATCTGGAAAGACGGACGCGTTTTGCTGATGCGCGCCAGTTGGCGCCGCGAGTTGGTAGGAGTGATTGCCGGAGAGCCCAAACAACGTGATCTGTCATGGCTCGATTATTCGTATCCGGCCGGACTTTCCGGTGACGGCAAGACGCTGCTGTTTGACGAGGAGGGCGGCGGCGGCTCGCTCGCCTATTCGAAGTCGGGCGGGCTCTCGTATGCCGTTTACGTTCGCAAGACTGACGGCTCTCCTGCAGTGCTATTGGGAGAAGGCGGAGCGCTGGCTTTGTCGCCCGACGGCAAGTCCGTCCTTTCACAAACGCAAGACACGCCTGCACAGTTGCGATTGCTGACCACGGGCGCCGGCGAAGCCCGGGATCTTACTAAAGACAATATGAACCACACTTGGGCGCGGTGGTTCCCTGACGGTAAACGCATTTTGTTTTCCGGAAACGAGCCGGGCCAGGGAGTTCGGCTTTACGCTTACGATCTGGCAACGGGGAAGAGCCAACCGGTTACGCCCGAAGGTGTGGATGGCAACGCATTTTTCGTTTCGCCCGACTCGCAGTCGATTGCCGGAATTGGTCCCGACCGCAAAGGATATCTTTATCCGGTAGCGGGCGGCGAGCCTCGCGTGATACCAGGTCTCAACCCCGGAGAGCAGCCGATTACCTGGACTTCCGACAGTAAATCGCTCTACATTTATCAACCGGGCGAACTGCCGGCCAGCGTCTATCGTCTCGACATTGAAACCGGAAAGCGCACATTGTGGAAGCAGCTTCTACCGTCTGATCCTGCGGGAGTCGAAACCATCGGTCCCATCCTCATGACGCCCGACGCGCAAACCTGTATATTCGGCTACCACCGCATGCTGGCCGACCTCTACCTCGTAGAAGGCCTGAAGTAGTGTAGGCGCGAGCGTCCGCGCTCGTGCGGACCGCACGAAGCACCGTCGTAGAAAATATTTCCTTTGACCGCAAGATCTGGATAGTCCGCCGAAGAACGTCGTCTTATGCTTTCACCATTATGACAAGCAATGCGATACTTAATCTCACGGAAGCGAACGCCATGGCCACAACCCAACAAAGTCACGGCGAAAAAAATCAAGCCGCGTACTGGAAAGCGGTCGAGGATCGCGATGCCAGTCACGATGGCGATTTTGTATTCGCCGTCTCCTCCACCGGAGTCTACTGCCGGCCATCTTGCCCGGCTCGCCGTCCGAAGCGCCAGAACGTGACTTTCTTTCGCAAGCCGGACGAAGCGGAAAAGGCGGGATATCGTGCCTGCCTACGATGCCGGCCCAAAGCGGTCGTCAACGGAACGCTGGAAATCGTGAAGGCGTTGTGTCGCTACATCGAGAGCCATTTGGACGAGCCTCTTACTCTGGCCCGGCTAGGAGCAGAGTTTCACCAAAGTCCATTTCATTTACAGCGCACATTCAAGAGTGTTTTGGGCGTGACTCCGCGAGCCTATGCGGACTCATGCCGCATGAATCAGCTCAAGGGCAATTTGCGCGCCGGCCATTCTGTGACCCAGTCGCTGTATGACGCGGGTTACAGTTCGAGCAGTCGTTTGTACGAGCGGACCGCATCGCAACTCGGCATGACGCCAGATAAATACCGCCGTGGAGCGATTGCAGCGTCCATCCGTTACACCTGCGCTGATTCTCCTTTGGGACGCATGTTGATCGCCGCTACTGACAAGGGAATCTGCTCCATCCAATTCGCCAATTCGGATGGCGAACTGGAGCAAGGACTCAGGCATGAATTTCCCTTTGCCATCAGACGCCGCGATGACGCTGCCATGCAGAGCTGGAAAGAAGATTTACTGCGTCAGATGCGCGGCCAACGTTTGCACACCGCGCTTCCGTTAGACATTCAGGCAACCGCGTTTCAGCGGCGTGTGTGGTCGCATTTGCAATCAATCCCCTTTGGGAAAACAAATTCTTACGCGGAAGTGGCGAGCGCAATTGGCCAGCCCACGGCCATACGAGCGGTAGCGCGAGCATGCGCCGCCAACCCGGTGGCAGTCGCTATTCCATGCCATAGAGTAGTCAGCAAGAGCGGAGACACGGGTGGTTACCGCTGGGGAATCGCCAGAAAAAAAGCGCTTCTTGGTCTGGAATCGGGTCAAACCGTGTAGAGCGGACAATCTTGTCCGCTTTCCGTTTGATCCTACGCCTTGCTTTGGCGGACAGGAATGTCCGCCCCACACGACTAGCGCAGTCGGAGTATGAGCAGCACAACCGTGAGCGCAACGATGAGCACCGTTCCAATGGTGTAGAAGTTAGCCGCGAGCCATCCCTGTTCTTTGCGATTTTCGAATCGCGCAAGGAACGCCGGAGCATAACTGCTGGCGAGGGGCGCGGGACTATCGCCAGAAAGTCGGGCCGCCTCGCAGTCGACGCAAAGCGTGCGGCCTGGAGACACCGGAAACCCGCAGGCTTCGCAGTGTTTAATCTTGTCGATCTCTTTCGGCGGAGGCGATCCCTCTTCAAGTTTCGCCGCGGTCGTCCCTGGCGTTTCCGACGGCAGCACAATCGTCTCCGAATTGTCGTTCTCCGTCTTCGCGACGGCAGGCGGAGCGTCAGGCTTTTCCGCCTCAGCCTGCTCGTTCTTCTCGGCGATCTCCTGCAGCGCGCGCTTAGCCGCTGCTGCGTGCTCCAGGCTGGTTTGCACCATCTCCGCCAGCCGTTCTAACGCCTTAACATCGCGATCCTCGAAAGCGCTGGTTCGATCCGCCAGCAGTTCGAAAACGCCAATCACCTCCTGCTCGCGAAGCAGCGGCACCACCATTACCGACTTGATGTTGAGCGCAATGCAAGTCTCGCGGTTGACCCGAGAATCGGTCTCGGTATTATCGCAACGCAAAACTTGCCGGGTGCGGACGCTCTCACCGGTCAGGCTCGACTTCAGCTGGACTTCCGCCCCCAGAGCCGGTGCCGAAGGTCCCGCGCTGGCGCGGCAAATCATTTCGCTGTCTTCGATCAACGCGATCGCAGCTCCAGATGCGCCCGTGATGTACTGTGCTCGCTCCGCCAGTAACTGCAGCGCAGCTTCGAGGTCGCGCTGCGCCATTTCCGTCAGCGAATTGTTGCCGTTGTTTGCAGGAGCACGCGGCGGGAGCGCTTCGTGCTTTGCGGATTCGCCCGCGGGCGCAAGCTCGCCTGAGCCACTCGAAGAAGTTTGATCGACGATAAAATGGCCGTTCACTTGGTTTAGCTATTATCGCCGGAGAGTGGTCCGGTGCAAATAGGGTTGTGAAAAAAGCAAGTCTCAGGTGCCCTATGGGAGGTTCTCTGCGCCCTCTGCGAACGTCTCCGCGTTCTCTGCGATTTAAGGTTTCGTAGTTGCGAAATCAAAATCTTAAAACGCAGAGCGCGCCCAGAACGCAGAGAGCTTCGGCCTACTTCTTTTTCGGCGGCAAAAATTTCTTTTCTATCGATGCCACGACTACGTAATTTGGATCAACCATTTCATTCAAATGGATTTTCGCAACCTGGGAAAGAAGCTCATAAGCATCGAGCTCCGACAAACCGTAATCCTGATGAATCCACGCCACCAGTTCGGTAAAGGCAATGCGCACGCAATCATCTAACGGACGATAAGCGCCGACTGCCATAATTGCGTTTTCGTTTTCAAAGCGCGGCCAATTAATCTTCTGGCCTTTGATGAGACTGAGCTGAACCCGCGCCCGCAGCGGAACTTCAATCGCCGTACCCGCCACTTCGCCGTCACCCATAACCGCGTGGCCGTCGCCCATATAGAGCAGGCCTCCGGGCACATTCACCGGGAAATAAACTGTGTTACCAACGCTGGCTTCAGGAGAATCCATGTTGCCGCCAAACTCCGCTGGCACGATGGAACTGCGAGCCTCGCCTGCGGATGGCGCAACTCCGATGCATCCAAAAAACGGATGCAGCGGAATCTTCACCGAGAACTTCGAATCCAGCGCCTGAAACGTCGCGGTATTGGAAGCGTGGTCGACCGGATAAAACCAGATCTTCTCCGGCAACGGCGAATGCAGCATGGGCGTGTAGTTCGTCTCATTCAACGCTCCAAAGCCCGGCGCAAACGCTCCCACGCCCTGATCGCCGTCGACTTCAAGGTCGAGAATCTTCACCGCCAAAGTGTCACCGGGTTCGGCGCCCTCAATATAAAAAGGACCGGTAAGCGGATTGTCGCCCTTGACCATACTAAGCGTGTCGCCCGGCTTTTTGATGACGTTGCCGAAGCAGTCAAGCGTGTTGGTGTCGAGAATGTCTCCCGGTTTAAGCCGCGCAACCGGCTCTGCCGAAGCATAAACATATTTCACATCGTTGATTGTGGCGTGATACTTCACAACATTGCCGGGCGCGGATTGCGCCAATATGTTCGCGGTGCCAAGAATTAGCAACGTCAAAATCAGACTGTAGATATTCACGAATTCACTCCTAAGCAAATCGACAGCCATCGCATAAGGTTGCTGCGAATCGGTCATTAGTGTAGCCAAGATGTTACGACAGCAATCGCGGATCGCAAAGTTTGCGGCATTGATTGCGACGGGACGCGGTTTCCTATCGTCGATTCGGGGCGTCGCTTAATCGAGAAACCAAGCCACTACACTATCCAAGCTCGCGAGCGATTTCGTCGCCCCGGGGTCGCTGTCGGGCTGCACCATCCAGCTACATTGCGCTTGACTTCCCGCGTCTGGCGGGGCATATTCCTCTGCAGCCATCTCCGCGCGATTCCCTCTCGTCGCAAGCAACTCTGGCCCCAAGGAGGTTATTGTGAAATCTACGCTCAGGATTCTGTTCTTAATTTCCAGCCTCGCAGTGTTTGCCGCGAATGCCCAAATCAACCATTTCCAGCACATCATCGTGGTCTTTCAGGAGAACCGCACGCCTGACAATCTCTTCTATGCTCTGTGCACAAATTTTCCCTGCAGCACCAACCCAAATAGCACGCAGTACAACATAAAGACGAGCAACTGGCTTGACAAGACGTCCTCAACCGGTTTCACCCAACCCACGGGAGTTGCCCTGGCCAACGGCTACGATCTTGACCATTCGCACACTGGATGGAAAAACGAATGCGACTTGAATACGAATACGGGTCAGTGCCGAATGGATGGTGCCGCCTTGACCCATGCAAATCGCGGTGCATTCGTCTTCGTAAACAACACCGTGGATGCCAAGCATCCCCAAGGAATTCTAACGCCCTACCTCACGCTCGCGACTACCTATGGATGGGCTAACTTCATGTTTCAAACCAATCAGGGTCCGAGTTTTCCGGCGCACCAATTTATTTTCGGGGGAACATCCGCGCTCAATGCGTCGGGTGACGCGGCCGGCTCTTTCATCTCAGAAAATTTCTCTGGCGGACCCGCCGGCTGCTATGCGCAGGATGGCGAAACCACCAAGCTGATTAACTCAGCGGGCGTCGAATCAATATTCAAAATCGACTATGCAACCGGGGTCGATACCTGCTTCACCGGACGACAAACTATGGCGGACTTGCTCGATGGCGCGGGCATCGGCTGGAAATATTACAGCACGAAAGGTGGCGGCGCCGACAAAGGTGGTTCAATCTGGACAGCTCCCGATGCCATTCAAGCTATCTGCGTGCCGGATTCCGCTCACCAGAATTGCACTGGTACGGAATGGAAAAACCATGTTGACCTGACGCCAGCCGACGTTTTGAATGACTTAGGAGCGAACAACAGCCCCTGCAATCTGCAGGGTGTTAGTTGGGTCATCCCCGTCGGAGCAAACTCGGATCATCCGGGCGGAAGCAGTGGGGGCCCGGCGTGGGTGGCCAGCATCGTTAATGCTTTAGGCAATAGCCCATGTACGGACACCATTAATGGCAACAACGTAAGTTACTGGCAGGACACCGCCGTGGTGATTACCTGGGATGATTTTGGAGGATGGTACGATCACGTTCCACCAACCATTCTGGCATCACCAGAAGGCGGCTACCAACTGGGTTTCCGCGTACCCATGATCTTTGTCTCCGCTTACACTCCCGCAGGTTACATTAATAATATCAGCCACGACTTCGGTACCGTCCTGCGATTCATCGAGAACAATTTCGGTCTCGGAGAAGGCGCGCTGGGCTTTGCCGACAGTCGAGGAATTACACCTCTGACTAATCTTAGTGGGTTTTATCACTTAACCCAGGCGCCGCGCGAATTTGTACAAATTCCAACGACTAAAACCGCCCTCGACTTTATAAACGACAAAACGCCGCCAGATGATCCTGACGACGACTAGACAATTGTCATATGCCCCATCCTTTCGCGGTGCGCTGTGAAAGGATGGGGCATTCTTTACCTTAGCGCCGATGTTGCCAAACATGGCGCACGCGGCAGTCTGTGGCAGTTGTTTGTACGAAAGCGCGCTAGCACCAACTAATTCGTTATGCTTTTCCCGTGCGTTTTTCCATGCGGATGACCTTAATCGACTCGCCATTATGCAAGGGAACATCCAGACTTTCTAGCGCCACGTAACCTCTGGCGTGGTAAAGCGGCACTCCAGTCAGAGTCGCTCCCATTTCCAGGCGAGTGAAGCCCGCTGCAGTCGCCGCTTTTTCACATGCCTCGAGGATCATGCTGCCAATCCCGCGCCGCACCCAGTCCGGATGAACGAAGAAGGCACGAATCTTTGCCGCGTCACGTAGTGGATCCAATAACGAATCCTCGCGAGCCGTCCAGTGGTCGCCACCAAAAAGTGTTTTGTGTTTGCTCCAGCCACCGCAGCCGACGATGATTTGTGCAGCTTCTACCACGAAATATGTTCCATCGGCAATCAACTGGCTATCTACGCCGTAGACCGTTTCTAAAGCGCCTTCAATCTGCGCAGGTGTGTAATCAGCCACCTGCAATCCGCGCACAGACGCGTCAATCAGCACCCGCAGCGCTGGAACATCCGCAGGGACGGCTTGGCGAAGAGTGAGATTCATTGCTTTAGCGGAAACATCACGCCGGTTCAAGATTGTTTTCATGAATCAGAATCTAATTTCGTCGCCTGCGAGCGGCGACGTTTGATCTCCTCCATGCGCTCGCGAATTCTTTTTTCTACCCCTTCATTCGTCGGATGGTAATAAGTGCGATCGCGCAAGTTATCCGGCAGACACTGCATATCGGCGATTTTGCCTTCAACGTCGTGGGCGTACTGATAGCCCTGTCCGTATCCCAGACCCTTCATCAATCCCGTGGGCGCGTTGCGCAGGTGCAGTGGGACGGATTCCGCGGCAGTCGCCTCCACGTCCTGCTGCACTTCGCTGTAAGCGGTGTACAGCGCGTTCGACTTGGGAGCGAGCGCAAGATAGACGACAGCCTGCGCCAGCGCGAGATTGCCTTCCGGCATACCGATGAAATCCACCGCATCGCGTGCCGCCATACAGAGCGCCAGCGCATTCGGTTCGGCGAGGCCAATGTCTTCGACCGCCATGCGCACCACGCGGCGAGCGATATACAGCGGATCTTCGCCCGCTTCCAGCATGCGGCCCAGCCAATAAAGCGATGCGTCGGCATCGCTGTTGCGCACTGACTTGTGCAGGGCGGAAATGAGGTTGTAGTGTTCTTCGCCGGTCTTATCGTAAAGCAGTACGCGTTTTTGCAAGGCGTCGCGGACAATGTCATCTGTAATCTCCGCGCCTACTTCAGTCGTGGCGCGAGCTAGCGAAGCCGCCACTTCAAGGACGTTGTAGGCGCTGCGGGCATCGCCGCTGGAATATGAGGCGATCTTGGCAAGGACCTCGTCGGATGCGCGCAGCTTCATCGCTCCCAATCCGCGTGCTTCATCCGTGAGCGCACGCCTGAGCAGCACAACGACTTGTTCCTCGGTAAGCGGCTTCAGCACATACACGCGGCTGCGCGACAGCAGAGCAGAAATAATCTCGAAAGAAGGATTCTCCGTAGTCGCGCCAATCAGACGGATATTTCCTTTTTCGACATGCGGCAGGAACGCGTCCTGCTGCGCCTTGTTGAAGCGATGAATTTCATCGATGAAAACGATAGTGCGCGTGCCATACTGGCGGGCCCGTTCGGCATCCGCCATGACTTGCTTGATCTCCTTGATGCCGGTGAGCACAGCAGAAAACTCGATAAACTCCGCCTTGGTCATGCGAGCGATGATCTTGGCCAGCGTAGTTTTGCCAGTCCCCGGAGGACCCCAGAAGATCAACGAGCCAATATCGTCGCGCTCAAGTTGAGTGCGCAACGGCTTTCCCGGTGCAACTAGATGCTCCTGGCCGACAAACTCATCGAGTGTCCGCGGACGCATACGATCGGCAAGCGGCCGGGTGCGATCGCTGGGGTTTTCGTCGGTCGGGATGTTCTGGAAAAGGCCCACACACTATTTCACCACAGAGTCACAGAGTCACAGAGAAAAATGGGGATTTTCGCGATTAAGTCAGAAAGTGACTTGGCGTAAAGATTTTGCGTTTCCCTGTGACTCTGTGTCTCTGTGGTAAAGCTGTTTACAGGACTCGCCGGATGATGCCCTCCGTAAGAAGGGGGACGTTGAAATTAATCAGCAGTCCTACTCGTTTACGGGCCAGTTTCAGGTAGGTCAGAAGTTGGGCCTGATGAATAGGAAGCAGTTTCTCGACGGCTTTCAATTCCAAAATAACTTCGTCTTGCACGATTAGATCGATCTTGTAACCACAGTTCAGCTTCAGCCCTTTGTAATCGACGGGAAGATCCACTTGCCGTTGAAATCTCAATTCCCGAAGGCAAAACTCGTGGCAAAGGCACTCCTCGTAAGCCGATTCCAAAAGCCCAGGCCCAAGGTGACGATGAACCTCAAGTCCGGCCCCGATGATAAGGCTAGTCCGAGGGTCTCGTGTCTCTTCTCTCTGTTTGGGAGTGTCGATGTGAATCGGTTGAATTCCATTGCTCACCTGACCATCTCATCACAGAATTGCTGAGTGGCGGAGGGAAACGCTAAAATCATAAAAAGTTGGTTCCATAACGGCACGCGCGACGCCAGTCCGAACAGATCAATTTCCAGCATTCTCTGTGACTCTGTGTCTCTGTGGTGACTGTTTTTGGCAGGCTATTTCATACAGGATAATACTCGCGGCTACGCCCGCGTTCAGCGATTCCACATTTGGCGAGTGCGGGATGGCGACTGATTCATCCATTTCAGCAAGCAGATCACGCGACACTCCCGCGCCTTCGCTTCCGATAAAAACTGCCAATGGTTCACTCAGGTTGACTTGATCGAGCGGCGTGCCTTTGTGTGATGAGGTTGCGATGAGACGAAGTCCCCGCTCCCGCAGCACGTCTAACGTGTCCGCCAGCTTTACCTGAACCATTGGAAGCCGGAACACCGATCCTGCCGAAGCCCGTATGACTTTCGAGTTGAATGGGCTGACGGTGCCTTCCCCCAGCAACACGCCGCCAGCCCCAAAGGCCTCAGCCGAGCGCAGGATAGTTCCCAAGTTCCCCGGGTCCTGTAAGCCTGCAATTGCTAACAGCGGGCCATTCTGCGATTTCGCCAGCAAATCTTCGAGCTTGAATTGTTTGCATCGCACCAGCGCGGCCACGCCTTGCGGGCTCTCGCTGGCGACGGCGCTGGCAAAGAGTTTGTCCGGAAGCAACAGAGTCTCGACGTGCGCCGCCATCTGTGGCAGCAGGCGCTCGGCGCGGTCTTCAGCTGAGGCCCGAAAGAACACAGCTTTAAACTTGAGGCCGCTGCGGATGGCTTCTTCCAGAATGCGCATGCCTTCGATGGCGCAGTAGCCGTCCGCTGTGAGTTCACCGTGGGCGAAAGCTGTCCGCAGCTCTTTGACGAGGGCGTTGTGGCGTCCTTCGACGCGGCGCAGGCGGCTATGAACAGCCTTCTCGTGAATAGGCGTAGTCCGGCTCACTGTTGTCTTGCGAATCATACCTGTTTATCTCTCCTTGCAGTTCATGCCCGTGTTATGTTAGTTTTCGCGGATTCAGAACCCATTCAGGGAAGGAAACGTGTGCGCGCGGAAATCGTTAAGATAAACAGCGAGAAGCCGGAGGCGTCGCTCATCCGGTATGCAGCCGACCAGATTCGAGCCGGCCTGGTCCTGGGCATGCCCACCGATACGTTCTACGGGTTGGCCGCCGACCCCTTCAACCTGCGCGCGGTCGATCGCGTGTACGAAATTAAATCGCGGTCGCGCCACAAGCCACTGTCACTTTTGATTGAGAGTGAAGAGCAAGCGGAAGAGTTGACCAAGCCGCTGCCTGACGAATTCTACAAATTAGCCCGCCGGTATTGGCCGGGGCCGCTGACTATCATCGTGAAAGCCGCGTCTAGGCTTCCACTAAAGGTGACCGCCAACACCGGCAACGTGGCCTTGCGCATACCGAGCGCCAAAATTCCGCTGGCCGTGGTGCAGGCCGCACAGATTCCGATTACTGCCACCTCTGCCAATCTCAGCGGGGAATCGGAATGCACAACCGCCGAAGCCGTGCGCGATCAACTGCAGGATCGCATTTCCATCATCGTGGATGGCGGTACTTCGCCGCGCGAGATGGCTTCAACAATTGTTGACCTTACCGATGAGGAAGCCCGCTGGCGCATCATGCGGGAAGGCGCGATTTCTGCCCAGGATATTTCGGAATTCTTCGCACAAGGATGAGCGAAGCCGTAAGGCCTTTGCAACGCCGCCGGACGCTATTAGTGGGAGCACTTGCTGCCGCCGCTCTCCTTTGGCTGGCTGTAACGTGCGTGAGAATCGCACGCGAAGCGTCGCGACAGGAAATTCATCCCGCGGATGCCATCGTCGTCTTCGGTGCCGCCGAGTATTCCGGACGTCCCTCCCCGGTGTACCGCCTCCGTCTTGACCATGCGTTTGATCTGTTTCAGCAAGGCGTTGCTCCGGTCGTCATCACCACAGGCGGCGCGGCCGCAGATCCCAGTTATAGCGAAGGCGGTGTAGGCCACGATTACCTGATGCATCGCGGGATTCCCGACTCGAACCTGATCGCCGAAACCCAGGGCTCAGATACAGCGCAATCCGCTAAACGAGTTGGCGTGATTATGCGCGCCAACCACATGCACAGTTGTATCGCAGTCAGTGATGCGTATCATGTGTTTCGCATCCGCAAACTGCTGGAGCACGAGCGCCTGCAGGTGTACGTTTCGCCACGTCCAGACTCGCGCCCGCACTCGCGGTGGCAGCGCACGGAAGCGGTACTACGCGAGGCTGCCAGTTACCTGGTGTGGCGGCTGCATCTGCCGGGGTAGAAGCTTTAAAGCGGAATATGCTCAGTCGGTGGCGCAGAAGTATGCGGCACCGGCGGTGACTCTAGTGCTGAACGAGTAACTGATAAATGCTGCCGGTCCCGTCTCTTGCGATATTGGCCCAATTTGACTGAAAGCCTAGCCCCTCGGTGTCGCGAACTTCAGGGCGACTGCCATGTATGGGCCAGAGTCATCGCTTTCCTCTCGAAGGTTCTGTACCTGCCAAATTCCAGAGCCTTCCATTTCGAAGTACAAAGGTGTCTTCGATTTTTGGTAGGCCTCGTACCACTGATAGCTGGCGAGGCCGTGACGCGTAGAGGGCTGCCACGAACTACCAGCTCTCGCGAACAACTTCCCAACAAACCCAGTTGTCGAGAACTCGCGAAGAATCTCAACGGCAAAAGGCTGCGCGGCCGGCGGTCGCGGCATCGAATGGGACCTTTTCCCAAAGAAGAAGTCCCCGTACACAAATGTCCGATTTAACCCTACGAGGCCCATAGTTCCGGCTCCCCAATTTCAACGTAATCCCTAATTTTGGATCTCTTCTTTTTGTATTCCTGCAAAATCGGTCTTAACCGCACTTGCGGGGTTGAGGCGGCTCCAAATAGCGTAGTTCACTCCCTTTATATCGGAAAAATGACTATCGATGTTTAGAGCCGGCGTGGTGACTGCTAGGTTGACAGCTTCACCGATGAGGCTCTTAACATCAACCGTCGCGTTCTCTTCTTTCAGCAGGATTACCGGCCTCTCGTGGGCCTCGATTAGGCCGTACTGTAAGTGACGTTTGGGCGAAGCCCGTCGAGCACAACCACGGCAAACGAACATCCTTCAATCAAGTCGATGATCTGTGAACGCTGGTCTGCACCACTTTCCAATGCCGAAGGCGTCAACCGCACGTCAAAACTCGGTGCTAGCGCAATCCAGAGACAAGGGAAAAGGACTTGGACGTGAGGCTCTCTGCTGGAGTAGGAGACGAAGCAATACGGTTTTGCTTTTCTCTGACCAAATTTTCTCGCAGACGGCATAAACCTTCTAGTTGTAATTATACGTCGGCCTACGTGTACATCACTTTCCGGTCGCCCTTAACAATCCTGCCAACGGTAAAAGCTTTTTCGCCAGCACGCTCCAGCAAAGTCTGAGCCTTCTTGAATTTGCCGGACGGCACCACCAGCAACATGCCCAATCCCATGTTAAAAGTGCGCAGCATTTCGTCCCGTGGAACGTTGCCCAGCTGCTGCAGATGTTCGAAGATAGGCGGCACCGGCCAGGAATTGATCTCGATCACCGCGGCGACGCCTCTTGGAAGCACACGGGGAAGATTCTCAGTAATGCCGCCGCCAGTGATGTGCGCCATCGCTGAAACGCATTCCGCATCTGACAGTAGACGCTTTATTGCCGGCCAATAACTCTTATGCGTTTTCATGAGCTCGTTGCCGACCTTGCCCTTGAGCTCGTTGACATACGACTCCGGCGTGTAACGCCCAACCTCGAACAGCAATTTGCGCGCCAGCGAATAGCCGTTAGTGTGCAGTCCGTTCGAGGCTAAACCCAAGATCACATCGCCGACTTGCACCGTCTTTCCGGTGATAATCCGCTCGCGTTCGACTACGCCCACAATAAAGCCGGCAAGATCGTATTCGCCCTCGGGATAAAACCCGGGCATCTCAGCAGTCTCGCCGCCGATCAGCGCGCATCCATTGTGCTTGCAGGCTTCCGCCAGGCCTTCGATGACTTTCTCGGCCACTTCCGGCTCTAGCTTGCCAGTGGCTAGATAATCCATAAAGAAAAGCGGCGTCGCACCTTGGACCGCGATGTCGTTCACGCAATGGTTCACCAGATCCGCGCCAATGGTGTGATGCACCTTCATCTCGAACGCAACTTTCAGCTTGGTGCCAACCCCATCCACACTCGAAACCAGCACCGGGTCGATATACTTCGTCTTATCAATCGCGAACAAGCCGCCAAAGCCGCCAATTTCGCTGAGTACGCCTCGGGTGAAGGTTTTATGGGCGAGGTATTTAATCCGCTTCTTGGTACGATTGGCGCGATCGATATCGACACCGGCGTCGGCGTAAGTTATCGGCGCACTTTTCACAGAATCTTCGGGCACGGGTGTAGTTCCGTCTCTTAAAGATTGGGGACGTCGCTGGGTGTCTGTCGCTCGAGAGAAGTGTCCAAGAGCGGCTCATTGTAGCATGTTCGAGACTGAGGATGCGCGGTCGGGACGAGGAAGGGAACGGATGAGAGGGGTCGGAATACACTGATCCCTTATGACTCCGATGCAGACTCTAGCCGATCTTCTAGTGCGTCACGTAAGTCGAGAAGTAATAAACCAGTACGCCAAATAAAGCCAGTCCAGAAATACCGTATGCCGTAAGCACCCAGACTCCGCGGCCTTCACGATGAATTGTAGTTCGAGGGCCGGCTGCGGCGGTCGAAGAATCACTAACCGAACGATTTTCCATGCCCACCTCCAAGGTCGGAACGCTGGCACCGAGGCCAATTACCCCACACCGCCCACTGGGCGGATGTTGATGCCGCAGATGTTACTACAAATCGGCTGTTTGTAAAGCAGGGAAATGACTGTAATTTTGTAAAATTCAATGCTCGTCTCCACTTTAAAGGGTGGATGCCGTGCCGTCCTGTGGGAGGGAACTTTCATTAAATCTGCGGCTGACGTTCTGCAGGTAAGCATCCATGGTGCGGTTGTATCCCAGAATAAAACGAGAGACGAAGCGGAAGACCGGGTTGTAAATCTCTCCCCGCTCGGTAATGTTCAAGCCGCTGCCGTCCGCAGTTGCAGCAATATCGAAAATCCAGATTCCGCCAAACGGCAACCCTGGATCAGCAATTCGTGTGACCATACGCGACGGTGAATTCAATTCCACGACCTCCATGGTGAACGCTCCATTCCTGCCCTTTTCGCGGAAACGGATGTGACCATTGACAGGCTCCAGCAACTCCACATTTTGCACATCGGGCCGCCACGCCGGAGCGGCTTTTACATCGGAAATCAGCCGGAAAACCTCTTCCGGCGGACGATGAAGCGCTATGCTCCGCGCCGCCACGTGCGATTTGGGCAACAGCAAACCAATAATGACGACGAGCGACGCGGCACCAACGATCACAGCACCGGACAGTAAAGCGATTTTTAACATGTCCACTCCTTTTAATCCCTATGTCTGCTGGCTAGTAATCTGCCTCGATGCCTTTGCTAACAGCTCAAGACCCTCCAGCGCACGCTTCCGTTCATTGCTAGTAAGTTTGGCCAAAACTGCAGCAACGCGTTCTGAATCCAGGACCGACGTCCCCGCCATCGCTCTCGCACCTTGCGGCGTAAGCGTGAGCGCGACACTGCGACGGTCTTTGTGAATCCGCTTGCGCAATAAGTATCCAAGTGCCTCCAGTCGCCGAATGGCAGCCGACAGAGTCGATCCCCGCACGCTCAAATGCGCCGCAAGTTCGGTAGGTGTCACCGGAACGCTCTTACTCAAATGCACCAGAATTGAAGAGTCTCTCGCCGACAGCCGATACGCCGTACTCGACGCCCGAATGTGGCGTTTGTGGCAAGCCAGATAAATCTGCGGATAGCAGCGCTGCACCAGCTCAACTTCTGAAGCGTTCATGACGAGGAATTATGGCGGTAACGAAATAGTTCGTCAAAACGAAGTATCGAATTCGGGACGCCCATCCCGGCGGATCAAACTTGCTCCTTGACCGCTCCGTGCGTCCAGCGCAGAATCCTGCTTGTATCAGTCTCCGACATTTCGTACCCGTCAAATTTAAAGGAGGGACATGAAGCCCAAGCGGCTCGTTTGTTGCCTCGTAATCCTGGCTAGCGCGACCCTACTGGCGCAAGTTCCGTACGTCAACCAGCCGCTGCTTCCGGCAAGCGCAAAACCGGGAAGTAAGGGATTTGTCCTCGAGGTCAATGGCACGGGATTTTCTCCCCAGGCGGTGATCGAGTGGAACGGGGCCGAGCGAGTCACCGAATTCATTTCCCACAGCCGGCTTAGGACAACAATTAGTGCATCCGACGTGGCAAAGGCGGGAACAGCGTGGGTGCGGGTTGTGAACCCAGGCGGCGTCACCTCCAGCGTGGCATTCTTTCCCATCCGAAAACAGTCGTCATCGTTGGCGTTTACGCAAAAGTTGGTCTTCCCCAATTGTCTCGGCGTCGCCGTCGGGGATTTCAATAATGATGGCTTGCTCGATGTAGCCTGGGGAAGTTCCGAGGGATCCTTATACGTCTCGCTCGGCGACGGAAAGGGAGGATTTCAGGCGCCCATTTCGAGCAGCGGTAGTGGGAGCGCCGTGATGATCGCGGGCGACTTTAACGGAGATGGAAACCTTGACCTGGCGGTTAATGACGGACCAACTATAGCGATCTACCTGGGTGACGGACACGGAAATCTAACCTACAAATCTTTAGTGTCGACCTACGGAGGCAATGGCTTTCCTGCTATCGCCGACTTCAATCAGGATGGGATCCTGGACATCTACAGCGCCGGATGGAGCACGGGACAACAGTGGTTCGAGATCGACACCGGAAGAGGCGACGGGACTTTCAACTATGGCTCGTCCTATGACACGAGTTATTTTTCCGAATTCCCCGCAGTGGGAGATTTCAACGGCGACGGCTGGCTCGACCTGGTAATTTCGGAGTCCCGGACGAACAGCATGGAGTTCTTCTCGGGAAGCAGCAGTGGCTTTAGCGACGGTGGCAGTATACCCTACGGCGCTGAGAACCCGATTGCAGCGGACATGAACCGGGACGGAAAGCTGGATATCTTGGACTATGGATGCATTCTGCTTGGTAAGGGAGACGGCACCTTCACGCAGGGTGGATGCTCACAGTTCTACGGGATTCCAGTAGCAACCGGAGATTTCGACGGCGACGGTCAGCTGGATGTTGCGCTCGCTGCGTCCAGCTATACTCCGCTGCTAGTGATCGCATTGGGAGCTGGCGATGGCACATTCAAAGCCTCTTTCGAATTCGCCGCCGGGCTGAACGGCGGCCCCGCTGCGATTGGCGACTTCAACAATGATGGCCTGCTCGACGTACTCACGAGCGATGGCTACCTGATGCTGCAAACGACTGCCAGCCTGACGCCAGTCAAGCTTGCGTTCGGAAACCAGAATGTAAAAACAACGAGTCCGCCACAGACAGCAACCCTAACCAATGTTGGCGCAACCGCCCTGGTTATTAAGCGCATCGGCATAAATGGAATCAATCACCGGGACTTCGCTGAAGCTAACAACTGCGGGTCGAGCCTCCCTGCGAACTCCAGTTGCCAGATTCAGGTCACCTTCACGCCTTTACGGGAGGGTGCGAGATTCGCATCACTGTTTGTAAAGTATGACGGGGTAGGCAGTCCACAAACTGTGGCGCTCACCGGGACTGGGATTGCCCCCGCCAGCGTTTCTCTCACTCCGTCGAAGCTTATCTTCGCCACCCGACTCATCCATACCGTCAGCAAACCGCAAATCGCCACTCTGACCAATACCGGAGCCTTAGACGTAAATATCTCCAACATCGGGACGACTGGACCGTTTCCCCAGACCAACAATTGCCCTTCGACGTTAACTGTGGGAAGCAATTGTCAGATCTCGGTGCAGTTTGCCCCGACCACGCGCGGATCTGCCAATGGAAAGCTCTCCGTGAGCGACGACGCCCAGGGCAGCCCACAGACGGTTGTGCTTTCTGGTGAGGGAATGGTGGTGCGCTTATCTCCGCGAGGCATCAATTTTGCCAATCAGAAAGTGGGGACACAGAGTTCGCCAGTCCCGGTAGACATTATCAACGAGGACAGCAATCCAGTCACGATCAGTAGCATCGCGTTCGGGGGAGCCGACCCCGGCGACTTCGCGCAGACCAACAACTGCGGCTCCACTGTTCCCCCGCGCAGCCACTGCACCGTGAATGTTACATTCAATCCCACCAAACAAGGCGGCCGCTCAGCCACTCTCGAGGTCTACGACAACGGTGGCGGAAGTCCGCAAACCATCCGGCTGTCCGGCACGGGTACGTAGATGCAAAGCGAAGTATCCAATTCGGGACATTTCCACCGATTCTCGTTGAATTCGCTTTTTATTCGCTTAAGGCAGCGTGTATAATTCGGCCTGAATCATCCTGCATTCACAAAAGGAGCCGCCTCTTATGGCCGACGAACGTACAAAAGCAATTGATCTGGCCTTTGCGCAGATCGAAAAGCAGTTTGGCAAGGGCTCGATCATGCGCCTGGGATCGAAGGAAGCCATCGTCCCCATTGCTGTCATTCCCACGGGAGCGATTTCCTTCGACGCAGCTTTGGGCGTCGGCGGCTTTCCCCGCGGGCGCGTAGTCGAAGTCTTCGGCCCCGAATCATCGGGCAAAACCACAATCACGCTGCAAGTCATAGCCGAGGCGCAAAAAATGGGAGGCATGGCCGCGTTCGTCGACGCTGAGCACGCGCTCGATCCCGGATACGCCAAAAAACTTGGCGTTGATGTCGACAACTTACTAGTCTCGCAGCCCGACTACGGTGAGCAGGCGCTCGAAATCACCGAAGCTCTGGTGCGCTCGGGAGCGATTGATGTGCTGGTCGTCGACTCCGTCGCCGCGCTCGTACCCAAAGCTGAACTCGATGGCGAGATGGGCGACAGTCATATGGGACTGCAAGCGCGCCTGATGTCACAAGCGCTACGCAAACTTACCGGCACAGTTTCGAAATCGCGCACTTGTCTGATCTTCATTAACCAGATTCGCGAAAAAATCGGCGTAATGTTCGGCAACCCCGAAACCACAACTGGCGGGCGCGCATTGAAGTTTTACTCATCAGTGCGCATCGACATTCGCCGCATTGCTGCCATTAAAGAAGGGGACGTAGTCACCGGCTCGCGCACCAAAATCAAAGTCGTGAAAAACAAAGTGGCTGCTCCGTTCCGCGAAGCCGAATTCGACATCATGTACGGGGAGGGCATTTCGCGCGAAGGCGACCTGCTCGATATCGCCGCAGTCCAGAACATCGTGGAGAAATCCGGCGCCTGGTACAGCTACAAAGGCGAGCGCATCGGGCAAGGCCGCGAAAACGCACGCGCCTTCCTAAAAGAAAACAAGGACACGATGGTCAAACTAGAAGCCGAGGTGCGCAAGCAACTGGGGTTGACGCCAACCGCAGCTCCAGTGGCCGCTGCCGCAGCCGCCCAAAGCGCGTCGCAAGGAGCAAGAGTCACCACCATGCCCAGCGCAGCACCAGAGCCGACAAAAGTCCCGGCGGCCAGACGGTAAGTTTTTTAATTGTCATCCCGAGCGAAGCGAGGGATCTGGGTTCTTGCTTGCACGACGGCGACACTCGCAGTGGAAGCAAGGACCCAGATCCCTCGCTTCGCTCGGGATGACGGCGCATTTTATGAGGTGTAATGGTGCGCGGCGAAAAGCATTATTACGTATCATAATCACGAATCCCTCGCGCACGTATACCGGCATTACCAACAATCTCTGCCGTCGAATTGACGAACACAAGCGCAAGCTGGTTCCCGGCTTTACTGCCAAGTACAACATCAATCGCCTCGTCTATTTCGAGGTCTTTGAAGACGTGCGCAATGCGATCGATTGCGAGAAGAAAATCAAATCCTGGACGCGAGCGAAACGAGTCGCGTTGGTTCAGTCTAGAAATCCCAAGTGGGATGATTTGAGCCGCGAGTGGGATCAGCCGGAGACATTTCGCTTCGTCTCATAAGCGCCGAAGACTTCTCCGGCAAAACCCCAGATCCCTCGCTTCGCGAGGGATGACACGGCATTTATAAATGTCGGGCGACTTAGCTTGCCCTCAGCGCACCAACCACTCGGTCACGGCGTGCATTTGACTGAGCACTGAGCCATAGGTCGTTACTGCACCAATAATTATCGCGGCACCCGCGGGCACGACATAAAACCATCTTGCATGGCTTTGTGGCTGTTGCGCCTGATTCCACGCGACCAGCCGATGCACCCGCATACTCAATGCAGTCGAGCTATGCAGCAAAGCCATGGTGAGTTCGCCAGAGGATTCCACCGGGCCTAATCTCGACACTTTGATCAATGCTGCAGCCAGATCGAGCGCGTCATGAAAACTCGATACTGCGGCATCGTCGGCCGCCATCTCGGTTTCTTCTGACCAGGCATCTTCCAATTCAGCCATTGCCGGAAACTCTGAAAAGCGGAAAAGAAGCTTGCGCAGATTGTCGTAGCGAATCGCATGTGCAATCTCGTGTCGTAAAGCGGTTCGCAGCTCCCGCGAAGTCAGTGCTGCGATAGCAGCTTCGGACACCAACACTTTGGGAGCGCACACTCCGGCAACGGTGAGAGTTGGAGCATCATTTCCGATACGAAAGATCGGAACCCCGGTACCAGACTCTGTAATTTGAGACTGCATAAGGGCAGAGTCGCTCAGCCACGCAGCCAGCGCCCGTGATGCCCGCAATTGAGCCAACGCCGCGCGAGCAATTCCCGCACCCAGCAGAACCAGACAGCAAAGCCCGAGCGCCAATGGAGCCGTACCAATCGCCTCTCCGGTCGAGCGTGGCTCCAGCAATAAAAAAGACGGCAGAGTAAACACCAGGGTAACAAGTAAAGATAGGCTCAGGGGAAGGACCCGCAAAGCAAACAGCAAATCGGCCGCGCCTCGAGCAGAGCTTGGCCGCAGCGTATGTCGCATCAACTTCCATCCCTGCGAAACTAATAGCGACAGAAAAACATACAGGAGGACGAACACAGCGAGCGAGACACCAATGCAGCGCGCGGCAAACATTATTGTGTCTCCTTGTTTCGGCGATCACTACTTTGACGATCACCACGGATTTCACCGCGAAGCTCTCGGCGCTTTTGATCCAGCAATCGCTGCAGATCGTCCAGCAAACCCGCATCGTGTTCGCTCACGGCTTCAACCAAATACGACAACGGAAGCGAAGCTGCTCCAGCGCTCGAGCCCAGCAGTTGTCGAATAGTCTCGCCAACCGCCGCTTTTTCCAACTCTGCCTGCGAGTATCGCGGAGAATACCGGAACGCTCTACCCTCGGCCACGCGATTGAGTATCTGCTTTTTGAAAAGTCGGTCCAACGTGGTCATCACGGTGGTGTAGGCAAGCTTAATTTCGCCATCGTCCACGATCTCACGAACCGTCGCGCTTCCTCGCGCCCACAAAGTGGACAGCAGTTGCTGCTCAAGCGGGCCGAAGTGCACGTTCGGAGATCGTCGAAAAAGGTCCAAGATTCGTTTCATTGCGCACTCGCGAAGCGACAATACCTGAAACTCAGCCGGCCAGGTGCTTCAGAATGGATTTCCCCAACTTCTGTGTCTCGCCGAAAAATTTCTGATACTCCACAAATAGCCGGTTGATCTCCAGCGATTTATCCGCCGACAGCCGTTTCCGTAGCATCATATCGCGAACATGGACCGGGTTGGGCAGAATCGCATCTTCCGTAAGTTCATCAAGCGCCGTATTGGGATCGTAGTGATACATAAAATTGACTCATTGAGAGATTGAATCATTGACTCATTTAAGATCAACGTCAAGTCAATTTATTGTGTTTCGCCGTGCGCAACGAAGCTGCGCAGATGGCCTATAGTTCGTTTGCCTCTTTCAGCAGGAGCGAAAGCTTTTCTTTCGGCACAACTTCTGTGTCGCCGAGAAGCTCCAGCCAGAACACTGTTTCGTCGGCTTCCTCGACCACAATACTTACCTTGGAAATAAACTCTGCTTTGGATCGAGATCGGCAAACGGCTCGGTAGTTTGCGGCGACAGCGGTGCCGCAGCGAAGCAACTGTTTCCCGATTACGTCCCCTTCCCGCGTCCGCGGCAACGACCTGACCACGCTGACAATCCTGATCGCGAACTGCTTAGTCCGCAACTTCAAAGCCTCGGCCTGGTCAAGCATATTCATCGGATTCCAATGACTCAATGATTCAATGAGTCAATGATTCAATGATTCAATTCCTACATCATTTCCGTTCCCCATAGATCATGCAGGTGCACGATGCCTTCTAGTTTGCCGCTTCCGTCCACCACCGCCAAAGACGTAATTTTCTTTTCTTCCATCAATGCAAGCGCCGTCGCCGCAAATTCATTTCCCGCAATTGTCCGCGGATTCTTGGTCATGCATTCCCCGGCCGCCAGATCGAGTGCATCTTTGCCGCGCAGCTCGAGCAGCCTCCGCAAATCACCGTCGCTGATGACGCCGACCAGTTTGTCATTATCCACTACTGCGGTTATCCCAAGCTTTTTGCGCGACATTTCGTAGATCACATCCGGCATCGTCGTTTGGGGCATGACACGTGGCACGGCGTCCCCGGTGTGCATGAGAGATTCCACTCGCGCCAACCGCTTGCCGAGTTTGCCTCCAGGATGCAGGTTGGCGAAATCTTCTTCCTTAAAACCACGTTTCTCCGCGAGCGCCATCGCGAGCGCATCGCCCAGCGCGAGCATGCTAGTGGTAGATGCGGTCGGAGCCAGTCCCAGGGAACAAGCTTCCTCAGCCACAGAGCAATCAAGCGCAACCTCGGCAGCATCCGCGAGTGTAGAATGTGCGGCGCGTGTGGGGCGGGCGCCCTCGCCCGCGTTTTCCGCATACATTTCATCGCAAGTCATCGCGATCAAGGGCACCTGCAAGCGTTTAAGCGTAGCCAGCAGGCGAAGAATCTCCTCAGTCTCACCGCTGGCCGAAAGCGCCACCACTGCATCGCCGCGCACGACCATCCCCAAATCCCCATGCACAGCTTCGACTGGGTGCATGAAAAGCGCCGGCGTCCCAGTGGAATTCAGAGTAGCCGCAATCTTGCGTGCAATAATCCCGCTCTTACCCATACCGGTGACCACAACTCGGCCGCTGCAGCCGTAAAGCAATTCCACGGCGCGATTGAACGCATCGGCCATCGGTCCTGCGATGCGATCTGCCAGTACCTGCAAAGCCGCAGCCTCAATACGCACCACGTTTTCGCCGACGTGTTTCATGAAAGAAAGAGGATGTTAGCACGGCCCCCGACTGTAGAGACTTTGCTAGCAACGTCTCTACAGGCGAAACGCGCAAGACGTAGCAAGCTACGTCAGTACAAATTTCGGCTCAGAAGTGATCATCTATCGCCCGTAATCGCTCGGCGTGTCCGAGGCTGGCGAGACTCTTGGCTTGAATCGCGCGATCCCACGGTCCCGCTTCCCAATTGTCTTTCTTCTTTTCCGAATGCATCCACGGAGGCAGCTCGATAAACAAACGACGCGCCATGGCGAGGGCATAGGGTTCGTAGAGCGAGCGTAAATGCGTGAGCTTCTCCTCAGATTTCGCCGGGTCGCGGGGGCGCAATCCATGCTCGATAAGTGTCTGTCGGAATTTCGCCAGTTGCTCATCGTCAAGCCGTTCGGGCGCCGAGGGATCGTACTGAGCATTTATCAGTTGCGCTAAGTCCACCACCGCATGGCGTGCCGCCGCGAAGGTCAGCTTGGCCTGTTCCTCGTGAATGCCCTCAATGCCCGCGACTACGAGCGCGCTGGCATCGAGCATCATGGTCAGCGCGCCCAGCCATGATTGATTGAGATGCTGAGAACGAAAAAAGCTGAGCGGTGGATAGGAAATATGACTCTCCAGCAATTCAGCCGCCCAGCGCTCCCACTCGCGAAACATCTTATCCAGCACTTCCTGATCCGGACAATTTCCAAAACGTACCATCAACTCGGCAGCGGTGGGCGGAGAGCCTGCGCGTGAGTCCAGCAAAGAGATCTCAACCTCGCGTCTGGAAAACGAAGAATAAATCGTAGGCAGATAACCAATTACCGTGCCCAGAAAACCAAAGCCCATGCCAGCTTCAAGCACCGCCAAAGCGCGCGCAAACGGCGACGTTGGTATAACGTCGCCGTAGCCCAAGGTGAAAAAAGTTGACCCGCTCAAATAAATCACCCTGCCGAAGGTAATCGGCTCGTTGCTGAGTTGGAGATGTTCCCCTGCGCCGTATTGCAGCAACCCAAAGCCGAAAATTAAACCGCAGGCCCAAAGCGCGAGCAAGAACAGCAGCGACAGCGGTCCGAAGTAACCGAGAAAATTCTCGCGCCGTCCCGGCGACTTGATCAGACTTGTGATTTTGCGCCACGGGATCCACGTGGTGCGATAGAACCATACAGTAATACGAAATTTCCGCCGCACCCGCCGCGGCAGCACGACAGTTTCAAACGCGTCCAATAGCACTGCGAGGATTACGACAATGCCCGAGATGGTGGCGAAGATCAGCATGCGAGATTCGTCCGTGGCGAAAATGGTAGCAGATTTCGAGAAGTCATCTTCGGCGCTCTAGTGTCTCAATTTCGACAAAACGAAGATTGCTTGGGGAGCGCTTTTCTATCTCCGTGTACTCTGCGGCCGTTCTCAGCGACCTCCGCGATTTAAGACTCTGTCTTTGACGTGGCCTCATCAACCCCTTAAAACACGGAGACCGCAAAGAACGGCCGCAGAGTACGCCGAGAAACCCGGCGAAGAGGAAATTGAGCCACTACCCGACGCTCATGCGATTATGGAGGTTGCCAGGAGATTCATGATGACTGTTTCATCCACCGGAAAACATGCGGTCGGCGGTGCACCCACGGACCAGCCTCCAGTCCCCGAGCCTGCGTTCGCCGAACGCGCGCGTACGCTGGTGTACCTGGGCCGCATCGGCAGCCTTTCGACGTTGTCGAGAAAACAGCCCGGCTTTCCGTTCGGATCGGTAATGCCCTACGGCCTGGACGATCGCGGTCGCCCCATCTTCCTCATCAGCACCATGGCCATGCATACGCAGAACCTGCAGGCCGACCCTCGTGCCAGCCTGCTCGTGACCCAGGCCGATGCTGCCGGCGACCCGCTCGGGGCATCCAGGGTCACCTTGGTGGGAAATGTGCTGCCGCTGCAACCGGCGGACGTGCCCGCTGCGAGAAATCTCTACTTGCAACGTTACGAAAACAGCAAGTATTGGGTGGATTTCGAAGATTTTTCTTTCTACCGTATGGAGGTGGTAGATATTTATTACGTCGGCGGGTTCGGTGTGATGGGCTGGGTCCCTGCGTCAGAATATGACCACGCGCAGCCCGATCCCCTCGCAGACTCGACCGCCGAAATCATCCAGCACATGAATGCCGACCACAAGGACGCGCTGGTCCTTATTGCCCGAGCATTCGCCGGCATCGACTCACAAGAGGCTGCGATGACCTCCGTCGATCGCCTCGGCTTTCATGTGCGTTTGAAAACCGGAGATGCGATGCGCGGCGCTCGCATCGCTTTCCTGCGAGAAGTGCGCAATCCGAAAGAGGCTAGAGGGGTCCTGATAGAGATGGTGCAGCAGGCGCGTCAGAGTTGAGTGAGCTTTACGGCTCGTGTAGTGCGTCAAACAGATGGACATATATTCGTTTTGAACGGGATGGGCTTCAGCCCACCGATTCGTTTTGAAAGGGATGGGCTTCAGCCCATCCGTAAGTGCAAGCGAAAAGGGGCGCCTTCAGGCGCTGAGGGATCGCTATTCAGGCGGTTTTTGACTTTCCGCAGCCCTATTTCCGACGCATTAAGGACTGACGTGGGCCGCCTGCAGCGCCGTATGCACCGCCTGCAATTCCTTGAGCACGCCACGCAATTGTGTGGACTCCAGCGCATTCGCCCCGTCCGACTTGGCTTCTTTGGGATTGTCGTGAACTTCCAGGAATATTCCATCCACGCCCGCGCCCACGGCTGCGCGCGCCAGTACTGGAATAAACTCCGGCTGCCCTCCGCTTGTCGCCGCACCATCTTCGTCTCCGTGAGAAGCCGAAGGTAATTGCACCGAATGCGTCGCGTCAAAAACCACAGGCGCAAACTTGCGCATGATGGCTAGCGATCGCATGTCCACCACCAGGTTGTTGTAGCCGAAGCTCGATCCGCGCTCCGTGAGAAATATGCGATCGTTCCCGGCGGTGCGGCATTTTTCCACCGCGTGCTTCATGTCCCACGGCGAGACGAACTGGCCCTTCTTGATGTTCACTGCGCGCTCGCTCATCGCTGCCGCAACGATCAAATCCGTCTGGCGGCAAAGAAACGCCGGAATCTGCAGCACATCCGCAACTTCGGCGACCTTGGGAACGTCAGCGGTTTCGTGTACGTCAGTCAGCACCGGGACGTGCACTTCGTCTTTGACCTTCTTAAGAATGCGCAGGCCTTCGACTAACCCGGGTCCGCGAAAGCTGCGCATCGAAGTTCGATTGGCCTTGTCGTAAGAAGCTTTAAAAATAAATGGAATGTTCAGCGACCGCGTCACACCTTTGATAACTTCCGCCATGAACAAGGCATGCTTCTCGCTCTCAATGACGCATGGCCCGGCGATGAGAAACAAGTGGCCCGAACCAATACGTATGCCATCGACTTGGAAAGAAATTGCCAGGAAAAAATCCTCAACCGCCGAGATCGCAGAGAACGCCGAGAAAGAACGATTCTAATCTCATGAGGTTCTCGGCGATCTCGGCGTCCTCGGCGGTGAATCCCTCGAACTGGCCAGTTCTACCGTTGTCCTACTTTCTCCGGACGATGAAACATTTCCACTTCAGCTGCAGCCTTATCCGCGCGCCGCTTCAATCCATGTTCGTAAGCCGCCCCCACAAAAGTCTTGAACAAAGGATGCGGCTCCAACGGCTTCGACTTGAATTCGGGATGAAACTGGCACCCAATAAAATGCGGATGATCGGGAAGCTCAACCATCTCCACATAAGTCCCGTCAGGAGTAGAGCCGGAAATCCGCAACCCGCCAGCCGTCAAAGTTTCCTCATACTCGCGGTTGAACTCATAACGATGCCGGTGCCGCTCGCTGATCTCCAGCTGCCCATAGATTCTATGCGCCAAAGTTCCAGGTTCAATTTTGCAAGTCCAAGCCCCAAGCCGCATAGTGCCCCCGAGCTCCTCCACGCCGCGCAACTCGCGCAATTTATAAATCACGCGATGCGGAGTCCCCGGATCGAACTCGCTAGAATTCGCATCGGCCAACCCGCAAACATTGCGAGCAAACTCAATGCAAGCCGTCTGCATCCCCAAACAAATTCCAAAGTAAGGAACCTTCCGCTCCCGCGCATAACGAATCGCAATCAACATCCCCTCAATGCCCCGCTTGCCAAACCCGCCGGGCACCAGAATCCCATCGTAATCCGCCAGTTGCTCGTCGTTATTTCCGGGTTCGAGTCCCTCCGCCTCAATCCAATTCAAATTCAATTTCAGATTATGAGCCAGCGCCCCATGCACCAACGCCTCTTTCAGCGACTTATAGCTGTCTTCGTATTCGACGTACTTGCCGACTATCCCAATTGTGACCTCGGCTTTTGGGTTATAGACGCGATGGACCAGTTCTTCCCAATTTTTTAAATCTCGCTCTTTGGATTCGATGTGCAGATACCGGAGCACTAACGTGTCTACGCCTTCATGCGAAAAGACCACTGGCACTTCGTAAATGGAGGCAACATCTTTCGCGGTGATGACCGCCTCTTCTTCTACGTTGCAGAACAGTGCAATCTTCGACTTGATGTCCTTCGAAAGAAAACGGTCGGTGCGGCAGAGCAGAATGTCGGGCTGAATTCCGATGCTTAACAGCTCTTTCACCGAGTGCTGCGTGGGCTTGGTCTTAAGCTCTTGCGCCGCCGCAATGAAAGGCACCAGCGTTACGTGCATAAACAAAGTTCGCTCGCGTCCTAGTTCCTGACGCATTTGCCGAATGGCTTCCATAAACGGCAGCGACTCGATGTCGCCGACCGTGCCGCCTATTTCGACGATCGCGACATCCACATCCTGCGCGACCTTCTTCATGGCTGCCTTGATTTCGTTGGTCACGTGCGGAATGACCTGCACGGTTTTGCCGAGATAATCGCCGCGGCGTTCCTTGGCAATGATCTGCTCGTAAATTCGGCCGGTGGTCCAATTGTTATCGCGAGAAAGTTTGGCGTGAGTAAAGCGTTCGTAGTGGCCGAGGTCGAGATCGGTCTCGGCACCGTCGTCGGTAACGAAAACCTCGCCGTGCTGGAAGGGCGACATGGTGCCCGGGTCCACGTTGAGGTAAGGATCGAACTTCATCAGGTTGACTTTCAGCCCACGGCTCTCCAGCAGGCAGCCAATCGAGGCCGCCGCCAGCCCTTTACCGAGCGAAGACACAACTCCGCCAGTCACAAAGATGTACTTTGCCGACATCGCTTCCTCACCTTAAATTGTGTTTGAAATTTTGTGCAGGATGGGTGCACGAGTAATTATGCCAGAAATGGAAGAGCGTGGCTAGGTGGTTTTCTGGAGACGTGCATGGACTTGACACCGCACCTTATCGGGCTATACTGGCCAAGTTTAACTTCCCCGGTATCGGCCCAAATTTCTGAAAGCTCTTGCTCCACTAGGAGGTGTAAATGCGCCACACTGCCCTGCTGCTTATTGTGGCCATTCTGGTGGCCGGGTTACTGCTCTTCAATTACTTCATGGGAATGCTCCCATTCGTCGAGCCTAAGGTGAGTGAGCTCAGTGACCTGCAGCAAAAGCAGGTGGACATTTTCTCTCAGATGACTAGCCTTCTGTCTGGGTTCGCGACTTTGGCCCTGGGTGGAATCGGTGCGCTCATTTGGGAGCGCAGGAAGGCGGGCAAGCATGCCACGCCTCAGCTAATAACGGCAGCCATAGGCTCAACGCTGTCTCTATATTTCGGCTACCTCTCTTATCGGTATTTGTTATGGATGTTAGGCAATCAGTTCTTCGACCTTAGCAACCGGGTTGTAGTTGTCACCGGTCTTGTTCAGTTCTGTGCGTTTTTCGCTTCAATTATTGCTCTTGCGGACTTCGTGTTTGTCACATAGGTCAAGGAGGTAGCGGATGCTCCCCAGACTCAGGTATGATCTAGGAACAACGGTCGTCTTCGTCATTATTATTTTTTCGTCTATGCTCGTCGCGCAGACCTCCGAGCTGGCTGTACAGGGCCTCAGCGATAGACAAGCCAGGAGAGCCGTCAACGGCTGGAAAGCGGATAACAAAGATTTCGTCCACATTCAACGCGGGACAGAGGGCGAGTTACTTAAGAGCCTCACGGGGCCGAACGACGTTCTCGGATCCTTGTCCCTGACAGGCAAACCAACGGGCGATTTTATCGTCGGCTCATATCTATATGACCTTCGCGACCGGAAGTATGCGGATATGGGCTCACCCAGTTTCTCGAAGGATCTCAAGATTCAGCTGGGGCCAGCGGATGTGGAGGCATTTTCCTTCAGAAAATACGTGCAGGGGCTCGGGTCGGCTCTCGCAAATCCGGGTGCGCTCTCAGTGGCTTCCGTACCGCCGGGAGCGTCTATTATGATCGATAGCGAACCGCAAGGAGCTACCAATAAAGACTTCGTGGTCTCGAAAGGGAAACATTCGATCTCCGTGAAGTCAACCGCGCAGTCTTGTGCAGATACGGTCGATGTAGAGGACGATCTCGTAGTCTTCAAGTGCCCTAAGTAGCAAGGCACCGGGTGCTACTTGCGTTTTCTGCAAGGGGCGCGTGTTTGTGGCACGTTGAATCTCTTATGCGCATCTGCAGAACATCGCGATCGTTGACCCGCACCAGATCAAGCTCACCGAAGGCGTAGCTTCGAATCCAGCCCACTGCGCCGGTTCATCAACGAATCCTACAGGGTTGCGCCCCTGGTAGCCTAGCTTTTGGATTCGTTTGTGCTCGGTCCAAACGTTGAAGTCGTAGAAACGTGCTCGCGAGATGAGGCATCGGCCGCAGGGTCAACCGCTCCCGCCCCTTGCAAAAACCAGTAAGGAGCGGGGCACGCGGCAAGAAATCCAAAGTTATTCGTTCAGATAATCGGGGAGGTAGGGCGTGCCACTCTCAAAGCTTCTTACGACATTTCTCGGCCTCTTGGCGTTCAGTTCGGTAGCGCAGGCTCAATCGATGCCCACCAACAACGTCCTCACGCGGATGACAATGATCGAATCGCGCTACGGACGTGGCACCACCTTCTCCATCGATGTGGATGGACGCGAATACTGGATCACTGCCAAGCATATTCTGACGGGCGCAGAGCACCCACCATACGGTTCTATTACCAGAGAGTCCGCAGAGCTTCGCCTTCTCAACCCGGGTGGTCAGGGGGAGCAATGGCTGCCGATGATGTTCTCCGTCATTGACGCTGGAACTGACATCGACATTGTCGCCCTCGCTGCAAGACAGCCGATTTTGCAAAATCCAATTGCCAGCCCTGCCTCGGATGCATCAGTCATGCTGGGAGGAGATTGCTCTTTTCTTGGGTTTCCGTACGGCGGCGGGTGGTTAGCCAATATGCCTGACGGACACAAGTATTGGATGCCTTACGTGAAACACTGCACCGTTTCCTCGATGCCCAGTACGGAGCCTCCCCTACTTGTTTTGGACGGAATTAACAATCCGGGGTTTTCAGGTGGCCCAGTACTATATCAGACCGGCCCCAATCAAAGAATAGTGGCTGTGATATCCGGCTACCACCTCGAACCCGCCGAAGTGATCTCCTCGCTGTCATCAAAGTCGGTTAAAGGGAGGGAATCCAAAAAGCCAGTGACACCAGAGCCAGGTCACAAAGTAAGAGTGAACGTAAATTCCGGTTTCATCATAGCCTATTACCTCAGTTCGGCAGTTGATGCTATTCGGAAGAATCCAATTGGGCCGTTGCGCAGCGCTACCCACCAATAGAATCTAGGCTGGCGCCCGGGTTCGCCTCGGGTTTTGACGTCAACCTGGGCGAACACATACCGACGCGGCTTCCAGGTTACCGCCCAAAAACCGGGCCGGAACCTGGTCCACCGGGCTGCTGACAGCATAGACTCGCCTTCCTACGCTGATAGGCATGGAATTCCATTTCACCCCGAGCAGGAAGCGCAGTTATCCCAAATTGCCAGTCATGCCGGTACGGATACCGAGCGGTTGGTGAAGGATGCTGCCTTGCGCCTGCTTGGACAGGGTGCTCGTTTTCGCGCCGCCGTGCGAAAACACGAGGTCCCTCCACTCCGCTTCGCTCCGGTCGGGATGACAAAGTTATTGTTTCGCCGCGGTTGGGATGACGGAGTGATTGCGGGAAGGCATGGCGCAGGCCTACCGGGAGGGATTCAGCGGAGGCGAAGAGATGGATGTGTCGCGTCGAGCGGATGCTGAACTCCCCACTTCTCGCGCACAGAACGCGCGAGAAATGGGGCACCCGGCCCTCCTAGATTGACAGGCATGGAAGTCCATTTCACCCCCGAGCAGGAAGCGCAGTTATCCCAAATCGCCAGTCATGCCGGTACGGATACCGAGCGGCTGGTGAAGGATGCCGCCTTGCGCCTGCTTGAACAGGACGCTCGTTTTCGCGGCGCCGTGCGGGAAGGTATCGCGCAGGCCGACCGCGAGGAATTCATCGAAGAGGAAGAGATGGATGCTCGCATCGAGCGGATGCTTAAGTCCTGGTGCGTGTCCGGTGCCAGGGCCCCGCGGGCTTGCAAGGCGTCTAGTTCGGAAAGAACGCGACCTAAATGGGCCACCCACCTAAAGCGAAAAACCCGGGATTCGATGACCGGGGCTCTTAAATCGGGCGCTGAAGCGCCGCCTGCGAAGCAGTTTAGGAATTGGCGCTCTGACGACGGTTGATAGCAAGAAAATTGACTTGGTCGAGCGCACGGAGGGCGACGGGATCGCGAACGCGAGTGCGCTGAAAGCCACTCGCCGCTTCGCAGGCGGCGTCCAGTAGCGACGGAAAGGCACCCTCCAAACGCTGTCTGCGGCAGGCTGCTTGCGCGCTAGGGGAGATCCCTCGTGCGCGATGAACGAGTGTGACGATAGCAACACGGACCTGCGCCCAAGCGAACTTCGAACGGGGAACAGGGCTGTTATAGATTGGATTGGGCCCGTCGGCTGAAACCATTCCAAATATAAGTAAACAATAACTAATAGGAATAAATAATAAATTATGATATGCTATAAGAAACTAAGATAAAGCGTTGCCTGACGGCCGCGCCCTTTTGTTTTGGAACACATATTTCGCAACACAGGGGACACTGTGAAAACTTCCGGCATGGACATCCGCGACCACAAAAAGCGGGGGCAATGGGCCGAGCTTCGTTTCATGGCCAAAGCCACCGAATTCGGCTACCAACTGGCCAAGCCCGTCGGCGACTCCACCCAGTACGACGTCGTGGTTGATCTTGGCGGACGCTTTATTAGCGTGCAGGTGAAATCCACTTTATTTCAGGCCAGCAACTTGAAGCCTGGCAACTTCGTCGCCAGCCTGGTCCACGTCAGCGGCCCCAACCACCGCTACCAGCAATCCGACTTCGACTACCTCGCGGTTTACTGCATTCCTACAGATATCTGGTACATCATCCCGTGGGCTGTCGCCTGCTGCAAACAGTCCATCTGCGTTTGCCCGGGCGACAGGCAAAACCAGTGGGAGCACTATCGAGAGGCTTGGTTTCTGCTCCACGACCGTGCGCCTGCGCCACTGCTGAAGCGCGGCGGCGTCGACCTTTACGGCATCATCGAAGACTACGTTCCCCCGCCCAGAGTGAGAAAGCAAAAATTAAGAACGCGCCAACTTGATCGCTCTTTGCTCGCCAACGATACCTCTGGACGATTGTCATCGCGAACCAAGTGAGGGATCTTGGGCGTCGGCTCCCGACCCTTGCAAAAAACGCAAGGAGCGGGGCACGCTGCCGATGCCCACTGGATCATTTTGCAGCCCGGGTGCGCCAGGTTCGCGTCGGTTTGTGACGCTAACCTGGGCCGACAACCACTGACGTGGCTCTTAGGCTACCGCCAAAAAACGGTCGAGAATCTGGAACCCCCGCCGGAGTCATCCAACCTCGGAAAGTCGTGGAAGCGATTCGCTCGCGCCAACTCTCTGCTGTTGAGTCTTACGCGAAACCGCAGAGCTCCCATGCGTGACGCCTTGGCCGCCCATCTTCCACAGATACATGGCGGCGTAGGCGCGCCAAGGCCTCCAGCTTTCGGCGCGACTTTCCAGCTCGCGAGAACTGCTTAACCCCGTGGCGCGCAGAAGGCCGAGATCGCCAATGGGAAAAGCGTCGGGTTCCGCGAGCGCTCGCATGGCGACGTACTGTGCCGTCCATTTCCCAATGCCGGGAATTTCACAGAGTCGATTCAGAAAGGCATCTGAATCCGCGACCCCTTCGAAACTGATCCGCCCATCGGAAACCGCGCGTGCCAGAGCTCGAATGGTCTCCGCTCGTGCCTTGGGCAGGCCGATACTGGCAAGCTTGGCGTCGGCTAAAACCTCAGCCTGCGGAAAAAGATGACTAAGTCCCTTAGCCGCGGAGAACAGTTTCCCGAAGCTGCTTACCATCCTGCCAGCCAGGGCATTCGCTCCCTTGACCGTGATCTGTTGGCCGAGGATGGCGCGCGTTGCCAGCTCAAAACCGTTCCAGCAGCCGGGAACCCGCAGCCCTGGGTTAGCCTTAACCGGCCCGGCTAACAGCGGGTCGGTTCGCAGACTTCGTACGATAGCCTCCCAATCTGCGTTCAAATCAAACATCGCGCGGATACGCTCGATAATGAAGATGAGCGAGTGGGGATCGCTGAACTCAATTTTAACAATCAGTGCGTCGCGTTCTGGGTCGGGCGAAACTGCAAAATAGCCATCGCGGCCATTCCACGAAATGGTGCGGCGATAACTTTCGCGCTCCACTAGTTCGAGGCCGGGCGTGACGCGGGCGGCCAGAAACGCCAGGATACCCTCCCAGTGATACGGAGGCCGAAAGTGAAGGCGGAAGAGATATTGATTCTCTGACTGGATTTCCTTCAGTCGCGCCAGACGCCTGATTTGCGTCGGAGTTCGCTTATACACTTTGCGAATGCCGGCATTGAACCTGCGCACGCAACCGAAACCGGAAGCGAGCGCAATCTGGTTCATGGGCAGTCTGGTTTCATCGATAAGCTTCTTCGCAAAATGCAGGCGACGCGTCTGCGCCACTGCAATCGGGGTCGCTCCCAAATGGCGCAGGAACAGACGGCGAAGATGGCGTGAACCAATTCCCAGGCGGTCGGCAAGAACCTCCACTCCGCCGTCCTCAATGCCGCTCTCACCGATCAGCCGCAAAGCCCGCGAAACGGTATTTGAAGTTCCCAGCCACGCTGGAGTTCCGGGACAACTTTCGGGCCGGCACCGGAGGCAGGGACGAAAACCGGCTTCAGCCGCCGCTGCTGCGCTCGGGTAATATCGGACGCTGCTTTCTTTCACCGTGCGCACGGGACAGATAGGACGGCAGTAGATTCCCGTGCTAAGCACAGCGATGAAGAACTTGCCGTCGAAGCGCGCATCGCGCGTCACTCTGGCTCGCGAACAGATTCGCCAATCCAAATTCATGGTTAATCCACTCTCAGGTTCATAGCCGCCGCGCCTCATCATAGCCGATTCCGACTGCAAGGCTGGACGTTTTCGGACCGCGTTTCTTTCGAAGTACGAAGTCCGATAGTGTCCACTGTGAAAACAATCAAGTCCGCAAACGTCCGAGGTTCGTTTGCGATCGGAGCTATTGTCAGGGACACCGCGTGCCCGACGGGCGGGGCTTCAACGGATTGGAATGGCAATATACGCCGCCTACGCCGGGAAACTCGGTTCTTGAAAACAGACCAGGAGGATTTTTATGAAGTTGCCTAAGCAGCATGCACTCACATTGACCCTACTTATTGCGCTTTCCGGAGGGCTTGCCGCGCAAAAAGCGCCACAGGGCCGACACCTCACCAGCTATGAGGTATTCACCCTGCCCAACACACTGGGGGGAACGGTCAGCGGAGCAAATGCCATTAACGACCTCAGTTGGGCGATGGGGTTCGCCGCCACTCCGCAAAACACAACTGAAGCCGCGGCATGGATCGAGGGCAGAATGGTTAAGCTCGGCGTACTGCCCGGAGGCAAGAACAGTTCCGTTCCCTGGGAGAGCGTCAAGAATAACCAGGGGCTGATCGTCGGAATTTCTGACACTTCCACGGTTCAGCCCCGCAACGAGACGTTTAGTTGCGTCGCCGCCGGTTTCCTTCCGGCCAGTGGCAACACTTGCCTGGGTTTCCTCTGGCAACCGCCGGGCTACATCAGTGCTTTGCCGACACTGGGAGGAGATAACGGTTTCGCCACCGGGATCAACAACAAAGATCAAGTCATTGGATGGGCGGAAACGTCCTACCAAGATCCCACTTGCAATCCACCCCAGGTCTTGCAGTTTCTGCCCTACGTTTACGACGTGAAGACGGCGAAGATCAGCGCGTTACAAGTTTATCCTGGAGATTCGGACGGTACTGCCGACACCATTAACGACAACGGGCAAATCGCTGGCATCTCGGGCATATGCTCAAACGCTGTGGGCGGAGCGAGCGCCATCCACGCCGTGTTCTGGCAAGACCAGAACAGCACTCCCATCGACATGGGCAATTTGGGCGGAGAGGCGTGGAACACTCCCAACAGCATGAACAGCAAAGGTGAAGTCGTGGGATTTGGCAATCCTTCTGGCGACCAGAACGCGCCGTTTAATCCCATTGCGTTTTATTGGAGCCAGGAAACCGGGATGGTAAATCTCGGCACGCTCGATCCGTTTCCGAATAGCATCGCCTACGCCATCAATAATCGTGGTCTGATTGTCGGCCAAGGCCTTAACCTCTCTACGGGCGCGAGTCATGCGTTTATCTACCAGGATGGATTCATGACTGACCTCAACAGCCTAATGATCGGACACAAATCGCTGACGCTGCTATACGCCAACGATGTAAACGACGAGGGGGTGATTGCCGGCGGTGCGCTCGATGCCAAAACCGGCGTGGTCTCGGCATTTGTTGCAATTCCGTTCTAGGTATTCATTACGAAGCAGTTTTCCAGGGTGCCCTTGATAATAGCGAAAGCTTTGTCAAGGGCACACTTGTGCTGAGCATTACATCCGGCGGCTGCACTTCTTGACGTTCAGTTGCTATCGCTGGCGTCCTGACTTCCGAACAACCGCACCCCTGTCACAATCTCATTCGCTGCGGAAAATAAAACCCCGCCCAAGCGAAGCTTGAACGGGGCACCCTGAAGAGTAGTTTAGAGGTTTAGGTTGCGCCAGCCCCCGTGATTAAGATCCTAGGTGGCGTAGAGGCTGCCGCGTGCTTTCGCTTGCAATTGAGGTGTTGGACAAGGGAAGAGTGACGCTCACCGTGGTGCCTGTTTTGCCCGACTGAATCCCAAGTTGGCCGCCCAGTTCGCGCACTCGCTCGCGCATACCCGCGATCCCCACTCCGGCGCCTCCGCCTGATCTGCGAACCTCCTGCAGTCGCTCGTCGGTAATTCCTCGCCCATTATCCTTTACCTCGAGTTTGAGCTGGTCGTTTTCCAGGCGAAGCTTTACCTCGGCGGCGGATGCTCCGGAATAGCGATGGACGTTGGTAAGGCTTTCTTGCAACACACGGAACAATACCAACTCACAGTTTCGTTGCGGACGCTCCATTTTCTCGGGAATGTCACAGACAACTTGAATGCCGCTGCGTTTCGCGAACCCCTCCACGAACCAGCGCGCGGCAGAAGTAATGCCGATCTCATCAAGCAGCGGAGGATGAAGCAGATACGATGTGGTTCGTATCTCCTGCACGGCTTCGCTGGCAAGGGCGTTAAGGTCAGCTATGAGTTTTGACAGTTCCGGCATGTTCGCAGCCTCGTGCTCGAGCAACGATAGAGTCATTTTCAGCGCGGCAAGCGTTTGTCCGGTGGTGTCATGCAAATCGCGGGCTATGCGGCGACGCTCTTCATCCTGAAATGTCATCAGTCGTAGGGATAAGCTGCGCAATTGCTCTTCCGTTTCTTTGCGTCCCCGCATTTCCGACTCTAATTCCGCCAATGCGTTGGAAAGCGCAGCCGTGCGTTCCGCGACTCGTCGTTCCAGTTCGTCGTGGGCACTCTGCAGCTTCGCTTCAGCGCGTTTTCGCTCGTTAGTTTCAGCGGTGAGTGCTACCACTGCGGTATTCAGTCTCAATTGTTTCCTGCGGTTTGCTTCTCCCAGCCCGATGAGAACCGCGCATACGAGAAAGAACCCGATCACGGGGTGAATTTGCGAGCGGCCACTCGCTAAGGAATGGCGGGGATCCACGAACCAATAGAACACCCCTAAAAAGCCGGCCAAGCCACTTAGAACTGCCGGACCTAACCCACAGATCAGAGCGCAGAACGCAACTGCCATGTAAACGGTTACGTAGAAAGCCACATGACCGAGCAGCGGCTCAAGACACCAGCGGAGCAACACGGCGAAAACAGCAGTGCCAAGCGCAATGGTATAGCGTAGGGCCAGTTCTTGTCGTTCAGCAGAAGACAGCATCGTGAAGGCGCGAGCGGGTAGCAGACCTGCCATACCAGTTTCCTCTGTTCGGGCGTTCGGGAGGAACACTTTGCCGTTGGTTCAAGATTTGTTAAAAATGCAACCGAAGATCACGAATACATCAGAATAAAGTCCCTTTAAGATTGTTCGGACTCAACTAGAAGGATGCTCGTGAGCCAATTGAGGTTGTCAAGAGATTCGTTGTACGTTGGATGCTGGGCCTGGTGCAGGGCGCCCCTCGATAAGAGCGAAGGGTCGGTCAAGGACAAACTTCTCGCTGCGGTGTTTTGAGCACGGTTGGGTCGGCCAGAGAGGTCGAGGACCAAGGCTCTGGAAATCTCACGCCTAAATCATTTCCTGTGGAACTCGTTTCACCACCATCGATTCGGCTCGGACTTGAGCCATGATTCTTCTATGCGAATATGATTTTGAAGGATTAAGGGGGAGGGGTAGCGTACCCTAGTGCCTCGAAGTTCGCGTCGTAATGAAATTCGCCGGAGACAGAAAAATGAACGAGTCAGCAGGAACCGGACAAAGAGCTTCTCTCAGCGACTATCTGGCGGCTGAGCGAACTCTGCTTGCCTGGATTCGCACGGGTCTGGCCTTGATGGGGTTCGGGTTTGTGGTGGCGCGCTTCGGGCTTTTTCTGCAGCAACTCCAGATCGTCGAACACACTTCGACGGCACAGTCATATCGGCTGTCGCTACCGTTCGGCACCGTGCTGATCGCCGTTGGCGTAATCGTGAATGCTTTTGCCGGATGGCACCACCTGCGGTTGGTGCGGGCGTTGGATCACGGCGACACGGAACCGTCCCGTTCTCCGTTCCACGCGGTCGCGATTGCTTTCTTTCTGGCTTTAGTTGGGCTGGCGATGGCGATCTATCTGATTTCGGTTCCCAATACCGTTCGTTAGAGGCTGACCCGAGTTAATCCTTTGCTCTTAAGGGCCGCGTTAAAGCTTCGCTGGGGCGCTGAGACCGGACTAGATGCCGTAGTTTACGTAACGCAGTCCATCTTTGTAGGCTTCGCGTGCTTTCTCAGCTTTTTCGCTTGCGTCCTGCTCCCTAAAATGGGCGGCATCCCATTTCTCCATGGCGACCATCGAATGGTCGGGAGTGGCTAGCGCTTCTTCGGCGCGAATGCTGTCAACCCATTCGTCCACGGCGTTTTTATACGCAAGGCGCAACTGATCAAGATCCGGATCGCTCATAACCACCGCAGCCTAATGCCATCCAGCCGCTTCGTCAAATAGATACATTGAAATTAACGGAAAATTAACGCGGTGTTTTCACGGTGATTACAAAGAGATAAGAGACCTGAACCTTGCGATTGACATCTAAACTATGACGAAAGCGAAAAATCGGGGGGAATCTCAGGATTGAATCGTAGGCAGCCGAGTTGGGTCGTAATTATTGCGGTTATTTCCGTTGGCTTGGGCTTTTCGACAGCCTGGGGCCAAACCGGCCAGACATCAGGGCCGTATAAGGTGCTCACGCTGGAGAATGTGTTGCACGACCCTGCGCGCAATAAAAACATCCCAATCAAAATTTATTATCCGGATGGCGCAGGGCCGTTTCCGGTCATCATCTTCTCCCACGGTGCCTTGGCGTCGAAGGATTCTTACTCGGCCTTCGGCGAGTTCTGGGCGAGCTACGGATATGTGAGCATTCATCCTTCTCATGCCGACTCTGTTGCCGATTCCGCCTTCCGCGGCACCTTTCGCCAAGCGCTCACCGATCCCCAGGCTTGGAGAAACCGTCCCGAGGACATCTCCTTCATTATCGATTCGCTATCCCACGTCGAAAAGTTTGCCCCCCAACTCAAAGGCAAACTCGATCTTCATCATATTGGCGTCGGTGGACACTCGTTCGGCGCTTACACAGCGGGTCTGATTGCTGGCGCGACTATTTCGCTGCCGGGAAAAGATGCGCCGCAGAGTTTTGCCGACAAGCGAGTCTCTGCCGTGGTGATGTTATCGCCGCAAGGAGAAGGCATTATGGGTCTGAGCGCGCATTCGTGGGATACGCTTCATTTGCCAATGCTGCTGATGTACGGTTCGCGCGATTTCGGGCCATTTGGCCAGCAGCCATTTTGGCGAAGCGAGGCCTTCGAAAAAGCGCCTCCAGGGAACAAATATGAGGTGGAACTAGAAGGTGCAACGCATATGGGATTCGCCGCGCCCTATGCGGGGGGAAATCACCGGGTTGAAATATTCCAATGCGCAAAGCTCGAAACGCTGGCGTTCTGGGATGCGTATTTAAAGCAAGATCCGAAGGCCAAGCAGTATGTAGAGTCCCATGGTTTGCAGCAGTACAGCGGAGACATTGCAAGATTCGCAAACAAGTGATCACATGCCACGCCGAATAGAAGAACTGGACGCCCTTCGCGGATTTATGCTGGTGTGGATCACCTGCACCCATTTGCCCACCATCCTGAGCACGTACGTCAATCAGCCGTTTGGTTTTTTCGCCGCGACTGAAGGCTTCATATTTCTTTCCGCTCTATTTACCGGCCGCATTTATTTCCGCATCGCCGAGCGCGACGGCTACGGCGCAATGTGGCGGAAGTTATGGGCTCGCACCGGAAAGCTGTACTTCTACCAACTGTTGCTGCTAATGTTTGCTTTCGTAATAGAAGCCCCGATTGCGGCGCGCGGCAATCGCCCTGCAGTGCATAATCTTCTCGATTTTTACTTTTCTACCGGTCACACGCGTGCTTTCGTCGACGCGGCATTGATGATCTACAGGCCGCCGTTGCTAGACATTCTGCCGATCTACATCATTCTTCTTGGGCTGACTCCGTTTGCCATAGTGCTGGGCGAGCGATATGGGTGGAAGTACGCGCTTGCTGGAGGCTTCACACTCTGGCTGCTGGCACAGTTCGGACTGCGCAGCTTCGTCTACCACATTCAGACCCACGCTTTCGGCATGCGGATTCCGTTGAATGAAATGGGCGCATTCGATCTGTGGGCCTGGCAGCTATGGTGGTTAGTCGGCCTGTGGCTGGGCGTGCGCTGGGCCAAGGACAACTTGCGTCTGGACTGGGTGAAACGAGTAACGATTCCGGCGGCGATAGTGGCGCTTTTTTTCCTGGGACTGCGCTACGCGCAATTAAACGGCATTCTCTCATTCGGAAGGTTCGGTTTGCTGCTCGATAAGTGGGATTTTGGATTCGGCAGGATGATCGACTTCACCGCAGTCGCAATCTTGGCAATCAGGTTTCGATCGGTTCTGAGGCCGCTTGCGATCCGTCCGCTGGTGATGCTGGGCCAAGCCTCGCTCCCGGTTTTCTGCGTGCACCTGTTGTGCGTCTTCTTCGCACTCACCATCATGAAGAATGACCCAATGCTGGGAGGGTGGAAATCTGTCGCTGTAATCATCGCAAGTTTATCCGCTCTCATGGTCACCGCGAAAATTGCCAACAAACGGCGCGTGAAAGCCGCGGAAAATCGTGGCACCGAACCCAAACTCCCGACATCACCCCGTGCTGGTTACGGAACAGCTCTTGCCAAGAAGGTCGCTTAAGAGTCGAGGTGCCCCAAGTTCTCGAAAAGAGAGCGGAAGTTCAGGATCGGGTGTGTCATTTACGAAGCGTATGTCATATATGTAAAATAATGCCATAATTGAGATTGAATGACATTGAAACAAGAGACTCGAACGCGCGTCAATGAAAACGGAAGAGTGGTGATACCGGCTGCATTCCGTAAAGCGATGGGGATCAGATTCAGTATGCATGTGCGGAAGACGCAAGTCGTGTTGCGAATCTGAAGACGAGACTTCGAACGCGCGTCAGCGAACACGGAAGAGTGGTGATTCAGCTGCGTCCGTAAAGCGATGGTGATCAATGCTGAAGCGATCGAATGCACAATGTGGCGACACTGTCGAAACAGCGATGAGCTCGCCTCATCGGCGCTGAAACCGAGGCACCTAGACGCTGTACCGAGCTCATCTCAGAGCGGCGTGAGGCGGCAAAACGTGAGTAGGATCGTGTTGGATGCTTCGGCGGTCCTGGCGATTCTTAACCGCGAAGCGGGCGCCGAGAAGTTGACTCCGAGCAGGCTTCTAAGCGATGCTGCAATCAGCACGGTGAATCTAGCCGAGGTGCATGATTTGTCGGCGCGTCTAGCATCCATCCTCGATGGTCTCAAGCGCAGAATTGACCCAGTGCTGCGTGTTGCATACAGCTCTGTCTTCCGATCAGAGCAAACTTGTGAGCCGCGGACTCATCCCGACGAGGCTGGGATGCCGAGTCAGCCCGATCCGAAAGCCGGAAACTTTACTCAGCGAGCGGGTCGCCGCCGTAGCCGCTGCTGCTCTCCGACAAGTCATCGAACAAAGGATGGTACGTGTTCGCCAACGCATGTATGTCAATGGTCTGGCCGAGAAGGCGGGACCGCTCTGCAGATTGACCAAAGTGGCATACATCGCGTTACTACCCGATGTATCCACGATGCGGCCACCGAAGTCGATAGATTGGTGAATGGTATAGCCGTCCGCGGTCGTTTCTTTTGGTTGGGGGTCTTGCGTCTGGGCGCTGGCGGACAATATGAAGGGCGCAACTGCCAACCACACAATGAGAGCGGGTCGAAACATTGTAGCGGCCGCGTGATGAAGACGAGAATACATTATGGTTTACCCCTTCATCCGAGAAAATCGGTCACCTGAAAAAATTGACGGCCGCATTTGAGCCGTGAATTTGACTGTGGCAGTTTGTGCAGGGTGTGTACTGTGCAGCCTGGTTGTGCACCGGCCCCCCCTGCTCCGACACGGCATTGGGAAATGCTTTTAAGTTGACGGCCGAGTGGCACTGCAGGCACAGCGTGTTGATATTGCTCACGTTCAGCAGGCGAGGGTTGGGGGATCCGTGCGGAGAGTGGCACGCCGTGCAGCCCTCAGCTTTGATCACGGGATGCTCAAACACAAATGGACCCGCGGTCTCGGAATGGCACTTGGTGCAGATCGCGTTTTGATCGGCAGTCGACTTCAACTGCGCACGTTTGAAGGTGCCATGCGGATCGTGACAATCACTGCAGGTCAGCAGCCCCTCATCGACTTTGTGATGGAAAGGTTGCGCGAACGCCGGTTTCACGTCGGTGTGGCAGGAGTAACAGACTGAGGCTGCGAGACTTTGAGCAGGTTGGCTGCACTCGTAAACGCATCGGGTTGTGACAGTCGGTGCAGCTTACCTTGGCCTGGCGATGCGCAGAGCGCCAAGTTTGGATGCGATCGAACATGGCAGGTCAAACAACGGGTGTTAACTTCCGTCGCGGAAGCTTTCGCAAAGATGAAGATTTTGCTTTTGTCACCCCCGCCCGCGACGTGATCGGCACCGGGCCCGTGGCAGCTTTCGCAACCCTGGTGGGAAGGACTGGATCTCTTATCCAGCATCGTTTTCCAGTGCGGCGTCTTCGCCCAACTATTGTAGAGATCTTCGTGACAAGTCTTGCATGTGTCCGAACCGACGTATTGGGAATCTTCAGGGGTCGATGCAGGAGGCTTTGCCGTGCTGCTGACCGGCTGCTGGGCCCGAATTATTGGTGAGGCTGACCCTAGGAACAAGAAGGAGATTGCGGTGAAAAGCAAAAGTTTCGGTTTCATCCGCACAGATTATTCCCTCCCGAGTGTGCAAGTGTGAGAATAGCCCTTAGTAGTTGTTAAATCGCGTACGCTAACATCTGGCAGAAGTTACTTCTGTTCAAAATTGCACACATGTGGTGAGAAATAATTTCGGAACGTACGAAATGGGAAGGCCTCTTAGATGCATTGCGCCACGGACTCTTCTGAGCAGAAGCTGTACACCAGCTTCGCTAGCCTCTTCGCTGCGTCGCGGAGCGCATCATAATATTGAGACCATGAAGGCAAGCATTAAAGCTCGGGTCCTTCTATGGATATTGCCATCGGCCTGATTAGGCTTCCACGTTCTGCGCAGAACCTCGCCAAGCGCCTCATCCTGAAAGACGGTTCCTATCAGCTTGCCACTAAGTGGGAAGTGAAAGGCGACCGCGTACGGTACCTGAGCGCCGAGCGCGATGAATGGGAAGAGGTGCCCAACTCGCTGGTGGATTGGGCAGCGACTGACAAATATGAAAAAGATCGCGCCGCGGGCGCGTCCGCTCCGCAAGCGGTGGAACTCGATAAGGAAGTTGAAGCTGAACGCCGCGCCGAAGAAGCCAGGACTCCGCAAGTCGCGCCCAGTCTACGGTTGCCCGACGGCGGCGGAATTTTCTTGCTCGATACTTTTCAAAGCCAGCCACAGTTGGTAACGCTGCAGCAGAACACCGGCGAGGTCAATCGAAACAGAAAAGCAAATATTTTGCACTCCGCGGTCATCCCTATCGCTAGCAACAAGCAGACGATCGAACTGGAGGGGCCGCACGCTACCGTTCAGTCGCATGCGACGTTGCCTACCATCTACGTCAATATCGAGCAGGACACGGGTGCAAACGCCAGTTCGACGCAAGGGCCGCAGCAGCCACAACAACCGGAACAGGCGTGGGATCGTTTCCACATTGTTCGCGTCCAGTCGAAAAAGGACAAGCGCATTGTCGGAGACATAAAAGTCAGTCCTCTCGGTAAGGCCACTCAGGAGCAGAACGTTATCGTCACGAGCTCGCAAAGGCTGACTGGAGGCTGGATTAAGCTCACGCCCGCCGCGGCTCTTGATCCCGGAGAGTATGCCGTAGTCGAAATGCTGGGCAAGAATGGAATAAACACCTATGTCTGGGATTTCGGAGTGAATCCATCGGCTCCGGCGAACGAGATTGTCCTTAAACCAGAACCCGCGGCGTCGCAGCCGAAGTAAAGTGTAGGCGCGGGCGTCTTCGCCCGTGCGGGACCAAGGAAAATTTCTCGTTGTTAGGATACCGGTGCTCCAGCACGAGCGGGACGATCGCGCCTACGTCGCTTCTTCCTGAATCCTGCGCCACGCGCGCTCGACGTGCCGTTCCATTGTGTTGGTCTGGCCTACGCAGAATCGCAGCGTAAGGCGATTATTTAAGCGAGTGTGCGTCAAGTAGAGATCGCCGCTGCGATTCAGGCGATCCATCAAAGTTTGATTCACTTCGTCCCCGCCCTTGTGGCGAAAGCAGACCAGGTTGAGCGGCACGGGTGCGGCCAGTTCGAAGCGTTCGTCTTTCTTTACCCAGCTCGCGAATGCTTGCGCCAATTCGACGTGACGTCGAATGTGGTACTGCAAGCCTTCGACTCCGTAGTGGCGGATTACGAACCAGAGTTTCAGCGCACGAAAGCGGCGGCCCAGCGGAATTTGCCAGTCGCGATAGTCGATCACGGCGCCGGATTCTGTTGCTTTATTGCGCAAATATTCAGGCAGGATGCTCAGGGTTTGAATCAGCGCTTTGCGATCGGCAACGTAAAAACAATTGCAGTCGAAGTTGGTGAACATCCATTTGTGCGGATTGAAAGTGTAACTGTCGGCGAGTTCAATTCCGTCGTGCGTGTGGCGGAATTCGGGGCAAAGCGCGGCCGTGCCTGACATCGCAGCATCGACGTGAAACCACAATTTGTTCTCTTGACAGATGCGGCCAATTTCCGGAAGCGGATCAATCGCGTTCGAAGAAGTGGTGCCGATCGTGGCGCACACAAAGCAGGGAACGAAGCCCGCGCGGCGATCTTGTTCAATTTGTTTTGCGAGCACTTCCGGACGCATCGCAAAGTTTTCGTCGACTGTCGATAAGCCGCAAGTGATCCAAACCAATTCCCGCAATCTTTACGTCTTTTTCGATCGAAGAGTGCGCCTGCGACGAGGTATACGCCACCAGCTTTCCATCGCAACCGCGCTTGTTGCTGACAAAGCTGGTAGCGCGTTCCCGCGCCGCCAGCAGGGCACAAAGCGATGCGCTTGAAGCAGTGTCCTGGATCACGCCTCCGCCCGCCCCACTGGAAAAAAATTTCTTGGGCAGCGCGAGCATTTCGACTAGCCAGTCGAGAACATGTGTTTCCAGTTCCGTACATGCTGGACTGGTGGCCCAAAGCATCCCCTGCACGCCGAAGCCGGAGGAAAGTAAATCGCCAAGAATTGCGGGGCCGGACGCATTGGCGGGAAAGAACGCGAAAAAGTTAGGAGACTGCCAATGGGTAATTCCCGGCAGAATGAACTTCTCGACATCTCCAAGAATCGCATCGAACGGTTCACCCTTCGCTGGAGGATGCGATGGCAACGACGCGCGCAACTGACCAGGCTCAGCACGGGACAAAACGGGGTACGATTCTATGCGCGCATAATAATCGGCGATCCAATCCACGACTGCATGCCCGTGCCGGCGGAACTGATCTGGAGTCATATGGAAAGTTTTCTCGTCTGGCATCGGTTCTCCAAGTCTCAGCGTTTAAGACTGGCTTAAGTGAGATTTGTTTTTGAGCTCTCGTGCAACTGCCCGTAATACACTCGCGTGTCGTAGTCGAACGAAACCAGCTCATTCAGTTGGTGGCGGTCAAAAATGCGACGCAACTCTTGCAGCATAGGATTGTACTGAGGATGCTCTTTCTGTGGAGTGTAGGAGGAAGAAAGCAGTCGGCCCTCGAGACCAGCGTAATCGAAAGTCTGCTTATATTCGAACACATGCGTTTGAAATGATTGTGGGAAGAAACCGTGAATGGCGAGGGTCTTGCCCGCGTGCCGCACGTCCTCATAGTCGGTTCCGTAGGTGCGGAGCAATTGTTCGTACTCACGCTGAAATTCAGTCGCGTCCATGCGGCGATCATTCCACACCAGCACCGCCCAACCGCAGGGTTTTAGAATACGGATAAATTCGAGCCGGGCATTTTCGTGATTAAACCAGTGCGCCGCCTGCGCGGCTGTCACGAAGTCGACTCCGTGGTCTGGAAGCGTCGTCGCTTCGGCTGTTCCCGCAATGCTCGCAAAGTGCGGATAGTCGGCCAGAAAGCGCTCTCCGGCTAGCCTCATTTCATGGTTTGGCTCTACGCCGAAAACGCGATTGCCATTTTCGAGCAGCATCCGCGTAAAGATACCGGTGCCGGAAGCAATATCGGCAATCACAGCGTCTGGCGTCAGGCCGCATTCTCTTTTCAGCAGTTCGATAATTTCACGCGGATAACCAGGCCGGAAGCGCACGTAGTCGTTCACCCGGGAAGAGAAGCGTTGAGTTGCATTTTTGACCGGCATGGTAGCAGTTTATAGTTTCGCGGGCATGCGGTAATAGAAACAGCTGCGTTCCGCATCGCAGCAGTCTGCACGTGCAAACCTCACTTCTGCCTCCCTGCTAGATAGCGATCGTGCTGGTGACTCCCGTCCGAGCGTCCACTTGCTTTGCGGGCCGGCGCAATCTCCAGATTCCGACTGGTCCTCAGAAAACCTCTTTCAGTCAGGTAGTGGCGCAAAGCAGTCTGCACGACGCTTGTCAACGCCGGAGGTACCTCCTGAGCTGCCACGTAACTTTCCACCGCTTTGGCAAGGTCCTTCGGAAAGCTGATAGTTGCGCGTTTCATAATCTAATGGTATCACCAATTGGTGAAACTGGTGAAGATGGTTGGAAAAATTCACCAAACACGCCACAATTGGCCGATCATGTACACTTACCTCTTTCACTACGAACTCACATGGTTATTCGATCCGCCTCCATTTTATGTTGCAGTCTTCTGCTGTTAAGCCTTTCTCAGAGCCAGGCCGCACACGGAACATCTAAAGCCTCCAGTCCCCTATTCGGCTTTCATGATTCATCCGCAGAAACAGCGCTGGAGAACAGGTTCCTTGCCGTTCCTGATCCCAAACTCGCTGAACAACATCTGCGCATTCTGACTCAAGCACCGCATGTTGCCGGTTCGCCCGAAGACAAAGCGACGGCGGACTACGTCGCGCAAAAATTCCGTGAAGCCGGCCTCGATGTAGAGACCGTCGAGTACCGCGTCTGGATGAACTACCCCGCCGAGATCAGCGTGGATGTGACTGCTCCCGCCGATGTTCACATGCACGGACCCACGCGCGAGCATGTGCAAGGCGATTCCTATGCTGACGATCCACGAGTGATCACGCCATACAATGCCATGTCGCCGTCGGGCGATGTCGAGGCCGAGGTGGTCTACGCTAATTATGGTTCGCCTGATGATTTCAAAAAGCTCGACCAGATGAAGGTCGATGTACGCGGCAAAATTGTGCTGGTGCGCTACGGGCAGAATTTTCGCGGAGTGAAAGCATTTGTTGCGCAGGAGCGTGGCGCCGCGGGATTGATTATCTATTCCGATCCGAGCGACGACGGCTGGCGGCGCGGCGACAAATACCCGCAAGGTCCGTGGCGTCCCGATACCGGCGTGCAGCGCGGTTCCATCGGATATATGTTCCAGTTTCCCGGTGATCCCACTACGCCTGGCATCGCTTCGGTGCCCTCACTTCCGGACAGCGCTCGCATACCGCCTGAGCAGTCCGCGCAGCTGCCGAAAATTCCAACCACACCACTGTCCTATGCAGATGCATGGCCGATCCTTGAGCATCTCGGTGGACCAGATTCGCCGCGCGAGTGGCAGGGTGCGTTGCCATTCACCTATCACGTTGGACCTGGGCCGGTAAAGGTGAAGATGCATTTGAAACAGGATTATCAATTCCGCACCATCTGGGATGTGATAGGTCGTGTGCGCGGTAGCGAACTCCCTGACGAATGGGTAGTCGCAGGGAATCACCGCGATGCATGGGTGTACGGGGCCGTCGATCCAAATAGCGGAACTGCAGCCATGTTGGAAGCTGTCCACGGAATGGGAGAATTGCTGAAGTCAGGCTGGAAGCCCAAGCGCACCATAGTTCTCGGCAGTTGGGATGCGGAAGAGGAAGGCTTGATCGGTTCTACAGAATGGGGGGAACAACACGAGGGTGAGTTGGGCGGAGCCGCAGCCTACTTCAATATGGATGTTGGGGTCTCCGGCCCGAAATTTGGGGCTGCTTCAGTTCCCAGCCTCAAGCAATTTCTGCGCGACATAGCTAAGTCCGTTCCTTCTCCAAAGGGTGGAACCGTCTACGACAACTGGCAAAAAGAAAGCCAGCCCGGAGCAGAATCGGTTCAGTCTCCCACCGAAGCGATCGGTGACAGTAAGCGCTTACCAGTAGCGCAGTCAAAGGCCGATGTGCCGGTGGGGGATTTAGGCAGCGGTTCGGATTACACCGTTTTTTTGCAGCACCTCGGCGTGCCTTCCGCCGACGTGAGCTCCACCGGTTCCTACGGCGTGTATCACTCCGCATTCGACAATTTCAACTGGTTCAAGAAATTCGGCGATCCCGATTTTCTCTACGAACAGCAGATGGCTCGCATCTTCGGAATCTCGATTATTCGCATGGCGGACGCAGATGTGCTTCCCTACGACTACGAGGAATATGCGAGAGAAATTGCCGTGTACATCGAATCAGCCAAAAAGAAAGCGCAAGCTGAGTTTCCTGGCGAAACCGTCAACTTCGGTGATGCGTCGCAAGCGGCGCATCACTTCGAACAAGCCGCCGCGAAGACTATTGGCCGCCAAGAAAATCCCTCGCGTGATGTTGTCAAGCTCAACCGCGCCTTACGCGACACCGAGCGTGCACTGCTCATCCCCGAAGGCTTGCCCAACCGTCCCTGGTTCCGGCACGCGATCTATGCGCCTGGGCAGTACACCGGATACGCAGCCGTAGTCATTCCGGGAATTAATGAAGCCATCGACCAGCACGATTTAACTCGCACTCAACAACAAATTGAAGCTCTGGCGGCAGCATTGAACCGCGCCGCCAAGGTGCTGGAAAACGATCGTTAAAATCAACGTGTAGTTGTCCTCCCAATGAAAGCCAGGGATGCGGAGTTTTTGCGACGCGTTGTTTTCCGGGACTACCCGTCTGTTGCCCTAGGTTGTTGCAAGCCCAAACTATTGGGCCGATATGCCTTTCAGGGTATAGACCACCCCACTAAACGAGCCGTTGTTTTTGTAACCGGCGCACCACACCTGGAACTTGGTGCCTTCACGCTGGCTGTCGCAGGCATCCATTTCGGCGCCGGTATTCACGTCGACTGTCCAGGTCTTTCCGCCATCTCGGCTAAAGTACGCGCCACCAACCTGGCTATAGACGTTTCCTCCTGCGGCCCAACCGACTTTCGGCGTGACAAAGAGAATTTCACGGATCGGCCAAGGATCATCAAGGGTACGTCCGCTCCAAGTTTTCCCGCCGTCGGTAGTGCGATGTACCCAGCCCTCCACGTTGGGAGAAATCTCACCTCCGCCCACCCATCCGGCCTTATCATTCGCAAAGAATACCGGGCCATCAAAAACGGAATCAATGGACGCGCCACAAGTCCAAGCCGCTCCCGCGTTGGTACTGTCGCAGTAGTTAATGCCGGAGGCGCGGGCATGCAAATTGGGTAAAAGGCTAAATTCAGGGCCAAACCAGCCGCCATCGGGATTCGATACCACATTCGTCCAGTCCGCCGCGGTTGCGCCACCGTCGGTGGTGTATTGGGCAGAGTTCGAAGAGCCATCAACGAGGTCCATGATCAGGCCATCTTTGCGGTTCGCGAAACGGGCGCGCTGCACCGATCCGGTCGAAGTCACAACAATATCGTTTGTCCAGGTAGTGCCTCCGTCGTGGCTCCAGCGGATGATGCCTTCGAACGTCGACGAATCGTAGAAGCCGGAGATAATCACGTCTTTGGCATTGAAGGCGTGCACGCCGTACCAATACCACGGAAAACTCAGGTTGAGGACTTCAGTCCAGTGGGCACCGCCGTCGGTGGTTTTCCAGACTTGACCGGCCTCGGCGGCGGCGTAGCCAATCTTTGCTGTGGGAAAAGAAATGTCGTGGATTACGGCCCCAGGCAGGGTGGCTTGCAGCTTCCAGGGATTGGCCTTGGGGCTTACGACGCTGGAAATCTGACGAGTGCTTGCCTGAATCGCTCGATCGGCGGACATCTCGCGGCTAGGACCTTGGACCGGAACATTGCCGGCAACGTGTTGCACATTGTTGTTGGTCTGAGGGAAGGATGCAATCGGGAAGATGCAAACCACGACCGCCGTGATCAGAAAATGAAGTGAAGTCTTCATAATTGTGGGGATCCTTCTGGGCTGGAAAACTGCGCCGGACAAGGATTCTAGCACACAAAGTTTTCCTGGCGGTTTTGCTGGGAATCAAAGCGACATCAGTCGGGATTGGTTTCGATTTGTTCGGGCGGCACTATTTTCAAATCAGGATGGTCGGGATCTTTCCAAAAAGCCCCGAAACATTCGCCGCGTTCTTGCGGAGTCCACGAAGTGCCGTCGTCGAATAAAACTTTTGTGGGCATGAGCACCCAGCCGAGTATGTGATCGCTCGCTCCCGGATAAGCTTTCATCTCGATCGTCTGCTCGTGATTCGGGTCAAGCGGTTGGTCTGAATTCCAAGTGTCGATGTACGGATGGTTCAAAAGTTCAGGCGCTATGAAGTGCTCGAAAGTCAGGTCGTAGCCTTTGATTTTTTTCCCGCTGGTGTTCTTCACCGTCAGCGTGTATGTGGGCCCGCTGTTCCAGAACTGAGCGCCGACAAAATGGATCGGGCAACTTCTGGTGGGAGGCTTGTAGATAGTGAAGTTGGCCATCATTCCGCCTTCGATGTGATCGTTGACGTGGCAGTGAAACATCCATGTGCCGGGGTTGTCGGCGAGCATGTCAACTTCAGTGGTGCCCGCGGGCAGAAGTTGAACGACGTCCAAATTCCGGTGACCGTCGCTAACCGTCTTTCCGTGCCAGTGGGGACTGTGAACATCGATCTCATTTCCCATCCCCATCAAGTACCAGCGCACCTTTTCGCCTTGCTTCATGATGAGGCCGGGTAAATTGCCAAAAATGTATCCGTTGATGGAATAAAAAAGTCCCTCTTGCTTGCCGCGCAGTTGGTCGAAGATCTGGAACGACGTAACAAATTCCCGATCGATCCCCTTGGGAGTGCCGTCGGGGCGGGCTTTACCTTTGGCCGTAACAATGATCGGACCGAGCAGTCCCGCGTTGGTTTCTTTCGGTTCGTCTGTGTGACCGTGATACCACCAAACGACGGAGCTCAATTGGCCCGGCCCAGGACCGCTGCCTTCATCGGCAAACCAGTGGTAGGTGAAGCGCGCTTGCGGCCCGACCCGCGAGCCTTTCCCATAGGGAAGATAAAACGCACCCTCGTTGTCTTTGTCGTATCTCAAGCCGTGCGGGTGAATGCTGTGCATTATTTTCGAGCGATTGAGAAACTCAACTTCGACGTGATCTCCCACCTCGGCGCGAATGATTGGCCCCAGAATGCCCAGCCATTCGGGTTGCGGTTTGCGGACTGAAAAAGTGGAATCAGTGTATTCGACGAAGCGCGTTTTCGGCCACTGCGTGCGCACCGTCCACGGCGGAGGAATTACGGAGCCGCGCATTAAATCATGTTGGCTGGGAGCGTAGTCCCAGGTGACGTCCTCAGCGGCAATGTAATAGTGGCGAGTTACCGCGCCAGCGGGTTTCGCAGCGAAGACAATCGAAAGGATTAACAGCGACAGTGGCAGTAGCTTCAAGGGGATGTCGAATCGCAATTTCGTACCGGCCCCGGGCCCGGAATCTTTTTGATGAGAATTCCAGTGTCCCGACTCAAAGCTCGGGAGAGTACGAATACCGGACGCAGTTCATTGTATCCGGGCTAGCGCGCGAGCGACAAGGCCATGCGCTTTGGTGTTCGTTAGCGTTCATTTTTGTTTGACAGCAGATCACTTGCTGAGGAGAATGCGAATATCCTTATGAGCCGGACCTAGATTAATCCATTTTGAAAGGAAAAATATGACCAAGGGATTTGCGGTGGCCGTTCTTTCTGTGTGTCTGTCGTTCGCTGCGGGAATTGCATTTGCACAACGTGACTGGCACGATCTGGAAGCCGTCCATAAACACGTAGAGGAAGCGATTCACGAGATGGAAACTGCGCGCGCTGCCAACCATTACGATATGGCGGGGCACGGCGCCAAAGCGGAGGAGCATCTGCGAGCGGCAGAGCATGAGCTTCACGAGGCGATCGAGGCAGCCAGGGAAAGACGATAATCGTCTTGCGACTGCGAGAATTGAAAATCAAGCAGTCTAATATTCCGAGGCTCTACGCCAAGACGTTAAGATTAGCGCCGCTTCCATAGATACTTTGGAGCAGCGAAGTGGTCGTATCAGAACTGCTAGAAACGCTGGAATTTACCGTGCTCAGCAGTTCGTTAACCAACTGCAGCGATTGCGAGGCGGCAGTAGCCTCGTTTGTCAGTGATGGCGACGAGGAAGTTTTGAGATCGTTCTGCAAGGTCGCAAACGCGGATTGCGCGGTGGAAAGGTCACCAGAAGTCAGCGCGCTGCCGAGTGCCGTCAGATCGGTTGATAGTTGAGAGCTGCTCGACAGACTGCTTCCACTAGCCGTGGCCGCGTTCTGAAAAAGCGCCTGCAACGCCTGGAACGCGGACTGAGAGCCGGTCAGATCGCCCGATGAAAGGCTATTTTGCAAACTCTGGAACGCCTGCTTGAGTTGCGTGGAATTGCTGGATGCGAGAACGTACTCACTAAGCCCTGCCGCCGAAATTGGACTGACTGACATGGATCCACCTCGCCCGGAAGGCGCGTCACTTCCGCTTAACTATCCTATCGGCAGTTGGGTGCAAAACTTTAGGCGGGAATTACCGCGGATGATAAAGGCGGGACCGAGGTTTCAATCCAGTCCCGCCTAGCCTTATTTGATCGAGACCAGCTTCTCCACCAGTTCCGAGTAGTCTTTCTTTTCCAGGCCGTGGACTTGTTTGTTGTACTCGTCCACCTTGCTGGAATAGTTCATCGAGCAGAATTTGGGGCCGCACATGGAGCAGAATGCGGCTTCTTTGTAGTAGTCGTCGGGCAGGGTTTCGTCGTGCATGGAGCGGGCTGTCTCGGGGTCGAGGGACAGCGCGAATTGTTTCTCCCAGTCGAATTTGTAGCGGGCATAGCTGAGCGCGTCGTCGCGGTCCTGCGCGCCGGGACGGTGTCGCGCCAAATCTGCGGCGTGCGCGGCGATTTTATAGGCGATGATTCCGTCTTTTACATCCTTCTCGTTCGGTAGGCCTAAGTGTTCTTTGGGCGTGACGTAGCACAGCATGGCCGCGCCGTGCCAGCCAATCATGGCGGCACCGATGGCTGAAGTTATGTGATCGTATCCCGGCGCAATGTCGGTGACCAGCGGTCCCAGGGTGTAGAACGGAGCTTCGTAGCAGAGTTCTTTTTCTTTATCGACTTGCTCTTTGATCTTGTCGAGCGGAACGTGGCCGGGTCCTTCGATCATTACCTGCACATCGTATTCCCAGGCTTTCTTGGTCAGTTCGCCGAGCGTCTTCAACTCGGCGAATTGGGCTTCATCGCTGGCGTCGGCTATGCAGCCGGGACGCAGGCCATCGCCCAATGAGAACGAAACATCGTGCTTGGCGAAAATCTTGCAGATGTCTTCGAAACGCTCGTAGAGAAAATTCTGCTTGTGATGGTGGGCCATCCACTGCGCCAGAATTGCGCCGCCGCGGCTGACGATTCCCGTGATGCGTTTGGAAACCATCGGCAGATACTGAATGAGCACGCCGGCGTGAATGGTCATGTAATCCACGCCCTGCTCGGCCTGCTCTTCAATCACTTCGAGCATGACATCGGCGCTCAAGTCTTCGATTCGCTTTACCCGCGAAATTGCCTCATAAATCGGCACCGTCCCAATGGGCACGGGGGAATGGCGCAGGATGGCTTCCCGGATTTCGTGAATGTTACCGCCGGTCGAGAGGTCCATCACGGTGTCGGCACCATAGTGAACCGAGGTGTGAAGTTTCTTCAACTCCTCGTCGATGTTGGAGGTGACCGCGGAGTTGCCGATGTTGGAGTTGATCTTGCACAGCGAGGCTACGCCGATGCACATCGGCTCCAGTTCCGGATGATTGATGTTGGCGGGAACAATCATGCGGCCACGCGCTACTTCGTCGCGAACCAGTTCGGCAGAAATTTTTTCCCGCTCGGCCACATAGATCATTTCTTCGGTGATCAGACCTTTGCGGGCATAGTGCATCTGCGAAAAATTGCCATCCTGATTTTCAGCCTTGCGACGCGCGATCCATTCGGCGCGCGGTCGCGGAACGCCTTGCCCGTTGCCATCCTGAACATGATTGCCGTTGCCGGAACTACCGTTGGTGGGAGCCATTTTCGTCACCTTTTGCTGGATTGTTTAAGAACCGATTATACGCTGCACCTGCGTGCTGCATATCCTTTTCTCCCCTTGTTCGTCCATATTTTGGGGCTTACAATCTTCGTTCTATCGAAACGAGGTCTTATGCGCCTGCATTTTCTGTTGCCTGCATTACTGTTCGCCGGAACTGTCTTTGCGTTCGCCCAGAGTGATTCCACCGCCAAGCCGGGCCCCGGCTTCAGCATCGACAACATCGATAAGACGCTCGATCCATGCGTCGATTTCTATCAGTACGCGTGCGGCAATTGGCTCAAGACGGCGGAAATTCCGCCGGACCAGAGCTCATGGGTGAGCTTCGTCGAACTGGACGAGCGAAACCTTGTCACGCTTGCACGATATTCTGGAGAAAGCTTCGGCCAACAATCCCGGCCGCACTGCCGTTGAACAAAAGATTGGCGACTTTTACCAATCGTGCATGGATGAAAAAAGCGTGGACACAAAGGGGATTGATTCGCTGAAGCCGGAACTGGATCGCATCGCCGCGGCCGGCGACAAACAAGCTCTGATGGATGCTATTGCCCGCGTGCATTTGATGGGTCCCAACCCGTTGTTCAATTTTTATTCCAACTCGGACCTGCATAATGCGGATCAAGTCATCGCCTACCTCGACCAGGGCGGATTATCGCTGCCTGACCGCGATTACTACATTAAGAACGATGCGCGCATGACCGAGATGCGAAAGCATCTGGTGGAATATGTAACCCAGGTGTTCGTCCTCGCCGGGCAATCGTCTACGCAAGCGGCAGAGTCCGCGCAAACGGTATTGCGCATCGAGACCGCTCTTGCCCAAGCTTCCATGGACCGCACCATCCGCCGCGATCCTCACACCCGCGACCACAAAATGACGCGGGATGCAGCCGTAGCCTTGGCGCCAAACTTTCATCTCGACCAATATTTCTCGGCGATTGGGGCGCCGAACTTTTCGGAGATGAATGTCAGCAACCCTGACTTTTTCAAACAGGTAAATGGCGTAGTCGCATCCGAATCGCTCGACGGCTTGAAGACCTACGTTAGCTGGCATCTACTCCGTGAAGCAGCTCCGTGGCTATCGCAGCCGTTCGTGGACGCAAATTTCAAGATGCGCCAGGCGCTGACTGGGCAGCAGGAAATTCAGCAACGATGGAAGCGCTGCGTGGAACTGACCGACCAATCCCTCGGCGAAGCGCTTGGTCAAAAATATGTGGAAGTGACCTTCGGTCCTGATGCTAAACAGCGAATGTTGAAAATGGTGGCTGCGTTAGAGAAGTCGCTGGATGAGGATATCCAGGGTCTGCCTTGGATGACGGGAGAAACCAAGAAACAGGCCGAGTTCAAGCTGCAGGCGATCCGCAATAAAATTGGCTATCCCGATGTGTGGCGCGACTATAGTTCGCTCACTATCGTTCGCGGCGATCTGCTGGGAAATTTTCTGCGGGCCAACGAATTCGAATCCAAGCGTGAACTCGCCAAAATTGGCAAACCACTCGACCGCAACGAATGGGGCATGACGCCGCCCACGGTCAATGCTTACTACAGCGCGGCCTATAACGAAATCGTGTTTCCGGCGGGCATTCTGCAACCCCCGTTCTTCGACAAGAACATGGATGATGCCGTGAACATGGGCGGCATCGGCTTGGTGATCGGACACGAGTTGACGCACGGGTTCGACGACCAGGGACGCAAGTACGATCCGCAAGGCAATCTGCACGACTGGTGGACCGCGGAAGACGGCAAGGAATTTGAACAGCGAGTGAGTTGCGTCGCCAACGAGTACAGTAACTTTGTGGCTGTCGACGACTTGAAACTCAATGGCCGGCTGACGCTTGGCGAAAACACCGCCGACAATGGTGGCGCGCGTATCGCCTTGATGGCTCTTGAGCACATGATTGCGGACGACAAAACTGGAAAAGAAGGTCAGAAGATCGACGGCTACACTCCTGAGCAACGATTCTTCCTGGGATTCGGGCGGGTGTGGTGCGAGAAACGGCGTCCCGAGTTCGAGCGAGTGCAGGTAACGGTTAATCCTCATTCAACCGGAAAATGGCGGGTCGACGGCGTAGTGCAGAACATGCCTGAATTTCAAAAGGCCTGGGGATGCAAAGCGGGGCAGCCTATGGTGAGCGCCAACGCCTGTCACGTTTGGTGACTGCTACTTGATGAATCCTTTGCGCCTCTGCTCGCTGTAACGGCGTAATGCATCGTTGATAATCGGATACGCCTCGCCCGCGGGGCGTATCTCGTCCACTTCCACTTCTTTTCCTTCGAGCTGTTTATAATCCTGGAAAAATCTGCGCAGCATAATCAGCCGGTGCGGAGGCATCTGCGAAGCTTCACGGTAGGTGTTGAATTCAGGATCTTCGGTAGCGATGGCGATGATCTTATGATCTTTTTTGCCGCTGTCGAGCATGGTCATCAGGCCGATGGCTCGCGCATGAATGATGGTCAACGGAACTACGCTTTCCTGGCACAGCACCAGAACGTCGAGCGGGTCATCATCTTCGGCCAAGGTCTGGGGAAGGAAGCCGTAGTTGGCGGGGTAATAGACAGCGGAGTACAGCACCCGGTCAAGTTTGATCAGCCCGCTGGCTTTGTCGAGCTCATACTTCACACTCGAGCCAAAGGGAATTTCAGTGACCGTGTTGAATTCTTCCGGCAGTTGCTCGCCGGGGGTTACGTCATGCCAAGCGTGAATCATAGGGAACTTTCTCAATCAAAACTGAATCTATTGGAATTGTAATCCTTGATGTCCGGCCGGTTCTTGACCCGTGCCCAAGCTGAGGAATACAGTTCGAATAGCGTGGGGTTGACCTATGTCAAACGAAACCAGCCGATACCTTAAATTTGGCGGTGCGACGGTGGTGATCTTGTTGGCTCTGGGATACCTGGCCTACACCGGCGTGCAGGAGAGCAAGAGTTACTACGTCACCATCAAAGAACTGCGTGGCATGGGCGACTCGGCTCACACTAAGCGGCTGCGGGTCGCGGGCAACGTTCAGCCTGGTTCGATCAAACGCAACGGCACAAAAGTAGAATTTGTTTTGATTGAAAACGACCAGACTCTTCAAGTTTCATACAGCGGGACCGAGCCTCCACCGGATACTTTCAAGGACAATTCTCAGGCTCTGGCCGACGGCAGTTTTGGACGCGATGGCGTGTTTCACGCCAAGCAACTGCAGGCCAAGTGCGCCTCGAAGTATGCGCCGCAACAGCCGGGAGCGCCTGCCAGTGGTGCAGCGCCGAAGAGCATGACTGAAGTTCAGACCAAGAGCTCCAGCCAAATATCGAACTGACTCGCAGGCCCGGATGGGTGGTCCGGAGCAAGTCGAGATATGATCGCGGAGCATCCACGTCTCTTTCTTGGTAGATTCGACTTGTATTTAATCTTCGGATATTCTGCACCGAATGCAGGGGCATGAAAATGAGATTTCTTCGTGTCGTCCTCCTTGTGATCTCAAGTGTCGCTTTCTCCGCGGTCGGGAAATCTGCAACACCACAGAACTCTGCCACCAAACAACCGGAGTCAGATGACATTCCCAAGTCCATCGCGGAGAGCGTGGGCGGTACGCTCCAGTTCGCGGAAGGTAATTTTTTGGGGGTCGCGGAGGCCATGCCTGAGGACAAGTATTCTTTCATCCCCACCACCGGAAAGTTCGAAGATGCCCGCAACTTCGGCGAACAAGTCAAGCATGTGGCTTGCGCCCAGTTCGCATTTTTCAACGAATTTGAGGGCAAGAAGCCGCCCGATGACTGCGAAAAGGGCGGTCACGATCCGGCGAAAACAAAAGCCGAGTTGATCAAGTATCTGAAGGACTCTTTTGACTACTCTAACCGCGTTGTCGCTACGCTCACTGCGCAAAACGCGCTTGACCGCGTGGAAGGCCGTTATGCTGGCCCAAATACCAAGCTTGGCATCTCTGTCATTGCGGTCTGGCATATTACCGACCACTACGGACAGATCGTCGAGTATCTGCGCTTGAACGGTATTGTTCCACCAATGACGCAGAAGTATGGGCTGAAGGTGCGATAAGTCCGGACGGAAGTGGCCACTTCCACCGCTTTTTCACTCCGGCTGGACGGACGGAACGCCCGTCCTCCATTGTGAGCAGCCCTCGACTTCGTTTGCCGCTTCAGCTATCTTCGCTTGCGATGCCTGCGGCTGTTATCGTCACTGATCTCGTCAAACAGTTTGGACGCTTTGCCGCTCTGCGTGGCGTTACGGCGGAGTTTGCTTCCAGCCGTCTGTACGCCATTCTCGGCGACAACGGGGCAGGAAAGACGACACTGCTGCGCGCTCTGGCTGGATTGACGCCGCCCACACGTGGCAGCATTTCGATGTTGGGAACAACCAATCTCCGCTCGGTATGCGGGCAGGTTGGATACATGGCCCACCCTTCTTTGCTTTACGACGAGATGAGCGGGATGGAGAACCTGCACTACTTTGCGCGGCTTTACGATGTGAAGAATGCCGACCAGCGCTGCGCGGAGGTGATTCGAGCAGTCAAACTTGATCCTTCTTTGGCGCGGCCCGTGGGTCAATATTCGCAAGGTATGCGGCAACGGATGTCTCTGGCTCGCGCTCTCTTGAACGATCCTAAAATCTTGCTTCTCGATGAGCCATTCTCCAACGTCGACGTGCGTTCGGCGCGAGAGATGGTGAGTTTGCTGGCTGGATTGCGCGATTCCGGCAAGACCATCTTTGTGGTCACGCACCAGGCATCCCTCCTCGAAGGGGCTGCCGATGAATTCGTCTGGATGGAAGCTGGACAAATCGTCAGCCACACTCCTGACTTGCAGGCGACAACGGAGACGCGATGAGCACCGTCGGCGCTCTTACGCGAGCGACTCTGGCAAAAGACCTTCGGCTGGAATGGCGCTCCAAAGACGCCATTAACTCCATGCTGTTTTTTTCTTTGCTGGTTGTGGTGATCTTCAGCTTTTCTTTTGATCCAACCGCCGAAGAATCGCGGCAGATTGCCGGCGGGTTGGTTTGGGTGGCATTTCTTTTTGCCGCCGTGGTGGCGTTGAATCAGACCTGGGCGCGGGAGATGCGTAATCAGGTGCTCGATGCATACCGGGTTTCTCCCGCGCCGCCGAACGCTTTATTCCTCGCGAAGGTGGTAGGGAATTTCATCTTCGTTACCGTGCTGCAGGCGCTGATGACGCCGCTCTTCATCGTGTTTTACAATCTGCGCGCGCTTGGTCCCGCATACCAGTTGCCTATAGTGGCGGCGTTGGGGACCTGGGCACTCGTGGTCAACGGAACTTTTTTTGCGGCTATGTCTTTGCGCACGCGGAGCCGCGAAATCATGCTCCCACTGCTGCTTTTCCCTATTTCTATTCCCGCTTTGCTTGCCATGGTCGAGGCCACGGGTGCGATCCTCACCGGAGAATTTTCGGCGCGGTTCTGGATCGTCTTGCTTGCGGCCTACGATGTGGTGTTTACTATCGCTAGCCTCTTCTTATTTGGATTCGTGTTGCAGGCGGAATGAAGCGCGTTTTCCCCATCCTCGCGGTGCTCACGGGTGTGCTGCTTAGCTACGCTCTGTATGAAGCGCTGGTCGCCGCTCCCACCGAGCAGACGATGGGCCCCGTGCAGCGTATCTTTTACTACCATGTGCCTTCGGCGTGGACGGCTTTCATTTTGTTTTTCATCAATTTCTTCGCGTCGATCGTGTACTTGATCTGGCGGGCTAACAAAGCCGACATTGTTGCTTTGGTCACGGCGGAAGTTGGAGTGGTCTTCTGTACTGTCGTGCTGGTGACGGGGCCGATCTGGGCGCGTCCGGTGTGGGGAATTTGGTGGACCTGGGATTTGCGGCTTACTCTCACCCTTGTGTTGTGGCTGATTTACGTCAGCTATCTGGCTCTGCGCAGATTTTCCAGCAGCGGGCAGACGCCTTTGTTAGCCGCGGTTTTAGCAGTGTTTGGCGCACTCGATGTCCCTCTGGTTTATTTTTCCATTTGGTTTTTCCGCACGCAGCATCCGCAACCGGTGATTGGCGGGGGCGGTTCCATCGATCCTCGCATGCTGCATGTGTTGTTGATTAACTGGCTGGCCTTCTCTTGTTTCGCCGCGTTGGTATGCTGGTCTCGCTATCGCCTGGAAGTGATGCGCAGAGACTTGGACGAAACCCTGGCCCTGGAAGCGCTGCTCGAACCTCACGGTTCAAGCACTCGGACTTCGCACTCGGGGAGTGCCGGATGACTTATCTTTACGCCGCTTATATCGCGACCTGGGCGATCCATATTGGCTATTTCACAATCCTTCTGCGGCGTTATACGCGGCTGCGAAATGAGATCGCCGAGTTGGAGGGACGAGCCGACCTGCAAAAATTGAAATGAAATGTGGGCCGATTTTCGTCTGCCAGCACAGCGGTCATAATTGCAGTAGCCGACGCATCTCCAGTTAGCTCCGCCTGCATCTGACGGTTCTTAGGGCGAAGAACGGGTTGCGCATCTTGACAGGCTATCCGTCAGATGTTTAAGTAATTACTTACGTTTTGACTCATTTTTTGGTGACAGGTACGCAATCCGCTTCGCGGGCGCGACTCGGGGTGACGTTTGTACGCCGTTTCTTCTTCCTCTCCCTAAAATCGGGAAAAGACAGCGCGGGAAATCGGAGGAGTAAGTGAGATTGAATCGCTATCGGTCGGGAAATACTTGTTCGCAGTCCCGCGTGTTGATTGCTGTCGCGTTCTTAATCGTGCTTGGAGTCGTCGCGCTCAGTCTGGCTCCTTCTACAGCAAAATCGCAGGTTGCCAAGGCAGCGGATTCTTCCCGGCTTTTCCCGTCTCATCCGTCTTTGAATGTTTCCGTTGTGCAAGACAGGCAGCGAGCTTTGTCAGCGTACAGCCATCTGCCGCTGATCTTTGAGCCGAATCAGGGTCAAACCGATGCGCAGGTGAAATTTCTGGCGCGCGGCCGCGGATATGGCCTTTACCTTACCGATCAAGAAGCTGTGCTGGCGCTGCAGCATTTCGCATCTGACTCTCGACATCCCGCCACTTCAGTTGTGATGATGAAGTTGTCGGGAGGTTCATCCACTGGCGATCCAATTGGCGATGTTCCACTTCCCAGCGAAAGCAATTACCTCATTGGCAACGATCCTGGCAAATGGCATCGCGACATCCCTCAGTTTGCGCGCGTGCGCTATCGCAACGTGTATCCCGGAATTGATTTGGTGTATTACGGCAATCAGGGCCAATTGGAGTATGACTTCGAAGTTTCGCCGGGGAGCGATCCGAAGTTCGTGGCTCTGAAGTTCAGCGGGGCTCGAAATCTGTCAATCGACGCGCACGGCGATCTTGTCCTTGCGCTCGACGGAAGTGACTTGCAATTGCATGCACCGCGTGTCTATCAGAAATTTGGAGACGAAGAACGAAACGTCGCTGGCCGCTTTGAATTGCGTGGCCAGACAAAAGACGAAGTCGGCTTCGAACTGGGCTCGTATGATCGCACTCGAGCATTGATCATCGATCCACAACTCTCCTACTCAACCTACCTCGGCGGCAGCGGAGCGGAGAGTTGCTCGACAATTACCGGCTTGAGTTTTACTCCGGGCTGTCCCGCAATCGCCGTCGACGCGGCCTCGAACGCGTACGTGGCCGGGGCAACGACTTCGACCGATTTCCCGCAGACAACGGGTGAATACCAGCCAACTCTGGGGGCCGGAGCAACGTCGAACGCATTTATTGCCAAATTCAATTCGATTGGGCAGTTGGTCTTTGCGACCTATCTCGGCGGAAGCGGCACCGACTATACAGCGGGTATCGCCGTCGATTCCGGCTTTGATATTGTCGTGGCGGGCACGACTAACTCGGGCAATTTCCCGACCAACGGAAGCAATGCGGCTTTTCAGGCTACGCCCGTTTCCGGTGGCCAGCACGTCTTTGTGAGCAAGCTGGATCCTACGGGAAGAACGCTGCTCTACTCGACTTATCTTTCAGGCAGTGGCGCGGATATTGCTTCAGGCATCGCGCTTGATCCTGGCGGCAATGCCTACGTAACCGGGACCACGACATCAACAGAATCACAAACAGGATTTCCTTCCACCGTCGGCGCGTATCAAGTCTCTTCGAAGTCTACCAACCAATTCTTTTTCACTAAGGTGAATCCGAATGCCAGCGGCTCCAGCAGCGTGCCGTATTCGACTTATTTTGGCGGCAGCAGCCCCAGCACCGGCGGGGTAATGGGCGGAGGCGTCGCTGTCGACGGCAGCTCGAATGCGTACATAACCGGGGGAACGAATTTCACCGATATGCCCCTGCTGAACGCGTATCAAGCGACGAATGATGGCGGATACGACGTATTCGTGGCCAAGATCAATCCCGCAGGTGTCACTGGTACACAGCTGTTGTATGCAACTTACCTCGGCGGTTCTGGCGATGATATTGGCTACGGCATTGCCGTGGATTCGGGCGGCGACGCTTACATCACGGGTTCGACTGAATCCACCGACTTCAATGTGACCGGGACTTCAACGACGACGTCGCTACAGCCCACCAATCATGGGGGGACGGATGCATTCGTCGCCAAACTTGGAATTCCTTGTGTTACGAGCTGTACTACATTTGATGTTCCCCTGAATTACTTTACTTATCTTGGGGGCTCGGGTACGGACATCGGTACAGCGATTACGGTCGACAATACAGGCGGAGCACGCATTACTGGCTGGACAAATTCCACAGACTTCCCCATCGTCGGCAGCGCTGTGCAGACCACTTACCAGGGGGGCAACAGCGACGCATTTTTTGCTCGCGTGGACACGCTTGCCACTTGCAGCCCCATCGGAAATCCGAGCTGTATTCCTACCAGTACCACGAGCTACTTAGGCGGAAACGGCACCGACATAGGCACCGGCATCGCCATAGACCAGCAAGGCTCGAGCTATTTGACCGGAGAAACCAATTCCACAAACTTCCCTGTACTGAATGCTGATCAAGGCACTCTGCACGGACCGAGCGATGCGTTTGTCACCAAGCTTGCCCCGGTTCTGAATCTCACCATGCCGACGCCAAACGCCGTTCCTTTGGTAGTCGGAATGGGCAGTCAGGTGAGCTTTGCTTACACCATCACTAACAGCGGCGAGTTCACCAACGGCGTGACTTTCACGGATTTCCTGCCGGCGTCGGGCTCAAGTTTTGTTTCTGCGACCGCCAGCCCGGGTACTTGCGGTTCTCCCACCAACAACACTGTGTTGTGCAATATTGGAACGCTAAACGCCGGCGCTACTGCTACAGTGACCGTGATTGTGACCCCGGTTCCTCCCACTCTGCCTGGTGGCTCCGTGAGCTTAGGCAATAGCGCTTCGGCTTTTGTAGGACAATCGCTTTTAGCCACGGCCAGCGCCAGCGTTACCGTAAATGACTTCAGCCTTACCGTCTCCCCAGCCACAGCTACCGTTCCGGCAGGCGTTCCTGCAGTCTTCACCGCTACGGTCACTCCCAGCTCAAACAGCGGATTTCCCGACAGCGTATCGATTTCCTGCGGCAGCGGTTTGCCCACCGGCGCTACATGCGTGCCGGGAAACAACAATCCCATCCCGAATCTCAACACTGGCGCGCAAAGTTCGCAGCTCATAATCAACACCACGGCGCGCGTGACAACGACCACCGATTTGCGTCATGGCAGCGGCCCGGGTATTCCGCTCTACGCTACATGGTTGCCCGTGTCCGGTCTCGCGCTGTTGGGTGCGGGATTGAGCGGCAAATTCTCCCGCAAGCGCCGATGGTTGATTGGCCTGCTCACCGGAGCGATGCTGGTCTTTATTTTGCTCTTGCCGGGCTGCCACACCGCTGCACCGGTTACTACGACGACCGGAACTCCAGCGGGAACTTACGCGGTGACCGTCAATGCTGTGTCAGGCAGTGCCACGCGGACGACGCTGGTTACGCTGGTCGTGCAATAGCTCACTCAGTACCGATCTAACCAACGGCTATCGAATGCCCCGATCTCAGCAACTAGGCATGGCGAGCAGCATTTTTCCGCAGCCGCCAAACGGCGGCTAAAAGCCGAACCCATTTCTGCCATTTGCGGCATGCCTGGAAGGCATGCCCTGATACGAAGCGACCCCACGTGCGAGAGGATAGGCAACCAATTCGCCTCCGGCGCCCTCAAACGTCCGCCACTCACGTCTTGGAAACAGGGAGGGATTCATGTCCCACCTATCTTCGGCCTCGATATCAAGAATAGTTTTGCGAGCAGCCAGCGTCGCGCTAACTTTTGCGACTTTGCTTGGAGCTTTTGGGGCGCCATCGGTGCAGGCGCAGACCCTCACTGTGCTGTACAAGTTTAGAGGGAATTCGGACATCTTTCCACAGGCAGGTCTGCTTCGCGATCCTGCGGGAAATCTGTATGGCACCACCTCAGGCACAGCTTGTACTTCTTACTCCAACGAGTACGGAGCCATGTTCAAAGTCGACCGCCGCGGCAGTCAGACCGTCCTGCATACGTTCAATTTCACGGATGGGTCGTGTCCCGAGTCGCAATTGATCGAGGACGAGGAAGGCAATCTCTATGGCACTACCCTTGAGGGCGGCACGATGGGCGATGGCACAGTATTTAAGTTTGATCTCAAGGGCAACGAGACCGTGCTGTATAGCTTTACCGGAGGACCTGCCGACGGATTCTATCCCGTAGCTGGATTGCTCCGAGATAAAGCGGGTAATTTGTACGGAACTACGTGGTACGGCGGTCCCTCCGAGTACGGAGCCGTGTTTAAGCTGGATACTAACGGCGCCGAGACTATTTTGCATACCTTTTCCGGGGCGGACGGACGGTTTCCCAGCTCAGGTTTGATTATGGACGCAGACGGAAACCTCTATGGCGTCACCGCGATGGGCGGCGGGCCTGGATGCAGCGGCTACGGCTGCGGCACGGTGTACAAGATTGATAAGAACGGCGCAGTAGCCCTGCTGCACCGCTTTGTCGGTGGCGGAGACGGGTGTTTTCCTGCCGGAACTCTGGTTATAGACCAGAAGGGAAATCTGTACGGAACCACGCAGGACTGCGGTGCTTCGGGCGCCGGAACGGTGTTCAAGCTCGATGCCAGTCGCAGGGCGACCACACTGCACAGCTTTGCCGGCGGAATGAAAGACGGATCGGAACCCAACGCAGGTGTGATTATGGACAGTGGCGGCAACCTCTATGGCGATACCGTAACGGGCGGCGGCACCGGATGCGGTGGCTATGGCTGCGGCACGGTGTACAAGTTGAACACGAAGGGAACTCTAACCTTGCTGCATAGCTTTAGTGGGCCGGATGGTGAATTTCCCTATTCAGGTTTGATTCGGGACCCGAACGGAACCCTCTACGGTACCGCCTCGCAAGGTGGTCGCGGTTGCCAAGGGACGGGTTGCGGAACGGTGTGGAAGCTGACACCGTAGTTATAAGACCAGTTCTCGCCCGTCCATCAGAGCGGGGACGCACGCCTCCAGTAGAGAATTGCCGGTGCTCCATCCTCACCAGTTTCGAAACGCGCACAATGTTAAGAGAGTTTGAGCGGGACTTCTGCTGACCCTGGTGTCAGAGTCCCGGTCTGCGAAACGGGCAACCCGGCTAGGGACTGGAGCGGCTCCGGGGAAAGGGACTAAGGTTGAATTCGGTAGCCAAACTTAGAATTGCGGAATAGCGGTTGTGGTTGTCCTACGGAAGCGAAGGGGTTAGCTCGACCGGTCAAATCGGCGGAATCAGGCTATTGGGTGGAAAGTGGGATTCTATCCTGCCTGTGAATTAGGCACCGGCGGAAAGTTTATGGCTCTTGGATTGAGCAATGCCGTACTGACGAATCTTGTAGAGCAGAGCCTTATAGCTGATCTTCAGCAGCACCGCCGCCTGCTTGCGGTTCCAGTTGGTTTCGTCGAGAGCTTTGCTGATGGCCTCGGCTTCGGCTCCATCTTTTGCAGTCCGCGCTAAAGACTTCAATCCGCCGGGTGAATCCCCGTTGTCTGGCGCTGCCGAGTCGAAGTGAGCGCCACTACTATCGGTCTTCGGGCTCAACTCCTCAATGGCTAACTTCTCATCCCCGAGAACCAGATAGCGTTTGACGAAATTATTGAGTTCGCGCAAGTTTCCCGGCCAGGAATAATCCTGGCAAGCCTGCAGCAATTCGGTCGAAAGCGGTAACGGTGGCCGCGCATAGCGCTCCGACATGTTTGCCATAAAGTGCTTGAGCAGGATAGGAATCTCTTCCTTACGCTCGCGCAGTGGCGGGACCGACAGAGTAAAGGCATTGAGCCGGTAATAAAGATCTTCGCGCAGACGTTTGTTAGCCAGCGCTTCGGGAATGTTGATATTGGTTGCGGCCAGAATCCGCACATCGACTTTAATCATCGAGCGGCTGCCCAGCCGGGAGAACTGCTGGTCCTGCAATACGTGCAGCAACTTCGCCTGCAACCCGGGCGGCATCTCGCCGATTTCGTCGAGCAGGATGGTGCCTTTGTTGCACAGCTCAAACTTGCCGGGCTTGGCGTGATTGGCGCCGGTGAAAGCTCCTGCTTCATAGCCAAACAATTCGCTCTCGAGCAGGTCGGCGGGAACCGCAGCGCAGTTCACTTTGAGGAAAGTTCGATGAGCGCGCGGAGATAGTTTGTGAATCAGCCGCGCCATCACTTCTTTGCCGGTTCCGCTTTCGCCCAGCATCAGCACCGGGATGTCTACATTCGCGACCAGCGCCGCCTGCGATCGCAGCTTGCGCATAATCGGACTCGCGGCCACAAAGAACACATCGTCGCCGACTTCTTCCATCTCGCCCGGATAGTTCTGCTTATTAGTCCCGAGGCACTGGTCGATGACGGTGTCAAGTTCACTTTTCTGGAAAGGCTTGGTCAGATAGTCATGCGCTCCAAGCCGGATAGCCTGCACCACCTTGCGAGTGTCGCTGACGCAAGAGAGCATCACGACCTTGACGCCCGGCTGAAGCTTGCGCAATTGTTCCAGAGTCTGGATGCCGTCGATTCCCGGCATAAGCAGGTCGAGCAGCACCAGTTCCGGACGCAAGCCTTTTTGCACTCGCTCGATGGCTTCTTCGCCAGTGCTCGCGGTCTCAACTTTGTAGTCGTCTACTTCAAGCAAGGTGCGAATGTAACGCAGCATTCCCGGTTCATCGTCGACCAGCAGAATGTTGTGGGCGGCAGCTTTCATTTGCTTTTCCCTGGGCTGATTACGTCGTTGGTTGCGGAGGGAGGAAGTAGCGGAATAATGAATGAAAATTTACAACCTGCGCCGGCGTCGCTCTCCAGCCATATCTTGCCTCCCATGCCGGCAACCAGGCGGCGGGCAATGGCAAGGCCCAAGCCCATCCCCGACTGGCTGTCACTTTGCGGCATTTGGAAAAAGTCGTCGAACACTTCGATATGGTATTCCGCCGGAATTCCCGGTCCCGTATCCGAGACGCTCACCTTCACGGAATTCGGATGAGAGATGGTTTGCCGGCGGCGTTCCAGAGGGTTCTCTGGATTCGCCGCGCTGCGGCGCTCCCACATATAGGGCTCCGCGTGCAGCCAGACCGTCCCACCCGCAGGCGTGAACTTGGATGCATTCTCCAGAAGATTCGAAACTACGCGCTGCACCTTAGCGACGTCGAAGGCGAATTCTGTCAATTTTTCGTTGGCCAGAAAATACAGCGCCAGCCCTTTTTCCTGGAAGGAATGCGACCACAGGCGGCAGACTTCGGACAGACAAGTATTGAGATCGGCCGGCTCGAAGTGCATCTTCATCTCGCCGATTTCAAGAACGCTGAAGCTTAGAAAATCTTGAATGAAGCGCTGCAAACGCTGACCGCTGGTGCGCATATCGGCCAGAATCTCGCGCTGGCGATCGTTGAGTCCGCCGAGCTTTTCGCTTTGTAAAAGTTCCACGTAACCGTTCAGAATGGCCAGCGGAGTTTTAAGATCGTGAGCAGCCGAGGCTAGTGCGTTGGTGGTGCGCTGAAACCGTTCTTGCAACTGGTTAAACTGTTGCAGTAGGTCTTGACTGCAATTGGGGTCAGGGCAATGTGTCTGACCTTCCGGCCTCGATGGACAGATGTCCGAGTAGCCAGCTTTAGATTGCTTTCCTTGCGGCAGACAAGTCTTTTCAGGCGTTGCGGCCATGGTTTGGAGCCCAGTGATTAGTACGAAGAGGGAGGGGCACTCAACTCGCTGAGGTGAATGCTAACTCTCTCGATGCTATGACATGGCTTCTGACGTGTCAACGGAAAACGCAAGGAAGTAGTCACGGAAGGGAAAAAGCTTGCAGACCAAGCTTTTGATTCCGGTTGAAAAAGGATGTTTCGCTGGCGAACAAAGGGCAAATAGATGGCTATTCCTCATCACTTCCTGTGCCCTTATTCTTGATAACAGATTGGGTCTAAACGGTTCTCACTCGTATAGTTGTCCCAACTTTGGACTGGGTTTGGCCCCCAAGATGCGGTAAACGATCCGTTAAGTCCATCCTAGGGGTTGCCGTTTGAAGAAACAAACACCGGAAATCGAAAACCGGAAGTGGCCGCGCCTGCCGCTAGCAATTCCAATCTTTGTTCGCAGCCGCGACGAGGATGGAAAAGAATCGTTGGAATTTGCAACCGCTCTCAATATCTCAGCCGGAGGCGCCTTAGTTGCCGTGCGGCGCTCTTTGCCGCTCTCGTCGCGGGTTTCTCTGGAGATTCCCAGCGCGCCATTGGTTTCAGGTAATTCATTCCCTAAAGCTTCCCGAACCCTGCGAGCTCGTACCGTACGCATAACCCATATCGATGGATATAACCTTCTTGGTCTAAAATTTTCCCGCCCGCTACTCCCGGCTGGCCGTTCCGACAAATCGGCATCTCGACGGAAACTTAGTTCTACTGTGTGAAAAGTTTTTCCTATTGCAAAAGCAGGTTGTGAGCTTTCCTACCACGGTCTTTCGCGCCTCAGAGTCGAGGCAATAGATCGGTTTAAGTCGTTGAAAAACGGATACTAAAGTAATATGCAAGCGGGTAAATGGGTACTTGTTGCATTTGGCTCTCCGGGTGCACACTGATGGTCGGGTAGAGGAGTCCTACGCAAGAAAATGCCTATTTCAACGACAAATTCTGTCAGTTCCCTGGTTCATCCCTTAGGCGAGTTTCCTCCCGACGCAATCATATTTGGCAAGTCTGAAGCGATGCAGTCCCTCCGCGCTCGCATGGACAAGGTAGCCAGCGCGAACGTTCCGGTATTAATTCATGGCGAGAGCGGCACTGGGAAAGACATTATTGCTCGCATGATCCATGGATTGTCTCCGTGGAAGAGCGGACCGTTCGTCAAGGTGAATTGTCCCGCCATTCCCGGAACCCTGCTGGAAAGCGAGCTGTTCGGATACGAAAAAGGGGCTTTCACCGGAGCTTATGGAACCAAGCCGGGGCGGGTGGAGATGGCGCATCGCGGCACCCTCTTCCTGGACGAAATTTCCGAGCTTGATCTGGCCCTGCAGTCCAAACTTCTCCAGCTTTTACAGGACGGCCAATTCTGTCGCATCGGCGCCCAAGAGGATAAGAAAGTCGAAGTCCGCATCGTTTGCGCGACCAATCGCCAGCTGGAATCGGAAATTGAGAATGGCACCTTCCGTCAGGATTTGTACTATCGCATCAACGTGGTGAATTTGCGCATGCCGCCGCTTCGCGAACGCCGCGGCGATATCGAAGCTCTAGTTAATTATTTCCTCGAATATTACAACCGCAAATATAATTGTCGCGCCCGCGCGCTTTCGCTGGATCTCATGGGCGTGCTGCAGAAATACCATTGGCCGGGAAACATTCGCGAACTGGAAAATCTGGTCAAGCGTTACGTGATCCTGGGCAGCGAAGAAGTAATCAGCAACGACCTAGTCGCCCGTCACGAGCAGGAATTTTTCAATCCCGAGATCAACCTGGACGGCCCGATTTCTCTAAAAGTCTTGACCCGCAAGGCTACTCGCGAACTCGAGCGCAAAATTATTTTGAAGGTTTTGCAAGCTCACCACTGGAACCGCAAACAAGCTGCGCGAGCTTTGTGCATCAGCTACCGCGCTCTGCTCTATAAAATTCGCGACGCCGGTCTGCCCCCAAATCGTTCCACCCGCCGTCGTGAAGCCGCCGTCCCCGCAGCCGTAGCCGCAGACTGAAGCGTCCGATTGCCCATGTGGTGACTTGCGACTCGCCGTCAGGCGAAGCGAACGGTGCAGCGGAGTGTGCGCGGTCGGCCGACGTCAGAACCAGTCCGGGAAGGCTAACTCTACCAATCCCGGAGCCCAATAAGAATAAAATCGCTCATCGCAGATTTTGTACTTCCCGTATTTCTTCCGCGCATACTTGCCCCAATCCGGACGCGTCCCGTCAACATCGGTAAATCCGTACTCCCGGGCCAGCGCCCATGAACTGAACACTCGTCCACTCTTCTCCTGCACCTTCGGATCCCTAGCCAGCGCGACGATGGCGCGGCCGATATACCTCGGCGATTCTGACACCATGAAATCCGCCGGAGCATCATTCTGGTCTTTGCTGTTCTGATGCGGATTTTTCCTCTTTCCTACATCCTTCCAATTAGCCTCGCTCACCCCAAAATGATCGAGCACCGCTTCCGAACGCAAAAATCCCGGAGTCAACGCTAAGGATGTGATATTGCGTTTGCGCAGCTCACGGGACATGGCGAAAGCCAGCCGTATCACCGAAATTTTCACCAGATCATAAAAAATATTCCCACGGTAATAAAAAGCATCTCCATCCGTGATCTCGAAAATAATTGCGCCGCGCCTGCCGAGCATCAGCGGCACCGCGAAATGAGAAGTGATGATGTGCGAGTGAACCGCTTGCTTCAGCATGTGCAGGCCATTGTCGAGGTTCACTTTCCAAAATGTCTTACCGAACTCGGTCAAGGGGTCACCGCCCCAGATATCGTTGACCAGAATGTCCAGTCCTTTATGCTGTCGCTTGATTTGAGCAACCAGCTTTTTCACCTGTTGAGGTTCGGTGTGATCGACTCGCACAGCTATGCCGTGTCCCCCCGCCGCTGTTACCAGTTCAGCAGTTTCTTCAATGGTTTCAGGCCGTACTTTGGATTTACGAGCGCTGCCAGAAAGCCTAGGAGAACCGCCTCGGCGCGAACTGCGCCCCGTGCAGTAGACCGTCGCACCAGCTTCACCCAGAGCAATGGCAATGCCGCGGCCGGCTCCGCGCGTGGCTCCGGCTACCAGCGCGATCTTGCCTCGCAATGCTTGTTCTCGCGTCTTTCTAGATCCTTGGGCCATTGCATTGTCCTCAGGATTTTCCATCGCCAGGTAACAAACCTTCGACCAGCGCCTCCCACTCGGCTTCTAGCGTCGGTCGATAGAACGTCCGTCCGGCCCGGGCGTACCAGTAATCCGCATTCGACGTCGCGCCTTCCTTGCGATGCAAATAGGCATGGACAGCCATGCCCTCCGCGGTTTCGAGTTCGTCGACGAGCGAGTGGGCCCGCGTCCACTCGCCTTTTGCATCCCACCAAAGCGCGGCCAAAGGAGCTGTTGACTCGTCGGGCGGCTCCGCGTCCGCGGCTGATGCTTTAAATTCAGCGAAAGTCATGTTCAAATCCTCAATGTCCTGCGAGTGCAATAATAAACGGCCATTTAGTAATGTCAAGTGGAAAATAAACGGTCATTCAGTTATTCTGGCTGCGCACGAAATTAATCTTAGATGGCCCCGCGCCCGCGTGAAACTTCCGACGCAGAAATCCTCGCCGCTACGGCGCGCGTCATGCAGCGTCGCAGCCCGGTCGAGCTTACACTGGCAGATGTTGCTAAAGAGGCAGGGGTTCATCCCGCCACGATCATTCAGCGCTTCGGCACCAAGCGTGAGTTGCTCCTAGCCAACTGCAAAACCTGGACCGCGGATGTCCCTGGACAGTTCGCCGCCGCCCGCGCGAAATACGGGTCCCCGATTAAGACCCTGATTGGCATGTTCGCCGAATGCAGTAGCTTCGCCGCAACTCCGGAGTCGATGGCCAACGCTCTCGCCTACCTGCAGATCGACCTCACCGACCCGGAGTTCCACGCCGTACTCCTCATCCAATTCGCAACCACGCGCGACGAGACCAAGAAGTTGCTGGATGACGCCGTTACTGCTCGCGAGTTGAAGCCCTGCGACACCGCCCAACTCGCTCGGCTCGTCCAGCAAGTCAACGGGGGCGCCATGCTCGACTGGGCGGTCTACCGCAAAGGTACGCTGGCGGCATGGATACGTCGGTCGCTCAATGCTCTGCTTGCGCCGTACCGACCAGTTACGGGCGCGCGGAGGTAGCAGTTGAAGGAACATGTTTGCAGCGTGCTCATTGGTGGATTCGCGTCGTCTGTTCCGACTCGATCTCCACCGTCCCACACAGCCGGGTGAGGTCACGATGCAAGGCCTCCACTCCACAGACCACCGCTCTCGCGGTGATCTGTTGCGGTCTGGATGACAGGCCTGAGGAGATCTCAAACCCCGTCAAGCCAAAACCAGGCTTGAGTAGGCCACCTGCCCCGCCGTTCGCGCACTGCAATATATTCACTTGCGGAGGTTGCAGGTTACGCTGAGCGCAGCTAAATTAGGTGCGAGAGTTGGAGGTGTACATGGAAAAGCCCGTCCCGACGGAATCTGCCTCTGCGTTAATCGACGAGATGATCGCAGAACTCACAGACTGGCGTGGCAAAACGCTCGCCAGCGTCCGCAAGAGCATCCTTGAGGCCGACCCGGAGATCATCGAGGAATGGAAGTGGATGGGAAGTCCAGTGTGGTCGCGCGACGGAATCATCGCGGTCGGAAACGCCCACAAAGATAAAGTGAAGCTCACTTTTTCCCACGGGGCGAGCCTCGCAGATCCTGACAAGCTCTTCAACGCGGGCCTCGGAGGCAACCAGTGGCGAGCCATCGATTTATTTGAGGGCGACAGGATTGATGGGCATGCTCTAAAAAATCTTGTCCGTGCCGCCATTGAATACAATCAGACCAAATCGAAGAAGAAAGCGCCCGCGGGCACGCGAGCGAAGGCACGTAAAAGCAAAAAGCGATAAAGGGTTGGCCCTGCCAACTGAGGGCGTCGGCTTGTGGCGGGCCCAGGTTAACGTCAAAAACCCATGCCAAGCAGTGGCGCCAAGCCACTCAACTCTGTCATCCCGACCGGAGAAGATCATCGCGAAGGCGATGATCTGCGGAGTGGAGGGACCTCGTGGTTCGCTGAGCAGCAGGTGAACATGCTCCGGCATGACGACGCGCCCGCAAACCTGAAGCCTGAAAGGGCACCGCACGCGGTCCAAAGCTGACTCGAAGATTCGTCGGCTTGCATCCGCAGTGACCCGGCGGCGATAGTAACAGCAGAAAGTGACGAAACGACTCTGCCACTGTGATGAAACCGCGTCAGTCCCCGCGGCATGAAGACAACCTAGTTTTGTTCGTCCGACTAAGTCTGTGACACGTGAACATTCCCACGGCCGCTCCGCTAGCGGCACGTGCCAGCTTTCGCAGCGCAGAAATGCCCACTCCGCGCTATTTCCTCTTTTCGATTTTCGCCCATGTGTCTTTCAGCGCGACCGTGCGATTGAAGACTGGCTTTCCTGCCGTTGAGTCGCGATCGACGCAGAAATATCCCAGACGCTCGAACTGATAGCGGCTGCCGGGTGCGGCATGGGCCAGTGATGGCTCCAACTTGGCATCGGTCAGCACTTCGAGCGAATTCGGATTCAGACTCGCGGTGAAGTCCTCACCCTCGGCGGTTTGATTGGGATCTTCCTTGCTGAAAAGATTCTCGTAAATCCGCACTTCAGCGTCCACAGCATGCGAGGCTGAAACCCAGTGAATGGTGGACTTCACCTTGCGCCCATCCGGAGGAGAATTTCCGCCGCGAGTTTCAGGATCATAAGTGCAGCGAACCTCAACCACCTCGCCCTTGTCATTTTTCACAACGCTCTTACAGATGATGAAGTAGCCGTAACGCAAGCGAACCTCGCGTCCCGGCGACAGGCGAAAATATTTCGGCGGAGGAACCTCGCGGAAGTCATCGTGCTCAATGTAGAGCACGCGAGAGAACGGAACTTTGCGTGAGCCCGCGCTCGGATCCTCGGGATTATTCACCGCGTCCATTTCTTCGGTCTGATTCTCCGGATAATTGTCGATCACAACTTTCAGCGGGTGCAGCACGGCCATGGCACGCGCTGCGCGTTTGTTCAGGTCCTCGCGAACGAAGTGCTCGAGCATCGCCAGTTCGATCGAGCCCGTAGTCTTGGAAACGCCAATCGCATTGCAGAAATTGCGAATGGCTTCGGGAGTGTATCCGCGACGGCGAATGCCGGAGAGCGTGGGCATGCGGGGATCGTCCCAGCCGCTGACGCGGCCTTCACGCACCAACTGCAGCAGCTTGCGCTTGCTCAATATTGTGTAAGTCAGGTTGAGGCGGTCGAACTCGATCTGCTGCGAAGGGAATATCCCTAGCTCTTTTATGAACCAACTATAGAGTGGGCGATGATCCTCGAACTCAAGCGTGCACATGGAGTGCGTAACCCGCTCAAGCGAATCCGACTGCCCATGAGCAAAATCATACATGGGATAGATGGGCCATTTGCTGCCGGTACGGTGGTGATCGGCGTGAAGAATTCGATACATCACCGGGTCGCGCAAGTTGAAGTTCGGCGAAGCCATGTCGATTTTTGCGCGCAGGGTTCGCGAACCATCGGGAAACTCCCCCGCCCGCATGCGTTCGAAGAGTGCAAGATTTTCTTCGACCGAACGGTTGCGATATGGGCTGTCTTTGCCGGGTTCGGTCAGCGTGCCGCGATACTGGCGGATCTCGTCCGCACTTAAATCGTCGACATAGGCCTTACCTGCTTTTATGAGCTGCACGGCCCATTCGTAAAGCTGATCGAAATAATCGGAGGCGTAGAAAAGACCATCCCACTGGAAGCCCAGCCACTTAACGTCTTCCATGATCGAATCGACGTACTCGACATCTTCCTTCTCGGGATTGGTGTCGTCGAAACGCAGGTTGGTATGACCGCCGAATTCGGCAGCCAGACCGAAATCGAGGCAAATCGCCTTGGCATGGCCGATGTGAAGATATCCGTTGGGCTCGGGCGGAAAGCGGGTCTGCACCCGGCCAGCGTATTTATTGGTCTTCAGGTCGTCCAGAATAATGTCGCGTATGAAGTTCGACGGACGGGACTCGGCGGGGGCATTGTCGGCGGCGGTCTGGGGGTTAGCAGTACTCATAGCGTCTTTTGAGCCCGACTCAACTTCCGGTGGGCCGAGTATGGTGGAATCAACAATATAACCCATCTGAGAAACGGCCTGCAGGAGCGAGACACTAAGGCAGGCGCGTCAAGTAGCGCAGGTAACCTCCAGGTGGTTACTTTGAGGTGATTTAAACTGCCGTACCCTCATCTAAAAACTATTGTTTTGTCTAAGATCGTATGAAAATATTGAAAGCTCGTCGGTCTTGCTTGCAGTCAGTGTAGGGCAAAAAGCTCTCCTCCAGCGCGATGGATACTATTCCAATTACGGTAGTCATGGGCCCGGGTCTAGTTGCTCTACTGTTACTCCTGCTGTTCACCTATCTCTACGAGCAGAGCCGCCATCAATACTTCCGCGCCTGGCAACTTGGCTGGGCCGCTTACACACTGCACTATGCCGCGGATTCCTGGGTCGTGTTCCGTCCGCCCTCGGCGTTGGTTTCACTTTTGAGTTCATTGCTGCTGACGGCCATGGCGCTCTGCATCTTCGTCTCAACCCGATTGATGGGACGGCAGAAATTCCGCTGGCGGTGGTATGACCTTGCGATTGCCGCAGGGGGTATAGCCCTCGCTGTGGGGAATCTGAGAACCCAGACTGTCGGCGGCGTGTTTCATCTTGGGAGTCTTTCTAATCCTCATCTCCCGTTAGATATCGGCCTGGGCGTCGTCCTTTTGTATTGCTCCTTTTATTTCTATCGCTACGCGCATCGCAAGAATTCTGTGGCCTTCACATTTCTGGCGGTTTCGCTGGCGTTGTGGGCTGTGCTGATGGTTTTCGGAGAGTTGCACAATCCATTTCTAGCCATGTTCGGTGCCGCAGGGCAGTTCCTGGGTCCTATCCCGCAAATGCTGCTGGGCATCGCGATGGCAATGGTCTTGTTTGAGAATGAGCGCAATGCGGTACAGGAAAATGCGCTGGCATTCTCCACCTTGGGCGTCGATCCCATGCGACTGCTTTCGGCCGAAGAACTGAAGCCCAGCGTACAAAATATTCTGGACCGACTGGTGGCTCCATTGCCGACCGGACGGGCGATGATCTATATCTCCGAGCGCTGGCGTGCTGTTCTACCTTCCGTGCAGCAGGGATTTTCGCCTGAACTGGTCAGCAAGATGGAAAAGAGGGGCGCCGGAGAATACATCGCCGAACTGGCTTACCGGCGTGGCGGCTTCGCGACCTTCCATAACATCGCTGAAATGTCCGAGCCGCTGCCGGCTTTTCCTGGCGCACGCTTCGAACAGTTTCGCCAGGTGATGGCCGAGGAACATATAAAGAACATTACCGCCGTGAGCCTGCAGACCCGTGAGCACAACTTCGGCGTAATTATTTTTCCCCATGCTGAGCGGCGGGTGTTCGGCGCCTCTAACTTGCGCCTGCTCATCGGGCTGGCTTTGCAGATTGGACTAACCCTGGAAAATTATGTGGTGATGCACGACGCTCAACGTCGGACCAAGGAATACGAACTGCTGACTCAGATTGGACAAGCGATCAGCTCGCGACTCGACCAGGACGAAATCTTGCGCACGGTTTACAAAGAGCTGTCGCAAATTTTTGACACCGCGGATTTTTATGTAGCTTTTCTGGAAGGCGAGCACATCCGCTTTGAGTTCGAAGTGGAAAATGGCCAGGCTAAGCCCAAACGCTCTCGCCAGGTCGACAACGGTCTGACCGAATATATTATTCGCAACGGGCAGCCGCTGCTGATCCGCGCCGATCTGGAGCGCGCTCGCGAACGTCTGGGCACAACGTACATTCCGCCGCGGCACTCCAAATGTTTTTGCGGCGCTCCCATAATGCAGGGCGGCAAACCTGCCGGCGTGATGGCAGTGATGAGTGTAGACCGCGAATATGTCTACGAACAGCGTGATCTCGAAGTAATGAAAACGGTGGCAGGCCAGGTGTCCGTCGCGGTGGAGAACGCGCGGCTGTTTGCAGAAGAGCAACGCCGCGCCCGGCAGTTCGCCTTTCTCAATAGCATTTCCAAGACCGCCATCTCCAGTGAAGACGCAGAACAGATGCTGCTGGAGATCGTCGGTCACATCCAGAAAAACTTTCACTTTGATCACATCGGGATTGGCATCTTTGACTACATTCGCAAAGACATCGAAATCAAAGCCGAAGCCGGCAGCACGGCGAAGGCTTTGGGCATGCGCATTCCGCTGGGCGTGGGAATTCTCGGACGCGCAGCTCGAAGCGGCGAGAGTGCGCTGGTGCAGACCACGGGCGAAGCCAACATACAAGGAGTGCTGCCAGATTCGCGGGCGGTGCTGTGCATTCCGATTACCTACGGAGAAACTCTGCTCGGCGTGCTCAACGTGGAAAGCCGAAATGAGGATGCGTTCTCGCCGGAAGATGTTTTGATTATGAATACGTTGGCCGACCTGCTGGCTACGGCCCTGCATAATTCGTTCGTATTTCAAAAGCTGCAACAACAATCAATCACTGACGGCCTTACCGGAATCAAGACGCGCCGCTTCTTCTGGGAAGCACTCAGTTCGGAGTGGAAACGCGCCTCCCGCTCCGGCCGGCCTTTCTCCGTGGTGCTGGTTGATCTCGACAAGTTTAAAGAAGTGAATGACACGCTGGGGCATCTTGAAGGCGACCTCGTGCTGGCGCGGGTAGGACGCTTGCTGGAACAAAAATGCCGGCAGTCAAACGTAGTGGCGCGTTACGGTGGCGATGAATTTATCATTCTCATGCCTGAAACCGGGGTGGAACAGGCACAGGTGCTGGCTGAGCGCTTGCGGCTCTGGTTATCGACTGACCCCATGTTGCAAGAGCATTCCATTACCGGAAGTTTCGGCGTAGCCAGTTTCCCGGTGCACGGTTTTACTGCGGAAGAAATCATTCGCGTGGCAGATGCGGGTATGTACGTTTCGAAGCGCGCAGGCGGCGATCGCGTTTCTACGGCTAACGAATCTGAAGATAGCGAGAGCGCGGCGGTACAGCGCCAGCTCATCTCCGGTTACATTGAAGGCTTTCTGCACCGCCAGCACACCGGGCCTGAGCACCTCGATGAACTTCTCACCACACTCAGAAAGCTGATTCTCGAAAGCCAGGATGAGGCAGGCAGCGTGGCGATACTGCGGGAGGCGATTGAAGCACTGTCGCGTGCCGCGGAGTCGCGTGAACTGAACGCCGCCGGACACGGCGAAATGGTGGCTCGCTACGCCGAACTAATAGGAAAGGCCCTGGGATTGCCTCTAGAAGAAATCGACGATCTCATTTATGCCGCCCGCGTGCACGACGTGGGCAAGATTTTTGTCTCCGAACGGATTCTTGATAAGCCGGGGCCGCTGACGGAAGAAGAATTTAATCAGGTAAAGGTGCACGCCCAAATCGGAGGCGAGATTGTTGGCACGCAGCCGGCCAGCGAGGTGTTACACAAAGCCGTCCAGCATCACCACGAATCTTTTGATGGCACCGGTTACCCAGCGGGTCTTCAGGGCGAGCAAATCCCTTTGTGGGCGCGCGTTCTCGCGGTTGCCGACGCCTACGTCAACATGACCACGGAACGCTCGTTCGCTCCGGCGAAAAGTAGCGGCCAGGCTTTGGCCGAGCTCGAGCGATTGAGCGGAATTCGCTACGACGGAATGCTGGTGCGGGTGCTGTTGCGCCAACTGAAGACCGAGCGCAGTCCGTCGAGTTTTTCGAATTAAGTGCTTTTGCGCGAGCATCCTCTCATTGGTTACTCATCCCTCACTTGCAAGCTCGAACCTGAAGCTGCAAACTATCTGACATGCGTCTATCTCTTTCTGGCAAGGTGGCTCTCATCACCGGGGGCTCGCGTGGCATTGGTGCGGCTGCAGTGCGAATGTTTGTGGCTGCGGGCGCGCGTGTATTTTTCAGTTACGAGAAAGCCAAAGAGCAGGCGGATCAACTGGTCAAGGAACTTGGCGCGGACAACTGTGCGGCGGCTGCCTGCAATCTTTCCGGCACAGAGACTGCCCGCAGTTTGGTAGCCAGCACTGTCGCCCGCTTCGGACGACTCGACATTCTCGTCGGCAATCACGGCGTGTGGCCTTCTACGGACGCCCCCATCGATCAGATGGACGATGCGCAGTGGCGCTCTACAATGGCTATCAATCTCGACGGTGTGTTTGCGCTCGTCAAGCATTCGGTGGCCCAGATGAAGAAGCAGAAGAAGTCTGGCGCCGTCGCCGGTCACATTGTGCTCGTAAGTTCTACCGCCGGACAACGCGGCGAAGCTTTTCATTGCGACTACGCTGCGAGTAAGGGCGCGCTGATCGCTATGGTCAAAGGACTCTCTACCGAACTGGCTCGCGATGGCATTTATGTAAATTGCGTGGCGCCCGGCTGGGTCGATACCGATATGTCCGCTGCTGCGCTGAATGATCCCAAGAGCCGGGCTGCAATTTTCGCAACCATTCCGTTGGGACGCGTAGGCAAGCCAGAAGAAATTGCGGCGCCGATTTTGTTTCTGTGTACACCCGAAGCTGGTTTTATCACGGGAGAAGTTTTCAACGTCAACGGCGGCGCCGTGCTGGTGGGATAAACGCGTTGTTGTGCGGAGCGGACACTCTTGTCCGCTGCCTTTGACGTTGATTTTGAATTCAGGGGCTGTAAGATCAACTTCAAAAGCGGCGGACAGGAGTGTCCGCCCTCCACAAGAATGCGGGCGGCGGCTACAATGGTTGCGACGGCGTCTAATTAACGAGGAGCATGAAGCATTTTTTATTCCTGATTATTTTCACTGCACTGGCCCTCGGGCAGGCCAATCCTCCCGCCCCTGCGGCGCAATCTGTCCCCATTGATCAAGAAAACGCGCGCAAGGCTAGAGCTCTCGTCGATCAGATGATTGACGCCTTGGGCGGAAATGCTTACCTGAATATTCAAGACATCAGCCAGGAAGGCCGCACGTACAGCTTTCATCTAGGGCAGTCGGAAGGGGTTGGAGTTCTGTTTTGGCGATTCTACAAGTTTCCCGACAAGGAGCGTGTTGAGCTAACAAAAAAGCGCGATGTCGTTTATGTTTACCGCGGCGATCAGGGTTTCGAAATTACTTACAAGGGCACGCGCTCCGATGAGCCAAAGTCGGTCAGCGACTATCTGCGGCGACGCGAGTACTCGTTGGATTGGGTGCTGCGCAAATGGCTGACGAAGCCGGGCATCGCGCTATTTTACGAAGGACACACCGTAGCCGCGCAAAAAGATGCTGAGCAAGTCACGATTATGGACTCGAACAATCAGAGCGTCACTTTATACATCAATAGCAATACGCATTTGCCGGTCAAGAAAACTTATTCCTGGCGCGATCCGACCGATAAGCAGCGCAACATCGAAGATGAAGTCTATGACAATTACCGCCCCGTGCAAGGCGTGATGACACCGTTCAGCGTTACCCGTTTTTATAACGGGGATATGTCGAGCCAGCGGTTTCTGAATTCAGTCAGCTACAACAAAGGGCTGAGCGAATCGATGTTTGCGGCGGACGTGACCTACGATCCCTTGAAGAGCGCACCCAAGTAGTCAATCGGTGGTTATATTTGCGCACTACGCCTACGGCAAATACCCCACGAACTGTGGCTTAATTGCCACAGCCAAGTTTCTTGCCGCAGGCCGTAATATCCTCATCAAACAATAGATAGGGATTTTAGAGGCTGAGACACGAACAAACAATTCGTGGGGCAGTAGAGTGCGCCGGAGTGGGCCTGCACAGTGGTGCTCCTGTCCATTTGCGAATCCTGCCCGCACCTCCGGGATCGGGCATTGTGTTTCACCGCGTCGACCTCGACGGCTTTGCGGTTGAAGCCGTCAGCCGCAACGTAGCCCGCGTCAGCTACGCCACCAGCTTGATGAAGAAAGGCGTGCTCATTTCGACGACCGAGCATTTGCTTTCGGCTTTCACCGGAACTGGCATTGATAACGCCATCGTCGAATTGGACAACCTTGAATTACCCATCCTGGATGGCAGCGCTCGGCCTTTTGTAGAGTTGATTAAGCAGGCTGGAATTCGCAAGCAGCGGCGTCCGCGGACCTACCTGCGCATCCGCCACGCACTCGAGCTGCAAGAAGGCAACAAATTTATCGCGGTGTATCCGGCGGAGACTTATTCGGTTTCGTACACTATTGACTTTCCACATCCGCTTATTGGCAAGGAAACATTCAGCGTGGAGCTGGCCAACGGTAATTACTTTCGCGAGATCGCATCTGCGCGCACTTTCGGTTCCCGGCAGGACGAGCAGAAGATGCGCAACATGGGGTTGATCCGCGGAGCCTCGCGAGAGAATTGTGTGGTGCTAACCAAGGATAGCGTGGAGAATCCTCCGCTGCGCTTTGATGATGAGTTCGTGCGGCACAAGGTGCTGGATCTCATTGGCGACCTTGCTCTTCTAGGCAAACAGATTCTGGGTAACGTAGTTGCTGACCGTGCCGGCCACGCGATGCATACCGCGTTGGTCTCGCGTCTGCTGCGTGATCGGACGCTTTGGGAAGAGACTACGGTTGAGGACCAGCGCGATCAAGTGGTGCCGTCCGTTCACGCGATGGCCGGGCAGATGGCGTGAGCGAATTAGTCAGCGGCTTGTGGTGTCGGATCGTTGGAATCCCATAAGCATCTTTCTTCGATCAGCTTTTCCAGTTCGGCGCGGGCGTGCGCGGTTAACTGGGCGGCATAAGCTTTCGCCGACTGCTGGCGCTCCGCTGTTAGGGGCGCGACTCGGACGGCTAGCAGCGGAGCATCTTCTTCGAGCATGCGAAGCAGACGCTGGGTGCGGTCAATTTTGGCATGAAGCGGAAGCATGGGAACTTTCCCTCCGTGTAGGCGCGGGCGTCCCGCCCGTGCTTAGTCAATAAAAATTTAAACTACCTAAAGCGTGCCGGGGCCGGCTGTCCGCCGCAAGTCTTTAACTAGATACTGGAGAAAGTGTAGCGCCGCCGTCCCCGGCGGCTGTCGTGGGGGCGTCCCGCCCGCACTGGCGAGGGCACGATGCCCACGTGACAGCCGGCAAGATGTCGGCGCTACTATGATTGAGTTTAATGTTCAACCTCGTCTATCTTTCGCTTGGTTCTAACGTTGGGGATCGTTCTGGAAATTTAAAAACGGCCATCGATCACTTGCGCGCTCTGGGCGAAGTCGCGGCGGTTTCGTCGTTCTATGAAACCGAGCCGGTGGAATTCACTGCCCAGGCTTGGTTTCTGAATTGCGCTGTCGCGCTGGATACGGAAAAAACACCCCGACAGCTATTGCAAGGCATTCTCGAAATCGAGCAGTGGATGGGGCGCCGGCGAACGCAGAAGAAAGGACCTCGCATCATCGACATCGATATTTTGTTGTTTGGAAATTTAATCGTCGACGATTCGGGCCTGACCATCCCTCATCCCGCCATGCACCAACGACGCTTCGTGCTGGAACCGTTAGCGGAAATCGCGCCGGACGCGCAACATCCTTTACTCAAGCGAACGATTAAGGAATTACGCGAGGCCTTGCCCCCGGGACAAGCTGTTCGCAAGCTGAGCAGCTAGCCACGGATTACACAGATAAAATACATTTCTGTAATCCGTGAAAATCAGCGCAGATCTGTGGCCGGTTTGCTACGGAATAATTATGCGGCTGGCAGATTCTTCTGGGGCGGCTATGGCTGATTGTTTTTCCGGTTGGAATTGTGACAAAACGAAATCTACGAAGGCCCGTGATTTCGGCCGTCCGGAAGTGTGAGCGTGCCCCATGCGCAAAAGGAAGACCAGCGCACCCAGCAGATCAGAGTCGCGCAGCCTGCTGTATCCGAGTTGCTTCTGTTCTACTTCTCGATAGCCCTTCAACAATTCGTGGATCTGCGCAATCACCGCTTGCTGGCTCAGACTGGCAACTGGAGACTCATAGTGTAAGCCTGAGTTCACCAGCGTTTCCTGTTTCCTGGTCATCGAGGTGAGCGCCGCAATCAAGTCGGCATCGGTAATGGCGCGATCCGCCATCGCGCTCTTTGCCAACGCATAGCTCAGTCCCATGATCAAGTGCTCATGCTCGTAGAGGAACTGTTGGCCGATTTCTATCTGCGGGAAGAGTGCTGCCTGGTCCAAATCCTGCAGCGGACGCGGCCTCTCATGCTCGCGCGCCTGTTGCAGATAAACACAACTGCTCGGACAATCGAGCGTCACTTCGCGTTGCTCGCCGCAACACTGGGGGCAGATGCGTCCATGGATAGCCGGACAAAAGCGCTTTTCTTTTCGCTTTTCGCAGATCGCACAACTCACAATAGAAACTCCTAAATCATTATCCCATGCAGAATGCACCACCCTGGAACAGGTTCTGGCAGCGTCCAAGATCCGCTTTACAGAGCCATTTTCAGTGCCGGAAGTGTAAAAAGCGCGGTATTTGTGGGCTTTCCGGGTTCCTAATTGAAAAAAACCGCATAAAATGCGGCTCAAACGCTGTATTTCCACAGGGACGTGTTATAAGATGGCGTCATCGCAGGCAAATCCAACGTTTCACCTAGAGGAGGATTCATGGCTTCAGGCATGACCAAGACTCAACTCGTCCGGCATCTTGCTGAGAAACTCGAAAGCAATAACAAGACCGCAGCCGCATTTCTTGAGCACCTAACCGATGTCGCCGTAAAAGAGACCAAGAAGAACGGTGTATTTGTTGTCCCCGGATTGGGCCGGCTGGTAAAGGCTCATCGCAAGGCCCGCATGGGACGCAACCCGCAAACCGGCGAACCCATCCAGATCAAGGCCAAGACCGTCGTTAAGTTCCGCGTGGCAAAAGCAACCAAGGACGCGATCGCGCCTCCGGCCAAAAAGTAGTTATAGAATTTTGCTCGCTGCAAAGGCCGGCTGAGAAGCCGGCCTTTCGTATTTGACTCCTCCAGTGTTATCTCCGTCCAGCGTCAGAGAATCCAAAATCTCCGACTGAACGATAGCGCCTTCAGCTCGCGGAGGGGCAGTGTCCGATTGCACAGGTGAAAAGACACCATCGTGTGAAGCTTTATAAGCCAACTCGCGTTACCTTGCTAGAGAGCTCGAGTTCGCGCCACGGACACGAGAAGCGTGCTTACTTCGTCAGAAGGGAACCCCCATGCGCGCGCAAAGCCTGCCTGATTTACGTCGTAGTTCGAGACTACCGATTGCTCTTCCGATTCTCGTCACCAGCCTTGATTCCGGTTTCTCCGAGGTGTGCGAAACGCTGGTTGTCAGCGCCCACGGCTGTGCGCTGCGTTCTTCCGCAAAGTTGGACGCCGGCGTTCCGGTGCAATTCCAAAGTAAAGACGGCCGCTGGACTATGGCGCACATCGTCGACTGCCAACCGATGGACGCGGATCAACAGAGTTGGAAGCTGGGCGCAAGGCTGGATCAGCCGGATAACTTCTGGAGGTTGGAAACTTGTCCTGACGATTGGTCACAGCTGTCTGAGGTATCGGCCCGCACGGAGCCAGCGGTGCGGGGAAAGCGACCGTCCGAGTATGCTCGCTTTCGGGCTGTCATTGCCGAATTCGTTGAGCCGTTACAAGCGGAGATCAGAGAACTCCGCGAAAAGCTGGCGCAAGCACCACCCCGGCGCAGCCAGTTTGACATATCGCTATCGCACATTCCGCCGGAGGTAGAAGAAAAACTCTTGATGCGGCTGCGCGAGGACCTCGGTGCGCAAGTTCTCCGCCAGACAAGCCAGCAGTCGGAACAAGTGTTGGAGACGGCCAAGGAAGCCATTGGGCGCAAGATCACCGAGGCCCACAACCAGTTTCGCGAGCAAGTCGGACAGGACCTGCAGGCGGTTGAGCAACGGGCGCAGGGTCTCTCAGAGGAAATCACTGATGCGGTGCAGAAGCATCTCGTTTCTGGAGCGGAGCGCTTTCAGAAACAAGTGCTGGAAGCGGGAATCCGCCTGGAGCGGCGCAGCGAGGAGTTCTTACGAGGTCTGCAACAGCGCTTGAGCGAAGAGCATGATTCGTACCGCCAGGAAATGCAGAAGATCCAGGCTGCAGTGGGCTCAGAGTCGTCGCGCTTGCAGGCGCAATACGCCGAACTTGCGGCTCGTATGGCCAAGCTGGACGAATCCGCGTGCCGGCTCGAGTCTGATCTCGACAGCCGCCTGGTGCAAATGGGTAGCGACATTATTTCCGGTGCGCGTACGCAATTGGAAAAGGCACTAGACGTAGTTCTTAAAGAGTTGGGAACACGCAACTCGCAGGAACTCAGCAAGCACCTCGAGGATGCCTGTGAACATTTGAAGAGCGTTCAGCAGGGTATCGAAGGCTCAATCTCGCAGTTGCTAAAGACGCAGGTTGCGGGATCGTTGCTATCCTTCGGACAGACCATGGAAGAACTGGCTCAGGATTCCGTAGGACGCTGGCGGCACGCACTCGCCAAGGATTTGAGTTCCCTGGCAAACACTCTTGGCGGACAATTTCGATTGGAGGGCGCGTCCGACGGCCCCGAGGATCAATATGCATCGGGCGAATAAATCGACGATATTTACTTTCATAAGTTAAGACCAATTCATCAGAGCAGGGGAAGATCAGCATGACTCCACCATTATTTGCGCGTCTTTCGGAATGGTTTTGCCGTCATCAATTTTCATGGCCTCATACTGGAGCTCAAGGACAGGACTACCAGGTATGTCTGGTTTGCGGGGCTGCTTACGGATTCGACTGCACCACTATGCGCCGGACCGGACGGTTGCTGACAACTGACGGTGCTCGTTCAGCACGCTCAGACTCGCTCAATAGAAAAACTGCCGGCTGAGTGGTCGTACTGCTGCAAACGGTGGAGGCAATTTCAAAGCGCGGATAGCAGTTTGTGTTCGAGCGCGGACGCTTACGAAGGGTTTCCTGGCCGCGTGAAGGATTCTTCAGTGCGTGTGCATGGTCGTCTTTCTGCTCTGAGGGATGGAACCGACGCCCCTTGCCATTTTGTGCGACAGAACTCAACGCATTACTAACTTACTGCTTACGAAACCGACGCGGAGTTCTTACCGACCCGCGCCGGCTGCACTCGCCATCGTGTTGCTCACGTAATTCGCCTCCCGCCCAAAGTACAACCGGTACGATTGATAAATTCCGTACATTACAGGGAATACGACCAACGCCGCCTGCCAACCAAAGTGATGGCTCACCAGGTTAACCATCGACGTCATGCCAGCGCTTAAGACGTAATAGGGAAACGAGAGTTGCACGATGCTCACCCAGACGCGTCGCATGGCAACGCCTTGGGCCAGCTTAATCACTCCTGCCACTGGTGCCGTCTGCCCCAGGAAGAAAGCAGCAGTTGCGGAGGCCAGCATCAGCGGCTCCGATGCCCATGCCGTCCTTCCCATCCAACCTGCGCTCCAGATCAGGTTCGCCATGCTGGTGGCAAATGCCATCATGCTGATGTTAAACAGCATTTGCTGCGGCTTGAACTCGGCGCCTCGTTTCGGCCAGCACTGCACCATGGTCGATACGCACGCGATGAAGACAGCTTCCAGCGCGCTCAGATTCACCACTGCCATCAACAGGAACGGCAGGTTGACTGACATGTTGCCGTCGATTCCCGGCAATTTGACTCTCATGCGAGAGGTGACCGCCGCCAGTGCCAGTAGGGCCAATGCATACGACACATGAAGAGTGTGGCTGGCGAGCCCGGCGTACACAGTGCTTGCTATCGCTGCCAGTACCATTACTCCGATGAACATTTGCGTTAGCCGTGGATTGCGGTTCATAATTCGTCTCCCTTCTTTGGTTTATTGCACACGGTTACTGTTCATCGTCTCCTGCGTCAGTGAATGCGCCATCGGCAGTGGATACGGCTGAACCCCACACGATGCTGGTTGCTTCGGGACCCGTGCCAGTGGCCGAACCCCAGACTATGCTGAAAGCGCTTAGCAAGTTGTCATTCCAGGGCAACGAGCTGCCCCAAACTACGGAACTGCCGCTTACATTAGAACCCCACACGATTGACGTTCCCCACACGATCGAAGATCCCCAAACGATCGAGCCCGCTGCCACGCTGCCGTTCCCCTCGACCAGAGAAACCACGCCGGTCAATGGGTTGTAGGACAGTGAGGGAGAAAGTGCTGACCCCACCGTTCCCGGAGCGAGATCGGTGTTGACCACCGCGTTCTGCATATCAACCAGTCCTGAACCAACCGAAAGCAGATCGTAAAAGTCGGTGAAGTTCTGTGAAAGATGCGGAACCCAGGCGACGCTTGAGAAGGGAAATGCTTTGTAGGTACTTTTCATCAGCCGCGCCTTCACTTGATCCGGCGTGAGAGCGCTGTTCTGTTGCAGAAGTAATGCAGCCGCCCCGGCAACCAGCGGGGTTGCCATGCTCGTGCCGCTCAGCGTGAAGTAGTCGTTGTTCCCGTCGTTGCCAGTGACCAGTTCAGCTGGATAGTCCGCTTCCAAAGTGGCGCCAGGAGCAGCCAACGAGACGATAGCATTGCCGGGAGCCACGACGTCGGGCTTTACTACGTGATCGTAGGTCGTGGGGCCCTTGGAGCTATAACTAGCCAGCGTTTCGGCTGCCGGTGAAGTAGATCCCCCACTCTTCATTGCGCCAACAGTGATCACGTAGGGATCATTGCCCGGCGCCGTAATGGTTCCAAATCCATTGCTGCCGTCGACGCTCACGCGTCCGTAATTGCCCGCCGCAACGACGACCACGATCCCGGCTTTCCAAGCCGATTCCACCGCCTGGCAGAGAGGATCTTGGGTGTAGCTGACGAAAATCCCGCGCCCAAGCGACAGATTGATGACTCGGATGTTGTAGGTGCTTTGCAGCGCGATGGCTTCCTGGATGGCGGCGATCACCGTGCTGTCGCTGCCGGAGCCGTTGAGATCCAGCGCGCGAAGGTCAACCAGATTTACGCCGCGGGCGACGCCGACGTAATTCCCGCTCGAGAGGTAGCCGTTGCCGCCGATGATTCCGGCGACGTGGGTGCCGTGACCGTAAAGGTCATACATTGCACCACTCGAGTTTGAGTTCGCGGTGCCGGTGAAATCCTGGTGATAGACCACGCGCGATTGCGTTTCGGTCGAATTCCACAAATCGGGATGGCTATCGTTAATGCCGCTATCAATCACGGCAACGCCAATCCCCGCCCCGGTGTAGCCAAGATTCCATGCGGCATTCATGCCAGTGGCCAGGTCGGAAGTGTCATCCAATTCTTTCATTGGGTGATCGACGCTCACCGAAAGAACATCCGGGTCCGCCTCCAAAGCTGGTAGCGAGTTTACCGGGATGGTGAGAGCGATGCCCTTGACCATGTGCAGCCGGTGGTTGAGGCGTGCGCCCATGCGCCGCACTCTGCCTTCTTGTTCCACTTGCGGAACCTCTTTGTACTGCACGATGACCTTCACGGTCTCACCAGCCTTCGCACTGTGATGGGCTCTTGCAGCGATAGGCGCGAGGTCCGGGGCAAACTTGCCAACCCGCTGTGGCGCGGCGTGCCAGTTTTCGGCAAAAGCCAGCGCTGCGACAAAAAGCAGCAATAGCGGGCTGATGCGCTTTCCCCAGCCTGCGCTATGGCGTTGGCCTCGCTCTGGGTTCTTTGGCTTGAGTGACTGCGTCATGAGTTTCACCTTTCTGACTGCCGATCGAACAGGGTGGTCAGAACCACTTAACTTTATGCACCTGCGGTGCCAATATTCGTCGGTGTAAGTTATTGAAATGGGACGGGTTGTATTTGGCCCGCAGAGGAACGTTGGGCCACTCTGTCCTGCGACGCGAGGTCTGGGACAGTTTGTCCCAAGACACTCTAGTAACCATGGCAGGTGCGCCCGGAGTCGGATTTATGGAAGGTGCCGACTGACGCACCGCGGCGAAACCGAAGCGCCGCTGGATTGCATTTTTCAGTAATCAGTTCTGCCCAAGAGATGAAACAAGCTCTGGCTGGGGGTCTGAACAGTTCCGATCCCGAATACCGGCGCATTCGCTAGTATTGGGAGGATATAAACGAAATTTTGGCGAGGCTTAACGTGCGGATTAAAAATAGTCTCTCGCCCCGTTGGGGCTAATCGATTTCACACTTTTACCCAGAGCTCGCGCCGTGGACTGCGTTCTTACGCCGCTTCGCGGCTACGGACACACACTTTTGTTACGCCGCGTAGTGGAGATTCCAGATCTCACGCACACAGTTAACCGCCCGGCCTTCTAGTCTCCGCCCGGTGCGTCATTGCTGACATATTGTTCGAGCGAGCCCACTGCGCGGTTTAAATCATCAATCCGCCACTCCAGCACATTGCGAATCGAGAGCATGCCCAGGAGCTTTCCATTGTTGTCGACAATGGGAAGATGGCGGAAGTGGCGTTCGACCATGGTGACCAAGGCTTCATCGGGACCAGTCTGGGAAGTTGCCAGCTCCACTGGCGTGGTCATCAGCTCGCGAACCGGGGTCTGGTCGGGATCGCGTCCGCTCAGGGAAAACTTGCGCAACACGTCGCGTTCGGTGAAGATTCCGGCGACTCGCCGCTCACTGTCAATGATTGCGACCGCTCCCACATGAAAATCGAGCATCTTGCGGATGGCGTCAGCTACAGTTGCTTCTACTGGAACCGCTGCTGCTTCGGGATCACACAGATTCAGCACATTCATACTCACCTCCGCTGACCGACATAGTTCGCGTTGTCCTTATTGATGAATGCAGGGACGCACGAAATGACTCGGGCATTATGACGCATGCGCGGCAGGTGTCAAGTACATTGATCACACAAAAAATAGCAGGCGGGAATTACTTAATTGCATTGTGGAAAACAGTGCCGTCTTTCATGACGAATTCGATGTTTTGCAGCGAGTTAATGTCACGCACGGGATCATCCGCGACGGCAATGATGTCCGCATAGGCCCCTGGCGCAATCACGCCGATCTGGCCTTGCATGTCGAGCATGTCGGCGGCGCGCGAGGTGGCGCTTTTAATGGCATCCATGGGTGACATGCCCAGCTCGACCATGTGGGGGAATTCCTGGGCTATAGGCTCGCTCCACGGAATGCCTCCGATGTCGGTGCCGAAAACAATTTTCACGCCCGCATGCAACGCTTTCGGGAATGAAACTTCGTGAACCGCCGCGCGCTTTCGATCGCGCTCACCCTCGGGAGTATCCGGTGGAGCCCAATCGTGGTAGTACGCGCTTATTGTGGGGCAGTACCATGTACCCTGCTTGACCATCTGTGCGATGGCAGCGTCGTCAAGATCGAGGCCATGCTCGATAGAGTCGCAGCCGCCATCGAGCGCGCGATGCAATCCAATTCCGCCATAAGCGTGGCAGGCAACTTTTTTACCCCAGCCATGAGTCTCGTCGACGATCGCCTTCAGTTCCTCAACCGTCAGCGTGGGCTGCGAAACCAGTTCGCCATTCTTTCCCACCCACGAACGATGAGTCATGTAAACCTTGATCCAGTCAGCGCCATGTGACAGTTGCTCGCGGGCTGCCTTGCGAGCCTCGACCGGCCCGTCGATCAATTGCGCGCCCGTGGGCATGTCGAGCTCGGGCGCATAGCCTTCGAGTGGATAACCTCCGGTCGTAGAGATCGCGCGGGTGGAGACAAACAAGCGAGGTCCGGGGATGTACCCGCCCTCGATGGCTTCTTTAATGCCGACGTCGCCATAGCCCGCACCTTCGGTCTCAAGATCACGCAGCGTGGTGAAACCTTGCTCCAACGCCCGGCGTACGGAAACGGTTGCGCGAGCCGCACGCAATGCCAGCGGATACTTAAGAATGTTCACGTCGTATCCGCCCTTCGCCGGCTCTTCACCTTGCAGAAAGATGTGAGTATGCGAATCGATCAAGCCGGGTAGCACGGTTGCGTGAGAGAGATCGATAATAACTGCGCCGTCGGGAATTTTCGCGGAGGCTGCGTCCGAAATGCTTTCGATACGATTGCCGCGGAGGATGATCACCTGGTTATGGCGAGGAGTGTCGGATTTGCCGTCAATGAGCGTGCCCGCGCGGATGACGGTAAACGGGTGCAACATTGGACTGCTGCTTTCTTGGGCGTTACAGCAGATCACAATTGTGAGCAGGACCATCCACCGACACTCTTTCATTCGAAGTCTCCACGGAATTGGGCACCGAATAACCGAATAAAGGTCCAGCGCATTCTACGCCTCGGAATCGCCGATCACAGCCTCTGCTTCAATTTCCACCAGCATCTCGGGAGAAATCAAAGCGCTTACTTGCACCATCGACGTCGCCGGACGAATGTCGCGAAAGAATTCGCCGTGGGCTTTGCCGATCCTTTCCCAATCCGCAATGTTGATCACGTACATTCGCGTGCGCACTACATCCTTCAATGTAGCTCCTGCCTTCTGCAATGCTGACTCAATGTTCTTCAGAGTCTGTATGGCTTGGGCATAAGGATCGCCAACGCCAACGACCTTGCCATTAGCGTCGGTCGCCGTGGTCCCGGAGACATGGACATAAGTCCCTATTTTGACTGCACGCGAGTAACCCACAATCGGTTCCCATGGAGTTCCGCTGGAAATGTTCTGACGTTGCATAGAGTCCAATGCCTTTCTGGCCGATATTGTAATTGCAGACCAAGAATGATTAGCAGCGCAGGCGCGAGTGTGCCAACAAAAGGTGGTGGGAAAACCTTTGCACAGCCGCGCGCACTCTAAATAAAAAGAATACGCAGTGACTTACAAAAGTTACTTGCGTTTTCAAACCAGACGCGATAAAAATCGCGCAGCAGAAGAACCCGCTGGGGTAGCGGGTTTCGGGGGGTGTACAGAATGATTCCGGAAACGCATCCGCTGCAGCAACTGTTCATCGAGCTCGTGGGTCGGCACTACGCAGAGGAAATTGGGATTCGCGATCCGCAAATCGTTAACTACGTCGCGCATCTGATGGCCGAGTTCTGTGAAGTGGAACAGTTGTTCAAGATTCGCAACCGCGAAGATCAACCCATTACTGATGTGGGCGAGATGATGATGGAATCCAACCCCGTATACGGACCTGCGCCTTCTTTCGATCGTGAACGCCAGGTGCGTAAGCACATCGGAGACTACACACTTTTCTTCGCCGGAATGTTTCCGGAGAGCATCAACCATTTCCGCTTGCGCCGCAACCGCACCGAGAATTTTCTCGACTGGATCAAAGCCGGGAAGGAGAGTTACTACATCGTCTCCAAGTTCGAGCATTTTGAGTACGAGAAAGTCGCGCCGCTGTTCGCCAGGCTATCCAGCCATTTCGAGCAGTGCGTTTACGGGCTCAACCAGGTGAAGAACGATCTGCAGGAGATGCAGCATCCGATTGTGCGGCGTACTAAAGAAATTCTGATGTGATGGCTAGAGGCCGGCACGACAGGTTGTCATTCCGAGGAGCCGAAGGCGACGAGGAATCTGGGTTTCGCCGGTGCACCAAGAACCGAGATCCCTCGCTACGCTCGGGATGACATCAAGTTTGGATGACGTTCAGGCCGGATCCAATCGATAGAAACTTAGCGCCGCATCACCTTGTACTAACTTCCTGTAACGACGCAACGATCCAAAAGCCTCTCCCGGATCGAACTTTTTGTGATGTTCCGCGATTACAATGCTTTCGTGTTTTAGCAATCCCGATTTTGAAAGCGTTTCCAACACTCGCCGGTATGCTTCTTCCACCTCATAGGGAGGATCGAGAAAAATGAAATCTGCAACCGTTTCATTAGATCGGAGTGCACGAATCGAATCCTGCTTCAGGATTTGAAAGCCTGCGTTTATTCCGAGCGATGCCAGGTTTTTGCTGATGAGGCGAACTGCACGTTCGGACGATTCCACAAAGTGAACCATGCTTGCGCCGCGGCTGATAGCCTCGATACCGACCGCACCCGTTCCCGCATAAAGATCGACCCAAACCGTTCCCTCAAGGGCCGCCAGATTTCCCGCTGTGAGCACGTTGAATAATGTTTCGCGCAGACGATCTGCCGTTGGACGAAGTTCAAGCCCGGGCAGTGATTGCAACCGACGGCTCCGATATTTCCCTGCAATCACTCGCATAACTGATCAACGTCAGGATAGCCACCATCGCCTGTCCGGCGATTAAAGTACTTTCGATTGTCGCCGTCGCATCTCCGGCACGCACTGCAGCGTCTAACTATATAGAATATAGAGAGAGGAGAGTGTCGGGATTCGCATGAGGAACTGGTCCATTCCAGCAGGTCGAGTATTCGGAGTCGAACTGCGCATCCATCTGACATTTTTCTTTCTTCTCATCTTCGTTTGGCTGACTGAGTCAACCACACATGGTGCAGCCAATCCCGGCCGCGGACTGGCTCTGGTGGGAATTATTCTCGGCAGTGTTGTATTGCATGCATTAGGGCAAGCGCTGGTGGGTATGCGTGCCGGAGTTCCTGCCAAAGCGATTATCCTGTTGCCTATCGGTGAAGTCACGCTGCTCGATGAAACCCAGCGTCCATTGGAGCCCGGTCTTCTGACCTGGAAGCGGGATATCCGCATCGCCATGGCTGGGCCTTTGGTCAACATTCTTATTGCTGCCATTGCAGCGGGTATTTTGCTGGCCTTCGCTCCTCAGATTCATCTTTTTTCGAAGCCGTACGTTTATTCCGGAAACCTGCCTCGCAGCCTCGTCTGGGCGAACGTGGGGCTGGCTCTTCTCAACCTGTTGCCTGCGTATCCGATGGATGGAGGCCGGGTGCTGCGAGCCGTCTTCAGTCGCACCATGGATCCAGTGCGAGCCACGCGGCGGGCGGTCTCAATCGGCCAGGCCTTTGCAACTTTGTTCATGCTGGTGGGCATGTTGTGGAATATCTGGCTCACCATGATTGGTTTCTTTCTGTTTATCGCGGCGCAATTGGAGGAGCGGTCGGCTGTTTTTCAATCGGTGCTTGAAACCGTGCGGCTGGAAGACATTATGCTGACCGACTTCGCAACGCTGTCTCCAGCCGACACTCTAGAAGACGCATTAGAGAAAGCGGTGCACTCATTGCAAGACGATTTCCCGGTCATTCGGGGCAGCGACATGGTAGGCGTCATCTCGAAACAAAAAATCCTGCAGGCTCTGCGTGCCGAGGGTAATGGATATGTGCAGGCGGTGATGAATCGCATCTTTGAAGTGGCGCAGAAGAAGGAATCGCTGGCCTCGGCGTTCCGGAAGTTGACTGCCCGCAATCTCAGCATTATTCCAGTGGTTGAAGACGAACATCTGATCGGTATCGTCACCCTACAAAATCTGATGCACTCCATGGCATTGCTGGCCGAAAGCCGCAAGTTACGCAAGGCCGCGTTGAACTCCTAAAAAAGCAGCCACGGATTTCGCGGATTTTTCTTCGATTGTGATTCGTGCAAAACCGTTCGTCGCTTCTTCAGAATTTGAAAACTATCCCGATCGAAGGTTCCGACATGAATCCTTTGCTTCCGGTGTACAGGTTCACCGATCCTTCCGAAGTAGCAGCGTTCACATTAAAACTGGGAGCGTTGTAGTAAAGCCCGCGATATTGCAGCCGCAGCGCCAGTTTCCAGGGCAGCCGATAATCGAATCCACCGCCAAACAGATACATGACTTCAGTCTGCTTGGCTGCATTTAAGTTGGCGGGCACGCGATTAGGAACGCCGACGACAAAATCTGGCAGAAACAACCACGTGCTTTGAGGATTGAAACTCAGGGCCCCTGCCCCGATTAGCACGAACGGTTGGAACTTGCGCTTCTGAAACAAAGTGTACATATACGCGCCGCTGTATTCCGTGGTTTTCGATAGAACATGAAAGTCAAAGTTTGTCTGGTAAATCTGAGAGTTCGTAGCCCTGCCGTAGTTGAAGAGGAGCGAGTGTTTTGGCTTGAACTTGAATCGGAACGTAGCGAAATAATCCGAGCCAATGGTCGCGCTTTGTTGAATGCCGTTTCCGCTCGAAGGGTGAGTGAGAACGAGCGCGCCGTTAAAACTGGCGTCGAAGTGACCTTTGTCCTGGCTGATGGCCGAGAAAGTGAAGACGAAAAATACCGCAATTAACAATCCTGCTTTTTTGAGCATCCATTGCCCTTTCATTTGGTTTGATGCCGAGTTCAGCCACACAAAGCGAGTGGTTCCGGAAGTGTCTGATTGTTCTGGCTTGTGAATCTGCAATTGTATCGTGAAGAAACGTCAACTGGTTTCAAGCTGGCTTCTGCGGGTCCCAGATTTGCCGTTAGGCCTTTCACGTCGGATCCTTGACACATAACTTCATTCCTTACTATAGTGTAAGGAACAGAGATATTAATGGCGACCGCAACTCTCACTTCTAAAGGCCAAATCACAATACCCTCTCGGGTTCGCCACGCTCTCGGGTTGGAGGCTGGAGATCGCGTGGAATTCGTGGAGCAGGGAAAAGGTCAATTCGCCATTGTTGCCGCCACTCGTTCGGTACGGGAATTGAAAGGGCTGTTCCAAGGCAAGCGAAGCAAGCCAGTATCGATTGAAGAGATGAACACGGCCATCGCAAGGCGCGCATCCGGGCCACGGTGATGGGTTAGAGATGATCGGTCTCGATACGAATGTTGTTGTCCGCTATCTTACGCACGACGATCCTGCCCAGACGGCCGCAGCGGTGAGAGTTATGGATTCACTCTCCGCAGATGGACCCGGATTCCTTTCCTTGATTGTGATTGTGGAATTGGTTTGGGTGTTGGAGGTTTCGTACCGCTTCAAGAAGAATGAAATTGAACAAGTTCTCGAGACCTTACTGCGAAGCAAGGAATTAGTGATTGAGCGAGCTGAAGTCGTCTTCCAGGCATTGCGGAAGTACAGCGCCAGCCGCGCTGACTTTGCCGACTGTCTGATTGAGCGCTGCGGCCACGCGGCAGAATGCCAATATACGGTTACGTTCGACCGGAATGCTGCGACCGCGGGGATGAAACTCCTTTAGGTGATTCACGTCGCTAGCTTCTGGCAATCCTACAGAGTCGGCGGGCGGCGCGGCCTCTGGCTCGGGCGAGGCCCCCGGACTCCATTCGGAGTTACCACACATTCCCTAAGAATTCGGTTCTTCCTTCGACAGGCCGAACCAGTTCTCGACCACTGCCAAGTCCGTGGTCCTGCGATAACTCGGCAGGCTTTCAACAAACACGCGTCCGTATTGTTTCTTCAATATCCGGTTGTCTAACAGAGCCAGCAGCCCGCGGTCGTGCAACGAGCGGATGAGCCGACCGAAGCCTTGTTTCAACGTGATTACTGCCGCTGGAACCTGATACTGAAAGAAGGCGTTGCCGCCCTCGGCATCGATGGACTTCACGCGCGCAGCTACAACCGGATCGCTGGGAACGGCGAAAGGCAGGCGATCGATGATTACGCAACTGAGTTGTTCTCCCTGGACATCGACGCCCTGCCAGAATGACGAGGTTGCGAACAGGACGGCATTCGGAGTCAGTCGAAACTCCTCAAGCAGTGCGCTTTTCGGTGCGTCGCCTTGCAGCAGCATGGGGAAATCGAGTTCGCCGAGCAGGCGCTGATACACATCGTTCATCTGTGCGTAGCTGGTGAACAAGACGAATGCCCGGCCACGCGTAATTTCGAGCAGGCGCCGAATGCGCTCGGCTGCCTTGGCGGCAAATTGCGGAGTCCGCGGGTCGGGCAGATCGGGTGGGACATAAAACAGCGCCTGATTTTCGTAATCGAAATGCGAGGGTAGAACGGATTCGCGTGCGTGCTCGAGGCCCAGGCGATTTCGCATGTACTCGAAACCGCCGCCCACGGCTAGCGTAGCTGAAGTCAGCACGGCGCACTCCAGTTTGTCGAAGAGACATGTCTTCAGAATCGGCGCCACATCAATTGGCGTAGCTTGAAGATAAACGTTGAATTTGTCACGTCCACCGCGGCGTCGCTCGATCCAAAAAACTGTGTTCGGATCTTCCGACTCCATCAGAAAACCGAATTGCACCTGCAGTTCCTGCGCACGTCTGGCAAAGTTGAAAACTTCTTCTGGCTTCGAAGGAAGATTTTCCAGCTCTGATCCCAGCCGAATGAGTGACTGCTGCAACGCCATGAACTCTTCACCGTTTTCCTCGAGAAAATCGCGGCGGTTTTCAAAGGAAAAACGTCCTTCACCTTGGGGAAGCAAGGCGAAGAAAAACATCGAGCGTTCGCGCAGGCTTTTCAACGCGCCCAGAATCTGCGCCGAAAGCATGTGATTGCGTTGCAGCGATGCCTCCACATCGCGGCACAGTTCTTCCACTCGTCCATTGCTGACGGAAACGCCGAAGTAACTGCCAGCCACATCTTCCAGTTCATGCGCCTCGTCGAAGATGACAGCGCCCACCTCGGGCAAAATGCCGGCATCGGGCGCGTATTCAGCTTGCTGTTTGATGGAGAGATCGGCAAAAAACAAATGATGGTTGACGATGATGATATCGCTCTCCATCGCCCGGCGATGCATTTCTGTGATGAAGCATTTATCAAACGAACTGCATTTCTGTCCGATACAGGCGTCGGAGCGCGCGTCGATTTTATGCCAGAGCGCGCTGGCCTCGGGCAGTTCGGCTAGCTCGGCGCGATCTCCAGTCTGCGTGGCCTTCTCCCATGCCGCGATGGCACGATAGTGTTCAATCTCCTCAAGTCCGCTCAGCACCGGCTGACCGGTTAAATCATAAAGCTTCTTACGGCACAAATAATTATTGCGGCCCTTCATGTAACAAACATTCAGCCGGCCGTCGCCGTTCGGAAACAGCGCTTGCTCAAGAAATGGAATATCCTTGTGAAAGAGCTGCTCCTGAAGGTTCTTGGTGCCAGTTGAAATGATTACGCGTTTGCCGGAACGGATTACGGGAACGAGGTACGCCAAGGTCTTGCCGGTTCCGGTGCCGGCTTCGACGATGAGGTGGCGTTTTTCTTCGAGGGCTTGCTCGACGGATTGCGCCATCTGCAGCTGTCCGCGACGAAACTCGTATGCAGGATGCGTGCGTGAAAGCACGCCTCCAGGCGCGAAGAACTGGTAGAGCGAGACTTCGTGCTTTCGGGCAGAGGGTGCGGCTGCAGAAGCGGACTGAGGGATGGGTGCCACGGAGTCTCTATAATAGCTGTCCCTAGATGATCTTTGCTGAAACCTTTGACCAGAATTAATTCCAATTCGATGAGTGCTCCGGCGACGGTTGGCGTTCCTACCATCGCCATCGTGGGCCGGCCTAACGTGGGGAAGTCCACGTTGTTTAATCGAATCGTCGGCTCACGGCGCGCCATTGTGGGCGATGAGCCTGGAATTACCCGCGACCGGCTTTACGGGGAAGCTCACTTTCGTGGACATCGTTTGCGTATCGTCGACACGGGCGGAATTGAACCGGACGAAAAAGATTTCATTCCGGCGGAAATATTTCGTCAGGCCAAAGTCGCGCTGGAAGAGGCGGACGCGATCATTCTAGTGGTCGACGGGCGCAGCGAACTAACGGCGCCAGATATCGACGTCGCCCGCCTGCTGCTTCGCGGCGGCAAGCCGTTGTTTCTCGCAGTTAATAAAATTGACAGCGACAAACAGCAGTCTCTTATCGACGAGTTCCATCGCCTCGGAATCAGAAAGATCTTTCCGGTTTCCGCCGAACATGGACGCGGCGTGGACGACATTCTCGAAGGCGTTTTTGAAGCTCTCGGGCTTGAGACTGCGAGCAGGGAAGGCGACGAGGCCGAAATTGCTGAACCTGAAATCGGCGAGCACGATCAGGAGGTGGAGGACGCGCCTGAAGCCGAAATCACTCCCGAAGCGAAGGAAGTCAAAGTAGCAATTATCGGTCACCCGAATGTTGGCAAGTCAACTTTGCTGAACCGGCTCACTGGAAGTTCTCGAGCCATCGTATCGCCGATCCCGGGCACAACTCGCGATGCCATCGATGAGGTCGTCGACATCAATGGAAAAAGCTTCCGTTTCATTGACACAGCCGGCATCCGTCGCAAGGGCAAAACTCATTTGATGGCGGAAAAGCTGTCGGTGGTGATGGCACGCAAGCATCTCGAAGCCGCTGACATCGCCCTTCTCGTGATTGACGCCACCGAGGGCGTAAGCGCGCTGGACGCCACAATCGCGGGGTACGCCCACGAGAGCGGCCGGTCGGTCATCATAATCGTAAACAAATGGGACCTTGTTACAAGCGGTCAGAAGAAAGCAGGGCGCGACTCAAAAGCATCTCGTATTCGTGAAAGTAAGAGTCCGGCAGATCGCGCGGCTTATGAACAAAGAGTTCGTTACGACCTCAAGTTCTTGAGCTATGCGCCCATCCTGTTCGTTTCCGCGGCCACGGGCAAGGGAACGGAGAAGATTTTGCCCACGTTGGAAGAGGTCGCTTCGGAGCGCCGCAAGCGAATTCCGACGGCAGAAATGAATCGTTTTTTGAAGTACGTCGATTTCGAGCGTGCTTCAGTTCCCGCGCGCCAGCAGGTAAAAATCTATTACATGACGCAAGCGGGAGTCTCTCCACCAACCTTCGTGCTTTTTACAAATCGCAAAGTGAAGCTGCACTTTTCCTATCAGCGCTTTCTCGAAAACCAACTGCGCAAAGCATTCGGATTTGTCGGCTCGCCGATTTGGATCAAGAACCGCGCCCGGGACTAAAGTGTTTCTGTCATCCGGAGCAAAGCGAGGGATCTTGGCACTTGCCTACGACGGCAATACAGATGATGCTAGCAAGAACCTGGATCCCTCGTGTTGCTCGGGATGACAAATGCATCTCGGGATGACAACATTCTCTAAGGTTGCCGTGCTTATAAAAAACGCTTAGCCGATCGGTTCCGGTAACGGCGGCAGTAAAGGCGGAGCCGGCGGGACCATCGGCAGCGGCGGATTCAGGTACGCGTCCAGCGGCGGATAGCGGGATGCGAAAAAGTAAATCGAATAAGCAGGAAAGAATACGATCGCAGGTACCGAAATCAGAGAGACGACATACAAAAGTACCGCGAGCACAATGCATCCGATCACGATCGCCAGTGTAATTGTATACAGGTTCCAAGTCAGGCCGGCGGTCTTGCCAAGCATGACAGCGATTACGCCAAATCCTCCGACTGGAATCAGCAAAATGAGAAGCACAATAAAAGTGACAATGCCGACAACGACCGAGGCTCCTATGGCCATAACGATTTTCAGGCCGATGTAACCGGCGTAGCTTGATTTTTCCGCATTTAGCATGTGCAACAGCCTGCGCCATGCTTCGATAGCGCTGACTTTTTCCAAAGCCATTTGCGGCACAACGAAGTCTTTAGTAAGAACGTGAACCACCAGCGACAGCACTATGAATCCCATGACCACAAAGAACAAAAGCATTCCGCCCAGTATAAGTGGAAGCATGTGCTGCTTGGTATGTTGGAGCCAGCCCATGGCCAAGGCAAATGCAGCCGGAATTCCAATCAGGACAGTCAGCCCAACGCCGATTGCCAATGTGAAAAGAATCTGCCAGACGAAGTAGCGCAGACCATCGACGTGGCGGCGTGACCAACTGCGCCCGATTTCGCATCGCTTGGTAACCACGCTGTCGAACAGGATGAACCGCATCACGCTGCTGACATACGCGAACAGTATCCAAAAAACTAAACCGAGTACGATGAGCAGCGCGATCAAAACAGCCAGTAGCGCGGGATCAATGTTGGGCAGAGCAGAATTCACAAAACGATGCCCGTCAGGAGGACGGTTTGGCATTTTGAAATTGCCGCCATTACATCCCCCCGAGCTGAGTTCACCAGCCAGAAAACCAACCAACGCGAGCTTCGCCCATTCCGCCACGCGAAAGGGCCGCAGAAGTTGCACTTTCGTATGCTGAAAGGCGGGACCAATAGCATCGATTGCGGAAATCGGCAAAGGCACACCTCGCGAAAATAATCAGGGGGGCTGGCTGCAAGGTACAGCTAACCGGTGATACTTGTAAAGCGGCCACCGAGCTTCGCGGATGTTTTGCAAAATTTGTTTATCCGTGAAATCCGTGGCGGCTTTTTATTCGTACCGCAGTGCCTCGACCGGGTCGAGTTTCGAAGCGCGCAGTGCTGGCACCAATCCACTGATTACGCCAACGATTAACAGCACGATAGTAGAAAGCGTCACTGTCATTAACGAGATTTGCAGATGGATATCTGCTTTGCCTGATTCGTCTTCGAACAACGCGCCCATCAGCGGCAGGGTGCCGACAGCGGCGGCGATGGCATACGACAATAACACTCCGATGGCGCCGCCGAGCATCATGATGAGCAGAGTTTCAGCGAGGAACTGCAGCTTGATATGACGTTTCCTGGCTCCCAGCGCCCGGCGTAGACCAATTTCGCGAATGCGCTCATCGACCGAAACCAGCATGATGTTCATCACTCCCACGCCGCCAATTCCTAATGTGAGCGTGCCAATGAACGTCAGCAATACCTGCAATCCTATGGTGAGTGCGTCAATTACCGGACGAAATTCGTCGCGTCCGAACATCTGAATCGCCTTCGGGTCGGTTGGTGAGAACTGTTGCCGAGTTGCGACTGCGGCCAGTACCTGCGCCATGGCCTTCTTTTCGAATTGCGGCGCAATGGGTGCGAAAATCAACACTTGCGCATCGCGCGTATTCCAAAGATCGCCCGCCGCGGAATAGGGAATCCAAACTGAGTCGTCATCGCTGCTAAAATAATTGCTGAGCTGAATCTTGCGCTCCATGACGCCAATCACGGTAAAGCGCACCCCACCGATGGTGACGGTTTCGCCGACGGCTGGACGGCCGCTGAACAGTTGCTCGCGTACACGTCCACCGAGAAAAGCAACGCGCCGCCGTTCCAGTTCGTCGCTGGCATTGATCCAGCGGCCTTCCGACGGAACCTCGTTTCGCATTTCTCCATATTCCGGGCAGACGCCACGAATGGCCGCCGTCCCGACCATTCTGTCGCCATAGGCAATCCCCGGACGGTGCTCAGTCTCCAGACAGACGTGTTTCACGAGAGGCGCCGTTTCCTTCACCATGTCGACATCCGCTTTCTCAAAAACAACTTTCTTGCCCGCGCGCTGCCCGCCTGGTTGCTCGCTGGTCTGTTGCGGCCAGCAAATGACGGCGCTTTTTCCAAACGCATCAAAACCGTTCACCAGAATTTTGCGGAAGCTGCTTCCGTAGGCGATAAGCAGCGTTACCGTCGTGATGCCCCAAACGATGCCCAGCATGGTCAGCAAGCTGCGTGTGGTGTTGCGTTTCAGTGCGATCCAGGCTTCGCGAATGATTTCGATCAGCATAGGTGTAGAACCGAAGGCATTAACCACAAAGGACACGGAGGTACACAAAGGAAACCGGGGTCCTAAACCTCTGTACTTCGTGTCCTTTGTGGTTAATGCTTTTTTTATCCTCCCGCTTCGAATCTCAAAGCCTCAATCGGATCCACTGATGCTGCTTTCCTCGCTGGATACAACGCGGACAGCACTGCGGTTGCCCCCAGCAGTCCGCAGGACAACAATCCTGACTTCCATGTCGGCAACAGGCCTGCGAAAAAATCGGGCATCGGAAGTAAATTGACCAGCGCGCACATTCCGTATGCCACACCCAATCCAATGCCGCCACTGAGTACTGCAATTACCAACGCCTCAAGGAAAAATTGCCGCAAAATTGTGTGAGCCGGTGCGCCCAGGGCTTTGCGCACGCCAATCTCGCGTGTGCGTTCGCGGACCGCGACCATCATGACGTTCATCACACCCAGGCCGCCAAGAAGCAACGTCACGATCCCGACGGCGCCGAGAAAGTACTTCATGCCATCGGTCATCTGCCGGAAAGCTTGTGCTTCCTGGACCGTATCCCAGATGGGGCAAGCTTCTTTATCGTGCGGATCGAAATTGTGCATGCGTCCCAGGGCCGTCCGCACTTCGTGTTTACAGGCCTCGTGCTTTTCAACCGATTTCGGCGTTACCAGCAACTGGTCGAAGGTGGTTGCGGTCTCGGGAGGCTTGTCGGGAAAGTCGCGACGCATGGCGCCAAAGGGAATGAAAATTTTATTTACGTCCCACCCGTCATAGCTGGAATCCTGCTTCTTCTTCAACATCACTCCGATCACGACGTAGGGGAAATCGTTGAGATAGACATTTTCGCCCACAGGATTGCGTCCGGGAAACAATTGCTTGGCGGCATCGCTGCCGAGAAAGGCCACGCGGCGGCCCTCGCGCGTGTCGTCCCAGTCATAAAATCGCCCTTGCCCCACACCGATGCTGCGAATCTCTTGGAACGGCGGCTGCGAACCCGCGACAAGGAACGCTGCGTTATTGAAATTGCTGTGCGCGCGTACATCTTCTTGCTCGAGCTCAGGAATTGCGTACTCGCAATCCACCGCCTCAGCTTGGACTGCGGCCACATCCCGATCTTCCCAATGCACAGCTCTGCCCGCCCGCGTTCCTCCAGCCTGCAAGCTGGTGCGTCCGTGAAAAACAATCATTACATCCTTGCCCAGAGTCTGAGCCTGCTCTTCCTGGCCTTTGCGTAAGCCTTCGCCCGCGGCCACCATCAGCACAATGGAAACGATCCCCCAGGCTATGCCGAACATAGTGAGAAACGTACGCAGCTTGTGCGACCACAGAGTGCGCAGAACGTCGCCGATGAGATCGCTGAGAACCATCCCGATTCTTGGACGCATGGGCTCGCGGAACGTAAGCCCAGCGGAGCAAGGTCCTGATAAGTGATACGCGCATGGGGCGAGGATTTGTTCGCAGGAAATGCAGAGTTACGAGTGGAAAATAGACCTAGCAAGCTACGTCTCTACAATGCTGTACCGGGTTTTTTCCATCCAGCCTTCGAATTCTTTCAGCGCCAGTTCGCATTGCAAACGATGCCGTTCCTGGCGGTCGCGGACTTTCCGATCGAGCGGCGGCAGAAGATCGAATGTTATGTTGACCGGCTGAAATTTGTGGGGGTTGGCCTGCGTAATGTAATTGGTGAGCGATCCGAACGCGGTCGCCCGAGGCGGCGGAACACTCTCTGCGCCCGCAGCCAATGCGGCGGCGTGAAATCCTGCCATGAGCCCGGTCGCGATCGATTCCACATAGCCTTCAACCCCGCAAATCTGCCCCGCAAACAACACTTGCGGGTGTTGTCTTCATCTGCAAAGTTTCACGGAGCAGCGACGGCGCGTTGATGTAGGTGTTGCGATGGATCTGTCCGTAGCGCAGGAAGCGCGCATTCTCAAGCCCAGGAATCAGGCGCAGAACGCGTGCCTGCTCGCCGAATTTCAAATGATTCTGAAAGCCGACCAGGTTGTAAGAATCCGCCCGCAGATTTTCCTGGCGCAACTGCACCGCCGCATAAGGAATGCGCCCGGTGCGCGGATCTTTCAGTCCGACCGGTTTCATGGGACCGAAGCGAAGCGTGTCGCGCCCGCGACGCGCGATTTCTTCGATAGGCAGGCAGCTTTCGAAATAATTCAACTTCTCCCAATCACGTTGCTCGACCGATTGCGCGGCCAGCAGCGCATCGTAAAAACAGTCGTATTCCTCCTTCGTCATTGGGCAATTGATATAGTCCGCCGAACCCTTGTCATACCGCGCTGCCAGATACACCTTGCCCATGTCGATGGAATCGGCCTCGACGATCGGACTAATCGAATCATAGAAAAAAAGACTGTGTGGCGCGGGCGCCCCCGCCCGCGTAGAAGTATCGGCAGGGTTCGTCACGCAGATGCGGCCAATTTCCTGCGAAAGTGCATCTGAAGTCAGCGGTCCGGTAGCGATTACCGTGATTTGATTCTCGTCAATTTGCGCAACTTCTTCGCGCCGTATGGTGATCAGCGCCTCCCGTGAAATTGCATCTGTCACACGAGCAGCAAACACCGCTCGATCCACAGCGAGCGCATGTCCAGCTGGAACTGCGCACTCCCGCGCAATTTCCATCAGCAACGATCCCGCGCGTCGCATTTCTTCTTTCAGCAGCCAAGGCGCAGTGTTCTCCGTGTCAGACTTCAAGGAATTCGAGCAGACCAGTTCAGCGAAGTCGCTGGTTTGATGCGCTGCAGTCGAACGCACCGGCCGCATCTCGAAAAGATCAACCGCAACGCCACGACGCGCACACTGCCACGCCGCTTCCGATCCTGCCAAACCCGCGCCAATGATTTTGATTCGATGGCTCAATATGCAGGCCCCTAGCACAGCAGCATGTTTGTCGTTAACACCCTCGGTTTACTGTCTTCCCGAGCAACGCGAGGGATCCAGGTTCCTGCCCTAGCCAGAAAAAAACCTGGATCCCTCGTCGCGTCCGCTCCTCGGAATGACAGGAGGATCGACTGTGCCCGATCGCTTAAGGCAATACACAGCGCCCAATGCGACCACTGTTTTATTATACGGAGTTCTATTCTTATTCCCGAGAGGTCCTATGGCACGCATCTCGTTAATCGAACCCGAAAACGCACCTCCTGAAGTGAAAGAGATTTACGAAAAAGCTCTGCGCGGCAAACCGGGAAACGCGCAGAAGGCGTTAGCGCATCGTCCGGAAATGCTGAAGAATTTTTTGCCGTTCTACGCCAGCGTAGGCAGATCGCTCGACCGCAAACTCTACGAGATGATTTACCTCCGCGTGTCGTTCATTAACGGCTGCAATTACTGCCAACAGCATCATCTAGGGTCGTCTAAACGAGTCGGATTGAATGCGGAAGATTGGAGGGCCCTGAAAGACGGCAACTATGCACGTTTCACTGAGAAAGAACAAACGGCGTTAGCTTATGCGGAAACGCTGACGCGCACTCCGCAAGAGATCACAGACGCCGACTTTGAAAAAGTGAAGAAACATTTCTCCGACGCCGAAATCGTCGACTTGCATTTGCTGGTCGGCTTAGCCAATTTGACAAACCGCTTCACCGATCCGCTTGGTCTGGAAGTGGAGTTCCCCGAGGAGAAGATCTAGTGGTTAGCACATCGGGAACTGGCAAACCAGACGCAGCATACCAGTACGACGACCGTTCGTTTCAGCAGACGCATAATGCCTCCAATATTTTGTAAGCCATAATAGGCGAAAATTGCGGGATTGGTCCACGCGGTCGCCCGATTACGCTAGACAATCTACAAGTGCCATGCACGTCTGTCACTTTGGTCCTGACGCAGCAATCCGCTAGGATCAACCATGGGCTTAGATTGTTTGGTGGTGACCTGCGATCCCACTCTGTTGGGCCAGATCAAGGCAAACTTCAGTGCGCGCGGAGCCTCGCTTGATCTCCGGCAGGATTCCGCCAGCGCAGTCGAACTCGCCTCCCGCCGCCACTGGGACGGGCTGATCATCGACTGTGATGATGTTGCGGGAGGCGCGGAAGCGCTGGCGAACATGCGGAGCAGCCGCTCCAATCAACAAACTCTGATTATCGCGGTTTTAAACGGTTCGACCAGCGCGAACAGGGCTCTTGATCTGGGCGCCAACTTTGTACTCTCCAAACCAATTGAAGAGAGCCGATTGCGTGACGTCCTCGATGTCGCCGTTCCCAAGATGGAGCGCGAGCATCGCCGGTATTTCCGCTACGACATAGATTTGCCGGTGCGGTTCCAGAATCACCTAGGGCAAACCTTCAACTCTAGGATGAAGAATGTGAGCGAAGGCGGCATGGCGATCAAGTTGGTTGATCCAGCGCATGTCAAAGGTGTCGTTCCGGTTGAGTTTGACATTCCCAGTATCAAGCCACAGCCTTTTCGCGCGAAAGCAGATGTTGTTTGGAGTGACTCGTTTTCGATGGGCTTACGCTTCTTGCACGTCGAAAAAAGCTGTGAAGTGGCTCTTCGGTCATGGCTAAGTTCGTTAGAGTCGCAATCGAGGTTTCGTGAGGCGAGATAACTCACCGGACAATAACCGCGAGTTCGGAAATTACCATACTCGACCGCCCTTATGTTCTGCCTCCTACCGCAGATTGATACCGGCTTAGCTTCGTCAAAAACATCGACCCGTACTCGATAACCATGTTGCGAAGCAGACGAGCGTACTCTCTTTCTGCAATGAGGGGATGCAAGCCTTCTCCACGGAGCGTATTGTGGCGGTACGTGTCTAATACTTGTAGAACCCGCGTCCACTTTTTCTCCCTAGCCAGCCTGCGTCCACCATCTTGATTAGCAGCGGACACGGCCGGTACTTGGGATCGCCCAGGCCATCCAGCATTACGCGCATGATGTCGAGGCAGACGTCGAGGCCGATGAAATCCGCCAGGGTCAGCGGACCCATAGGGTGGGCCATCCCCAGCTTGAAAACCTCGTCGACTGCTTCTGGCGTGGCTACGCCTTCCATCACCGCGTACATGGCTTCGTTCAGCAAGGGCATCAGCACACGATTGGAGACGAAGCCAGGGGCATCGTTTACCTCCACTGGCGTCTTTTCCAGCTTAACCGCCAGATCGTGCACCGTCTGGAAAGTTTCATCCGACGTAGCCAGGCCGCGAATGACTTCCACCAGTTTCATGACCGGTACGGGATTGAAGAAATGCATTCCAATAACTTTGTCGGGCCGCTTAGTCAAAGCTGCAAGCTTGGTGATTGAAATCGACGAGGTGTTCGAGGCGAGAATAATTTCAGGCCGGCAAAGCCGGTCGAGATCGCGAAATAATTCTGACTTGATATCAAACTTCTCGGTAGCGGCTTCGACTACGAAATCGCACTCAGCAAGCTTTGCGCGCTCGACCGTGGTCTCGATCCGTTCAATCGCCGCTGCCTTGTCTTCAGGAGAAATTTTGTTCTTGGCCACTTCGCGGTCGAGATTTTTTCCAATCGTCGCCATGCCGTGATCGACGAATCGCTGCTCCACATCGCACAATACGACGCTGTATCCGGCGCGCGCGAAGACGTGCGCAATGCCGTTGCCCATTGTTCCCGCTCCCACCACGCCCACGCGTTGAATTTTCATAAGGCCTCCATTCAATAAGAAAACTTGAAAGTCTAACACTTCACTGGTCCAGTCGCCGTCTAGGAGCAGGGGAGGCATCATCTCGTCCGGACTTGGGTTTTGCTTTTTATTTTGGAGCTTCCCTCACTCCGACCGTCGCCTCTGCAACGAAGTCGTTAAATCAGGTAATATACTTCGGCCCGCTAATGAACCGCGAATATCACCGAGGTTATAGCCAGGAACTGCATCGTGACATGGAAGCGCTGGTCCTTGGACACGGCGGCTCGCCCCTGCTGGTCTTTCCAACCTCGATGGGAAAATTTTTCGAATATGAAGATCGCGGCATGATCGGCGTACTCGCGCACAAGATCGACAGCGGAGAGTTGCAAGTATTCTGTCCTGACGCGGTGGATACGGAGAGCTGGTACAACAAAAGTATTCATCCGCGACAGCGTGTGCTTCGCCACTTGCAGTATGAGCGGTATATTCTGCACGAATTTCTTCCATTCTTGCGCTGGAAGAACTGGTCTCCAAAATTGGCGGTGACCGGATGCAGCTTCGGCGGCTACCAGGCCATGAACTTTTCTTTGAAGCATCCCGACGTAGTGACTCATTGTGTGGCCATGAGCGGAGCCTATGACATTCGCCAGTTTCTGGATGGATATTATGACGATGACTGTTATTTCAACTGCCCGATCGATTATTTACCGAATACGAACGACGAATGGTTCTTGAGCCGCTATCGCCAGATGCAAATCGTTTTGGGCTCGGCGCACTGGGATATGTGTCTGGATCAGAATGTGAAGTTATCGGCGATGCTGCACCAGAAGGGAGTTCCCCATTGGCTGGATGTGTGGGGTGATGAACTCAAGCACGATTGGCCCTTGTGGCTGAGGATGGCGGGGAAATACTTTTAGCATCGCGGTCGCGGGCGGCTCATTTTGCTTATGGAGCCTTGCAGAATATAGTGACAACCCACCGAGCGGAGTTCCGTGGCGCGCTAGCGCAAGACGGAGTCTAATCGAGGAACCTACTGTCTTGCCGGCACCAGCAAAAGCAAGTTTCTTGACTCCACCACGTTGTCTTGAGCGGACAGCGTGGTTACCTCGAAATGACAAATAAATGTCACTATTCCGCAAGACTCAGTAGGCAAGTCTTCTGGAAGTAGACCCGAGAATCTCGGCGTAAAATCCGAGGGGTTGGGTGAGCGGGGTCACTCGACTAAAGATGGCTGGAGAGTGAAATTTGTTTCACAGTGGCGCGGACAGCAGGATCGGTGTATGCTGAGCCGCGCTTTTGTTACATGAAGGTGATTCCGATTTAAGGACCAGCACCTCGGCATTCGGCACGAAACAGGCGATACAGTCAGCGCCCTTTTAGCGGCCCGGAATGGGTTCCGGGGATAGGGAGGACATGTCAGATGGAGGGGATTGCCGCAAGGGCGGCATGGTGGTACTTGCTGTGTTTATTTTCATCAGCGCCAGCGCGCTGATGGTTCCGGGTCAGACAGCCGTCACGACCTATCACTATGACAACAACCGCACGGGCTGGAATCCGAATGAGTCGCTGTTGACGCCCGCCAACGTGGGGAGCCCGTCGTTCGGTCTACTGAGGACGGTAAAACTCGACGACCAGGTAGATGCGCAGCCGCTGGTGGTGCCAGGCGTATCGATCACGGCGGGAAAGCACCAGGGCACCCACGATGTGGTCTATGTGGCGACGGAAGGCAACACCGTGTATGCCATCGATGTTCACAGCGGAACCGTGTTGCTGCGTCCGAATTTCGGAACGCCGGTGTCGCTCCCATTGGGATGCCATAACAATGGCCCGAATGTGGGGATCCACTCGACCCCGGTGATCGACACCTCCAGCAATACGCTGTACGTCATGATCTACACGCAGGATCAAAGTGGTCCAGCTTACCGCCTTCACGCACTCGATTTAGGCAGCTTGACCGACAAGGTGAGCCCGCAACTGGTGAGTGCATCGCATACCTTGACGGATGAAACCCAGTTCAACTTCAACGCGACCTACCAGCGTCAGCGTCCCGGGTTGTTGCTGTCGAACGGTAGCATCTATGCTGGATTTGGCAGCTTCTGCGATTTTGGCGGGAATCTTTCGCGAGGCTGGCTGTTGGGCTGGACGGCGGGAACGCTGGCGCCCTTCACGGCGAACCAACTCGCCGACCAGCAAGCAACTGACCCGGACAGCTTTTTTCTCTCGTCCATCTGGATGTCGGGGTATGGACCGGCCACGGACGATGAGGGCAACGTCCTCGTCGTCACCGCCAACTCGGACCGTTCGGGAACTACCTACGACGGGGTTACGAACATTCAGGAGAGCGTAATCAAGGTCTCGTCGACATTGACCACGGTGCTGGATCTGTTTACCCCGAAAAATTGGCCGAAACTGGATCAGACGGACGGGGATTTCGGCTCTGGCGGAGTGCTGGTGCTGCCGGATCAGCCGGGATCGACGCCGCATTTGGCGGTTGCGGCGGGTAAATGGGGTACCATGTATCTGATGAACGAAGACCATTTGGGCGGTTACTCGGCGAAAAAGAACCATGTGCTGGGCAGCTACGCGATCGGTGGTTGCTGGTGCGGTCCATCCTACTTCGTAGATCCTTCCGACGGAATTGGGCGAGTGGTGAGCAGCGGCGGCACGGAAGTGATGGTTTGGAAAGTGCAAACTTCGCCGAATGTAGCGTTGACTGAAGTCGCACAGGCTTCGGTAGCCAGTAGCGCGCAGGATCCCGGATTCTTCACAACCATCTCCTCTAACGGCAACACTAATCCAATCATTTGGGCGCTATCGCGTCCCCCGAAAATCGCCGGGACACCGATTCAGCTATTTGCGTTTGACCCCGAGACGGGAAACGCTATGAGTACGCTCTTTCAAGGGACGGCAGGTGACTGGCCGCATCTGAAAGGTAACGCGAATCTGGTTCCGGTCGTGGCAAATGGCCAGGTCTTCGTTGCCAGCAACAAACAGTTGAACATATTTGGGCTGAACGGAAGACAGAGGAAGACAAAGAAGAAGGGAAAGAACAATTAGGATCTCGTTCGCGGATTTGGAGCTCCGCCACCCGCATGGGTGGCGTGTCTTTTTGCGGTAAACTGCGCTGATTTTGCTGGCTGTAAGTGGAGAACGCCTCGCACCTCCGCTGGAAAAGTTAAGCCAGTGCGATGCTTCCACTGCGTAGCTGCTTCGCTTCGCGACGCAGCTTCAGGATGACTTTTTTGCGAGTTGTTTTCTAGGGGAGCTTCGTCATGAAGAAAATCGGAATTTTATTTGGCATGGAAAACACGTTTCCTCCGGCGGTGGTGGAAAAGATTAACCGCATGAACGTCGAAGGCGTGTCCGCAGAATTTGTGAAACTGGGCGGCGTGAAGATGGCTGATCCCAGCGGATACCGCGTGATCATCGACCGGATTTCGCAGGATATTCCTTTCTACCGCGCGTATCTGAAAAACGCCGCGCTGAACGGAACGATCGTGATCAACAACCCTTTCTGGTGGACCGCCGACGACAAGTTTTTCAACTACGCCCTGGCCACGAAGCTTGGCGTGGCGATTCCGCCAACCGTGATTTTGCCGCACAACAAGCATCCCGAGGGCACGACCGATCTGTCGATGCGCAACTTAATCTATCCTCTGAACTGGGACGAGATTTTTGAATACGTCGGCTTTCCAGCTTTCCTGAAACCGTATTCTGGCGGAGGATGGAAGCACGTTTACAAGGTGCATTCGCCGGAAGAATTTTTCTATCACTATAACCAGACTGGCGATCTCTGCATGACGTTGCAGCATGGAGTGGTGTTCAAGGAGTACTTTCGCTGTTACGTGGTTGGCCAGGAAAAGGTGCGGATTATGTACTACGATCCCAGTCAGCCATTCCATGAGCGCTATGTGAAAAATCCTGTTCCAGCCGATGCCAAGTTGCTGGAACGCGTGGAACGGGATTCGGTTACGCTGTGCCGTGCCCTAGGATACGACCTGAATACGGTTGAGTTCGCCGTCGAGGACGGGATTCCCTATGCGATTGACTTCATGAATCCCGCCCCCGACGCGGAAGCTACTTCTGTGGGCCAGGAGAACTTCGAGTGGGTGGTGAAGGCTGTAGCGGAACTGGCTGTAAAGAAGGCGCTTAGCGACGAGAATCCGGCGCGCGATTTGCGCTGGGACGCCTTTTTAGCCGGGTCAGGTCCCGTAGGAGTACCGGCAAAGCCTGCGGCGCGTAAGCGCGCTCGCGCCTAAGCACAGTTGGAGACCGGCGTCTCGCCCAGATGGACAAGCGAAACCTCCGTCCTCCATTCATCAAAGTTCGGGCGTAATTCGGGGTCTGATTGTTATACTGTTCCGGCTGAGTATCTGCCATGCGTCCTACCTTCACTATCGGAATCGAAGAGGAATATCAGACCGTCGACCCGGTCACGCGCGATCTGCGCTCGCATATCCATTTTGAGATGATCGAGAAGGGCAAGCTCCTGCTGCAGGAGAAGGTCAAGTCGGAACTGCACCAGTCGGTGGTTGAGGTGGGGACTTCTGTCTGCCACAACATCAAAGAGGCCAAGGCAGAGGTCAAGAAGCTTCGCGGGGACATGATCAAGCTAGCCAGGGATCATGGATTGCGGCTGGCGTCGGCTGCGACCCATCCTTTTGCCGACTGGCGGGTGCAAGAGATTACGCCTGACGAGCGTTACAAAAACATTGTCGAAGACATGCAACTGGTGGCGCGGGCGAATCTGATTTTTGGGTTGCACGTTCACATCGGAGTCGAGGATCGCGAGATCGCCATCCAGTTGATGAACCACGCGCGCTATTTTGTGCCGCACCTCCTGGCTCTCTCGACCAACTCGCCTTTTTGGCTGGGCATGAATACGGGACTGAAGTCGTACCGTTGCAAAGTTTTCGACAAGTTCCCACGCACCAACATTCCCGACTATTTTCCCAGTTGGGGGGAATACGAAAATTTCATCAAGCTGCTGATCAAGACTCGCTGTATCGATAACGCAAAAAAAATCTGGTGGGACATTCGCCCGCATCCATTCTTTGACACCCTGGAATTCCGTGTCTGCGATATTCCCATGCGAGTGGATGAAACCATTGCCCTGGCTGCCCTCATCCAAGCTACGGTCGCCAAGCTGTACAAGCTCCACGCGGCGAATACGGGCTTCCGCCTGTATCGTCGCGCTTTGTTAATGGAAAACAAATGGCGCGCATCGCGCTATGGGCTGACGGGAAAGCTGATTGACTTCGGCAAGCAGGAAGAAGTTCCGGCTCGCGATTTGATCCTGGAGTACCTCGCTTTCGTAGACGATGTAGTGGATGAGTTGGATTCTCGCGAAGAGCTGAACTACATTCACAAAATGCTGGAAGTGGGGACTGGAGCAGACCGACAGTTGCGCGTATTTGAAGAAACTAACGACCTGAAAAAAGTGGTCGATTACATCATTGAAGAGACGGAAGCGGGCGTAACCGATTTGCCGATTGCCACTTCCGCTAGAAAAGCAGGGTAATGAACGTTCCTGTCAGTGAAGCCAACCGCAACTTTAATACGATTCCTTTCGATCCTGAACTAACTCCCGGCGCCCGCAATGCGGTGAACGTATGTTTGCGCGTGCAGCCAAGTGAGAAAGTCACGGTGATCACAGACGAGGCTACCAAGGACATCGCCGCGAGCATCGTCCATGAACTGGAAGCCGTGGGCGCGCCGTATCACGCGTGGGTTCTCGAAGATTTGGCGCCACGGCCGCTGGGTGATCTGCCGCGAGAGATCGTCGAAGATCTTGAGACCAGCCAGGTCAGCATTTTTGCCGTGCAAGCGCAGACCAACGAACTGCGCTCGCGCATGCAAATGACGGACGTGGTGAACCGCCGAAGGATTCGCCACGCTCACATGGTGAACATTAACCGGCAGATCATGCTTGAGGGCATGCGAGCGGATTTTCTTAAAGTTGATCGCATAAGCGTGAAAGTGGTTGAGCTGTTGCGACGCGCCAGACAGGTTCGAGCGAAAACCGCCGCTGGAACTGATCTCGTAGCGGATTTGAATCCGAATTATCGCTGGGTGAAGACGAGCGGAGTTATCAGTCCGGACAAATGGGGAAACCTGCCCGGCGGAGAAGTTTTTACCACTCCCGGCGAAGTGAACGGCACATTTGTTATTGATGGCGTGGTGGGCGATTATCTTTGTGCGAAGTACGGAGGCTTATGGGAGCACCCGCTAACCATTCGAGTGAAAGGCAATCGCGTGGTCGAAGCCCGTTCTGCGAACCATGATCTCGAGAGTGATTTCTGGAGTTACACCCACACGGACGAGAACAGCGATCGCGTGGGCGAATTTGCCATAGGCACCAATGTTGAACTGAAAGATGTGATTGGGCAGATTCTCCAAGACGAAAAATATCCCGGCGTGCACATCGCTTTTGGCAATCCGTATGGCGCCCACACGGGCGCAGAGTGGTACTCGGGCACGCACATTGATGTTGTCGGACGGAAATTCGATATTTGGGTTGATGAACAGCAGATCATGCGGGATGGTAAGTTCTTGATCGAAGCGTAAAGGATCGTAGAAACGTTGCTAGCAACGTTTGCGCGTCGGGAAGCGCAGACGTAGCAAGCTACGTCTCTACAGCCAAATCATGATTCCCGCTTTGCGACAGCGGTTCAACGCGAATTTCACGCCAGAGAAGTACCAGACTTTTCTGAAGTTGATGGAAGAGCGCTGTGGTACTCCGGTGCAATTCCAGCTTTCCGAGACGCCCTGTTTTTTCCCCAAGCCGCTGCTTGACCAGATGTGCCAATACGGGGAGGAGTTGAGTCCGGCAGTTGGGCGGCTTGGAATATCGCAAAGCCTCATTCGAGGCAATCCCGCCAGACTTCAATGTTCCCCGCGAAGCTCCGCATCCCATGTTCATTCAGGTGGACTTTGGATTAGTGCGTGACGCCGCCGGCAAAATTCAGCCCAAGCTGGTTGAGTTGCAGGGCTTCCCCTCGCTGTATGCGTATCAAGCCATGCTCTCGCAGACATACATGGAGATCTTCGAACTAGACGAGAATTTGCAGTATCTGCTGAGCGGGTTGGGTTGGGAAGGATATAAGAAGCTTTTGCGGCGGGCGATTGTTGGCGACCAGAATCCGCAGAATGTAATTCTGATGGAGATCGATCCTCAGCACCAAAAGACGCTGCCGGATTTTCTGCTGACAGAAAAATTGCTCGGGATCACAACTGTTTCAATTACCGACATAGAAAAAAGAGGCAACGAACTGTTTTATGATCGCGGAGGCCAGCGCACCCCCATCCGCCGCATTTACAACCGCGCAATAGTGGACGAGTTGGTGCGGAAGAAGCTCAAGCTTTCTTTCAAATTGACGGATGACCTGAAGGTCGAGTGGGCCGGACATCCGAACTGGTACTTCCGCATGAGCAAGTTTTCTTTGCCGTTCTTACATCACGAGTGTGTGCCTAAGACAGCTTTCCTCGATCGCGTGGAGCCGCTGCCGCAAGATCTCGAAAATTACGTGATCAAGCCACTGTTTTCTTTCGCCGGATTGGGCGTCATTCTTAATCCCACCAAAGCAGATCTCGCGAACATCCCCAAAGAAAAGCGTTCGCAGTACATTTTGCAGGAGCGAATGCACTTTGAGCCGGTGATCGAAACCCCGCTCGGCGGGACCAAAGCCGAGATCCGCATCATGTACATCTGGCTGGATGAGCTATTGCCGGTGATGACCATCATCCGCATGGGCCGCGGACTTATGATGGGCGTCGACCACAACAAAAACATGCAATGGGTCGGGTCGTCGGCCGGGTTTTATCCCGGGTGATTCATTCGCCACACCTCTTCGCTCCCTACGATCCGGGCCGGTCCTCAAAATGAAGCCGGGAAATCTTCTTATTCTGCTGTTCTTCGTTTTAGCTCCGTTGGTATCGAACGCGTCGGATGGCGGTACGCAGCCTCAAGCTCAATTCTCTGCCGACGATTTCGACTGGCGCGAAATGGTGCCCTATCTTTTTACGGCGTCCACTCTGCCGGGAGAGCAAGGCGTCAAGACAGTGCTGGAAAACTCCAAAGTGCTTCGCGTTTATGTCGGAGATGAGGTTCGTCTGCAGTGCAATCCGGATAAGAACTCGTGCACGGCAAAGAATGACAACTCCGCGCCTGAGAACGACGTTAGCAAAAAAATCGATGAGATCGTCCAGGAAGGAATTTCCCACCGACACCAAAAAGCAATCCTGGACTACAAATTGGCGCGCAAGCCTTTTCCCTTTTCCGAAATTGCAGCGGTCAAAAGCGAGCATCACCCAGAGGCGTACTTCATGCTTACGTTTGCTGACCGCAGCTACACTGCAGCGGACGTGCAGGCGAAGTACGGCGCTCCATATGACACTGACGTCGTTCAGTGGTACAGCATCTTCAAATACCGCATGGAGAGCCCACGCTATACCAGCAAGGCCGTGTTCGAAGTCGATCCGATCGACGGTGCAGTGCTGAAGGTCTCGATCAGCTTAAAAATGAAGAAATTCAACAAAGAAAAGAACGGTCGATAGCTATTCATAGCCAGGATTAACGTTCGGTGGTTCCCGGCAACATGAATCCCCCAACTTTACCAAAAGCGTTAAGTGGGCCAGCCACGTCTCAGCGGAACCCAACCAGCAGGTCCCCCCACTTCGCATTGCGATTGATGAAGCCAATCGCAATGCTCCGGTCGCGATGACAGATTTCTTTGTAAAGGTAGTCGCGACCTTCAGGCGGGTAGCCTACTCAAGCGGTCTTCTTGGCTTGAGCGGAGCGGTTTCGCCTGCCCACTAATCCGGGGTCATCCCCAACATGTCCTCGTGTCCTTCGAATATCTTCGCCATATTCGTGATGCGGAACAGTTCCTTCACACGCTGGCTCAGGTTGATGAGCTTCAGTTCGCGTTGTTGCCTTCTCGCAGACAGATAAATGCCTACGATTGCGCCGAGGCCGGAACTATCCATGTAACTGACATCGGTCAAATCCAGGACGACGCGCTTGCTTCCCGGGATGAGATCCCGCACTGCAGTCTGGAGCATAGGCGAGCTGGTCGATGTGATCCTTCCGATGCAACGTACAACAGTTTCTTCAGGACTTCTTGTGGTTTCCAGTTGCAATTCTGGAATTGGAATTGGAGTTGCGGCCATCGTGGCCTCCTTGGTTCAAGTAAACATCAGTTCAATGCCGAGTCGTCATTGGCTGGGGAAAACCAACCCAGCCGAACCGGGAATGAATCCGCGGAACGGAACCAAGATACGCTCAGCATGGGCAAAGTCAAGTCAGACTTAATCAGATAGGTGGATGCAACCCTGCCGACCTGGTTCGCGTAACATCGCCGTTTCACTCATTGACGAGCGGTTAAACGTTGTAATCGTCTGCTTACAGCAGATATCCGCATCCAGTTCGTTATACTAACTCTGAAATTCCGATTGGAGGTGTTCTTTGCGAATCCACGTGTTGCGGATTTTGGTGTTCTTGCTGGTGTGCGTAGCGGCAGTTCCCTGCGTGGCACAGGATAAAGTAACGATCCTCTATGACGCGTTCGGGGAATCGAAGGAGCTGACGAAGGATTGGGGATTTTCCGCTTTGGTGGAGCACAACGGAAAGCGAATTTTGTTCGACACGGGGAATGATGCGGCGATTTTTGAACACAACGTGAAGGCGCTGGGCGTAGACCTGACGAAACTGGATTTTGTGGTGATCTCGCACCGGCACGCAGACCACACGACGGGGTTGAGATATGTGCTGAAGGTAAATCCGAACGTTACGGTCTATGTGCCCGCGGATGGCGGGAACGGATTTGGGGGACTGCCGTTTCCGAAGACGTTTTTGCGGGCGGATGAGAGCTTGCCGGCGAAGATGCGGTATTTCGGGGGAGCGGATCCGGAACACTTCGCATGGGGCAAGCTGTATGACACGGGAAATTTTGTGCCAGTGAATCAATTGACGGAAGTTTCGCCGGGAATTTTTCTGGTGCGAACGGTTTCGCAGAACAAAGGAACGCTGGAGCTGCCGGAATTGACGCTGGCGATCAAAAGACCGAATGGACTGCTGCTGGTGGACGGGTGCTCGCACGCGGGGATTGAAGCGATATTGGAAGCGGCAGGCGCGGTCGATCCGAGGACGGAGATTGTGTTTGGCGGATTGCACCTGGTGACGACGCCAGTGGAAGAGATTGATGTGCTGGTGGAGAATTTAAAGACAAAGTGGAAGGTGCAGAGGATTGCGCCGGGACATTGCACAGGTGAGCCGGCGTTTGCGCGATTGAAGAAAGCGTATGGGGAGAACTATTTGTATGCGGGGTTGGGAACGAAGATGGAGCAGTAAGAATGGCGCACATCCAGGAATGGGGCAATCTGCTGGTACCTGGCAGGTACGGCTTCTGGGAAGTGAAAAACTCGGCTACGAATGGAGGTCGGCTACTCGGAAGCTATGCGGTTATTTGGCGATAAATCGCGATAACACTTATTGACCCCCGGACGGGACCGGGCCAATTCTCAAAACGTGCTATCTCTTGATTTCTTGAGAAAATTGCAGGGTTGACGCTCGATCCGAAGAGACGGATAATTTCCAAGCTCTTCGGACGGAGGATTTATGAAGCGCTCTTCCCGGCCACGTACAGCAGCCGAACTTTCCAAGTCGCTCCATCAACGGCTCAATGCCTACGCCCTTGCTGCGAGTGCGGCGGGAGTGGGCCTGCTGGCATTAGTACAGCCAGCCGAGGCAAAGATTGTATACACGAAAGCCCACAAGATCATCGCAGCGAATAGCTTCTTTCAGCTCGATCTCAATCATGATGGGATAGTCGACTTCTACGTCCTGAATGCATTTAGTCACTTCCGCTACAGACATGACTTGTCGGTTTGTCAGGTAATGATGAGCTACCAGGGTCTTTTTTTTTGTCGCAGCTCGCCCACGAATGAAATTAGAGCGGCTGAATCGTTCAACAGGGAGTTTGCGGCGGCGCTGCATCTTGGCGCAAAAATCCAACGCGGCGACCGATTCGGGTACGTCCTCCCCATGGGAGGACTCATGGCCGATAACAAGACAAGCAGATTCTGGTACGGCCCGTGGGCCAATGGAGGGAACGGCGTTAAGGACCGCTATCTTGGTTTAAAGTTCAAGATCAAGGGGCGGTTTCACTTTGGTTGGGCGCGCCTCACCGTCAAAACCACCTCAGATGATTTCACAGCTATTTTGACCGGCTACGCCTACGAGACCATCCCCGGCAAGGCAATCATCGCAGGCGCAACTAAAGGGCCGGACGATGACGAGCCAACCGCTCTCAACCGGCCCGCTCCCGAACCGGCTACGCTTGGCATATTGGCACTTGGCGCTCCGGGGTTAGAGATCTGGCGGCGCGAGGAGTCGGTGGTCGATACCCCTGGAAGGAACTGATCTTAGCGACCCTGATAGTTGGCGAAAAATCGCGATTTCACTTATTGACGCAGCTCGGCAGTTCCCGGTTTTTGTAATCATTGGGTTCGCGAAAAAGGAGTGGGACCAACGGCGTCGAGATGGACGTTCTCGGAATTGTCTACTCGGAATTTTCCGACGCCGAACGCGAAGCGATCGTCGCCGCCTATCCGCGCCCCGAGCACTTTAAAGAGGACATCTCCAGGCCTTCTACGACGGCATCAAGCACAAGCCTGAGACGACATTCGGCAATGTAAAGGCGGATGTGTTGGCCGACGAGGATCCAAAGTTTCACCGCATGAACTTCTGCAGTGTCGTCCGCGGTTCGCAGTGGAAGAGTTAAAAAATCCGTCGCAACACCGATCTGGCGAGACCAATCTCTTATTGCAGCCCGATGTCCAAAGATAGTTCGATGCCATTACTCAGAATCGATGTGATCGAGGGCCGCAGCCAAGCAGAGTTGAAAGAATTGCTTGACGCGATCCACTGCGCGACGCTGGCCGCATTCAAAGTGCCCGAACGGGATCGCTACCAGATTGTGCACGAGCACCCTGCGGCAGTTCTTCGGTTCAAATTCGAATGAACAGCCTATACCCTGACGTGAAGAGAAAGGAAGTTTTGGATTCACGAAGGAGACCGCGACATCCATATAATCCAATAACTGTGAGGCGCAATGACGAAAACGACGAGCTTTCAAATGGATATTCGCCCGCTCTTTACGGAGCGAGACATTCAAGGCATGAGCAAGGCATTCAACCTGGGAAGTTACGATGACGTCAAAAAGCATGCTAGCGCCATCTACGATCGCATTCGTGGAATCGGCGGCGCCGTAATGCCGCCCCCACCACCAAAAGGAGAAGGTCCTTGGCCGCAATCTCGGATTGAACTATTCGCCAAGTGGATGGCGGACGGGTTCCAACCTTAGTCGGCCCCAATCGCCGAAGGGTGATCGAAGAAACAGCGCGACTTGACGAGTCGTGCACTCCGATTCCGTTGAAGCATTTTGCTTCTTGTCAAATTGAGGGCTCATGATGAACGATCAACAAAAGACGGAGGAGTGTTCTGGAGTGCGAGATCAAGAGATCCGTGCCGCACTGGATGAGCATTGGGCGGCGTCCGATGCCAACGATTTTGAAACGGAGCACCGCATCTATCACGAGGACGCGGTGCTGGACTACCCGCAGTCAGGCGAGCGAACCCGCGGTCGGCGCAACATCCAGGGCCAACGCGCTAGTCAGCCGAGCAAAAAGCGATTTACTATCCAACGAATCATTGGCGGCGGTGACCTTTGGGTCACCGAATTCATCCTGACGTATGACGGCAAGCCTTCCTACACCGTGAGCATCATGGAGTTCAGGGGCGACAAGGTGGCGCGGGAAACCCAGTACTTTGCGGATCCATTCGTGGCTCCCGCGTCGCGCGCGCAATGGGTCGAGCGGATGGAAACATAATCCCCAGACGCGCGGCTACCCGTCAATGGGAATCGCTGCTGCGCTAGCCGGCGTCGATCGATATTCTATGAATGGCAGCGGGACTCGGATGGGATGCGGATTTAAACGGATGCGGATGTTCTCTTGAGGCCTTCCGGGCTGCAGTGTCGAGCCCGTACTTTGGTCTTGATCGATACGCTCGTCCAACGGATTCGTCGTCGCGCTTCTGCCAATTTTGCTTTGAACAGTCACTCGCTCTGACATCGTAAGAGTACCAAATGGACGGCACAAATGGACTGAAAGAGACACGCGCGTGACCGCGCCTGTCGCGTCGAACACGCCTGAGTCGAACACACTAAGTGTGAACGTTTTTACCGCCCCAGGGAAAGGCTATGGTCGGCGAGCGGCCAAAGCCCTTCGGAGAAGCGTTCGGCTTTGACCCGATCACGTCGACTTTAATCTTCGGCGAGCACGACGCGGTGCTGGTAGACGCAATGACGACAGTGGCTGAGGCCGAGGCTCTCGCGGATTGCGTCGCTATGCACAACCGCAACTTGGAGACCATCTATATAACGCACGCTCATTTCGACCACTTCTACCGTCTGAGCATTCTGCTCGACCGTTTCCCGGGCGCTCAGGCGATAGCAACGCCCAAGACGGTGAACGCCATGCAGATGTCTTTCACTCCCACACAGTGGAGCGGCTAGCCCGCCGGTTGTTTCCTGGGCAAGTGCCCACTAAGTTGGTTCCACCTGAGTCTTATGAGCGCGAAACGTTCACTCTCGAGGGCCACGAATTGCGCATCATCGAGCAGGGCCGCACCGATAGCCCCGATTCGACGTCTCTACACGTTCCATCGATCGGCCTTATCGTCGCTGGCGACGTTGTATACAACCAATGCCGCATGTACGTCGGCGACACCACCCCCGAGAGCCGAAAGAATTGGATCGCGGCGCTGGACCGGTTAGCCGCGCTGAACCCGTCGATGGTTGTCGCCGGCCACAAGAAGCCTGGCGCGCCCGACTCTCCCTCGACCATCCAAGACACCAAGCGTTACCTGCAGGACTTCGATCGGGTGCAGAAAACCGCGAAGTCCGACCAGGAACTGTTCGATCAAATGACGGAGCTATACCCGCATCGGGTAGCCAATCAGTCGTGGCTGATGTTCGGATTCCCGGGGGCATAGCCTACATAACCGAATTGCGGCGACGGACCGACACGAAGTCAAGCTTCCCAAGGGTTGAGGACACCGACTCCCGTACGCTCAAAGTCGGCTACATTTCTGGTCGCGACGGTCAGACCGTGCACCAGGGCTGTGGCTGCGATGAGGGCGTCACGATCGGAGCGAGGGTTCGGTACGTGAAGCGCCGCGCAGCGCTGGGCAACGGCGGTATCAATCGCCAGGATACGACCGGAGAATGTGGGCAACACGTGACGATCCATCCACGTACGAAGGATCGCGCCTTGCCCTTTGTCGCGGCGGTCGATGAGAAGGATTCCTATCTCCAGTTCCAGTACTGAAATGACTGAGATGTAGAGACTCGCCGAGGGTAAGCGTTCGGCCCATTTCCTGACGTTTTGATGCGTCTTCCTGGCCTTTCTCAATTCTGAAATCACATTGGTATCAAGGATGTACATCAGGTCAGGTCCGCAGGCTCGTGCAGGTTACCCCGCAGACGAGGCGGCTCAAATTCAATCTCAGCGGCTGCGGGCATCGCCAATAAGTCCATAATGCACTTTTGCCCTCCAGTGATCCTTTGATACTCCTCCACCGTGAGCAGCACGTGGGACGGACGCCCTCGATCCGTGATGAAAACGGGGCCTCGCTTAGCGGCTCTCTTTGCCCTGCTTGTATCCTGATTAAAGTCTCGACTCGACAGTTTTGTAATGCTCATCGTCACCAGCCCTCTTCGAATGTAGCAACATATCTACATTGTAACAGAGAACCCTTTACCAGGACTTCGATCGGCTGCAGAAAACCGCGAGCTCCGACCAGGAGCTGTTTGATCAGATGACGGAGCTATACCCGCATTGGGTCGCCAATCAGTCGTGGTTGATGTTCGGATTCCCGCAGCCATAACCTACATCAACAGCTGATGCGAGAAGAGTCTACAATTCGGGTGGAGGCCTAGCCGATGACCTAACGCAGACAGCTGTTCCAGGGTCTCGCTTTACTCCTACCATCAAATCTTCGCGGCTCTTGGTTGCTAGAAACCGTGTCTACAAAACGGAGGAAATCTATGAAACGAGAAATCATTCGGGTCGAGCCACTGGCGACCTATCTCGAAAAATACAAGGCGCCCGCTTCGACGGTGACTAAACACGGCGACACTATTTACGTCTCAGGCTCTCCGCCGTTCGATCCGAAAACCGGAGAGATTTTCCGAGGGCCTATTGAGCGCCAGACCGAGATCGTTTTAGACCAGCTTAAGCTCTGTGTCGAAACGGCGGGCTCGTCCTTGGAAAACATCCTGAAACTGAATGTCTACGTGACTTCAGTAGATATGTTTCCTGCTGTTAACGAGGTCTACAGGCGTTACTTCCCGGAGAATCCTCCTGCTCGAATCTTTATCAACGTTCCTGCTTGGAATGGCGGCTTCGACATCGAGGTGGACTGTATCGCCGCGGTTCTTTAGATCTGTCGATTGTCACTTTGATTGGCAATCTCCCGCTGCTCTTGTGGGCAGCGGTGAGACGGCTAAGAATACAGAATAGCTTCGCCCTTTCGACCCTCGCCGACACCGGTCGGCAAGCGATTGGTAAACGAATGTTTCCTCGCGCATGAATTCCCAATCCTGGCAAGTCGTGCCGGCTAGGGACAGGAGAGGTAGACATGAAACCCTGGAAAGTAGTTTCGCTAATTCTGGTTGTTCTTGCGGTCGCGGCCGCGGTGTACGGGCTGATTCTCGTGCGACACGGCTTCAGCGCACTAGCGACACCATCAGCGGTTGAGGAATTCGCGGCCACAACGGCACGCAAATTGGCCGTCCCATCCGCGTATCGCCAACTTCGCAATCCCATCACGCCTTCAACGGATAACATTCGGGGAGGCATGGAGCATTTCGCCTATCATTGCTCCCCGTGCCATTCGAATGACGGAGGAGGCCACACGGTATACGGCAAGGGCTTCTATCCGAAACCGCCCGACTTGCGCGCAGCCGCGACGCAGAACAAGAGCGATGGTGAGCTCTACTACACAATTGAAAATGGAGTTCGTTTGAGCGGCATGCCAGCCTTCAGCGGAACGCACACTGTCCCGCAAACCTGGCGCCTGGTTTTGTTCATCCGACACTTGCCGCAGATCACGCCCGAGGAACTCAATGAAATGAAGGGGTGGGACTCGAAGATGGAGGCGGATCCAGCGCATTTCTGAAGGGCTGGGAAGAAACTCGGAAAAGAAACTCGGAGAAACTCGGGGACGGAGAAACTCGGCAAGAAACTCGGGGACAGGAAGAAACTCGCAGTTTTAGTTAGTGACGTGGGACTGCGCGGTCGAGAGGTTCCACTGGCTGAGTGAAGCTTTCGCCGATGAATATTTCAGGAAACAGATTCGATTTCAAAAAGGAGAACAAAATGACAACAAAAGGAAAAGTCTTGGTGCTGGTCTCGAGCGGTCATGGCTTGCCCTTGAAAGATGGCAAGGTTTATGCCGGCGCTGGCTACTATCTCAACGAACTGACGGTTCCGGTTCGCGCCCTGATGAAGGAGGGCTACGAAATCACTTTCGCCAACCCCAAAGGCAACACGCCGCAAATGGATGTCAATTCAGCGATAGCCCAGTTCTTCGGTGGGGACGAGGCTAAGCTTCAGGACTATCTAAAATTCCGCGACACCCTGACTGGGCTCAAAAATCCAACGCGTATCTCGGATGTCATCGCATTGGGCCTGGATCAATATGACGCTGTTTTCGTCCCCGGCGGCCATGGCCCGATGATGGATCTTCTCGATGATCCCGACGCTGGCACCGTGATGAGACACTTTCATAAAACATCCAAGCCAACGGCAGTACTCTGCCATGGCCCGATTTCACTTCTCTCGGCTCTTCCGAATTCGACGGAGGTGGTCACCGCGCTCAGTGCGGGCGATGCCGCCGGAGCGCACGCAAAGGCTCAAGGTTGGATTTATTCTGGATATAAGATGACTATCTTTTCGACAGCGGAAGAGCAGCAGCGGGAACCGCTTGAGATTGGTGGTAAGGTCCTCTTCTACCCGGACTTCGCCTTGCGTACGGCGGGCGGTGACGTAAGTGTGCTCGCTCCATGGACGAGCTACGTCCTTCAAGATCGCGAGTTGATCTCAGGTCAGAACCCGTTCTCCGATGAAGCGCTTCTGAAACTTCTTCTACCGGCACTCAATCGGAGGAAGGAGTCGGCTTCAGCGGCATAAGAATCGGAGGGAAACCGGGGACCTGTCCCCGGTTCCGCCCCAGTTCCGCC
>CAVYQB010000036.1:0-174454 GCA_963770465.1 uncultured Acidobacteriota bacterium
AGCCTCCGCCATCGTCCAGATCGAATTCTGCTCGGAGAGATTCGGGGCGCGGAAGCGTTTGACTTGTTACAGCTTCTCAATACGGGACATTCGGGCACGCTCTCGACAGTTCACGCCAACTCCGCTCTGCAGGCCATTAACCGCTTCACCAGTTGCGTCCTGGAAAGCAATGTCGAACTGCCTTACCGAGCGATTAAGAGCAACATCGCCGAGTCACTCAACCTGCTGGTTCATGTCGAGCGGCGACCCGGAACACGATTCGTGTCCGAGGTTCTGGAGATCGTCGGATACAACTCCGACACCGACCGCTACGAACTCAAGCAACTCTTTGCGCGAGGGGAGGATGAGGAATGAGAACGCGAATACTAGGTCTTCTCGCCCGTTGGGCGCTCATCACTGCGTCAATCGCCGCCCTATTGTTCCTCTCCGCAGGGACCGTCCGCATCGCCTCCATCCGGAACTATCTTGTCGCATTCTCATTTCTGCTGCTGGTTACGATGCTCGCCGTAGACCCCAGCTTGGCGCAAGAGCGCGCCAGGCCTAGAGAGCCAGGCACCGACGATTTACGAATCACCACTGGTCTACTCTTCCTGCTCACATTGACCGTTGCCGGCTTCTCCGTAGGTCACCTAGGCTCGGGTTTCAGTCCCCACGTGTATATCCGCAACGCCGCTCTTGGTGTATTCACGCTCAGTGGCAGCCTCCAAGCATGGGCCATGATCGTCAATCCTTTCTTCTCACCACTGGTACGCATTCAGACAGAACGAGGTCACCATCTCATCGCTAGAGGCCCTTACCGGCTCATGCGACATCCCGGCTACCTAGCTATGTGCATTTCTGTGCCGAGCACCGCTCTCGCGGTCGGATCGTGGGCCGCGTTGATTCCTTCCTCTGGCTTCATCTTGGTGATACTCCGCAGAGTTCGCTTGGAAGATGACTACCTCAGAACGAACCTCCCCGGTTATGTCGATTATGCGAATCGTGTCCAGCTCGGACCAATCGCGCAACGCGGACGCGGAAGGAGAACTCATGTCTGAGCTACAAAGTAAGCCGCCTTCGCCCGCCGATCCCGCCAGCAGGGATTTTGAGCCACTCCTCGACAGCGAGGAGGCAGCGGCGCTCTTGAAGATACACCCAAAAACGCTGCAAAAACTCGCCCGTAACGGTGAAGTTGATGCGATTCAGATCGGTAAGCTCTGGCGCTTTCGCGCTTCGGCGTTGAACCGTTGGCTGGAGAAAATCGCGAGTTAATTCTTTTATGCGCCTAAGGCGAAAAAATAGCGAACAGTGCCGTGAATCGCGCTATGATCGTTCTCGCCAGTCTGTGCCGTTCAAACATGGAGGATTTTGAATGTTTGGACGGACACGATTTCAGCAGGGATCTCTTCAACGCGAACAACGCAAGAAGGGACCTGAAGTTTGGATCTTCCGTTGGTATCAATCGACGCCCAACGGAAAGCGGAAACGACAATATTGCGTAATTGGCACTGTTGAGCGGTATCCAACAGAATCGGCAGCACAGGCGGCTGCTGCTGTATTGCGCTTAGAGATTAATGTCGAGGTACCTCGAATCGTATGGAAGCCTGTATCGATCGGGAACCTCATAACCCACTACGAAGAAAAGGAACTGAATCTCGAATCGGGTGATCCAGATGAGCATGAGAAAGCCTATTCAACCAAGCAGGGCTACAGGATTTATCTGGAGAATTGGATACGACCTCGCTGGGGAATCATGGGAATTAAGGATGTCCGCACGGTGGCAGTTGAGGGTTGGCTGAAGACGCTGACTCTTCCAGACGGTCGCAGGATGGCAAGAGGGACCAAGGCGAAGATCAGGAACATCATGCACGCTTTGTTCAATCACGCGATCCGGTATGAATGGCTTCCGCAGAATGCGAATCCAATCAGCAAGGTCCGGCAGAGCGCGAAACGGGAGAGAATCCCCGATGTGCTTGACGTTTCTGAATTCCAAGCATTGCTCCAGGAGCTTTCTCTTCGCGAGAGAACGCTGGTGGCGCTGGATGGGATTACCGGGTTGCGGCGCGGCGAGCTGATCGGTCTCAAGTGGAGTGACATTGATTTTGAAAACCTCCAAATCAATGTGATCCGGTCGGTGGTGCATCAGGTAGTTGGAAACTGCAAGACTGAGGCATCACAGAAACCGGTTCCGCTGGAGGCTTCGGTCGCCGAAGAGCTTTGGCTGTGGAAGCAAAGCTCGCCCTACAATCGGCCCGAGGACTGGGTGTTCGCTAGTCCTTGGACCAAGGGCAAACAGCCGCTGTGGCCTGATAGTCTCCTGAAGCGCTGGATTCAGCCAGCGGCGAAGCGTGTTGGAATCACGAAGAAGGTGGGATGGCACACATTCCGCCACACATATTCCACGCTGCTTCGCGCCAACGGTGAAGATGTCAAGGTCGTGCAGGAGCTGTTGCGTCACGCCAACAGCAAGATCACGATGGACGTCTACACTCAGGCGCTCTCACCGGCCAAGCGCGATGCGCAGGACCGGGTAGCTAGAATCATCCTTCCTAAGAAGGTTGTGAGTGCTGTCGGCTTATCGGACAGTTTTGGACAGTTGCGCCCAAGACTGAATTCCGACAAGTGACTGAAAAATATGGCGGGGACGACGGGACTCGAACCCGCGGCCTCTGCCGTGACAGGGCAGCGTTCTAACCAACTGAACTACGTCCCCTAAGAGAATTTGGTGCCGTGAATCGGAGACCTGACGACTTTCGGACCGTCAAGGAACTATTCGCGCAGGCAAACGAGTAGCTGTCCCTACTCGTTGATGGATTGTAACAGACCTAATTCATTTCAGTACAGCCTTCGCGAACGAGGCAATTGAGAACGGGCGTCTCGCCCGTTCCGCTGCGAATCTCCCTCGGAAGATTCTGACGGTCAATGCCGACAATCCCGAAGCCGTAAAATCAAACCAGGCACCTTCTCGAAGTTTGCCTGCATCCTACAATCCTGATAGAGGCAGGCTCGCCTTGCCTTCGTGTATCCGAAGACATAGAATGATAATCACACGAGTGTGTGCGAGGAGTATCCCTTCTATGTTCCAGGCAGGTTTACGACGCTACCTTCTTTCCGCGTCATTATTAGTACTAATATGTCTCTGCTGTGCATCAGCCGTGGCGCAGCAGGATGCCAAGCCGTCTGGTAGTGATCAAGGCCACTCCCTCGTCTTCCGCAGGCCAAGGGGTCAGACAACCGATCCGTTGAAGCGTCCCATCAGCGAAAAGCAAAAGAAAGAAAACGCCAAAGCCCTGAAGCAGGAACTCAGCAAGACTTATAAGAAGTGGCTGGACGAAGACGTCGTCTACATTATTTCCGACGAAGAACGCAAAGCCTTCAAACAGCTTTCCAACGACGAAGAGCGCGACCAGTTCATAGAAGCGTTCTGGCAGCGTCGCGACCCCACGCCCGACACCGAAGAAAACGAATTCAAAGAAGAGCACTACCGCCGAATCGAATACGCCAATGAACACTTTCCTGCCGGAATCCCCGGTTGGAAAACCGATCGCGGCCGCATCTACATTATGTACGGCCCGGCGGACGAAATTGATTCGCATCCCAGCGGCGGAAGCTACGAACGGCCTATGGAAGAAGGCGGCGGCGAAACTTCAACTTTCCCGTTTGAAGACTGGCGCTATCGCTACCTCGAAGGCATCGGCCAGGAAGTGATTATCGAGTTCGTGGACACCTGCATGTGCGGCGACTATCACATGACCATCGACCGGTCGGAGAAAGACGCGCTACTGCACACGCCCAATGGCGGAGCCACTCTTTACGAGCAGATGGGAATGGCTACGAAAGCGCAGCGATTTAACGGCGGACTGGAGAGCCTGGGTCCCGGACCGGACAGCGCCAGTCAGGCGAGCAAACAGTTCGATCGCTTGGAGCAGTTTGCCAAGTTGCAGGCGCCTCCGCCGGTGAAGTTCAAGGACCTTGAGGAAGTGGTCAGCCATAAGATCAGCATCAACCTGATGCCGTTTGATGTGCGGGCAGATTTTGTCAAGGTGACTGCTGACACCGTGCTCGTACCCTTCACCGTGCAAATGAAAAACCGGGACATCACCTTCGTAAATAAAGACGGAGTGCAACGCGGCGTAGTCAACATCTTCGGTCGGGTTACGACGCTCACAGGTCACATTGCCCAGACCTTTCGAGGACACGGTGCAAGCGGATATTCCCGCCGAGCTTCTGGCCAAGGCAGCGGAAAATTCCCAGGTTTATTGGAAGGCGATTCCCCTGCGGCCGGGACGCTATCGCGTAGACATCGTAGTAAAGGATGTAAACGGCGACCGCGTTGGAACCTGGAGCAAGGGTGTACAAGTGCCCGATTTCGCGGATGATCGCCTGGAAGCTTCTTCGCTAATCGTGGCTGATCTGATGGAGCCGGTGGCAGCCAAGAACGTAGGTACGGGAAGCTTCGTAATCGGGGCGACCAAGGTTAGACCGCGCGTTCCCCCCGCGGACGGTAAGCCAATGATGTTTAAACGCAGCCAGAAAATGAACTTCTGGATGCAGGTTTACAATCTTGGTATCGACGACAAAACGCATAAACCCTCGGCCACGGTTGAGTACAATATTGTTAATGCGGTAACGAATAAACCCGTGGTTCACACCGTAGAATCCACGGACACGATGGGCAACATTGGCGACCAGGTGACCCTGCAGAAGACGCTTTCGGCCGCCAACCTTGATCCGGGAGCTGTATCGCATTCAGATCAAGGTAAACGACAACATCTCCAAGCAGACCGTCGACCCTACAGTTACTTTCGCTGTGGAGTAAACTGGATTGCTTGGTTTTCCCTCGAGGTGGTGGGTTGCTGATTCTCCGCAAGCTCGGGTTTTCGCTTTTGCTGTTGAGCCTGGCGCTCCCCGCGTGGGCTGAAAACTCGGGCAAGATTTCCGGCTACGTTCGCGGTTCGAGCGGCACCCCACAAATGGGAGCCGTCGTCGAAATCCTCGGCGCAGCCGCACAGACCCTGAAAGTATTCACCGACGAGAACGGCTTCTACTCGGCCGCCGGGCTGTTGCCCGGAATCTACAATCTCAAAGTTTCCGCTCCTGCTTTTCTGCCCGCATTGCGCGAGCATGTGGGGCTGCATGCCGGCGGCAATACCATAGTGAATGTGACCTTGAACACGCTGTTCGAGGCCATCCAAATCGCGCCCGCGCGAACCTCCACTGAAGACGATGATTGGAAGTGGGTGCTGCGCTCGGTATCCAATCGTCCCATTTTGCGCCTGGTCGACGATCAATCCGCGAATTATCAATCCCCAGCGATGGCAGCCGAGGCGGCGAACGGTGGCCGTGACATGAAGGGATCGCTGTCATTCTTGGCCGGATCGCCTTCCGAAGGATACGGCAGCGTCGCCGACATGAATACTGGCTTCTCCATGGAGAAATCCATTTTCTCCTCAGACACATTGGGTTTGCGCGGAGACGTCGGATACGGCAGCGGTTCGACGTCGGTAGTCTCCGCCTCATTGCGCCACAAAATGGCTGATGGATCACAGCCATCGTTTGCTGTGACCATGTGGAATTCGCCCGCACCGGATCTCGCGCTGCGCAATCTCCAGGCGCTCGCCTTAAGCACCTCAGACGACCTCAGGTTAGGCGACGTTCTGGAACTCAAGTTTGGCAGTGAACTGCAGACCATCCAGTTCATGGGCAGGGTGACAACTTTTCGCCCGTTCGGAACCACCGATCTGCACCTCTCGCCAAATACTGTGGTTGAGTACCGCTACGCGACCTCAGAACCGGGCAACCGCATGGACAAAGGTTTTGAGTCCGATTCCACGGATGTGAACGAGTCCGCGCCGCACGTCACCATGGTTGGATATTCGACCACAGTCGAGCATGCGCATCATCAGGAGCTTTCAGTTTCACATCGCATGGGTAAGACCAATCTGCAGGTGGCGGCTTATATGGATCGTATCTCTGATCCGGCGCTGCTTGGAGTTGGCGAGTACACCACGGATAACGGGAATGTCCTCCCTGATTTGGATTCCGGTACCTTCACTTATCAGGGAAACAATTTCCATACGCAAGGCGCGCGGGTCGTGGTGCAACGCCAGCTCACGTCGAATTTGACTAGCACGTTCGATTACGAATACGGCGGCGTGCTGGATTTAGCCACGCCGGGCACGGCGTTGGAGAATGTGTCGCAATCGAGCGTCTCGCGCAAAAGACAGAGCATAGCTGCCAAGCTGACCGGCATCGTCCCGAAGACAGGGACGCATTGGATGGCGTCGTATCGCTTGATCAACGGAGAGGCTCTTACTCCTATCGATATGTTCAACGCCTCGGCGGGACGCGCCGATCCCTACTTAAATCTCTTCTTCCGCCAACCCATTCCTGGCCTGGGATTTTTCCCTTGCCATGTCGAAGCTATCGTCGACCTGCGCAATCTGCTCGCGCAGGGATACGTTCCGGTGATGGGTCACGATGGGCACACGGTTTATCTGGTGCAATCCGCGAAGACCGTAAGCGGCGGCGTAGCGTTCACCTTCTAGAAATATGTAGCGCCACCGTATCGGCGGCTGTCGTGAGGCGTCCCGCCCTCACTGGGGTCAGCCGGCAAGATGCCGCCGCTACAAACTCCAGAAACTCCCCCTCTTTTCCCTGGCGCATTGAGCCTGCGCTCCGCTACCAGTGACAATAGATTGACACTTGTCAACAGTCACTCTCGACACTTTCCGACACCACGTTCTGTGATCTTTTTCTCTCCAATAAATTCAACTATTTACCACAACCGATACAGCGACCCTATGGTCGATCAGTTGCCTTAATTCAGGCGTTCACGTTGGGGTTGCGATCATCTCAAAGGAGAACGCGAAATGAAGTTGCCTGTCTTTGCGTTTGCACTCGTGCTCTGCCTTTCCGGATTATCTAAGGCGCAGGACCAGCCGGCTCCAGTGCCCGATGCGCCCAGGCCGCGGACGGCAGTGATTGTGGGTACTGTAGTCGATGTCAATGACGACACTATCCCCGGTGCCAGCGTGGTTCTGCAAAGCCCTAACCTCGGGAGCCCTCGTGCGGTTGTGTCGAACGACAGCGGATTTTTTCAGTTCACCAACCTTGCACCTGACACCTATCGTGTAACCATCAGCGCGCAGGGATTTGCAAACTGGACATCCGATGTCATCGTCAAACCAAGTCAGTATGTGATTCTGAGGGTCCCGAAGCTCCAGATCGCTGAAGCGCTGACCACAATCAATGTAGCTTCCGCGGCTGCTACTCCACAGGAGATCGCTGCCGAACAGGTAAAGCAAGAGGAGCAGCAGCGCATCTTCGGAATCATTCCAAATTTCTACATCTCTTACGATCAAAATGCCGCGCCGCTTACGCCGAAACTGAAGTTCCAGCTCGCTGCCAAAGTCCTTTTAGATCCCGTCACTTTTTTCGGGGTAGGTTTGGTTGCGGCTAGCGAACAGGCAGGAAACCACCCCAATTACCCGCAAGGTTGGAAGGGTTATGCTGACCGCTACGGCGCCGCCTATGGGAACGGCTTTACCGACGTCATGATCGGTGGCGCAATCCTGCCGACGCTTCTTCACCAGGACCCTCGCTACTTCTATCAAGGCACGGGCACAAATAAATCACGCGCCCTGCACGCCATCACCAGCCCATTCATCTGCAAGGGAGACAATGGACAATGGCAGCCGAATTATTCGACCGTAGGGGGCGACCTTGCATCGGCTGCGCTCTCGAATGCGTATTATCCGGCGTCGAACCGCGGCGTGGGATTATTCTTGGGAAATTTCCTGATCGGAACCGGTCAGCGATCCGCCGCTAATCTGGCACAAGAGTTCCTCCTGCGCCGGCTCACGCCCAAAGCCAGGCTTAAGAATTAAAGTTCTTCATGGTTCGGCCAATGCCCGATGCACAAGATTGACCGCGATTGCGCCTTCACCAACCGCCGACGCCACCCGCTTCACGTTGCCCGAGCGCACATCGCCAACCGCAAATACACTCGGCAGACTTGTCTCCAGCATCTGCGGAGACCGGTTCAAAGACCAGGTTTTAGTCGAGCCGTTGCCGGCGTGCCCGTTTAAATCGCGCCCGGTCAGAATAAATCCCTTGTCATCGAGAGCCACACAGCCCGCTAACCAATCGGTCCTGGGAGACGCTCCCGCCATGATAAAAACGTGATGGATGTCATGAACAGAAGTTTCTCCGCTGGCATTGTCGCGCCACGTAACCTGCTTGAGTTGCATGTCACCATCGAGCGCGGTAATTTCCGTTTTGTAATGCACTTCAATGGCAGGATTATCGGTAATACGCTGGATCAGATATCGTGACATCGTCTCCGACAATCCTTCACGCCGCACTAACATGTAAACCTTGCGTCCGCTCTGCGACAAAAACACAGCAGCCTGCCCGGCAGAGTTCCCTCCGCCAACCACGATCACGTCTTCGTCGCCACAGAGCTGCGATTCAATATACGTCGCGCCGTAATAAACTCCCTGACCTTCAAACTTCTGCAAGTTGGCGATAGGCGGCTTGTTGTAGTGCGCGCCGGTCGAAATCACTACGGCGTGAGCCGCGATCTTATCCCCATTGTCCAAAACTAAGTGGTAAGGACGCTGCTTGCAATCCAGCTTCACTACTTTGTGTCCCACCATCATTTTGGCTCCGAACTTCTGTGCCTGCGCAATCGCCCGCGCCGAAAGTTCCTGCCCCGAAACCCCGGTCGGAAAACCCAGATAGTTTTCTATCTTCGAGCTCGAACCCGCCTGCCCGCCCGGCGCTTCCTTTTCAATAACCAAAGTGTCCAAGCCCTCGGATGCTCCATAAACCGCAGCCGCGAGTCCAGCGGGCCCTGCCCCCACAATGACCAAGTCGCGCATCTGCGACGAATCGATATTAACGTTGAAACCAAGACAGTCTGCCAATTTTTGAATCGATGGATTACGCAGCACATTGTGCCCGTTGCAAATCACCACCGGCACTTCCTGCGTTTTCACATTAAAGCGGTCTAGCAGCTCCTGCGAAGTTTTGTCTGAATCGAGATCCACGTAGGTAAAAGGATGGGCATTCCGCGCCAGAAATTCGCGGATGCGCAAAGTGTTCGCGCAGTGGCGCGAACCGAGCAGAATAACGTTACCCTGTCCCTTACTGATAAGAGCCAGCCGCCGCAGGATGAACGCCCGCATGAAAATCTCGCTCAGCTGCTCGTCTTTAGCGACAATCGTCCGTAGCTGCTCCGCGCTGATCTCGAGAAACTCCCCCGCCTCCGTAACCCGCCCCAGCACCAGACTGCGCTGCCCGGAAATCATCGTGATCTCGCCTGTAAATTCGCCAGGACCATGTGCCGCTACAGCCCGCTCACCCGACAGATCAGGCTGCACGATTTCCATCCTGCCAGAGAGCACAACGAAAAATGGAATCTGGGTGTCATCGGGACGAAAAAGAATTTCTCCCGGCTGGACTTTGCGCACTTTGCCGTATGGACGCAGTCGATCAATCTGCTCTGGAGTTAAGGTAGGAAAAGATTGGGTGCTCGCATCAAGTGCGCTGGGGGCAGGCCAAGACAGTGTAGACATGGGTTTCGATCTCCCGATTACGTCAGTAGTAGATGAGGCACGCAACCGTCCGGGTTCAGCAGGCCCGAAATGCGCTAGCTGCGCCGCTTGTAGTAGATCGCAAACTCGAATCCCGGGTTGGCCGGAAACAGTTCCGCCACCTTGCGCAGGCGCTCCGCCATCTGCGCCGGAGCCAGCAAAGGATAATCGCGCTCCCGCAAATCGTAGTAGTCAACATCGATAAACAACGACAGCAGGTAGATCGAAATCGCATCCGAAAATGTCGCCGCCAGATATTCGTTCTTATGTTTCTCCGCGTCCGCCCCGGGAATAGTCGCGGCTTTGCGCGACTCCCACGCATCCAGCGAAGTCTCGCCTTTTGCTCCCGCCTCGACCTGTTTCCATGCAAGATCGGCAAACTCCTGCGAAACTCCCACCTTGTCTACGATGGCATGCCCAACATTGATATAAAACTCGAAAGCCACGGAAAACTTATCGTCCATCAGCCGCGTAGAAATAAAAACGCACTGCGAATCGCCGAGATCGATGTTGCGATGGCAAACCGCATTGTCGCTGAGCGCAACATCGTAGCGGTCGGCGATCACCGTCTCATCGCCATGATTAACGGTCAGCGGCACAAAGTAGTAAGCCTTGCGCTGCAGCGCCGCGGCAGCGGAGTCAGGAACCGCCGCGACCATGCGCTCAAGATCCGAGCCAGCCACGGTGACCTCGCCGACCACGGCATAACAAATTCCATTCGGTGCTTGCGAGACAGGGCTCTGCCGGACAACCTCGTCCGGCGAACGCGTGAATGCGGGTGCAGCTTGCGACATAGGAAGTATTCTAGCGCAATCCCAAGCAACCGCCGCTCGAATGCAGACCGGCGGCCAGTAAGGCGGCGTTACAATCAACAGAAATGCCCCCCAGCACTAATCCCGGCCGCGAACCCCACTGGTACGTAATTCCGGCGAGGATTCTGCTGATCACATTCCTGCTGACTCTGCTGTCATTCGCCGTGAGCCTGCTGCTAGGCATCATGGGAATCGTGATCGCAGCCCATGTGCGCGGAATCCATCCCAATCTGACAATGGCGTACCGCCAAATCGCATTCCCGGTAGCAGTGGTGGTCGGTGCCATAGCCTTAATCTCCGCCAGCGTAACGGAAATCCGCCACCACCGCGAAGCCAAGGCCCTGGCCCAGATCGAACGCATCAGCCAAGTGTAGGCGCGGACGTCCATGCCCGTGTGGGGCGGACATTCCTGTCCGCCGCCGTTGACGTTGTAATTTATTTTTACTTCTCAGCCCCAATCCAAAATTCGGGTGGTCCATCCTAACGTCGCGCTTTTCGACGTTAGGTGGTCCGATCAGCCGGCGTTCGGGAAAATCCGCTATGTCTTTCGCGAGCACTGCCCCGTAACTTCGATTCGAAAACGTACATCGAGCAGATCGTCAGCTTGGAGAAGCGTGGTTGAACTTACGACGGATCGAGTGTCCGGCAAAACTTCTGGATGGCTTCGACTTGCTCAGGGAGGGCGCCAATGAATTCGAAGCCGTGCAGAAAACCCATGCGGTGCCGCACCACCGATCGGATCACGAAGACTTGCGCAGCATCAGGAATGGAGAATTCCAGAGTAACCATTTCTCCCACATTCATTTCGCTGGTAATGACGGCGCCCAGTCCCGCTTCCGCCAGCTCGAAGCAACGGCCATGTATGCGAATGTACCCATCCTTCGCAAGCACCTTAACGATTACGGGGATCTCTGTACGATAGCGGGCATAACGTCGCGTCGACGACTTATGCGTACCTCGAATGCTTTGAAAAGCCACGGCGAACACTGTCCAAAGAATTGTCTTCAATTCGTAGAATAATGGATTGCGCGCGCGCGCGACAGTGACTTCGGATACGACTGCTGGTGACTCTCACAACACTTTCCGCCGCGCAAAAGACTTCTCACCCTTCAATGTTTTTCGTTTCGCTTCGAAAATTTGAATTGGCACTTGTATTTCTTGACAGCCGGGAGCACACTGTGCACACTGTGTTAGAAGGGAGTGCGATGAATATCCAGACGTTGCTCAAGCTTTGGTCCGAAGATAAGGGCCAGGACATTGCCGAATATGCAGTTATGTTGGCGGTTATCCTGGTGTTAGTAGTGGGCACCATCCGATTGATCGGAGGCAGTTCAAATAACGTATTTTCTTCGGTTGCCAGTTCGATTAGTGGCCAATAGTCCTCCGCAGACCAAACTCGTTCGCGCACAGAGCCAGACTGTTGAGGTCTGGCCATTTTTTTGGACCGAATCCAGCTCAGAAGGGTAACGGCGTCCAAGGCGACGCCGGCAACGGCAAAAAAGGTTGTCCTCGGGCCTTTGCCCGAAGTAATGTCCCGCGTGAGCCATCCTCTGGTATGATCTTCCAAATAGGGTTCCCCCGGGTGGGTGCTGGCTACCATGTTCATACCGCATGCCAATCTAAGTGACGAAGTGAACGCCAACATCGTCCAGTCTGAAATCGAAGGCGGCGTTTCGCTCGGAGACCTGCCACCGTCCACCGTATTGGAGATTCAGACCCAACACCATCGCTACACTGCCGTATTCCTCGGCGAAAGTCAGGCGTTGATTTCCGGCCATCCCGAATATTGTCCAGAGCCAGTGCTGGTAGCCATCGCTGGCTCAACCTGGGGAGGGTCGATGTTGAAGCTGCGCTACATCGGGCGGGGCATGCATTTGGAATTTTGTCATCCCGAGTATCACACTCCCATTGTTACTTCCCGCATTCAGGAAGTTCGGGAGAGTGCTCAACCGCCTGCGCGTGCGGAATCCACGCCCGCAGCGACAATGCTGGGCCGCGGAACTTTCACGAAACCATCCTGATCGAGGACGGCGTCTCGCCCGTCCCGTCGTAAGAAGTGCGACAGTCACGACAACTTCAACATCGTTCAAAAAAGAAACGGCGCGGCTCACAAAGCCGCGCCATTAGAGTCTAAGTGCCAGTTCTGCTAGTTTGTGGCTACGCCTGTTTTCTCATCGCCTGTGGCTGCTGCGGAGCGCCTAACACAGCCGCCACCCCAGTCCCAATCGGCGAGCCGAGTCCGGTGCATGGATCCCATCCAGGACCTGCCGAAAAGGCTCCATTGTTGCCGGTGGTGATGTCGTTGACTTCGCCAGCGGTGGCATTCTGATAGAGCAACGGATTAATGAAGCCGACAGGCTTTCCGATGCTCTGGTTAATCAGCGCAATCAATCCGGCCCACAGCGGGGCGACGGCGCTCGTCCCACCGATAACGCCAGACTGCCCATCGACTAGCGTATCGTAGCCGGTGGTTGGATCAGCGTCTCCACAAACGTCGGGCACGCCGCGCCCACCACTTGGATTGGCGGGAGCAGGCACATTAGCCCCGCCCTGCCAACTCGGCAAGCCGAAGACGTTGCTAACCCCGCCTCCGGTTGCGCCTTCGTTATTTGCCAGTTCGTTCCATGTAGTCTCGTTCGTAATGTGGCCGTTTGAGGCCTGCAAAGTCGTTCCTCCACAGCCCAGTACATTTGGACTCGACGCCGGGAAATCAACCTGGTTCGAGCCGTCGGTAGAGCCGTCGGTCGAGCCATCGTCTCCGGAAGCAACACAAACCGTTACTCCCATTGCGCCTGCAGCCTGGAATGCTTCATCCATGGAAGTCATCGCCTGCTGCGTCCACGAGGATTCTGGACCACCCCAACTGATGGAAACGACCGATGGATTGTTGGTGCTGTCGTGCACTGCGGTGGTGATTGCGTTCAGAAAACCGGCGTCGGTGTTGTCAGCAAAATAAGCAACAATTTTGGCGCCGGGCGCAATACTTCCGGAAACCTCGATATCCAGCATTACTTCACCATCGGGACCGTTCGGATCGCCGGTGGGATTGTTGCTGCCGTTGCCCACCGAAACCGCCGAGACGGTCGGAGTCTCGCTCAGGTTGAGCTGACTCCAGTAATTGCTCAGGTCGGTCGGATTGTATCCGCCGCCCAGTTCGATCAGCGCAATACATTCTCCGGACCCGTCGAGCCCTGTTGGATAGCTGTAAAGCTCGGCAACTTGTGGTGGCGTGTACGAAACGCCAGCGGCTTGGGCGCGGGCTCCGGCACGTCCCTGCCGCCTACGAAAATGTGGTTTGGCTTGCGGTCGGTTGTCCAAGCCAAAGACGCCTTCGATTACATCCTGCAGATCGGCGGGAATCTGCACAGCTCCCGTGCGACCGCGATACTTTCCGTCCGGATGCTGATATTCCTTCAGTTGCACACCAAAGGCATCGTTCATCGCAGAGACCGTTCCGGAGAGAATGACCGTCCGGCGTGCGGCACTCTTTTCTTTCACGTTGAGTTTGTGCTCACGGGCAAATGCTTCGACCTTGGCAATGCTTTCTGGGTCGGCACCGTGGCTTTGTTCGAATTCCTGGCGGCTCATGATCTTGCGTTTTGCATTTGGTTTGGTAAATGCATCAGCGCTGACGATGGGTTTTTTCCCCGCGCGCGAATGCAGGCGAATGGTCACGTCCACCATTTCTTTGGGGTTGGCTGGACCTATTTCTCGCGCCCCCGGCAGCGGAGCGCGCTCACTACCTGCAAGTGGTTTTTTCGGAGTAGATGACATAGTTCTCCTTTCTGTTCTGTTGGACCTAGCTGATGGTGAAGAAAAGCAGGGCAGCGTTACACCGGAGTTTATTCTTGCGAAACTCCACCCAGGAAAGGAGCCACAAGCTCTGCAAATCCTACGAATCAGTGCTAGGCCCGTTAGATGGCTGCGACGTTAGCAGCGGGGTGACAAGAAAGCAAGAGATTTTTGCAGGTGTTACAAAAAACGGACAGTGTTCGATCTATATTGGGAATCTCATGCAACGGATTAAAGTTTAGCCCAATATCGCAGAGCCCGAAGAGGCAAGGAGCGTCCCATTCAAGACGGTGAAGGCGCATCGATTGGATGCAAACCAGTACGGAATCTCGCGATAATCATCAGCCTCGAAAACTGCGAAATCGGAGTCTTTGCCCGGCTCGATTGAACCCTTGCGCTCGCCGAGTCGCAACGCATGCGCGCCATTAATGGTCGCAGCAGAAATTGCTTCAGCCGGCGACATCTTCATGTGGGTGCAAGCTAGCGAAAGTATGAATGGCATACTAGGGGTGGGCGCCGAGCCCGGATTGTAGTCAGTAGCCAACGCCACGGGCACGCCTGCGTCGATCAATTTTCGCGCCGGGGGAAACTTCTCCAAACCCAAAAAATAATTCGCACCGGGTACCAGCGTAGCAATCGTGTCACGTCTCGCCAGTTCTCGGATGTCAACATCATTCACGTGATCCATGTGGTCAAACGACGCCGAGTTATAGCACAAAAGCGGCTGTAACGAAGTCTCGGTCAATTGGCAGACGTGTGCGCGCACGCCTAAGCCATGTTTTTCCGCAGCAGCAAAAATCGCTGCAGTATCTTCAACGCTGAACGCTCCACGCTCGGTGAACACATCCACAAACTGGGCTAGCTTTCGCTTTGCCACCAGCGGAATCATTTTCTCGCACACTTCATTCACGTACTGATCCGTTTTGCCTTCGAATTCTTTGGGAACCACGTGGGCGCCGAGAAGCGTAGCCACTACGGTGCCCGGCCAGGCGGCGGCAGCGTCACGAATGGCCTCCACTGACTTCAATTCCGATTCCACGCTCAATCCGTAACCCGACTTGGCCTCAACCGTGGTCGTGCCTTGCTCAGCCATTTCACGCAGCGCTTGCAGCACGCTTTCAGTTAGTCGGCTTCTCCCCGCCTTACGTACGGCTTCAACGCTGGAGCGGATGCCACCACCGGCCTCGGCAATTTCGTCATAAGTGGCGCCCGCAACGCGCTTTTCGAAATCTACCAGTCGCGGCGCGACGAATGCGGGATGGGTATGAGAATCGACGAAACCCGGAATCACAACTTGCCGTTCGCAATCGACCTCAATAACATTTCTTGCGATTCTTCTTGAGCCACGAATCGCGCAACGCATCCTTGCTCTTGCCCACGGAAACGATCTTTCCTTGAAGGCACAGCACGGCAGCGTCTTCGATAATGTCTAGTTCGCTAAGCTGGGCACCGCGACGTGGACCTGATTTATCCGAACGAGACCGCAGCGTCAGTAGCTGGCCGATGTTGATCAGCAGCAACGCACGATCAATCTGCGGCTGTTTTTTCTTGGTCGGGCTCAATCGCGATAAACCTCGAATCACTTAAGAAGGCATCGGTATTTTCACGTGGATCTTCTTTGCAAACTCTTTTGCTTCGCCATAGCCCGCGTCCACATGCCGGATCACACCCATCCCCGGATCGGTCGTCAGCACGCGCTCGATTCGCTTGGCCATCATTTCAGTTCCGTCGGCCACCGTGACTTGTCCGGCGTGCAGCGAGTAGCCAATGCCCACGCCGCCTCCGTTGTGTATCGAGACCCACGAAGCTCCCGCGGCGGTATTCAATAAAGCGTTGAGCAGCGGCCAATCGGCCACAGCGTCACTGCCATCTTTCATGCTTTCGGTTTCGCGGAATGGGGATGCGACTGAGCCGCAGTCGAGGTGATCGCGGCCAATCACAATCGGCGCCTTGATTTTTCCTTGCTTGACCAGATTGTTGATTGCCAAACCGAATTGCGCGCGCTCCCCGTATCCCAGCCAGCAAATGCGTGCCGGCAATCCCTGAAACTTTATGCGCTTGCGCGCCAACTCAATCCAGCGCCGCAGGATTTTGTTTTCCGGAAACAACTCCAGCACTAATTGATCGGTGACATGGATATCGGAAGGCTCGCCCGACAGCGCCGCCCAGCGGAACGGTCCACGGCCCTCGCAGAACAGCGGGCGAATATACGCAGGCACAAATCCCGGAAAGTCGTAGGCATTTTTTACTCCCCGCTGAAACGCGAACGTCCGAATATTATTTCCGTAATCAAAAGTTACTGCGCCCATTTTCTGCAAGCGCAACATGCCTTCGACGTGCTGCGCCATCGCGTCCAGCGACCGTTCTTGATAACTTTGCGGATCTCGCTGGCGCAATTCCAGCGCCACCGGCAACGTCATGCCGTTGGGGACGTATCCGTTCAGCGGATCGTGTGCCGAAGTCTGATCGGTAAGAATGTCTGGGACTATGCCGCGCTCTGCGAGCTCCGGAATCACGTCGGCGCAGTTGCCCACCAATCCGACCGAGACATTTTCTTTCTTGCGTACTGCATTTTTCAGGATACGCAGTGCCTCATCGAGCGTACTAACCATGAAATCGCAGTAGCCAGTTTTGAGGCGTTTCTTGATGCGCTCGGGATCGACATCAATGCCCAGAAAAGCGGCGCCAGTCATGGTTGCGGCGAGAGGCTGAGCTCCACCCATGCCGCCCATGCCGCCGCTCACGATCAGTTTGCCGGCAAGATCGCCGCCAAAATGTTTTTCTCCGGCAGCAGAAAAAGTCTCGAACGTGCCCTGCACAATTCCTTGCGAGCCGATGTAGATCCACGAGCCAGCGGTCATCTGCCCGTACATCATCAGGCCCGCGCGCTCCAGTTCGTTGAACTTTTCCCAGTTGGACCAGTGCCCGACCAGGTTCGAATTTGCGATCAGCACGCGCGGGGCGTATTCGTGTGTCTTGAATACGCCGACCGGTTTCCCAGATTGCACCAAGAGAGTTTCGTCGTTCTCCAGACTCTTTAATGACGCGACGATTGCGTGGTAGGCCTCCCAACTGCGCGCGGCGCGTCCGGTGCCACCGTACACTACAAGGTCGCGGGGCCGCTCGGCGACTTCTTCGTCGAGGTTATTCATGAGCATCCGCATGGCCGCTTCCTGCTGCCAGCCCTTGCAGGAAATATTTGTGCCCCGAGGCGCGCGGATCGGGGTGTAGGTCGCTGCAGTGATTTCAGTTTCAACCGGCATAACTAGATGTTAGTGCGTTGAAGGCAAGTCTTCAAATCCGCCGGTTGCGCTCGCGACTTAGGATGGCGGGTCTTTAAGTTGGGGGCCAATCCCCGCGAGGTTGAAGAGGGTGCGCAGATCACGCCAGTTCCCGCGTTCGGTGCCTTCGATTGCGGCTTGCAATCGCTCTATTTCTTGGAGGTCGCGCTGGGGATTCTTTCGCTCCTTCGGAGCTGGATCATTTTCTACTTTTGACCCACGGCTTACGTCGTGGGCTGCGTTCTTTCGCCGCTTCGCGGCTGTGGCGCTTGTCGTTACGTTTTCCAAAGATACATTGGGTACATTTTGCTGGGCGGCTTGCGGCGCGGCGGGAGGTTCGAGTTTGGCGGGGTTTGATTCGGCCTCGCGGGCAGGGGTGTCCGCGCTACACGTGCTTAATTTTGGCTTGCGGACTGGAGTCTCCTTGCCGCACGGGCTTAGTGGCGGGCCGATTTCGGGATGCTCAATCAGGTACTGGCGGGCGTAGTCGGGAACCTCGACCACCATTTGCGGGTCGATGATGTAATTTTTGCGATCGAAGCGGACGTTTTTTGCGTTCCGGGCGGCGATGCGCAGGGCTTCAAGGATAAGCCTCGCACGCGTTTTGTCGAGTGTGCCTTTAATCAGGCCGTCGATTACATGCATGATGGAAAGCTGGATGGACTCGGAATCTTCTAGCAGGGCGATGGAATCCATGCGCATGTCGACGCGTTGTGGTACGCCCTTAATCACGCGGGTGTGGAAGTAACAAAAGAACTCCCCGCGCAGTGCGGGTGATCCGCATGTCTTTCCGCTAGCTTTAATATGAGTGCAATTGCGAACGTTGGGATGGGCTGGCAAGGGCATAGGTTACTCCTAAAAAAATATCGTTTTTCGCGTAAATCTATGAATCGATTGAGCCGGGATGGCGGCGTGGCCGCCAGATCTATGGAAAGAAACAGGTTGCGGGCAAAGTATTGGGCGCAAAGGGGTTGCGGGGTTGCGGCGAGGGGCGGAATGGGAGAGGCGAAGGGCACTGTGTGTTTTCTTGTAAGATATACACAGATATTTATATATATCTTATAGTGAAGTCAAGGAAATAGTGAGGAGATTGCGGTGGGTTCCCGAAATGGGAATGGCAGGGTTGAGACTGGAGAGAAGCGACCTTTCGGTTAGGTCGGGCTCAATAAGTGTAATGGGGATGTTTCAACAGTTGACATGGTCAAGTTGCCACTGCTGACCTGACCGCCAAGCTCTGGCGATCTTCTTGTCCATCAAGTTTGTTCATCGCAGGACGAGACAGTCACCTGAATCGAAAAACCTGGAAGCGGACGGAATAGCCAAAGCCGATCGAGTGATCGGCTGTCGCTGACGACAGACCGAAGCTGCAATGAAAGTCGAGCTGCTGATGCGGCGTAAGCTTGTATGCCGTGCCGAAATCGATCACGTTTTGCGAACCGCCGCGTTGGGGAAAGGAGCCGGAATACTCGAAGTAGGCGTCCCAGAGTTTCGTAAGCTGCCGGTCAAAATATACACTCGACTGCCCCGTCAAATTTCGCCGTGGCCCCTCGGTCGGCCACAAAACGGAGAACATTCCCGCAACTGTCCAGTTCTTTGTTAGCGAACGCGACCAGGGCAGTTGAACGGTTGGATCATAGCCATGACTTGATATCAGTCTCGCTCCTGTGGGAAAGCTCACGGACGCAATGAGCGAAACGTCAAATCCGCCCCGTATCGGTCCAAGCTGCTGTTTGAAGCCCAGACTCGAATCATCAAATCCGTTGCCGAATGTGGGCGCGGCGTAAAAATTGTAAAAGTAGTCCGGAACCCCGAAACGAAGCTCGGTTTTGCTCGCAATTCCAAGTCGGACCGATGTCTCCGGGAAATCAAAGGTCTGTTGGCCTCCAGCGCCGGTCTCCTGAAACCCATTCTCAAACTGCAGGCTTCCACAAGGCACGACAATACTCGAACTGGTGATCTGCGGCCGATCCGTGGCAATCGGGCTTTGCGAGTTGGCGCCGCAAGTCTGAGCCCTCGCCTGGGGTGCGAGGGATCCCACGAAGACGGCAAGGAACAGCGCGCACGTAGGCCGCAGCATGAACAAGATAATAACCAGAAATCTAGCAGAGCTCGCGGTGGTGGAAATCAGCTGTGAAACTACTTGAGAATTGACCGCAATTAGCGTAATGGCAATTTATCGCCAACAACCCTCTTGAGGTGCCGCCGACCCCAGGGCTTTCATTGACTTGCCGGTTTCGCGGACGTAAGATTCGCGCCAGTATGGTCGGCCATGCCATCTCGCACTATCGCGTCATCGAGAGGCTTGGCGGCGGAGGAATGGGGGTCGTCTATCGGGCCGAGGATACAGACTTAGGACGCTTCGTCGCTCTGAAATTCCTGCCGGAAGATCTGGCTCGAGATCCGCAGGCTCTGGAACGTTTTCGCCGCGAAGCACGGTCTGCTTCCGCTCTGAATCATCCGAATATTTGTACGATTTACGAAATCGGAAAGCATGACGGCCAGTACTTCATTGTGATGGAGCTACTGGAAGGTAAAACGCTGCGCGATTGCATCTTGGGCAGACCACTGCCCAACGATCAACTTCTGGCAACAGCCGTCGAAATCGCCGAGGGACTCGACGCTGCACACGCCAAGGGCATTACTCATCGCGACATCAAACCGGGAAACATTTTCATCACCGAGCGCGGACATGCCAAGATTCTCGACTTCGGACTTGCGAAGGTCACTTCCGACACGCATAGTTCCGCGGCATCACTGGGTGCGGCGCCAACGGTGATGAGCGAAATCCACCTGACCAGTCCCGGAACGGCGGTGGGCACCATCGCCTATATGTCGCCGGAACAGGCGTCTGGCGAGGAACTCGATCCACGCACCGACCTTTTCTCCTTTGGAGCGGTGTTGTATGAGATGGCGACTGGAGTACCGGCGTTCTCCGGCAGTACGACGGCGAAGGTGTTCGATGCCATTCTCAATCGGGCTGCAGTAGCACCGGTTCGCCTGAACCCTGCTCTTCCCCTCAAACTGGAAGAGATCATCAGCAAGGCGCTGGAAAAGGACCGCAAACTGCGCTATCAGAGTGCCGCCGATATGTCGGTGGACTTGAGGCGCTTGCAGCGCGAGATCGAATCCGGACGCACGGGTGCTGGGCCTGCGATCGGCGCGTCTGCGACTCCTACGCCCGCTACTACTGTCGCCGTGGCCGCGTCGCCGCCCTCCCGCGCGCAACTGGCCTCCATCGCTGCAGCCGTGCTTATTGCGGTCGCCGTGCTGGCTTATGCTTTGCGCCCCAGCCTTCCGCCGCCCAGGATCACCAGCTACAACCAGATTACTCATGACGGCCAGCAGAAGAATTTCTTTGGGCAGGTCGCGCCAATGGTCCTTACTGACGGACCACGACTGTACTTTCAGGAGAACATCAGCGGCCGTTTTGTCATCTCTCAGGTTTCCGCTGGAGGTGGCGAATCCGTCCCTATCCCCACGCCCTTTGCGAACGTCGCTCTAAACAACATTTCTCCCGACAAGTCAGAGCTGTTGATCGGCAGCTTTACTGGCTACCAACTCGACCAGCCCTTATGGGCCCTCCCAGTGCTGGGCGGCTCTCCTCGGCGCCTCACCGATTTGACCGGTGAAGACTCTCTTTGGCTGCCGAGCGGCGAACTGCTTGTTCCCCACGCCCAAGACCTTGTTCTGATCAGCAGTGCTGGCAGCACCCGCAAATTTGCAACCACGAACGGCGCCCCCTACTGGTTGCGCCTCTCTCCCGATCGGCGTGTAATCCGTTTGACCGTCAACGACCCCACTTCGATTTCCCTCTGGCAAGTCTCCATTGACGGCAGTAACCCTCATCCTCTGCTGCCGGGCTGGAACGGAGCCACCGGAGCAGCGAACGGCAACTGGACCCCGGACGGAAGCTACTTTCTCTTCCAGGCGACGCGGAATGGCAGAAGCGATATCTGGGCGATCCGGGAAAAGGCCGACGCCCTGCATAAGGTGAGCCATGAACCAGTACCGCTGACCTCGGGGCCCATTTCCTTTTACTCGCCTCAGCCCAGCCTGGATGGGAAAAGAATCTTTGTGGTTGGTGAGCAGCCCCGTGCCGAGTTGGTTCGCTACGACGCCAAGTCTGGGCAGTTTGTTCCCTACCTGGGGGGCATTTCAGCCGGCGAGGTTAGCTTTTCCCGTGATGGACAATGGCTCGCCTACGTATCCTCCCCCGACGGAATACTCTGGCGAAGCCGCATTGACGGCAGCGAAAAGCTACAACTGACTTCCGCTCCACTTTTTGCCGCGCGGCCGCGTTGGTCTCCAGACGCAAAACAGATTGCGTTCTTGGATGTTGCACCTGGCATGAACGCACAGGTCTATCTGGTACCGGCAGCGGGTGGAGTTCCCCGGCAGCTTGCCGCGGGTCATTACGAACTCGTTCGTCTTGACTGGAGTCCGGACGGAAGGTCCATCCTCTTCGACGACACCGCCGGACCATTTGGGATGACGCAGCGAGCCCTCTATTCCCTGGATTTGAAAACCTCCAAGGTCTCGACTGTGCTGGATTCTTCTCAAATCCTTTGGCCTGCTCTTTCTCCGGACGGGCACTACTTGGTAGGCGCTTCTCAGGACGGCCAGCATTTAATGCTGTTTGATTTTGCGGTCCGAAACTGGTCAGAGCTGGCCAGTGCCAACATCGGTTTCACGCAGTGGTCTAGCGATGGCAAGTCTGTGTACTTCGACACCGGCTCCAGCACAGATCCCGCGATCTATCGCGTCCGCCTAGTCGACCACGAGCTGGAACGCATAGCCAGCTTGAAAGACTTTCGCCGGGTCGTTACTCCCTGGATTTCCTGGAGCGGCCTTACTCCTGATGGCTCTCCTCTTCTTATGCGTGATATCGGTACACAGGAAGTCTATGCCCTCGACTTCGAAGCGCCTTAGGCGCTCGCTGCCAACTCCTTTGCGCTCAGCGGAGAAATTTCTTAACTTCTGTAATCAGGCCATTTACACGTTTTGAGAATCGGCTGGTTAGGTCGATCAGTGAATTGATTGCATGACAATGTCGGCTCCCACGCTCGAGTAAAGTTGGTGGTGCTGAATCCAACCAACAGGCTCGGGAGAAAGGAGCCGAACATGATCATTATAGGTGTAGATTTTCACCCCGAGTTTCAGCAAATTGCTTCGGTGGATACCGACGGCGGAGAGTTGCAGGAAAAACAGCTGGGGCATCGCGAGGAAGCGGAGACGTTCTATCGCGCTCTGGCGGCAGTGGGCCAGCAGGTACGTGTGGGAATGGAAGCCAGTGGGCATGCACGCTGGTTCGAACGGCTGCTGGCCGAGTGCAGATTGAACTGTGGATCGGAGATGCGGCAGAAATCCGAGCCCGACGAGTACGCAAGCAGAAGACGGATCGGCAGGATGCGCAGCTGATTCTGAAACTCATGCTGAAGGATGATTTTCCGCGGATCTGGGTACCGAGCTGGGAGAATCGGGATCTGCGGCAACTGCTGTGGCACCGGCATCGCATGGTGCAGGCGCGAACGCGCATCATGAATCAACTGCAAGCGGTGGCGCTGAACGAAGGACTGCGCTGCAAGAAGCGGTTGTGGCGAGAACGCGGACGGCAGCAACTGGAAGCATTTCGATTAGCTCCGTGGGCCAGCCGGCGACGGCGCGATCTGTTGGAGCTGATGGATCGACTGAACCCGACCATCACGGAGTTGAGCCAGGCGATCGAGCAGGAAGCCGAGAAGTGTCCGGAGGCGCGGCGACTGATGACCCATCCCGGAGTCGGGGCCTTAACCGCGCTGGCTTTTGTGCTGATCGTAGGAAAAGCAGAGCGCTTTCAATGTGGGAAGCAGATCGCGAGCTACCTGGGGCTGGTGCCATTGGAAGATTCCAGCGGCAATCGACGACGCCTGGGACACATCACCAAACAGGGGAGTTCGATGATGCGTTTCCTGCTGGTGGAAGCGGCACAGGTGACGGTGCGCATTCTGCCCGAGTGGCGCAGCCAGTATCTCCACGTGATGATGCGGCGAGGACGGAAAACCGCCAAGGTAGCGATGGCCCGCAAGCTGGCAGTTCGTCTCTACTGGATGATGCGTCAGGGGTGGGATTATCAGCAGTGGAACAAGTTCGGTTCGCACGCAGGACAGCCCGGAAATCGCCATGGTGTGCAGTAGAACACCGAGAAATTGATTGGGCGTCCTGCTCCTCGGTAACGAGGAGTTCGAAGTAGTAATCATGATCGCGGTTGCGACCGAAGAGATGCATGGGTCGGACTGAGTCCTGGCCTGAAAACGATTACGAGCGAGCCTACGGTTGGAAAAGGCAACACCATCTAAGAGAGCAAAATGGCGCTCTTCTTTGAGTGCATGCTGCAGTGTGCTCGAAAAGTTCTTGACACGGGCCGACATTGTCAGAGATGCTCTCGACAGTTATTGCAGAGCGAACGTGATCGGGACTGGAAAGCTTCTTCGAGCTTCATTGCCACCTGCTTATCAAGCGTGTGCAACAATTGGCTCCCGTGCTTGACGAAGTATACGCGTCTGCCTTCCCAGTGCCCCGTCAGTGAGCGTGGACTGCCGCGAAAAGAGTAGATAAAACCGCCTGTCTCCTCTTGCTCAACAATCTCCAACGTATTGAAGTTTTCCGGCTTCGGCAGAAATAACGCTTCGAAAACTCCGACACCTGTTTGATAGTTGGCGGCTCCCTCTTGACCTTCAAAGATGCGCTCCTCCTTCGAAAGGAGGACACACTTCACTACGAATCCACGGCTGCGCAGCGTCCGAGCAAGGTCCATGGCGTCGGCATACGCAGGATTGGCCGATGGCAGAAGAGTACTGTGAGGATCACCACAGGGAGTTTGCTCTGCCAACGTGGATTGCAACCCGACGGACAGCAAGGCGGAGCAAATCAGAACAGGGACGCTACGTAGTTGCCTTGTAACACAGAACGGACCGAGGAGACGCGAAAACATAGAGCCTCCCATGAGCGCGTGTCTATTGTACATTCATCAACTGCTGTAAACAGGCCGTTTCACTCAAATCCCCTCAGGGAAGGCAGATGAGTGTAATCGCGATTTCAGCAGTTATCGCTCCGCAACGCGATTGACCTGCTTGTATTGGCGGTACCAGAGCACGTAACACGGCAAGACAAGTCTCTGGCTTGATTGAATCGGAAGGGGCATTCTTGGCGTATTGCAGCACGAGCGTCGCAGGAAGCTCGTTCCCGCGCTATCAACATTCCTCCCCAACATAATTCATGCTTCTGCGACGTAAAAGGGCGTCCCTAGAATTAGGGTCTTGTATCCCTCGCCATCTTTACCGATCCAATTTTGAGGAAGCGAGACTTCACCGAATGCATGAATCTTGGCGATGTATTCCAGTTGCTGACGTGCCCCTCTAAAAAACCTCGCCACGCTCAACGCGCCGGAAAGAATATCGTCGACCGAGTTGTCCTCAAACTTCTTTCGGGGTAGCCCATGGACAGATTTCTTGCTGTCCTTTAGCAGGTCCAGTAGAGCTTCGTCCAAGACTGTGGCCGCCCCGGCGGCGGTAGATCTCGGGATGCCCCCTTCAGGTGGAGATGCAGCCCCAACCACGTGCTTCAAAGACCCGATAAGAAGAACCATTTCTTTAGGGGTTGCGCCCGTGAACAGGACAGCTTCCTTAGCCAGGGAACCCCAGTTCATCTCAAGAGTTCCCGCAATGTAGCGCATTGGATTGCTCAGAGTCCCCAGTTCCTTACTTCCCCGAAGAAACTCTGCAACTCGGTTCAGTTTGTCCAATTTTGTCACGACTCTTTCTCTGTCGCGGTGACCACTCCATTTGAATACCTTGACATCAACTCCATATTCCGCGCCCACTTTCGCGACATCAGACGATTCAAGTTGTTCGTAGAACATGTTTACCTTCGTTTCCGAGATGTAAACGTAAGTCTTCGGTTCAATCATCGTTACTCACCTGCCGCAAGTATAGTCTTTACGTTTTGAAATCAGAATCTGGCGGCTGTGGGGCGGAGATCAGTGCGTAATGTAACATCGACATTAGGTCGCGTGGGCCAATTCTAAGTCGATGTCGCCAGCTGACGATATCAGATGGGATGAGAAGGCCGGTCTCCGACGGGATGCTGTAGGCTCCCAAGTTATCGACGTGCTTTAAGCACAAGAGATAAAGGAGACCGGCAATGAAAAAGATTAGCACCGTGGCAGTGAAGCAGAGCAAGAATATTTCTGAGAAGAAGCTGACGATCGGTCTGGACCTGGGTGATCGCTCGAGTTGGTATTGCGTGCTGGACGAAGCGGGAGAAGTGCTGCTGGAACAGAAGCTGGCGACGACTCCGAAGGCAATGCGGGAAGTGTTCGGCAAAATGCCGCGCTGCCGCATCGCGTTGGAAACGGGAATGCACTCGCCGTGGGTGAGCCGGCTGCTGAGCGAGTTTGGACACGAAGTGATCGTGGCCCATGCCCGCAACGTGCGTTTAATCGGGGAGAGTCGGAAGAAGGACGATCGTCTGGATGCGCGGACGCTGGCGCGGTTGGCGCGCATCGATCCGCAGTTGCTGAGCCCGGTGAAGCATCGCAGCGCGAAAGCGCAAGCTGATTTGACGGTGATCCGGGCGCGAGCCGGGCTGGTGCGATCACGAACGGCGCTGATCAATACGGCGCGCGGGCTGAGTAAGTCGTACGGGGAGCGGTTGCGGGGCTGCAATCCGCGCAATATGAATCCCGAGAAGGCCCAGCAGCTGAGCCCGGAACTGCAAAGCGCACTGGAGCCATTGCTGGCCGCCATCGAATCGCTCAGCGAACGGATTTACGAATACAACCAGCAGATCGAGAAGATCGCCAGGGAAAGTTATCCGCAGGCCGCACGGCTCGAACAGGTGAAGGGAGTGGGGACGCTGATCGCGCTCACCTATCTGCTGACGCTGGAAGATCCGCAGCGTTTTGGTAAGAGCCGGGATGTGGGCTGCTACGTAGGATTGCAGCCGGGACGGCGGAACTCCGGCAAGAGCGAGCCGCAGTTGCACATCAGCAAGGAAGGCGATCCGTATTTGCGCACCTTGCTGGTGCAGGGTGCGCACCACATTCTGGGTCCGTTTGGAGCGGACAGCGACCTGCGGCGCTGGGGTTTGAAGCTGGCGGAGCGAGGTGGGAAGAATGGAAAGAAGCGCGCTGTGATTGCGACGGCACGCAAGCTCGCGGTGTTGCTGCATCGGTTGTGGGTGAGCGGAGAAGCCTACGAACCGCTACGCAACAGCCACCAGAGCGTGATGCCGGCCGCGGCATAAGTCAAAAGCACTCTTAGAAAGGAAGAGCCAAAACAGAACAGAAAAGAAAAGCAAAAGCCCAAACGCCGAGTTCCGGTGACTGCGTTAATCGCCTGGCCCAGCTTCCATCTTAGATGGAAACAGAGGTCGACAATCAGGTGGCAGCACCGGCTGAAACGAGAACACCCAACTGGCACCGAGCGAAAATACGCTCAAAAAAGAGTGCGGATGGAAGGGTAGCGACAGTGGGCCACTCGGCAGGAGAAAAACCTTGTCCAACGAAAAAAAGAACACAAAGAACACTTGACTCCAACCGGCCTTCTCATGGAAGGCGATTACACGTTTTGAGAATTGGCCGACCCCGTCGGGGGTCAATAAGTGAAATGGGGATTTTTCGCCAGTTAAGGCGCTTTGGCTGGTCCATATGTCCGGCCTGCCGATACACGATGCAACCAATACTGCAACCTGCGGCACGGCCCGTTTACCCTAGAGGCGCGACAGGATGATTTTCGCTAACGAGCGTAGTTGGTCCTGAGACAACCAGGGCTTCGCCGTATCCGGGTTGAGAAAGCTGGAGAGTCCGAACGCCCGGTTGCCCTTGCGGACACAGAGCACGTAGGGTGCGTTGACCTTTGGGGCGTTGAACGCCTCATCGCCGACATCTTTGACCGCGGAGTTGAAGTTGCCCTCTTGCGTCTTCCACGCCTTGAACAGGCTAGCGTCGCCAAAGGACACCATGAGAAGGAGCGAGCCGTCTGATTGGGCGAAGTTCAAATCACCAGCAGCGCCGTCTACGGAGCCGCTGGGAACCCGCTTTAGGCCCTTGATACCTGTGGCCGACTCCACGTCCGCAACGGTTAATAACTTTTCGTACGCGGACGGTGCTGGCTTTGGAGGCTGTCCGCTCAGCGGCGTTCTCGCGGCGAGCGAGACCGAAGAGGCAAGAGTGAATCCAACGGTAGCGACGATCACAGAAAGGACGCAGGTCCGTTGATACGATTTCGTCATGTGCGCCTCCACAGGCCCTTCCGTTTTGACCGCTCGTACTCTATACGTTTTTCAACCGAACATCAAACAAATGATAAGATAACTGTCGCTAACAGATGGGATGAGAAGGCCGGTCTCCGACGGGATGCTGTAGGCTCCCAAGTTATCGACGTGCTTTAAGCACAAGAGATAAAGGAGACCGGCAATGAAAAAGATTAGCACCGTGGCAGTGAAGCAGAGCAAGAATATTTCTGAGAAGAAGCTGACGATCGGTCTGGACCTGGGTGATCGCTCGAGTTGGTATTGCGTGCTGGACGAAGCGGGAGAAGTGCTGCTGGAACAGAAGCTGGCGACGACTCCGAAGGCAATGCGGGAAGTGTTCGGCAAGATGCCGCGCTGCCGCATCGCGTTGGAAACGGGAATGCACTCGCCGTGGGTGAGCCGGCTGCTGAGCGAGTTGGGACACGAAGTGATCGTGGCCCATGCGCGCAACGTGCGTTTGATCGGGGAGAGTCGGAAGAAGGACGACCGTCTGGATGCGCGGACGCTGGCGCGGTTGGCGCGCATCGATCCGCAGTTGCTGAGTCCGGTGAAGCATCGCAGCGCGAAAGCGCAAGCTGATCTGACGGTGATCCGGGCGCGAGCCGGGCTGGTGCGATCACGGACGGCGCTGATCAATACGGCGCGAGGACTGACTAAGTCTTACGGGGAGCGGTTGCGGGGATGTAACCCGCGCAACATGAATCCCGAGAAGGCCCAGCAGCTGAGCCCGGAACTGCAAGCGCACTGGAGCCATTGCTGGCCGCCATCGAATCGCTCAGCGAACGGATTCACGAATACAACCAGCAGATCGAGAAGATCGCCAGGGAAAGTTATCCGCAGGTGGCGCGGCTGGAACAAGTGAAGGGAGTGGGGACGCTGATCGCGCTCACCTACTTGCTGACGCTGGAAGATCCGCATCGTTTTCGCAAGAGCCGGGACGTGGGCTGCTACGTAGGATTGCAGCCGGGACGGCGGAACTCCGGCAAGAGCGAGCCGCAGTTGCACATCAGCAAGGAAGGCGATCCGTATTTGCGCACGTTGCTGGTGCAGGGTGCGCACCACATTCTGGGTCCATTTGGAGCGGACAGTGATCTGCGGCGCTGGGGTTTGAAGCTGGCCGAGCGTGGCGGGAAGAATGGAAAGAAACGAGCCGTGATTGCAACGGCACGCAAGCTCGCGGTGTTGCTGCATCGTTTGTGGGTAAGTGGAGAGACTTACGAACCGCTGCGGAATAGCGGTCAGAGAATGCTGCCGGCCGCCGCATAAGTCAAAAGCAATCTTAGAAAGGAAGAGCCAAAACAGAACCGAAGAGCAAAAGCCCAAACGCCGAGTTCCGGTGACTGCGTTAATCGCCTGGCCCAGCTTCCATCGTAGATGGAAACAGAGGTCGACAATCAGGTGGCAGCACCGGCTGAAACGACAACACCCAACTGGCACCGAGCGAAAATACGCTCAACAAGAGTGCGGATGGAAGGGTAGCGACAGTGGGCCACTCGGCAGGAGAAAAACCTTGTCCAACGAAAAAACAAAGAACACTTGACTCCGACCGGCCTTCTCATGGAAGGCCATTACACTCAGATACCCGCCGATGACGGTAATGGCGTGACGGTCATCAGTCGTGAGATGTCGGCATAAATGACAGGCCGCAATTGTTTTCACGTGCCAGTTACCACGTGTTGTAGGCGGTGCCGTCGCTGCCGATGGCCGACGAACCGCTGTGGACATCGTAGATTCCTGGTTCTTGCTGGTCGACGGTCATGATGGTGTCGGTTTCTTCTTCTACCGTCCAGGAATCGTTGCGGCCAGTCATGGGATCAGTGGGAATTTGTTTGAAATAGCCGGCGCTGACCAGGTCTTCGAGGGATTGCGGAGCCTTTTGCTTGTCGAGCGTGTACTGGGAAATTACGGAGCGCAGGGCAAAAAGATTTTGTTTGAGCACCGACTCACGAGCGCGCCAGATCGATTGCTGATAAGCCGGCAGAGCGACCGAAACCAGGATCGTGATGAGGCTGATGACGATCAGCATCTCAATCAGGGTAAAGCCACGGCTCCGCTTTGTGCGCGATCTTCTCATCTATCATCTACCAGTCTTTGTACTTGGTCCCGTCCAGCGCCGTGTCTTGCGATTTGGTAAACACATCGAAAACGTTCTGCTCGCCCCAAGAGTCGGAATCCGGATCATCCTGCATGGAATGCATGCCCCACTCGGTGCTATTCGTCATCGGATCAATCGGAACTTTGCGTAAGAACTTTAGTTTCTTGCCGCTCACATCCACACCTTTTACCAGCGTATCCAGATCGGGCGGGTAGTTTTCCGAGCCTACCTTGGTCTGGAATTTGCCGGCGTCGGCGGCATCTTTGTAGCGATCGATGGCGTCGCGCATTTGCCACAAATCACGCCGCAGTTCGCGCTCCTTTTCACGTTTGATAGTCACTCGCACCAGCGGGACCGCCAGCGTGGTCAGGACCAAGAGAATCGCGGTGGCCACGATCAACTCGATCAGGGTGAAACCGCGTGCGAATTTTTCCCTGGATGTGGCTAGTCGCATATTCAAAATAGTGAGCGTCGGTGGAGCTGTGCGGCGCACGAATTCTTCACGGTTGCGAGTCACGTTCTTCGTCGATAAAGACGGGCGAGGACGCCCATCCTGCATTGGGAAACTCTACCTCTCGCACATCACAAGCACAGCGCCACACAAAACCAGGAGCGCTTTCCCACCGAACACTATTGGATCGTCACATTAATGGCCGCGCCGGCTGCTGGAGCGGATTGCATGCCGGGATCGCGAACCCCTCCTCTGGCGATGGTGAGCGTGGACTGTCCGGGAGCTTTGGCAGCCAGGGTTAAAGTCAGGACCGTGCCTTTTCCGGAGATTCCGCTGGCGCCCGGTGGCCTTGTGGCCGTGATCTGCAAAGTTCCGGTGGTGTCATCGTCGCGATGGACGAGCGCTACCGCCTGGCCATCCTGCGAAAGGAACCCTCCGTTTGACACGTTCACTACCTGCAACATTTTCGGGTCATAACTTATTTGCAAGGGCACCGAATACGCATTTTGAGCGCCGCTGAGAACCACGTTCACGGCAAAAGTCGAGCCTTTGCCCTGCGTAATGTTGGCGGGATCGAAGCTAAATGCAGCGGGGCCGTTCGGAGCCACGTTCGCCGATCCCGGTGGTTGATTGGCCGGAGGGTTCGTCGGCGCGCCTTGCGCCGGCGGCTGAACCGCGGGAGCGGCGGGCATCTGATGACTCACGCGCCGCAACTCGAGAGCGTTGGCTGTGCCTACGTCGAGCGCCTCCTGATTCATATCGTTGTACTCGTGGTTGCGCACGATGTGAGGAATCAGCACGAAAACGGTTTCGGTTTCCGAGTGATCGGTATTTGTCTGACCAAAGAGATATCTCAAAATCGGAATCTGCGACAGTCCCGGGATGCCGGTCAGGGACTTGGTTTGCGAGTCCTCCAACATGCCGCCAAGCATGTTGACTTCGCCTTCTTTCAGGCGGACTTCGTGTTCGATCTTGCGCTGCCCAATCACGGGCTGGCTGATGCCGCCAATGTTCGAAGTGCCGGTCACAGAAGAGATATCCATCACGACCTTGAGCGTGACCTCACCGTTGGAGTGGACCTTCGGTGTGATATCGATGTTTACGCCCACATCCAGATATTGAAACTGAGTGTTTACCAACGGGTTGATGCCGACGCCGCCGATGCCCGGCTGGAAGGAGCCGGTGGCCACAGGCACGCGGTCGCCAATTTTGAGCGAAGCCTTCTGGCCATCCACGGCGCGAATCTCCGGCTTCTGAATCAGCTTGGTGCTGTTATCGCTGAATAATGCCGTAGCGGTTGCCTGCGGAATCGTGATGGTAAAGTCGGTCGCGTTCAGATTGGCGATCTGGTTGAGATTAAGCTGGTTCGGTGTGCCGCCGGTGGTTGCCGTTGAGCCAGTAGTCAGGTTACTCGTAGTGCTGCCGGGAGTGGTCGTCGTATTCGTGATGTTGTTCTGCAAAGCCACCGTCGCGCTGGTTGGCGGACTAATTCCCAGAGTCCTGGACTTATCCCGGTTAATCTGCAGCACCGCAACATCGACAATGACTTCAGCCTTAGCTTTATCCAGATCACCCACTAATTTTTGTGCCAAGGCAATCTGGTCCGGAGTTCCGCGTACTACGATCGCGCCTTGCGAAGGCAAGGGCTGAATACGCGAAATTTCGAGGATCTGCCGCATGGCGTTGACCACGTCCTGCAATTCGGTCGGCTGCGAGAGGTTTGCCAAATAGAAAGTTTTAATGACGCTTTGTTCGAGATCCTTGCGCTTGGCGGGATTGTCAGCAGCGATGAAAATTGTATTGGGCGTTACCGGGCGCCAGAACGTTTTTGATTCCAGCGCGACAATCTGCAAGGCCTCTTCGAGTGAGACATTATTCAGTTCGATCTTGATGCGGCGCGAGGTATAGTCCGGATCGAACAGCACATTGATCCCTGCCAGCTTGCCCACGGTTTCGTAAATGACCTTCGAATCTTCCGTTATCTTCAGGTTGATGGGGACGTTAGAGATGGTGGACAGTTCGACTGGGCCCCCGGCCTCGGAGAGGCGCTTCTGCAGGGCACTGGGCGGAATGCTGGCCTTCGGAGCGGCGGACTTGGCCGCGTCGATCATCTCTTTGGTGTGGCGGATTTCCTGCTGCGCTATGGCACTTGAAGGATCGATCTCCGCTGCTTTTTGAAATTCGGCCAATGCGGCATCAAGCTGGCCAGCCTCTCTCAACAACTGCCCGCGATGCACCATCGATGCCCCGGCCAAAAAGCGCAAGCGTTCAAAGGCCGAGCGATAAGTGAGGTCCCCAGGCTTGAGGTCATAAGCCTGCTTGTAATAATCGTAGGCCTGCTCGTAGTTTTGGCGAGCCTCCGCGTCTTTACCCTTGTTATATAAGGTTTTGGCCTTGTCAGCTGCGATGGCTTGGGTTACGGCCAGGACTAGCAGCAACATCGCCGCCGCGCGGATCAAGCGTTTCATTAAAAATCCTCTTAAACAGTTTTGTCCCGCCGTCCGGCCGGAACTCGGGCTAAAACTCTAAATTTACCTAAGATAGTGTTAGCTGGCGCGATTATAACATCGCCTCGGAGGGTACCGAAGTTACTGTCATGGCGGCAGTTACACTCTTTGGTTCTACTCCCGAAGTGAAACTTTAAACGGACCGAAGATCAATTACCAAACTGTCGTCCCGAGTGCAGCCAGGGATCCCGGTGATTACGTACGGTACTGGCGGTGCCGGCAAGAACCGAGATCCCTCGCTGCGCTCGGGATGACAGCTTTGCTTGTAGAATCTTCGCCAATCGCTACTGCACATCTGTTCAGAACCGCGCAGTGGATCGGTTCAGTTCACGCTCCCCGGCTCTTGCATGAGATAAGCTATTAAAAGAACATGCCTCGCACCCAGCAAACCCGCCCGAACCCGGAGAAAAATCCGCGTCGCGATCCCACGGCCGCAGGGCAGCGCGACGCCTCTGTTAATAGGATCGCGTCACATAACTACTTCTTGCTGGAAAAATTTGAGGTAGGGGTGGTCCTGACCGGGACTGAGGTCAAATCGGTTCGCGCCGGGCGCAGCAATCTGAAAGACGCCTACGGCTTGGTTAAAGACGGGGAACTGTGGTTGCTGAATTGTCACATCGGTCCTTACGAGCACGGCAACATCTTTAATCACGCGCCGCTGCGCACGCGCAAGTTGTTAATGCATAAAGAGGAAATCCGCAAGCTGATCGGAAAAACCCAACAGCGCGGGTTGACGCTGATCCCGACACGGATGTACTTCAAGAACGGTAAAGTAAAAGTCGAGTTAGCCTTGGCCAAGGGCAAACAGCTCTGGGACAAGCGCGAAACCGAACGCCGCAAGACTGCCGATAAAGAAGCGCGTGAAGCGATCGTGAGATCGCGAAAGAGCTAGCGATGCCCGGTCGCATCCGCGCCTGGTTTATCCGCGTATGGTTCCGAAATCCACTCTTCTTACTTTGCTTAGCCGCAGGCCTCGGCGCGTTCGTCGTGCAATCCGGAGAACTGGGCTCGGCAGACACCATGCATCGCCTGCAAACAGCCCATTCATTCTGGACTTCGGAACCGCCTGTCTTTCCTCAGGAATATCCGGAATTCGGCGTACACGGCCGCGGCGGCAAGCTTTACGACTGGTACGGCATCGGCCAGCCGCTCCTCATGTTGCCAGCCGATATTATCGGAACCTATATCGAACGGTTGCCGATTTTCGCCGATTACAAAGACGATCCCAGTGTTCGCGACATTGTGGTCAGCTGCAGCACGAACATCCTGATCAATGTTCTGACTGCACTGGTGTGCTTCCGCTTGTTACGGCTTTTGAATTTCAGCACCAGCCAATCCGTAGCTGGCGTGCTCGCTCTGCTGTTCTGCACCACTCATCTGCATTACACCCAGAACATGATGGAGAACAACTACATCATGCTTCTGACTCTGACCGGATTTGCCTTTCAGTATGAATGGTTGCGCACCGGAAGCCGCCGGGCCTTGCTCATCGGCTCAGCCGCCCTGGGACTGAATTTGCTTACGCGATTAACTACTGGGCTTGACCTGCTGGCCGTAGCCGCGTTTGTGTTCCTGGCGTTGTGGTTTGAGCGAACGAGCGGCCGCGTTATGTGGGATCGATTGCTCGCCTATGCGAAAATCGCGCTGCCAGTTTACGCGTTCTTTTTTCTCATCGATCGTTTTTATCAGTACTATCGTTTCGGGTCATTGTTTGATACCTACGTCCACTATTTCGCCGTGGAACATCGGCTTCAGGATCCGTCGTTACCCGCGAGTTACCCATTCGAAACTCCGTTCCACGTAGGTTTTCTGGGCGCGCTATTTGCGCCGGAGAAGTCGATCTTTTTTTTCGATCCATTGCTCGTGCTCACGGTTGTGATTGCCGTACTCGGCTGGAAGCGATTTCGGCCCGAGATCAAGGCATATCTCGTAGCCGCATTTCTACTGCTTTGCGCATACATTTGTTTTTATGCCAAGTACACGGTTTGGAGCGGCGATTTCGCCTGGGGCGACCGGTACGTTTCGACCGCAGCGGAAATGGCGGCGTTTTTCTCCGTGCCTTTGCTGTTGCGTTATCGGGAGGAGCTCGGGAAGTTCGTGTGGGCGATGGGTGTGGTATTGATCGTGGTCAGTGCCGCGATTCAGTTAGCGTCGCTCGCTTTCTGGTTGCCGCTGGAGATCTATCAAATGGAGACGCTGGGTCATCCCACATTCGTGGTCGCTTTGCGCTTCAAGAATATCGTCGCCTTTGCGCTGGGAAAAATGGACGCATGGGGTCTCAACAATCATGCCATGACCGAAGACCCATGGGATTACGTTCACATCACCACGTGGAATTTTCTGCCGTTTGTGCTGCGTAGGGTTGGCGAAGCGCCTGCGTGGGTAGTTAAAGTTTGCCTGGCGTTCTGGGTCAGCGGCCTCGCAGCGCTTGCCTGGGTTCTGCGGCGACTTTACCAGGTTCTGAGTACAAGTGAGTTCAAGCCCGACGCCAGCGTCGCAGCGATTGCCTTGCGCGGGACGTAGGAACCGAATAACTTAACTGGGCCGGGACGTTCCTGTTTTTTATCCCTGTTTGTCATCCCGAGCACAGCGAGGGATCTAGGTTCTCGCGTGCGCAGTCGAAGACCCAGATTCCTAGTCGCTGCGCGCCTCGGAATGACAGAGAGGGGTAACAAATGATACAGAACGGGTAACAATCATGAGCGTCGCGACCGCAAACCGATCGCAACAACAGCAGCGAACGGCAGGGATGCGCGCGATTTCGGTTGTCGGACTGTTACTGTTCGTGGCCGGAGCGCTGCTGCCAATCTTTCTCTCCCACCACCCGTGGATGGCCGCTCTCCGCTGGGCCGGGCTGCTTGCTATCGCATCAACCGGATTGTGGCGGCAATCGCTCACTCGCTGGATTTTCTTCGCCATGCTGCTGGGCGGCGAGATTGGGATTGATCGTCCGCAATTCGCCGAGCACTTGCGGGTGCTGAGCGAAATCTTTTTGCGGCTTATCAAAGTAATCGTTGCTCCGCTCATCTTCGGAACGTTGGTCACCGGCATCGCCGGACACGGTAATCTGCGCAGCGTTGGCCGCATCGGGCTAAAGAGTCTGATTTACTTTGAAGTCGTCACCACCTTGGCGCTGCTGCTCGGCGTGGCCGCTATCAATCTGAGTCGAGCCGGCGAAGGGCTGGCGATTTCGCAGACCGCCGTTACAACCCCGGCTCCAAATACCGCTCCGCTTCGCTGGGACGACTTTCTCCTACATATTTTCCCGGAAAATATTGCCAAGTCGGTTGCCGAAAATCAGATTCTGCAAGTCGCCGTGTTCGCGGTTTTGTTCGGTATCGCATTGGCACGAGTGCCCGAGGCGAAGCGCGCCGCCATGCTGAAATTCTGCGAATCGCTCACCGAAACCATGTTCTCCTTCACAAACATGGTTATGTACTTCGCGCCGGTCGGGGTTGGTGCGGCGATCGCCTACACCGTCGGACACATGGGAATTGGCGTCTTGCTGCCGCTGGGGAAGTTGTTGCTTACCGGGTATTGCGCACTGCTTGCATTCTTGCTGTTAATTCTCTTGCCGATCTCACGAATCGCGCGTGTGCCGCTTCTTCGGTTCGTTAAGGCTGTAGCTGAACCCGCCACCATAGCCTTTGCCACCAGTGCGTCTGAAGCGGCGCTGCCCCGCGCCATGGAAGCGATGGAGGCCTTCGGTGTACCACGCCGCATCGTTGCCTTCGTTATTCCCGCCGGATATAGCTTCAACCTCGACGGTTCAACCCTCTATTTGGCATTGGCTTCGATTTTCGTTGCCCAAGCCGCAGGCATGCACATGGGATGGACTGAGCAACTGTTAATGGTCTTCACCCTGATGCTGACCAGCAAGGGTGTGGCCGGCGTGCCTCGCGCGGTGTTGGTAGTGCTTCTTGCCACGGCGGCTACTTTTCATCTCCCGACGGAACCGATTTTTATCATCCTGGGCATCGACGCGCTCATGGATATGGCACGAACCTCGGTCAACGTGATTGGCAACTGCCTGGCCTGCGCGGTCATCGCGCGGTGGGAGGGCGAACTGGTAGACAATCCCGAAGTGCCGACGGTGTTGAAAGCCGCGATTCCCTGATCGTTTAAGGTTCCAACTAAGGTTCTGTAGTTTTGAAGGGGCACAACTTCAGTTGTGCCGTAATCATTAGAAGCGAACAGTGGCGCGGCTGAAAATCCGCGCTCCCTCGAAACCTGACCGCGCATTTATTAATGTAAAGGTGAAGATCACTGGCTCACGGGCGCATTCAGCAGCTCTTTGCTGGCTCTCGGTTCGCTGCGCTTCTCCTCGGAATCAACTGAGAACAGCATGAAATGATCGAAACTGTGGCGCCGCAGATAATGATGCCGGCGGAAGTCAAAGTAAATTTCCGCGCTCTTCGGCAACCACAGCTCAACGCTTTTTTTCTGGAACAATTGCGGAGCGTAGTCGACCGCCATATGCTCGCTTAATAATTGAATCTCAGGCATGGGGCTGACCATATCCGACTCGACGTGTACCAGGTGAAACGAATCCGCCGAAATCCAGGCGCGGCCTTTCAGACTTACCGGGTAGGAGCGACCGGCAATTCTGTACTCTTGAATGCGCAGTGGACGATCGGTACGCTGCTCGAATCGAACCAGCCATGTTGCCGTGCCGCGCCAGTCGCCCAGTCCTTCGCAGGCCATCTTAAAATCATCGCGTTCATCGGGATGAAAAATAAGCGCCAGCGCCGGTAGTCCGCGCGTGGCAATCTGATCGGGAAAATCCTCCGCCCCGGAACGCTGGTCGCGAAATTCTCCCACGTTAAAGACGCCAGGTCGAAGCTCCGAAATGGAGGCCACGTAATTAAACTTAAGCAATGTTCTGTTGATGGGATGGTCGAGTTGGTCGAGGTCTTCATGCAGCAAGTCTTCAATGGCGTTAAAGCGTCCCACATCGTCTACCAGTTGTTTTATGCGTTCGCCAGCGCCGTCGATCACCTTGTCGTAGGGACAGGCGACACCTTCAGCGACTGGCGGCTTCACATCATCGATCCCAGGCGGTCCCCAGGCTTTCATTGAAAACCCAGCGTCATTGGAGGCAAGCAGTACGTCGGCCCCTCGCGACGATGCAGCCTTGGCAACAGGCGTTGGGCTCATAACCCGCCGTCGCAACTCATCGAACATGGTCCGAACTTCCCCGGCCATTGGATTCGAGGGTGATTCCTTTAAAAAAGTTCTGTAAGCATGCAATGCTTCCTGATCTCGCCCCAGGTTTTCGAGTGCCTCACCGAGAGCGATCTGCGCAGAGCTGCCCGCGCCTCTACCCTTCTCAATAGCAATTCTGCGCCTGCTCGCGGGCCTTCTCGTATTCCCGCAGCTTCAGATAAGTCTCGGCCAGAAGGTTGTGCGCCATCCAGTATTCGGGATCAACCGCGATGGCCTGTTCCAAAGTCTTCTTTGCTGGTTCGTATTCCTGTTGCTGCAGCTGAGTTCTTCCCAAGAGCGTAATGGCCTGAACGTTGTGAGAGTCAAGTTTGCTGGCGTCCGCCAGATAAGTCTCTGCCTGTTTGAAATCTTTTTCCTGGAAGAACAAATATCCCAATAGGAATTTGATCTCGGAGTTGTAAGGGAACGCCGCGTCAGCTGCGCCGAGATGCTTTTGCGCCTGTTTCAGCTTCCCCGACTTAAGAGCCGCGACGCCCTGACTCATTTGCTTGCGAACCTTTACCGGCATCTCATCGCGAGTCGATACGTTCAAATCAATGGCAGAGGGATCTTTGTTTAAATCAACATGAACTTTGTAAACCACGTGCGCGTCTGGGATTTTCACTTCGAGGTTGGAGGTGAGGTATCCCACCGCGCTCACTTCGATCTGGTACGTTCCCGCGCTCAACGCACCCAGACCCGCTTCGGCGTCGCGACCGGTGGTCGCGTAGACCACATTCTGAGTCTCTTTGTTATAGGCCTTGACCACGGCCTGACGGTCAAGAGGATGGCGATTCTCGCCCACCACGTCAACCACCAGCCCTCCCTGCGAAGTAAGACTGGCATCCGAAGGGGCTTGCAAGGTCGGCCCTGGAGTTACGACGATCGGCCCCCCCACGGAACCAGCGCCTCGTTGCGCCGACGCACTAGACGCCAGAAACAAAAGCACAATGGCGATGCTTGGTAGAAGTGCCGGAAGAAAATTCATAGGCTACTCCGCGTCAGTACCCGGCTAGGCCTTTGTGGGGAGCTGCAGTGCAAAGGGAGCCACCAGGATGGTTGCACCTAATCTTACCAGACGAAGAAGGGAACGATTGGTTAGCGGAAAATCGCTGAACAGAGGGCATATTACATTTAGCTCTTGAGCCAATGTGACGCGGTCGCTTGCCATAGTTTTGCTGCGGAGGCTATTCTCGTTATTCAATACCCGCGCCCATCATGCCCAAAAATCCCCCGCGCAAGTTTGACCGCGACGACCGCCGAAAACATACCGGTCCGGCGCACCTGGTCATCGGTAATTCCAAAATTGATTCGGAAGGTTGTCACACCACGGCGCCCATCAAGAAAGGCACGTACATCGTGGAGTACACCGGCCCGCGCATCACCATCAAACAGGCAGACAAGCTTTATGACGACCATCCGCGAACCTATTTATTCGGACTCAGCGATGGCAAGCACGTGATCGATGGCGAAGGCGTGGCGGCGTTCATCAATCATTCCTGCGATGCCAATTGCGAGGCGGATGAAATCAAGGGTCGCGTATGGATCATTGCCGCCCGTGACATTGAGGCTGGCGAGGAACTGACCTACGATTACAACCTATATGACGGCGATCTGGATGACCCATCGCCGTGTTTTTGTGGGACGAAAAATTGCCGGGGAAGCATGTATTCGGAAGAGGAACTGGCGAAGCGGGCGAAAGCTCTCCGTCGCCGGAGCACAAAGAAGAAAAAAGCCAGCTGAAAATTATTGGCCCTGGGGAACCGGAGCGCGAGATTCCATCTTCACCGCCGTCAGGCTGGCCGCATCAAATCCACCGCCCAGAGCCTTGATCAGCAGAACGCTATCCACCATCCGCCGGCCTGAAATCTGAACCGCAGTGCGCTCATCGGAGAGGGCTGTCGCCTGCGCGGTGATTACCTCAAGATAAGTCGTGACTCCGCCTTTGTAGCGATTGTTCGATAGAGCCAGCGAATGTTCCGCCGCATTGACTGCCGCGGTTTCTGTGTTGGCTTCTTCTTCCAGCAAACGCAACGCTGCGAGATTGTCTTCGACTTCCTGGTAGGCGGTCAGCACATTTTGCCGATAATTCGCTACCGACTGATCGTAGAAGGCGCGAGCTTGATCGCTGGCCGCGCGGCGCCGGCCAACATCAAATGCGGTCACCACCGCCGATGCTCCTACGTAAGCGAACGCGCTCGGGCTGGAAAGCCAATTGACGATAGTCGTGCTTTCGTATCCCGCGCTGGGGCCCAGGTTGAACAAGGGGAAATATGCTGCCTTCGCGATTCCGATTCTCGCGTTGGCGGAAACCATAGTTCGCTCGCTCGAAGCAATATCAGGCCGCCGCTCCAGTAATTCGGAAGGTAATCCCGGCGGAATTATGGGCGGTGTCGCGTTGAGCGAAACCGCCGGCAACGTAAAGGATGAAGCTGGCACTCCTATCAGCACCGCAATCGCGTGTTCATACTGGGTGCGCAGCTCTCTGACATCAATCGCCTGCGCTCGCGCCGTTTCCAGTTGGGTCTGCGCCTGTGCTACATCCACCTGCGAGGCGACGCCACCGTTATATCGATTGTTGGTCAACTCCAGTTGTTTCGTATAACTAGCGACGGTCGAGTCGAGCAATGCAGCTTCGGCGTCCAACTCACGGGCTTGAAAATAGTCCACTGCTAACTCAGAATGCACGCTCAGCCTCACTGATTCGAGATCAGCAAGCGTGGCCTGAGCATCCGCACGCGCGGCCTCAACCGTGCGTCGCACTCTGCCCCAGACATCGGGTTCGTAAGACATGTCGACTGGAATGACGAGATCATTTGTAGTCGCATTCGCGGGTTTCCCATTCGTCCCGGTAATCGGGTTCAATGGACGATTCGCAGAAAAACGCTCCCGCGTAGCCGAAGCTCCCACCGTGACAGTCGGATAGTAATCCGCGCGATTGTAGCGAACCGTGGCGCGAGCCTGCTCAAACTGGGCCTGCGCAGCCTTCAGGCTTTGGTTCGAGATATTGATTTTCTCTTCGAGTGCGTTGAGTTGTGGATCCTGATAGATTTCCCACCATTTACCACGTAGCGTCTGATCGGCTGGCTGAACAGGTTTCCAGTTTTGCGGCGTCTCTTTGTAATCCGTCGGCACAGGCGCGGAAGGTCGCGAGTAGCGAGGACCAACCGCACAACCCGACAACAACATCAGACCGGCAAAGAGTGCCCCACCCCACACTGAAGCCAACCTTATTTCGAAAGCTCTACGCCACAAACCAATCACTGTTGGCTTTCTCCCGACCCGGCTGCGGGCTGCGCAATGCGGACTTCCTCTCCGGCTACGATCGAATCCGGCGGGTTTACGACGATGGACTCGTTCCCGGTAAGCCCAGCCACGACCTCAACCTCAGAGCCGAAGTCGTGCCCCAGCGTGATCGGCCTAAGTTCGGTGCGATGCTTGGCATTCACCGAAACCACGCGAAGCCCTTCTGCCCGGAATAGCAGCGCGTTTACTGGCAGAATAAAAGCGGTCGCCGCGCTTGGCAGCTTCAGATGCACTTCCGCATAAGCTCCGCTGAACAGCGTGCCGGTGGGGTTGTTTACGCGGATCTCCACCAACAACGTGCGCGTCGATTGGTCGATAGCTTCGGCGGTTCTGATCAGGGTTCCCGGAAAAGGCCGTCCGGGAAATTCCGAAAGCACCAATTGGGCCGTGAGCCCGGGCTTGGCCGCCTGCGAATAAGCCTCTGGCACATTCACGTAAACCCGCAACTTGTCTGGCTGCGCAATATGAAACAGCTCGGTGCGCGTTCCGCCACTGCTACCGGAATCAATCAAAGCGCCAATATCGGTATTTCGCGCGGTAATCACGCCGTTGAAGGGAGCGTATATTTTTTCGAAGGCTTGTAGCTCTTCCAGACGCCGTACGTTGGCCTGCGCAGATTGAACTGTAGCCTGCTTGGCTTCATAATCGCCCTCGGCATTGTCGGCATCTTGTTTGGAGACTGAATCAGTCTTCAACAAATCGGCGTACCGGGTCGCGGTAATTTTCGAGAGATTCAAATTGGCTTGTGCTGTAGCCAGATCAGCCCGCGATTGCCGCAGTTGCTGGTCAACTTCCGGAGTCTCGATGTCCGCTAACAATTGGCCTGCTTTCACATGCGCGCCGATGTCGACGTACCAATGTTTCAGATATCCATTCGTCCGCGCATAAATAGGCGCGTCAATATAAGCCTGCACGTTCGCGGGCAGAACCACTTCCTGCGCGGGTTGACCACGCTTGGGTTGAACGACAGAGACCGTCGGAATTGCCATCTCCGCAGTCTCTTTGTCGAGATCTGCGCGAGCATGAATGCGCGGCAGAATTCCAGAAATCACGAGAGCCGCCACCGCTGCCAGGGCTAGCACCAGAATCCACCATCGTCGTGAAGACCGGCCCTGCGGATGATGTTCCGCAAGCTTTCGCTCCTCGCTTCTCACCGGCTGCTTGACTTCGTTTTGCTGATCAACCTGCATCAAGACACTCCCTAAACTCTATGAAAAAAAACTCCATGAAAAAAATCAATGCTTAGCTTCACTCTTCGCCATCCGCTCCCTGCGGCCGTGCAGAATGCTGAAGAAAACCGGCACGAAAAATAAGGTCGCTACTGTGGCGAATAATAGACCGCCAATGACCGCGCGGCCAAGTGGAGCATTCTGTTCTCCACCTTCGCCCAGTCCAATGGCCATTGGGACCATGCCGATGATCATTGCGAGGGCAGTCATGAGCACAGGGCGGAAACGCGTAAACCCGGCGGTGAGCGCGGCTGCAAGCGCGTCTTTGCCTTCGGTCAGTTGCTCCTTGGCGAAACTCACCACGAGGATGCTATTCGCGGTCGCAACTCCCACGCACATGATCGAGCCAGTAAGCGCCGGAACGCTAAGCGTCGTGCGCGTGACAAACAAAAACCAGACGATGCCGGCAAGCGCAGCGGGCAACGCCGAAATAATAATGAACGGATCAAGCCAGGATTGGAAGTTGATCACGATCAGCAAGTAAACCAGCACGATCGAGAACAGAAGCCCGCTCAATAATCCGGTATACGAAGAACGCATGGTCTGAATTTGTCCGCGAACAATCAACTGCGAGCCGCGCGGCAATTCTTTCTTGCTCGTCCTCGACGATCTTGTTCAGGTCGCGCGCCACTCCGCCCAAGTCCCGGCCTTGCACAGTGCCATAAATATCGATCAGAGGTTGGATGTCGTAATGCGAAACCACGGCCAGTCCAGCGCCCCGGCGAATCGATGCCAGGTTGGCGAGGATTCCGAAACGGCTGCCACTTGGGCCAGTGACCGGAATGTTCTCCAGGTCCTGCAAAGTTTCGAGACGATATTGCGGCGTCTGTGTCGCAATGAAATAGCTCACGCCGGTTTTCGGATTGAGCCAGAATTCCGGAGTGGTCTGAAAACTTCCGCTCAGTGAAACCAGCAAATTGTTGGCAACGTCTCGCTGGGTAAAGCCGACTTGCTGGGCCTTGGTTCGGTCGACGTCGATATGCAAATACGGCTGATCGAAAGGCTGCTGCACATGTAAATCGACGGTTCCGCGCACCTGCTTCACACGCTCGAGCAATTTGTCAGCGAACGCACGATTCGCATCCGTGTTGTACCCCACAATCTGGATGTCAATAGGAGCCGGCAGACCAAAATTCAAAATCTGGCTGACGATATCGGCGGGCAAAAATGCGAAGGTTACCCCGGGAAATTCCTCCGGAAGCTTCAAACGCAAATTATGGACGTACTCCGCCGTAGGCCGATGTCCCTTGGACAAACTGACCATAATGTCGGCATCCGCCGTTCCGATAGGAGCAGAATTGCTGTAGGAAAGATTAATGCCGCTGTAGGGCAGACCGATGTTGTCGATGATGCTGTCGAGTTCTTTCTGGGGGATCTGCTGGCGAATGGATTGCTCAATCAGATCAGCCAGCCGCGCCGTCTCCTCAATGCGCGTTCCGGTGCGCGCGCGTATGTGAAGTTTGAACTGGCCTGCGTCCACCGAGGGAAAGAAATCCTGTCCCAGCCATGGCAGCAGCGCCAACACTGAAGCCAGGCAAAAGCCAAGGAAGATCAGCAAAAAAACGCGCTGGTGATGCAGGCAGCGTTCCAGCAAACGGTGGTAGCCTTCGCGGAAACGCTCGAAAGCCTCTTCAAATCTGATCTGCATCGCCACCAGCGGATTTTGGCTCTGGCTCGCGGCCAGATTCTCTGCTTCATGTCCGCGCAGCAGATATTTCGCCATCGTGGGCACGAGCGTTCGCGACAACAGGTACGAGGCCAGCATGGCAAATACGACCGCTTCCGCCAGGGGAACAAATAAATATCGCGCCACGCCGGCAAGGAAGAACATGGGCACGAACACGATGCAGATAGCCAGCGTCGAAACGAAGGCTGGAACCGCGATCTGCTGGGCGCCGTCGAGAATGGCGTGTTCGACTTCTTTTCCTTGCGCCAGATTGCGGTTGATGTTCTCGATTTCGACGGTGGCGTCGTCGACCAGAATACCGACGGCTAGCGCGAGTCCGCCGAGCGTCATGATGTTGATGGTCTCGCCGAGCGCGCTCATCACGATGATTGAAGTCAGAATCGAAAGCGGAATCGATACTGCAATAATGACCGTGCTGCGCCAGTTGCCCAGAAAGATCAGAATCATCAGGCCGGTGAGGCAGGCCGCAATGCTGGCTTCCTTGATCACGCCATCGATGGACGCCCGCACGAATATCGATTGATCGGCCAGCGGCTTTATGTGCAACTCAGGCGGCAGCCCCGCCGCAATTTGCGGCAGCAGCGATTTGATGCCAGAAATAATATCGAGCGTCGAAGTTTGCCCGCTCTTCAGGACGGTCAGCAGCACCGAGCGCTGTCCATTGACCCGCACGATGTTGGTCTGAGGCGGGAAACCGTCGCGCACATAGGCTACATCGTGGATGTAAATGGTTGTGCTTCCCACAGTCTTGATCGGCAACTGATTTAATTCAGCGACGGTCGTGGGACTGCTGTTAGTGTCTACCGCATATTCAAAAGAGCCGATTTTCGAAGTGCCAGATGGCAGCACGATATTTTGTGCGCTGATCGCATTCACCACGTCCACCGGCGACAGACCCTTCGATTGCAGCGCGTTGGTATCAAGGTCAACCTGAACCTGGCGCTGCTTGCCGCCATACGGATAAGGAATCGCGCACCCGGGAACGGTGATCAGCCGGGTGCGAATGAAATTCACTCCGTAGTCAAACAGTTGCTGCTCAGAAAGTTTTTGCCCGGAGAGCGCAAGCTGAATAATGGGTACGCTCGACGCGCTATAGGTAATGACCAGCGGCGGCGTCGTCCCCGGTGGCAACTGCTTTAGCTGGGTCTGTGAAATAGCCGTCACTTGCGCAATCGCTTTCGTAATGTCCGCATGCGGCTGGAAAAATACTTTCACCACAGCCACGCCGTTCAGCGATTGCGATTCGATGTGAGCAATATCGTCGACCAACGTGGTGAGCGCCCGCTCCGTCTGAAAAACGATGCGGTTCGACATGTCGTCAGGATTTAAACCCTGGTAGTTCCAGATAATGCTGACGACCGGAATATTAATGTTCGGAAATATGTCAGTCGGCGTGCGAAGAATTACGATCGGACCGAGTATCAAAAGCAGAAGCGCGAGCACCACAAAGGTATAGGGTCGGCGCAGCGCTAGTCGAACAATCCACATAAGCTTCCTTAGGGCTTAAAACAACTTGGACTGCTGGCGAATTACTTCGCCAGAAGTCCGAATGGGCTTAAATAACAAGTAAGTATGATGCAAAGCGCGGTCAACGACGCTCCGTGCCTGCATCCGGCGGGACCAATACCGGATAATCAATATTCTATTGGATTTAGCTATACAGACCTGAGATGCAGAGTTTTCATGGTAGAGATTTGCATCGCAATGCGGATAGATCGAAAGAAAAGATAATAGTAGGGATTGCAAATAGTCTACTAATATGATAGACATACTTTACTATATACGTGAACTGCGGAACAGTTTTCCCGGCTTGCGGCCGCCGCAATTTGCGGTACTACAGCGCCCAGGGGACAGTCCTCGCGGACGAAGTTCAGGTCAAGGTCGCCTAGCCAAGCCCAGGGAAAAAATCAGAATACTTCCGGCGTCCCCACAGCGGATGCCTCGTTCTTCGCGCGCTCTTCGCGAGAGGACGGGGACTTTTCTGCGGTGGGATGCCTTCTGACCTTTGCGTATTCCCAACGCATTGTCACCACGAACGCAGCTTCTCACACACGAAGGGGACAAGAAACGGAATGGATGGGCCCGCAGTTTCGAGCCTGGTGCCGCGGGTTCGCGTGCGTTCTCTGGACGCGAACTTAGGTTGAAGATGTTCCAGCGCTCGGAATTTGGGTGTAAAATGGCAGGCCGCGCTGTCTGCCGTCCCCCTTCTGACGACGCCAAATTACCCGTGAGGGTGAGTTACTATATGAATCCCGATGCGTGCTTCGCTCGTACAGTCCGATTGCTCGTGGGCGCCCTGGCAATGCTTATTCTTCTCGCAACCAATGCGTCAGCCGAATGGAAGGAGAAGGTGCTGTACAGCTTCCAAGGTGGGAGCGATGGTTACTATCCGGCCGGAGGAGTGGTTTTCGACAAGGCCGGGAACCTTTACGGCGCGAATAGCTGGGGTGGTTCGGGGTGCCCGTATCATGGCTGCGGCACGGTGTTTGAGATCTCGCCGCCGACGCAGAAGGGCGGCGCGTGGACCGAAACCACAATCTACGCGTTCCAGGGTGTCGGAGGCAGCGTCAAGGACGGTGTCACTCCTGAGAGCGGAGTCATCATCGACCAAGAGGGAAACCTGTACGGCACTCGACGTTGGGCGGCGACGGGCCTTGCATACTGCTGGGCTCGCCCGTGGGTTGCGGAATCGTTTATGAGCTGTCTCCGCCAACGCAAAAAGGTGGCCCGTGGACGGAGACGATTCTCTATAACTTTCAAGGCGGAAATGACGGCGACTTCCCCGTCGGCGATTTGGTGTTTGACAAACATGGCAGCCTTTACGGAGCCACGTGGTACGGCGGGGGGCAAGGAACGACCTGCGACCAGTATTTTGGTGGCAATTGCGGGACGGTGTTCAAGCTGAGTCCACCAAAGCAGAAAGGCGACGCATGGACCGAAGAAATCCTGCATAGCTTCGCGGGAGTGGACAATGGGCAGCAGGTTGGTGACGGCGCTGATCCCAACGGTGCGTTGATTCTCGACAGCAAAGGCGCGGTTTACGGAACGACATATTTCGGCGGCAACAATCAAGCTGGCAAATGCGAGGGCGGCAGCGGAGGAACCGGCTGTGGCACGGTGTTCAAGCTCATTCCACCAACCAAGAAGGGCGGTGCTTGGACAGAAAGGCTCCTCTACCTTTTCCGCGGAGGACAGGACGCCTCGAACCCCGGAGCCGGAGTCGTCTTCGAGAAAAACGGTAACCTCTATGGGACAACAGTCTTCGGGCCACAGGACGGGTGGGGGACAATTTTCATGGTGATTAAGCCGGAGGGCAAGACCCGTACATGGACTGAGCAGTTGATCTATCGCTTTAAGAATGGAAAGGATGGCAACACACCGATGGCAGCTCTCCTTCCGGCTAGCAATGGCGATCTTTACAGCACGGTCAGCGGCGGGAGGGTGACATATGGCGACGTATTTGAAGTGAAGCCGCCCGCACACAGGGGAGACAGCTGGACTCTGCAAGTCCTATACGGCTTCGCAGGTGCGCCAGACGCGGCAAACCCAGCCGCAAGCCTGACTTTTGGGAATGGTGCAAGCCTTTACGGCACGACGGCGCAAGGGGGAACAGGCACAGCATGCCAGGGTGGATGTGGGACTGTGTTTGAGGTCAGTCCTTAGAGTCAGCAAGCGACTTCGTGTAGTTTTTGGATGGAAAACCTGGTGCCGAGGTTAGCGTGAGTTCTCTGCACGCTAACCTGGGTTGAGGAACGCTCGCGCTTGTTTGCTTTCTGTTCTTGTTTCCCGATCACGCGCAAAACAGCAGATCCCTCCACTCGGTTTCTCATCGCCTTCGGGTATGAGAAGCTGCGGTCGGGATGACAGTTGATAAGAGATATCCCCGGAAGCGTAGACCTAGTTTGGTTTGCGAACCTTGCCGTCGGATAGGTACTGGAGCAGAGCGGTGTCGGCGGCTCGTTTGAACTTTTCCGCAGCTGCTACTCTGGGACTGACGATGCTATCCGCGGATGGCTTCTGGCCAATGCTTTGTCGCAGTCGCTCGCCGTCCTCCGATTCGTTGGTCATCACCTGCACATAGAACCAGAGGAAGTGGCGCATCTGGTCGAGAGCCGATTTCAAGACATTGAGCGATTCGATCTCCGGCAGTTCACAAAGGACTTCCATCAACTCGGGATCGCTCGGCGCTTGCATGGCTGCGCAGTTCAGGGTTTGCTGAATCGCGCGCAGGTCTTCCGTCACCCGCAGGATTCGAACGTGAACTTCGTCGAGAAAATCACCTTTGCCCATGGTTCGCCGGCTTTCTAGAGGGAGACAATTACTGACTCAACATCTCACCCGCGAACCGTAGCTAGTAGATGTCCCATGTGCATGCGCTTTCGTAATTCACGCCGTTACTTTGGGGTGCAGAGATGTTCTCAAGCGGAAACGAGCGGCAACAATGGGTCAAAACCCGCTCGCAGTGGGCTTTTTAGGGTATTCAAGGCCTCGCGCTGAAGGGCTAATCCACTCAGCGCACGAAGGTTCCTACGAAAGCGCTGCGTCTACCGTGCGACTCCCAATCGACGTCGAGGCCGGGCCCGCGATAGGAATCAGTCAGCGCTACGGCCGGCATGGAGTGGGTCAACTGCGTGAGCGGAGGATAAAAAGTTACCTCGTTGCCGCAAACATGATCTTTGCCGTTGACGGGACGGGTCTGCACGGTCGCGAATTGCCCTGCCCGCAACAACGCTACGCCGTGACGCTCCGGATTCACTGCCAATTCCATGGGCACAGAAATCACTTGCTTGGCATTACGCAGAAGTTCGCCTCCCATCTGATGCGCGAACGCTATCAGCGCAGAACTTTGCTGAGGCGTTGCCTGGTCGTCCAACAATAAGACGGCGCGCGCCGGATAAGGATTAGCGTAGGGATCACCGAGCGTGGCGTTGGCATGCACGGCGGCGGCAACGGTCAATCCGTCAAGCGGAACGCCGTCCCAGCTTCCGCTCTGTATGTGCCATGCCAGAATGGCCTCGTCGCCGACAAGATTTACTTCGCCATTAGCGAAACACTGTCCCGTGTACACGTCGGCGCTGCGGGTCTCAATGTAATCGCCGCGGATTTGTTGAGAGAGCGCTGATGTAGAAAGAGCCAAAAGCGAAACGCAGAGGAATTCACAAAAACCATGCCGCATAGTCACCTCACCCATACATCTATTTTCCTCCAAACTGGCCGGTTGTGGAAGGGAATGTTCCCTTAGTGAATTTGCTTCGACGGTGTTGCATTCGGAATCAGGACCATCAAGTCGTACCCGAAAATGTCTCCTTTCGACACCGTGATTTCAGATCGAAACGACTTGGAATGGTACGCTCAGCGGTTCGACTTTGTTCCATTTCCGTAGAACGGCCATCATGGCGGTGTTTCGATTAAAAGCTCTTAAGAAACTCCGCTTCCTCAATTGGAACTTTGGTCACCTTATCTTTTTAAGAATTCCACTCTTCCCGAGATGCTCACGCGGTCAGCGTCCGATGTAACCACTAGCGATGAATAGCGCCATGAAAAAAACGAGAGCCCCCAAGACGCTCCCCCGGCTGCCGCAGTTGTTGTTGGTTGGAGGGAGCAAGCAGGACTTCATTCATCTGCGTGAATTGTTCACGGATGGGACCAGCCAGCCGGCGCATCTCGACCACCTTGCTTCGCCAGCGGAGTTACTTAGCCAGAACGGAAAAGGACGCTATGACCTTTTACTTTGCAGCAGCGACTCGACTGATGACGACGCTTTTCAACTGCTGCGCACGGTTCGCCAACATCATTCTCGCGTTCCGCTCATTTTTCTGAGCGATCGGGTAAGCAAAGAGGCCATCGAAGTTGGGATGCAATCGGCCGTCGCGCAGTCCGGCGCTGCAGAAGTGAAATCGGATTCCGAACTGACCCTGCGCAAACTCTGGCGCTTGGTCGAGCAGTCGACCGACTCCGTGATCATTATGAATCGGTCGGGCGTCATGGAATACGTAAATCCGGCGTTCGAAGCTCTCACCGGGTACTCGCGACGAGAAGCCATCGGCCAAACTCTGGGAATACTGAAATCGGAGCAGCAGGCAGGCGAGCTTTATGAAGAGATGTGGAACACGGTTCTCGCCGGTAATGTTTTTCGCGGAATTGTCATGGACCGGAAGAAGAATGGAGAGACATTAATTATTGAAAAAGCGCTGACCCCGCTGCGCGACGCTAGTGGGGAGATCACGCACTTTATATCTACTGGGCGCGACATTACTGAGCGGCGCCAAATGGAATCAGATTTGCGGCAAGCCCAGAAAATGGATGCCATTGGCAATCTGGCGGGAGGCGTGGCTCACGACTTCAACAACTTGCTGCTGGTAATCAGCGCGTACGCTGAACTGATGCTCGATTCGTTGGCGGAAGACGATCCGCTGCGACGGAATGTGGGCGAAATCATTACTGCATCGCGCCGCGCTGCCGACCTGACCCGCCAATTGCTGGCGTTTGGCCGCAAGCAAGTGCAGTTGTTGCAAGTTCTCGATTTGAATACTGTGATCGCAGAAATTAAGACCATGCTGCCGCGGTTGATTGGTGAGGACATTGAGCTGATTTTCCTTCCCCAACAGAATCTCGGAAAGGTCAAAGCGGACCCGGTGCAGATCGAACAGATAGTAATGAATCTGGCGGCAAATGCACGCGATGCTATGCCTAGCGGCGGCACGCTTACCATCGAGACCGCGACGATTGAAGTGGACGAGGCGTACGTGCAGCGGCATTCCATCGTGCCTCCGGGAGATTACGTGTTGCTGACGGTGGCCGACTCGGGCCAGGGCATCGCGACCAAGGATCTACCACATATCTTCGAGCCTTTTTACACCACCAAAGAAGCAGGCAAAGGCACGGGTTTGGGCTTGGCAACGGTCTATGGAATCGTGAAGCAGAACGGAGGATTTATCTGGGTTTATAGCGAGCCGGGGCAGGGAACTACTTTTAAAATTTACCTGCCACAAGTGCAGTCCCTTAGATCCGAGGCTTGCGTGACGAAACCTGTGGCACAATCCCCACGCGGCTGCGAAACGGTGCTGCTGGTGGAGGACGAAGCCTCGGTACGGCAGGCATCGCGGCAATTTCTCATGCAAAGCGGGTATAACGTGCTCGAAGCATTTGATGGCGAAGATGCTCTCCGAGAGGCGCGGGAGCACGACGGGCCGATTCACCTTATGATTACGGATGTGGTAATGCCTAGGATGAGTGGGCCGGCGTCGGCCGCAAAATTGGCTGACATTCGGCCGGATATGAAAGTATTATTCGTCTCCGGCTATGCGGAGAGAACCGTTCTGCAGCACGGAAAGATAGATGTTACTCAACGGTTCCTGCAGAAGCCGTTTTCATTGAAGACCCTCGCGCGAAAAGTGCGCGAGGTCTTGGAGACGAGTGTCGAGCACGTCCTGGCTGAAGCTTCTCACGATTAGTTCTCGCTAGACGGGCGAGGACGTCCGTCCTCCATTTATTTTTATCAGTTTGCCGTTTTGCAGTTTGAATTTATTTCCTCGCCATGACACTTCATGACCGGCGAAGCTGGCGATCCACACTGCTAGCGCGATCAGATCGCGCACCGGAAGCCATGCCAGCGAGGAGACGATTTGTTTATCTTCAAGCACAAGACTTCCAACCACGATCGCTACGCACGATGCGCAACACTGTGGTGAGAGCCAACAATGCCCACGCCCAACCCGAGCCTCGCGCGCAAATTAATGCGAGCAGCGCCCACGGCAGACCGAACGTCACTCCCATGCCGACGTAGCCCATAAAGCGTGAATCGCGAATGGTGCGCGCCCAGCGCACCTGGTGATCCCAGAAGCCGCGCAGCGTGTATTGCGGTAGGAACGTCTCGACCACAACATCGGACAAGTTTACTTTCAGGCCTAACGCGGCGATGCGGCTTCCGAGTTGATAGTCGTCGGCCAGATAGTCAGCCAGTGCTTCGAAACCGCCGATGGCTTGCAGATCGCGGCGACGAAAAGCGAGCGTCGAGCCTAGTCCGAATCTGATTCCGCGCTCGACCAATTGCGCGACGATTACGCCGGCAGCAAAATCGGAGCTGATGCCGAGTGCTTCGATACGTGAGCCCAGGCTCGCATTCGCAATGCCGCGGTAGAGACATGTCACTAGGCCGATCTTGGAGATCGGCCAGTGGGGACACAGATACTGCCGCAGATAATCGGGCTCAACGCGAATGTCGCTGTCGTTGACGATGAAATATTCGTAACGCGCTGCTCTCACCATTTGCGCCAGATTGCTGACTTTGGCATTGGTGCCCAGATTCTCGCGGCAGACCAGCAATTGGATGTTGGACCTGCGGAAACTCTTGCCGCAAACGTTCGACGAGTTGAATGGCGGGATCATTCGCATCACTGACGCCGAAGATGATTTCGTATTCCGGATAATTCTGCAGGCAATGGCTGCGAAAGCTCTCGTACATTTCAGGATCAGTGCCGCGCAGCGGCTTCAGAATAGTGACTGGGGTGAGTTGTCGTGCAGGGCGGACATTCTCGTCCGCCTGTTGGCCTCGCGCAGAAATGTGCTGCGCTACACAGGCAGAGGAGATAGTAACTGATGCTCGCGACCGTGCAGGCCGCGGCTGAAGCTCCGATGATCTTAGCGATGTGAATCATTAACGAGTTGAATCGGGCTGCCTCAGGGGCTAAGCCTGGTTCAGGCGCAGTCATTATCGCAGCGCTGAAGCGCTGCGCCACGCAAAATCGCAAGACTTCAGTTTGCCGAAATATTGTAGTTGTTGGCATCAGCGCCTGAAGGCGCCGCTGAAAACACTTCGTTTTGCGGCTCGCCAAAGGCGAGCCCTGATACGAATCGACGAGCCTGATACGAACGGCCTGATAGAACGCCTGTATCGATACCAGTCACTCGCTTTCCGCAAGCTGCAGGGTTCGGACACACTTTGACTGTAAAGACGGGCGAGACCGGGCCATCCTCCACCGTGAATCTCATTCGTATCTCAAGGATTCTATCGGGTCCAGATTCGCTGCTTTCCATGCGGGATAAATACCAAAGAGCAGGCCCTCGAGCGCGGCCGAACCGAAGCCGAAAGTGGCCCAGAACACTGACATTCGTGCTGGCAATGCGTCCCAGATGGCGGGAATTGTCCAGGTAATCATCGCTCCCAGAAGCACACCGAGAATTCCGCCGATCGCGGTTAAGGTGATCGCTTCTAACGTGAATTGCAGCAGGATATCTCGCTTGCGCGCGCCGATGGCTTTTCGAACACCGATCTCTCGCGTTCGTTCCGTTACCGAAACCAGCATGATATTCATCACGCCCACGCCGCCTACGACCAATCCCACGCTCGAAACTGCAAACATGAAGATGAACACTGCACCAGTTATCTGATTCCAGACATCAGAAAGCGAATCCTGCGTAAATATATTGAAGTTGTCCGGCGCATTCGGCGCTACCTTGCGGCGACGGCGCAACATTTCCCGCATCTCATCGATGGCCTTCGGCATGTCCTCGTGAGTGGTGGCCTTGACCGTGATCCAATACTGCTTTAATTCCGGGTGCAGCTTGCGGAAGGTTGACAGCGGAAAGTACACGATATTGTCGTTCGGATTCTTGCCATTGTTGAACACATTCTTCATCGGCGCCGCCACCCCGATCACGGTAAACATCTGGCCTTCGATATTGATTTCTTTGCCTAACGTCTCGCCCTTGGGGAACAGTTCTGTCGCCGTGTCCGATCCCAGAATAATTACCGGCGAGTGGTGCTCATCGTCGGTGTCATTGAACCAGCGGCCGGAAGACAACGCGATATCGTAGACATCTTTCAACGAGCCGGAATCGCCTTCGAGGATCGTGTTCTTGGCCCGGCGGTCGCCATATTTCACCACGTACGTTCCCTGGCCAAACTCCACCTGGAGGAATTGCAGCGTGGCGGTTACATCTTTAATATGAGGCAGGTCCTTCATCGCCATGGCATCGTCGAAGGTCAGCTCCCGCCGCTTGCGTATCTCTTCCGTGGGGGGTCCGAAGGCCAGCGGCTGATGAAAAGCAAAAATGATGTTCGAGCCCAGGCTGCTGATGGCCTGTTGGAACTGATCGTTCATGCCGCGCACCACGGAAGAAATGCCGATGACCACGGCCACGCCGATCACGATGCCAAGCACAGTCAGAGCAGAGCGCAGCTTGTTGCTGCGAATGGTGTCCAGCGCCATCCGGACAATTTGGCCGTAATCGCCTTTACGCATCATGAAGAAATTGGGTAATTGTGTAATTGGGAGATTGAGTAATTGTGAATCTCGATGTGGCTTTCAATTTACTCAATTACTCAATTGCTAAATTTCTAAATGCCGTTCACAGTTCAAATCTCAACGCGGCGATCGGGTCCAGTCGCGCGGCGCGCTTCGCAGGATAGACGCCGAAGAACACACCTACGCTGGCAGATACCAGCAGGCCCGCCATCACTGCCCAGAACTTGATCTCCGAGGGCATGCCAATCAGTGCGGTAATTCCTTTGGCGAACGCAATCCCAAAAGTTACGCCCAGCACTCCTCCGACCAGGGCCATGGTTCCCGACTCGATCAGAAACTGCAGCATGACGTCGTGACTCCGCGCTCCCAAGGCCTTGCGAATGCCAATCTCTCGCGTACGCTCGGTAACTGAAACCAGCATGATATTCATAATGACAATGCCACCCACCACCAGCGAGATGTTGGCGATCACGACCATGGCGATGAAAAAAGTGCTGCTCAGGCTCGACCAGATGCTGAGGAATCCCGAATTCGTCTCCGCTGCGAAACTATCCGGCATGCTGGGAAGATCGTGACGGCGGGACCGCACGATCACTCGCGCCTCGTCCATGGCCGCTTCCAGTTGCGAGCCGACTCCATTAGCTTTGCCAAAGATGCGGATGTTGCTGTGCGCGCCGAACTGCTTCAGATAAGTCGGGAGCGGAATAGCAACATAATTATCACGGCTCTGGCCCAGAGTTTTTCCCTGCTTTTTGCCGACTCCGATCACCCGGTAGACCTCGCCTTCGACCCGAATCTCCTGGTTCAGCGGGTCTGATCCGGGAAAAAGATTCTCGACAACGTCAGTGCCGATCACGGCGACGTTGGAGCGATTGTTACCATCGTTGTCGTTCAGCATCCGCCCAGAGGTGAGATCGACATCGAGAATAGCCGCCATGGACGGGGTAAAGCCCCGAATCCAGCAGTCGCTGACTGAGTGCTCGCCCCGTTTCACGTGTCCATCATTCTTGTAGGTGGAAGCGCCGACCAAGGCACACTGCCGGCAAGAATCCCTCACCGCCTCGTAATCATCTACGGTCAGGTCTTTGCGCTTCTCGCTCTCCAGCAACTGGTCGACATTGGTAATCACCGCCGTGGCTTTACTGATAACAAAGACGTCCGCGCCGAGGTTGAAAATTTTCTCCGCCACGTAGCCATTAATGCCGTTGACGAACGTGACCACGGCGATCACCGCAGCCACGCCGATAACGACGCCGAGCAGCGTCAGCACCGAACGCAGCTTGTTTGCCCACAGCGACTGCAGCGCGATGCGGATGGCTTCGAGGATGGTCATGGATCAGGCTTCAGGCTTTTGGCTTCAGCCTGCGGGCTTTGCTATCGAGCAGTCTAGCAGAGGCTCTCAGCTACCGCTGTAAGGAGCCCGACAGCAGGCTGCTCGCGTCCGTCTGAATAAAGAGGATTCCGCGTTCGCCATTCACAATCACCAGATTCAAATGGCTAGTTCCCTGATTTCCTACCTGGATTACCGCGGCGCCCTGGCATTGGTGGCCAACCTTGTAGGCACCAGAAATATTTTGTTTTGTCGCGATCGAACCGTTAATGCTCACGGTCACGGTTCCGCTGACAGTTCCATCTCCGCGTAATGTGATTTGCCCAGCAATGGCCAGCGGCCCTGTGCCAATTTCCGTTCCCGCGCCCTGCAAGCCATACGTGCCTTTGACTCCCGCAAGGGAGCAGGACTTCGACACTTGTGCTTGCGCGGTTCCCAGGATGGTCGTGCCGCTGTCGTTTTGGATCATGTCGATTTGCGTGCCTTCAGCGACGGCCGTAATGTCGAAATTTTGCTTCGACTGGCCCTGCGCCTGAATCGTCATAGTGCCAGTGCAATCGGCGTTGATGGTGTACTTGCCTAACACCTCGAGCAGATTGCCGATCGACCCGTTGTTGCTGATGGTCTCGTTTCCAGCCAGGGTTCCATTACCGTCGGCCGCAATCTGGCCGACAGCAGTGAATGGATTGCCGCTGCTCGTGCCATTGATCGCAAATCCGTAACGCTGATGCAGAGTGGTGATCGAACAGGTGGCAGGAAGGTTGGGCTGTGCCAAGACAAGGGTGCCCAGCAAAACCACGCCGGACAGATTCAAAATAACTAAGCGGACTAATTTGGAGTTCATGATCCTTCTCCGTTTCTCCGCCGCTGCAGGTGTGTTCGCAATTCTCGTCTGTCCCGAACATTTGTCAAGATGAAAGAGTTTGCGCTCCTTTTTGTCATTGGTCGTTCATCGTTGGCCATTGGCCAAGACCTTGGGTGCCCGGTTTGGTCGCAATCGGCAACGAGGGCCAACGACCAACGACGAATGACCGACGACCGTTAGCCTTGTCGCATATAATGACCACGTAGGCAGCTGGACCGGACGGTCGCTCCTGTTTCGTCAAGGAACGGGGGAGGAAAGTCCGAACTCCGCAGAGCAGTGTGCCGGATAACGTCCGGGAAGCCGGGTTCAAGCCCGGTTGACGGCTAGTGCCACAGAGAACATACCGCCTGGTGCATCTTCGGGTGCGCGGGGTAAGGGTGAAAAGGTGCGGTAAGAGCGCACCGCCGCCGCAGTAATGCAGCGGGCAGGGCAAACCCCACACGGAGCAAGACCAAATAGGGAGGGAACCAGGTCGGAGCGAAAGTTTCGCCTGAACGTGCCGGCTCGGCGCGTCACAACCTCCGGGTAGGTCGCTTGAGCCGCGCAGTAATGCACGGCCCAGAGGAATGACCGTCCTGCGGGAGCAATCCCGCAGACAGAATTCGGCTTACAGGTCCGGCTGCCACAGTCCGAGGCCCAATTCTCCAGTCAATTACGATAGAAAGCTACCAAAAGTGCCTCGCCGCGCAGAACTGCCACACGATAGGCCCCCAGATGTTCTGACAATGGTCGTAGATCTGCACGTGGACGCATCCGTCAGCCCAGCGGCGGTATGTGGGCTGCTGACATTGGTTCGTGTATGGACCCCAAGTCTGCTGGAACTGTCCCGGATGTGGATTTAAACAGCTCCCTTGCACCTCTTGCAGATGGATTGAATCCGGTAGCTGGAACAAGACCGGGCGATAGACTGCGTCAATTGATGGACGATAAACAGCTGCCCGCAAACCGCGCGCAAATATCGCATCAGCCGTCCTAACCTGCGGAGTTATTGGCGTGTTGAAAGCGTGGTTGTTCGTGTGATACCGGGGGTCTTGCAACCATTGGGAGCCGTAGTAGTCGCCTTCAACGCGAGCGACGAGGAGGCACCCGTCGCTAGGGAACAGCTTGTATCCCCAATAGTCCTTACTGGCTTTTTTCTCAAAGATTATCCATTTGGCAGCTTGATCAACTGGATTACTTAGATGATCTATCTCGTGCTTTATTTCAACACCGAACTGTGAGACGACCTTCTCCCTATCATCCTGGGTCAAAGCATCCTTCAGCTTTTTGTCGAGTTCGTCCTGCTCGGCTTTCAGCTTGGCGGAAACGCCCAATTGCAACTGCGTTGCGGCTGGCGCCTCGGCAACGCTGCCTTTGACAGCTTTGAATTCATTAATAGAAAGAAGCAAGCTCGGGACTACCGCTATGAGCAGACCAGCGCATATCGCCGGGACGCGGGCCCATACGGGTCCATCCTTAGCCAGCCAAAGAAGGATCGAACTATCCGTTGGCTTTGGATCTGTTTGCGGTGGGGGGTTAACGCCGTTCGCTGCGCCCATAACTCCTCCACAAAAGGGGCCCAGAAATGATGCGGACACTCTACTGCATGTTCCTCAACGAGGCAAGTTTTTTTCAACAATAGTAGGCCTTGCTGCGGCTTACCGGCATGTATAAGTAAGCGTGCCGGCTCGGCGCGTCACAACCTCCGGGTAGGTCGCTTGAGCCGCGCAGTAATGCACGGCCCAGAGGAATGACCGTCCTGCAGGAGCAATCCCGCAGACAGAATTCGGCTTACAGGTCCGGCTGCCACAAATTGTCCTGTTTTAAACTACTAGAATTTCGGTAGCTCAAATTGTGACGCCGGCGTCACAGTTTTTTTCTGTCTGTCTGATCCTCTTGTTTCGTCACGGTGTCGATCCAAGTCTAAATGCCGCCGCCTCCGCCGCAATATGAGCGAGCCGCACAGTTCAGGCCGCTATTGCACTTTGCGAACTCGGCCTTGACTTGCTTCAAGATGGACCAACGACGTCTATCAACCTCGTCCCGCGTTATCTTGTGAAGGGGCGCGCTGGCGGTAGAGCGACACGTCAATTTGCCGCGACATCGCATGCACATCCAGAGGGCATTCGAGAAATCGTTGAATGGATTCGCCCACGCAAAGTGGATCCCGTAGCACTTCGTGATGTTCCACGCGATAAGTGGAAACGTTGGCCTTGTCTCTGAGCCAAGCGTTCACTTGATTCAAATGAGCCTGCAACCCAGCGATCAATGCCGCCTGCGGCAACGCAGCCCCGGTGGTTCCGCGCCTGCGGATCATCTCTGACTGTGAGGCCACAACTTCGGCGAGCGGGCGTTGCATAAAAATAATTCTGTAATGATGTTCAGCGGGTAACGCGAACAGGAGTTGCGAAATTATCTTTACCACCTTGCCTTCAGCTTCCTGGATACAATCCGGCTGCTGCGGCAAAAGTTTTATGCGCTCCCATTCGTAGTAGCCGCGAGGATTATCGGCGTCGGCTTGACGTTCGCCGTCGCTGAGGACGGGCAACCCGCCAGCGACGAGCATCTGCATCATGAGCGAGGTGCCCGACCGCGGCAGGCCTGAGACGACAGTGATCACGTTTCCGTTTGAGCTATACAAAAAGGAGAACTGTCCTAATCGTCCTTGGATTATTCCCTGAACGTAAGCATCTACTGACTTGGCCGACTCGTGAACCTTAAAGCGCCGCGCGCCAGATCGCCCAAACCGCCGGTCGGAAAAGAGGAGGTATCTGCCGGCTCTCCGATGTCGTCTTCCGGACCTTTCGTTTTGCCAGTGAGAATGGGCTTGTTCGGAATTGTCTCGTAGGCGTAGCCGGTAATGTACTCGGTCGAACCAATCCCATTCCATTGAATGCGGGCCCAACCGTAGTGGGCCTTTCCGTGAATGGCAAACTTTACACCGATGTAAGCTTCCTGCACTTTAAGCCAGGGACCGTAGGCTGAGCCGGCGTTCGTAAAACTTCCGTGGCTAGCCGCCATAATGAGAGACCTCGCCACCAGCGGGTCTTTCGGTCCAACTCGCATTCCTTTTGGCAGTGCAGCTGCGCACGGCACGTTGTGGCTGGTGACTTCCCAAATCGCATTGTTCTTTTGGGCTGGAGCAACCGCGACTGCTCCGGCGTGGTATCCCTCGCCACGGCGGCCGCCAAAGCTATAGCCATTATTGAATCCGAAATCGGGGATGCCGTCGTTATTCAAATCCAATAGGATGGTACCGGCGTTGACGGGAATTGCTATGTTGGATGGGGTGTAAACGATCTTGGCTTCGACTGGCAGTGCCGACATCAGCATGCCCATGCCTGCCGCGGTAGCAGCGGTTGCGTAGGCCGATAAATTCTTATCCAGTGTTGCTTTGAGAGCTGTAGCGCGCTTTCTGGTGCGAAAGCCTTTTTGCAGATTTGGCCGGACCATAGTGCCTCCTTTTTTGTCCAAGTTGGAGCCGATGCCGCCAGGTTCGACATCAGCCGCTTCCGATGATGAACAGGTGGGAGACAACCGTTCAGGCGAAGATTATGCTCGGGCCGAGGTTGGGTCAAGAGTGCAAGATCTTGCACTCTTGAATGAGGATCTGGCTTCTAAATCTTGAGCGCGGCAGAGTACAAACATCGGCCATCACGCTCGGGCTCTGGTATTCCTCTGCTGCATGAGTTGCGCGTAAAGGCTGCGGTGCCGGATGGCTTTGTCGAGATCGCCGCCGGGTTGACTGTGCAATGCGGCCAGCCAACGATGAGCAGCAACTAGTCCGGGAAGCATGCTGAGGCAAGTTTCAAATGCGAGCATAGCGCGTTGACGATGGCCTAAACGCGCGAGCGCCACACCGAGATAAAAATGACCCAACGGCAGGAAGTGCTGCAGACCAACTGCCAACAAAGCTTGTTCGGCTGCCTCTTCATTCCGGCGTTGTCGCAGCCGCACCATGGCTAGGCCCAAATGAGCCTCGGGGCTGTCACCGTCGATGTCAAGAGCTTGCTGAAAGGCGCGGTCGGCATCGTCGGTTCGCTTCTGCCGCAAATAAGTTTCCCCAATACGCAAATGCAAGTTGGGCAAGCGCGGATCGGATTGCTCGGCCTTAAGCAGGCTGGCGAGCGCCGCTTCCATATTTCCTTCTTCGAAATGAATTACGCCCATGAGTAGGTCTGCCCACGGCCGAGGGTTCGACTGTTTTTCCGCTGGCGTTGCTGCTTCCGTCGTGCTGGGCGTCGACGGTGCTTCCGTTCGCGCTCTTTCCGGCACGGCTGCTGGCGGCGACTCAATTTGCTCCGCCGCGGTTTCTGCACCTGCATCGCCTGCTTGCTCAGCCTGCTCGTCCTTTGCCGCCTCCGGTTCGGGCGGGTTTAGATCTGCGGCTATCAAAGCTTCCAGAATTTTCTTTGCGTCCGCGCGCCGGCTGAGTGCGAGATAACACTGCGCCAGATGCATCTGAAAACGACTCTGCTTGGGATCATTTTTGGCCAAATCTTCGAGCAGCGGCAACGCATCGTCGGAGCGGCCGCAATCCAGATAGTCACGCGCTAAGTTGTAATTCGCTTCGCGCACCGCGCTGGCCACGGCTTTGGTCTGATCTTCACTGGGCGGCTGAATATAACCGAGCGCCACGAATTGCTGCAGCACTGCTTGCGCCGCAGCGGGATCCATGCGCAGATCGCTGGGATGCATTCCACATTCACCCGCTTCCTGCTCCCAACTCGGAATGCGAGTAATTTCCGGCGGCTCTTCAAACGCTTGCACCAACACGCGACCATCCATGTCCGCGCCCACCGGCAGTCCAAACAGGGTCAGGATAGTCGGCGTCACATCCAGCAAAGTGGCTCCGTAAATGCGCTCATCCTGCTGTATGTGTGGACCCTTCATGCAAAAAATCCCGAACGGCCGATGCTGAATCGCCGGACCTGCCGGTTCGGCTGGGATGCCGCGCGGCCGCAAGTGGTCGGAGTGAAAACCGTGATCAGAAACCAGCAGCGCGGTCACTTCCGGGCCAGCCAATTCCAATAAAGTTTCTAGCATCATGTCGTGAAAGCGATACGCGCCGTTCACCACATCTTTGTAAATTTCGTACCGATCTTCTGGAATTCCCTCCATTCGCGGCGGATGGTAGTGCATGAACCCGTGGCAGAAGTGATCGATACCGTTGTAATAAACCGCCATGAAATCCCACGGCTCATTCTGCAGAATCCAAGTAGCGACATTGTGGATGGAACAGTTCTCCGACAGGATCTTCGCGAACGACACCAGGCCTTTGTCTTTCTCCTGATCAATTTCTGCCGCGCGCGGGATCCACGGAAGAATCGCCGCCTCGGTCACATCACCCGGGTGCATGCGCAACTCCGCGAAAGTATCGCGCAGACTTTCAGGATGCACCGCGCCTGGCGGCAGCGGCCACGGCTTGTCAGGGGGCGCGGTAGCATAAGGATAAAGATCGGAAACCGAAATCCCGTTAATCGGCTCAGCCGGGTGACCCGCAAACCAACCAAGAACATGAGTCTTGTATCCACGCTGCGTGAGAATGTTCCAGATAGCTTTGACCTTGCGCGAGGTGCTGGAGACCGGCCGGATGCCGCCATTCTGCGTATCTGGCTCCATGAATCCGTGAATGCCGTGCTTGTTGGCACGCTTGCCCGTGGCTATCGAATTCCACAGCATGGGCGAAAGGATAGGCCGCAACGTCGCCAGATTTCCCATGATGCCTTGATTGATGAAATGGTCGAGCGTCGGCATCAATCCCTGATCCAACAGCGGATTGATTACCTTCCAATCAGCTGCGTCCCAGCCGATCAACAGAACTTTCTTCGCCAGGCGTTGAGGCATAACGGCACACGCTTCGAGTGAGAATGTATTCAACCTCACCGAAAGTCAAGCAAATATGGGTCTGAGTCGGGTGAGTTTCTGCCGGGCGCTGCAACTCACGATTTGATCTTTTCACGGTAGAAGTCGACCGTGCGCACAATGCCTTCGCCTTCCTTTACGTAGACCAACTGATTGGGCTTAACGTCCTTTATTGTGTCCACCCGGCCGCTGGGCCAATGAACTTCTAACAGATCCACTTTTTCAGCCTGGCCGAGGCCGAAATGAATTCGCAAATCGTTTTGCGAAATATAGCTGCCGCCGCTGCGGACCTCGTCGATCTGCTGATGAGGCTTGCTTTCATCTGGCGGGTGGGTTACGCACTTCAGACGAGCGCCAATGCCGCTGCGGTTGGACTTGGTTCCAATTGTGCGGACCTTGATCCAATTGTGTTTTAAACGAGAGTCGCAGCGCAAGAGCTGCGGCTTACCGTTGATGGTGTTGACGACGACATCGATGTCGCCGTCGTTATCGAAGTCGCCAAAGGCACAGCCGCGCGACGCGCTCGGCGTGGAAATGCCGGGGCCGGCATTCAACGAGACATCCTCAAAATGGCCGTTGCGTTGGTTGCGATAGAGCAACTTTCGCTGAGCATAGCCGGCTTCTGTCCGGAGTTGTTCGACCTCGGGATAAACGTGGCCATTGCAAATTAAAATATCTGGCCAGCCATCATTATCGAAGTCGAAAAATCCGCAGCCCCAGCCCAGATATTGCGTGTGCATGCCTAATCCGCCGGTGAAAGTGGCGTCGTCAAAATCAGCTCCGCCACGATTGTGGTAGAGCGACGGCGTATCTCCGGCGAAGTTAGTTTTCACAATGTCAAGGTTGCCGTCGAGGTCGTAGTCGCCTGCAGAGACGCCCATGCCGGCTTGGGGTTTGCCGTCGGCGCTTAATGCGCACCCCGCTTCGATGGCAATGTCTTCGAATTTTCCGTTCTTCTTATTCTGGTAGAGGGCGCTGGCAGTTGAGTCGTTGGCCACGTAAATGTCGGGCCATCCATCGTTATCGAAATCGGCCACCAGCACGCCAAGACCGTAGGTTGTCCCGTTGGCGCGCGTGATCCCAGCGGCTTCGGTAACATCGGTGAAAGTGCCGTCTCCGTTGTTGTGATAGAGAATGTTCTTGCCGCCGTTCAAGCCGGGCGGACCACAGGCTACCATCACACTTTTATAAAGACATGGTCCGGATTCCGGTACCGGTGCCGTGGCTAGATCAAGGTCGATGTAGTTGGCGACGAAAAGATCGAGATGGCCGTCGCGGTCGTAGTCGACGAACGCGCAGCCTGTGCCCCAGCGAGTCTTTTTCCCCGCGACGCCCGCCTTCTCGCTCACATCGGTAAAAGTTCCATCGCCGTTGTTGTGGTAGAGAACGTTCTTCCCGTAGTAAGTTACGAATAAATCTTCGAAGCCATCGTTGTCATAATCTCCAATGCAAACGCCCTGTCCCCAGCCGCTATGGATCAATCCAGCTTTAGCGGTCACGTCGGAGAATGTGCCGTCGCGGTTGTTCTTGAACAGATGCGATGCGGGTTCGTGCCCCGCGGGAAATCCTTCCAGTCGCCAACCGTTCACCAGAAAAATGTCGAGCCAGCCGTCGTTGTCATAATCGTAGAAAGCAACGCCGCATCCGGTGGTTTCCAACAGATATTTGTTCTTGTGTTCTCCGCCAAAAATGGTTTCGACGTTCAGACCAACTTCGTTGCCGACATCTACGAAACTGACGCCTAAATCCACCGGCTTCTGATCCTTTTCGTCAGGACTGGAAAGCGCATGTATTCGAAGCGGACGCGCCAGAGAAAGCACGTTCTCGAGCGAAAGCACCAGCGCAGATCGGCTTAGGGATCGGAGAAACTTGCGGCGTGAGAACTGCAAAAAGAAGTACCTGTGCTCTTAGCTTGGGTTAGAGTTTCGCCCTCAATTCTGTAGGACGACAGCCTGATTTGCAAGCTTACATACGTGAATTGAGGTCCATTCGAGCGATGGAGGCAAATTTCCGAAAGCCGCGAAATGCCTTTTGCCTTACAATTGTGAGCGCACCGGAGTTATTCTGGCCATGGTTTCGCATCTTTTTCCCAAGCTTGATCGAAACTCTCGTAAGCTGGCCAATCGTGCAGTCAGCCGATTTGTTCCTGCTTTATTGCTTGGGTTCGCCTCGCTGACTTGTGCGGCTCAGCAAAGCGGGTTGGATCTCGACGGGAAAAGCGTGGATCCATTAAAAGTAAACACGGGCCGGCCCGTGGTGCTGGTATTCGTGCGCGAAGATTGTCCGATCTCGGCACGTTACGCTCCCGTGATTCAGCGGATCAGCGACGAACATCAGAAGAACGCGCAATTTTATCTGGTCTTTCCTGACAAAGCGGAATCGCCCGCGGATGTGCGTAAGTATCTCCGTGAATTCCACTACTCTATCCCTGGCCTGCGAGATCCCGAGCATGCGCTGGTGAAAGAGGCGGATGCCAACGTCACGCCTGAGGCTGCGGTTTTCAATGCCAAAGGCGATCTTGTGTATCATGGCCGCATCGACAATCTCTACGAGTCTTTCGGACGCTCGCGTTCCGCGCCCACCACGCACGAACTGGAGGACGCTGTTCAGGCCGCCTTGACTGGCCACGCGCTTTCAAACAAAGAAGTCACAGCCGTGGGATGTTACATTTCGGATCTGCAATGAAGCGGCTGTATTCATTGGCTGGAGTCGGTTTTGGGTTAGCGATTGCCGTTGCACTTCGCGCTGGCGCGGGAGTCGACGCACAATCGAATGGCGAACGGCAAGTCACGTTCAATCGCGATATTGCTCCCATCATCTTTCAATCGTGCGCGCGGTGCCATCGTCCGGGAGAATCCGGGCCATTTCCTTTGCTCACTTATGATGATGTGAAAAAACATGCACGACAGATTGCCGTTGTCACGCACGATCGTTTCATGCCGCCCTGGCTGCCGGAACCACAGAGCCTGAAATTCGCCGATGAAATGCGGCTTTCAGACGATGAGATTGCCACGATAAAAAAATGGGTTGACGAGGGAACCCCAGAAGGAAATCCGGCGGATTTGCCGCCGCAGCCGAAGTGGGCAGAAGGCTGGCAGCTTGGCGAGCCTGATCTGGTGCTTAAGGCCGAAAAGCCTTACCAGTTGCCGCCCGGCGGCTCTGACATGTATTGGAATTTTATTCTTCCGGTGCCCATTGACCGCACCCGCTGGGTAAAGGCCGTCGAGATCCGGCCCGGCGATAAACGCTTCGTCCATCACGCGAATATTCTCGTCGACCGGCAGCAGAATTCGCGCCAGCGTGAGAAAACTCCCGGCGAAGGATTCGAAGGGATGGAAATCAAGATTGAATCGGAAGCGTTTGATCCTGACAGCCACTTCTTATTTTGGAAGCCCGGCACGGTGCCTTACGTTGAGCCCGAAGGAATGGCGCTGCGTTTGGACAAAGGAACTGACTTAGTGCTCAATGTTCACCTGCAACCGTCCGGTAAACCGGAGACGATTCAGCCTACTGTCGGCCTGTACTTCACCGATCAACCGGCTACGAAATTTCCGATGCTGCTGCAATTGCAGAACGACTCCAAACTCGACATCCCAGCAGGAGCGAAGAATTTTGCCGTGAGTGACGAACTTACGCTTCCAATCGATGTGGATCTTCTTGCCATTTATCCGCATGCGCATTATCTGGGCCAGGATTTGCAAGCTACTGCAACATTGCCCGACCGCAGCACGAAAACTTTAATTCATATTCCGCAATGGAATTTGAATTGGCAGGCTGTGTACCGATACGCAGAACCGGTGGCTCTGCCCAAGGGAACTACCATCAGCATGCGCTACGTCTACGACAATTCCGACGACAATGCGCTGAATCCGAATCACCCTCCCGAGCGGGTGCGTGGCGGCAATCGGTCGAAGGACGAAATGGCACATCTGTGGCTGCAAGTGCTGCCGCGCAATTTTGATTCGCAAGCGGGCGACCCGCGGATGTTGTTGCAGGAGGCGCTGGCACGACACAACATCCGCAACAATCCTGAAGACTTTGAGGCGCACTACAATCTTGCTTCCATGCTGCAAGCGCGAGGTGAGACTGCCGATGCTCAGACGGAGTACGAGGCGGCGTTGCGGATACGTCCTGAGGACGCTACCGCGAATAACGCGCTCGGGGCCGTGTTGCTAGCCTCGGGACAGGCTGGCCGCGCGATGCTGTACTTTCAGACTGCAACCCAGACTTCGCCCGACTATTTCGATGCACACTACAATTTGGGAAATGCGTTGGCGTCTGCGGACGATTTTCGTGCGGCGGCGAGGGAGTTCGCGGCGGCAGTTCGCATCAGGCCAGAGGATGCCGACGCACATGCGAACCTCGGCAGCGCGCTTGCGGAATTAGGGAATTTCGTGGACGCGAAAGCGCAGTTTGAACGCGCGCTCGAGATCAATCCGGCCCATGCTCTGGCACGGGAAAATTTACTGCAATTGCAAAGTGCGATGGCCAACCACTAATCTGATGCACTGGTATTGAATGGGCCATCTCTTTCGATTCTTGCTGGCTGCGCTTTTGTATGGAGCGGTCACTTCGCTGGCACAGACTTCGGCAAGCACTGCGAATTCAGGCTCCAGCGGATACGTGGGGGATCAAGCCTGCGCTAGCTGTCATTCCTCTATCTACAATTCTTACGAAAAAACTTCCATGGCGCAGGCCAGCGGGCCCGCGATCAACAATTTTTTCCCGGCTGATTTTGTACATCAGAAATCCGGAGTGCACTACCGCATTTACTCCGAACAAGGAAAAGTCTGGCTCAGTTTTGAGCGCTCGAACGACCCGACAGTACGTGGTAAGCGAGAATTGCTTTATTACATTGGCTCCGGGCGGCGTGGACGAAGTTATTTATTTGCGGTGGATGGATTCCTCTTTGAGTCGCCGGTGAATTGGTACACTGACCGGCAGCGTTGGGACATGGCTCCCGCGTTTGGCAACGCCAGCGAGATGCCGATGAACTTGCCGGCTTTTACCAGCTGTTTGCATTGCCACGTAAGCGGGATGCGGCCTCCATTTGCAGGAACAGAAAATCGCTATCCCTCTCCGCCGTTTTCAAGTTCTGGCGTTACTTGCGAAAGATGCCATGGGCCGGGAGCAGCTCACGTGAAGGGGGGAGCCATCGTCAATCCAGCCAAACTTGATGGCCGTCGGCGTGATGCGATCTGCATGCAATGCCATCTCGAAGGCAAGGCTGCGATCGAGCGGCCCGGGCGGCACATTTATGACTTTCAGCCGGGCGAGCAGCTTTCCGACTTACATTCGCTATTTTGTCTTTGCTGATCAGCGAGGCGACGGACTGGGAGCGGTCAGCCAGTTCGAGGCACTGGCGCAAAGCGCAGTGCAAGAAAAAATCGGCGACGCGATGTCGTGCACGAGTTGTCATGATCCGCATCGCGAGCCGACAACCGCGGAGCGGGTGTCTTTCTACCGGCAGAAATGTCTGGCTTGCCATGGCGCAAAGTTTGGAACCACTCATCACTCCGATCAGCCTGACTGTACTTCGTGCCACATGCCTTCGTCGTTGAGTACAGACGTTGCTCATACGGAGGTGACCGACCATCGCATTCGGCGACGGCCAGAGATCGCGCCCCCGCGATTGCAAGATATGCAGGGAATCTTACCGCGGCTGGTTCCGTTTCCGTCGCCGAAAAGCGATGATGATGTGCGCGATCTCGCACTGGCATGGGAATCATTAGTCAACAGCGGCATGACCGCAGCCGCTCCAGAGGCTGAACGACTGCTTCGTTCGGCGGCCGAAAAATCGCCCAACGATCCTGTCCTGCTCTCTGCTTTGGGGTATTCCGCGCAGAACAAAGGCGATTTAAATCGTGCTCGAGAGTTGTATGAAAAAGCGCTGGCCGTTGATCCCATGTTAATCGATGCGGCTACGAATCTCGGCGCGATCGAGGCGAGCCGCGGGCATCTGCGCGAAGCGCTCAAGCTGTGGCAGGATGCGTTCCAGCGCGCTCCGGGCCAAAGTCGTATTGGAATGAATATCGCTCGGCTCTTTTGCAACACTGCTCAATTCGATGATGCGCGCAATAATGTTCTGCGCGTACTGGAATTCAATCCTGACCTTCCAGAGGCAAAGAATTTACTGCAACGGCTCAATAGCGGCTCTCCGAAATGCAACGATTAGAAATATTTTGACGCCATTCCCACTTCACAGCGGCAGCCGGGCGATGTAGGATTCGGCAATCATGGTTCGAATGCGGCGGGCGAGTTCTATCTGCATATCTCTTGTTGTCCTGCTTTGCCATCCGTTAGTCGAATGTTTTTCTGCGACAAATTCCACTGACGGCCTCACTCCCGTGCTGCAATACATTCACTCGGATTGGGACGTGTTGACACGTTCCATGACACGTTGCGACAGCATCGTCGATCCGAAAGTGCCGGAGGCGGCATTGCTCTATCTGCCGGCAAATTTCCCCGAACCAGATTCGGTAAAGCGACTCAAACAAGCATGCAAGGTCCGGGTTGAGCACTTGCCCATGGTGATTAACCATCCGGGCGAGGCGGGGGTGGAAGCGATCTCGCCGCAGGGGCTTCTTTTTCTGCCTAACAGCTACGTCGTACCCGGCGGCCGTTTCAACGAAATGTATGGCTGGGACAGTTACTTCATTATTCTGGGACTGGTGCGCGACAAGCGGGTCGATCTGGCGCGCGGAATGGTGGAGAATTTTTTCTTTGAAATCGAACATTACGGAACGGTGTTGAATGCTAACCGCACTTATTACCTCACGCGCTCGCAGCCGCCATTTCTTACTTCGATGATTATGGAGGTTTACAACGCGGAGAAGGCTGCGGGAAAGGAAGACAAACAATGGCTGGCGCGCGCTTACGGCTTTGCGTCCCGCGATTACGAAATGTGGATGCGCGATCCGCACTTGGCAGGGTCGACAGGCCTTTCGCGCTACTACGATTTCGGAAACGGACCTGCTCCTGAAAGTCTGCAGGATGAAACTGGACTCCGCCGTAAAGTTATTGGATATTTTCTTCTTCATCCTCAAGTCGATCAAACTTACGTTGTTGCCCAGGGCACGAAGCCCTCGCAGGAAGCCGCGGGGCCTGATTACACGGTGGAAGTCTGCGATGTTGCCAGAACGATGGCGCGTCCGGGATGCGACACTTCCAGCACGGTGCAGTTGAGCGCCGACTATTACAAGGGCGATCGCAGCATGCGCGAGTCTGGGTTCGACATTTCCTTTCGCTTCGAACCTTATGGTGCGGCTACGCATCATTTCGCCCCGGTCTGCTTGAACAGTCTCCTTTACAAGACGGAAAAAGATCTGGAGCAGCTCAGCCAAATGCTGGGTAAAAGCGCGGAAGCTTCGCAGTGGAAGCAGCGGGCGGAAGACCGCAAACTGAAAATCAACAAGTATCTTTGGGATGATCAGCGGGGGTTGTTCTTCGACTACGACCTTGTGACCGGAACAAGATCGACTTACGAATACGTGACCACATTTTTTCCGCTATGGGCGGGATTGGCGAGTCCGCAGCAGGGGCAAGCGGTGGCGCGAAATGTGAAATTCTTCGATCAGCCAGGCGGTCTCGTGACGAGCACGACCGAGTCCGGGGCGCAGTGGGATTATCCTTACGGATGGGCTCCTCTCGAATCGCTTGCCGCGGATGGACTGCGCCGTTACGGCTTCACGGCTGATGCGGATAGAATTTCGTATAACTTCCTTTCTACTGTGGCCGAGAACTTCAAGCGCGAAGGAACCATTCGCGAAAAATATGATGTGGTGACTCGCTCTTCGGAAGCCCACGTCAGCGCGGGGTATCAAGCTAATGTGGTCGGTTTCGGATGGACCAACGGAGTTTTCCTCGAACTATTGCAGGAACTACCGAAACAGATGGTCGAAAAACTGGCGAGTGAACAGGATGCCGCAGCTGCGCATCAGTGAATTGATTGAACGAAAACCGCTCGTGTCATCCCGAGCAACGCGAGGGATCTGGGTGCTTGCCGGCGTCGGAGATACCAATTATGCAGGCAAAAACCCAGGTCCCTCGCGTTGCTCGGGATGACAAAAGTGTTTTGTAAGATCTTATTACTTGCTGTTTTCGCGCTCTTGTAACTGCTCGGCCGATTTCAATTCTTTTTCTGCCTCCTCATTTCGTCCCAAGTCGCGGTACGCCTGGCCCAGCAAATGATGAGTAATGGAATTATTCGGATCCATTGCCACTGCGCGCTGGAGGGCGCGCACCGCCAGATCGAATTCACCCTTCTTCTCCAGAATTTTTCCCATCAGAATGTACGGGCCAGTGGACGTGGCGTCGAGCCAGATGGAGCGCTGCAATAGACGTTCAGCCTCATCGTACTTCTGAATGCGCGAATAGGCATCCGCCAACTTGTAATACGTGGGAGCGTGCGCGGGATTGATGGCTTTTTCTTTTTCAAATTCGGTGATGGCTTCGTCGACTCGCGATTTGTACAAATAGAGCTCGCCCAGCAAAAAATGCGCGAGCGGAAGTTTAGGATCGAGCGCGACCGCTTTCTGCGCGTACTCCTCGGCGATGGGATCAAATTCCTGCCTCAGTAGCATTCGCGCGGTAAACAAATAACTGGCGGCGGAATCTGCGGGCACATCAAACATGCGCGCAAAGGCCACGCGAGCCTGCTGATAGTTTTTCACTTGAATATACGAGACGCCCAAAATATAGGCCGCATCGACATTCGCTAATGGATACCAGGTCTGAACTTTTTCGAGTAGCGGGATGGCTTCATTTGGGCGTCCTGAAAGATAGTAAGAAAGACCCAGGAGTTGGACGGCCTCGCTGTCTTTCGGATTTTCCTCGGTCGCCTGCTTCAAATATCCCACGGCCTTCTGAAAGTCGCCTTTTTTGTAATATGCCGCTCCCAGTTGGTGCGAAATGCCTGGAAGCTTTGGATTCTGGGCAGAAAGCGCCTGCAGTTGGGAAAGCGCTTCGTCATACTTGCCTTCCTGCAGAAGTTTGCGGACTGCCTCAAAGTTGGTAGCGGAGGCTTGTGTAGGCGTGGATGGCGTTTCTTGCGATGGATGTTGGGACTGCGGCCCAGTTTGTGACAGCGCAATGGTCCCGAACATACTGATCCAGACAAGCGTCATCGCGAGGGTTGCAATCCGGAGCAGCGCTAACAACTGCGACCTCCAATGAAATCCAGCATCATCAAAGCGGCAAAGTGAAACGGCATCTCACGGTATTGAAGGACAGCAGCATAACACGTAACCTATCTTCACTGTGGTATTCGCAATTGCCGGAAGGCGCACCCACGCTCGATTTTCACTGATCGTCCTCATCGTGCAGCTCAGCGCATTTGTGTGCTTGTCGCAGGCGCAGACGACATCTTCGGCTGCCGTAGCCGCGTATCAGCGCGGGCAGGCGGCCATGGAAAAAGGGGACGTCGATGGAGCACACTCCGCTTTTGAACGCGCGATCAAACTTGATCCTCGCAATGCAGATGCGCAGAATGCGTTGGGGCAACTATTGCTTCAGCAGGGTGATGTGGACGGCGCGATTGAACACTTTCGCGTCGTCACCCGGCTGCGGCCGGGGTTGGCAATTGCGCACGCTTATCTCGCGCAAGCACTTTCGACAAAAGGCTCGCTGGAGGAAGCAACTCACGAACTCAGGGAGGCAGTACGTCTGGCTCCACAGCAAGTTGAGGCGCATCTTGCCTTGGCGCGCGTACTCAGTCAGCAGAAAAAGACCGATGATGCCATTGCAGAAATGAAAAAAGCGGTGGCGCTGCAGCCCGCGCGGCCCGACTTGCACGATGACCTCGGCGTGCTTTTGGCTCAACAGTTGCAGTTACAAGATGCTGAGAAGGAGTTCCGTGCCGCTCTCAAGCTCGATCAGAAATATGAATCGGCTCAATTGCATCTTGGCGTGGCGCTGATAAATGGCGGTGAGCGAGACGAAGCCATCGCTGCGCTCCAGCAAGCCGTGCAACTTGATCCCGAAGATGGGACTGCGAAATATTATCTGGGTACCGCATTCGAGGCAAAAGGTGACACCAATGAAGCTTTGCGTGCGTACGAACAGGCTGCGCAGTTGACTCCGCACGTGGCGGCTGTCCAAACCCGTTATGGTTTGCTCCTGCAGCGTTCCGGTGATCCGGAGAAAGCTGCCACAGCATTCGCAAAAGTCGTTGACCTCACTCCTAACGATCCTGAGGCGCACAACAACCTGGGTCTCGCGTTGATGCAATACGGTCAAGGCGATGCCGCAATCAAGGAGTTTCAGACCGCGCTAAGACTGCATCCCGATGACACGGGAATCCGCGGAAACCTTGGGCTTGCCTATTTGCAGAAGTCCGACTTCGACGCAGCCGCACGAGAACTGCGCCAGGCGTTGAGCATCTCGCCTAATCAGGCCCACCTCCACTACGACTTGGCGGTAGCGTTAAAACTCAAAGACGATTTGGCGGGCGCGATCGTGGAATTGAAGGAGGCAATTCGCCTTGACCCCGGCTTAGCAGATGCTTATTACACGTACGGCGTCACGCTCTGGCAAAGTGGAGACTTTGCGGCCGCAGTGGAGCGTCTGCAAGATGCCATCCGCGCGAAGCCTGATTATGCTGAGGCTTACTACACGCTAGGCACGGTTTTCAAGCAAATGGGTAAGCTGCCAGAAGCCGCCAGCGCGCTTCGCGAAGCGATACGCTTGCAACCCGACTTTGCTGGAGCCCACACGACTCTGGCCGGGGTGTTGCGGCAGCTCGGCGATAGTCAAGGAGCGGCCGCCGAGAGCAAAATTGGTGCGGAGATCAGCCAGCAGAAAACCAGTCTTCAAGCGGCGACGTTTACCACCAACTCCGGACGGCGTCTTCTTGAGGCCGGAGATTTGGACGGCGCACTGTCACAGTTTCGCTCAGCAATCAATTCCCAGCCGGACTATGCGCCCGCTCACTATCAGCTTGCTTTAGCGCTGAAGAGAAAAGGTGACAACGCAGGAGCGGCAGCGGAATTGCAAAAGGCTGCGGAGTTGGACCCACGTTTCAAGTCGCCGACTGAGTAAGGCTCTATCCAGTTTTGCGCAGGCTTACGACTTCCATTGCTACCGGCACACCACGCGTTACTTTCACTCGCAACACTGCTTCGAATGGCTTCAAATCTCCAGCCTTCGAAACACCGAGCCTTCGCAGCAGATCCTGCAATGATGACGGCCTGCAAATATACTCGACTGCGGCTTGTGTGCCGATAGTGGTCGTTCCCGCGAGGATCATTACCGATTGCGACGGATTCCCCTCGCGCACCCGCGCGATAACGGAATACTCTTCAGTGAGAGGTTGGTTGGATGGACTGGCCAGAAATGCATTCGGCTCACCGGCTTGGGGATGCATATTAAGAATCGCCAAGTCTCCCTTTCGCGGGCCGGATGTGAGCTGCTGAAAGACGAATTCCTGGGTGTTAGGAATATCGCGCAGCGGCAGATTTTCCGCAGGCGAACCTAAAAATATCAGGTTATTGTTCTTGGCGTCATCCAGCGAAAGCAGACTGCCGCGCTTCACGAGGATTGGCCGACCTAGTTGCGCGAAGACATTATCAAGCTCATGGACGGCCAACACCTCGCCGACGCCGGTGTAGTGGTCGAGAATCACACTGCGTGAATCACGCTTGGGATCGAAGTAGCGCATTCCCGTCTCAGGCCTGCCGACAAAAGCGCCATTGCTGAATATGACCCAGGGTTGTTGGGGTCCAGAGAGAAAACTCCCCCAGAAAATTTGAAATGCGGCCGGCGCAGTCTCGGCATGAGTTGTCGGGATCGCTTCCGCCGCCGTTCGATTGGCGACCATGGTAAAAATCACACCGATCGCTGCAGCCAGCAGTACCGCGAGCGCACAAATGGCGACCACCAACCTCCGGCGGCTTTGCTCTGCGCTAGACTCTCGACCTTCCCGTTGAATTGAAGTAAATGAAAGTCCCGGTTGAGACGCCGTATTGCGATGATGAAAAGTGAGAAGGTATCCGCCCTTGGGCAAGTCAACCAGGATCGGATCTGCAGCCCCTTCCGAGCCGTAATACTCAGCTAGCTTTAGACGAAGGCGTCCGGCTTGGACCCGGATCGTCGAGTCCAGTTGCGGATCGAAATCCGCGGGACGATGAAAAACTTGAGTAGCAATTTCGTATTCTTTTAGCGGCATGCCGGGGTGCGTCAAAGCATGGGTTGCCAGATAGCGCAGAAGCTTACATAAGGACTCGGAGCCGTGCAGGACGTGACTACCCGCTAACCTGTCAATTTGCTCCAGGTATTGGTCCTTTTCCGCCAGATGGACCTGATTCGCGGCCATGTAACATTACAGTAACAAGATGCGTATCTTACTGCAAGCCTAGAATTTATGGTCGTGTCACTGTATCAAACCTCCTGAAACTTATTTCTTTTGTAAAGTAGTGTTTTTGTACTACTGCGCCGAAAACTTAGGCGGGGCGTGGGGGCCCGTCTTTTGAAACTAACTCAATTCACTCGCTCGAATTTCGAGAGTCAGCGTGACCGCCCGGTTCTTAGTCCGAAATTGTGCTTCCCATCAAAATTGCTAGTGCGCGGGAGAAACGCAATGCGAAAGTCATCCGTCTGCAGTATTGCCGTGGTCTTGGTTTTGTCTGCTGCCTTAGTTCCGTACGCTTCGGCCCAAGCAGTTTTCGGAAGTATCTTTGGCACCGTCAGCGACCCCAGCGGCGCTGCCGTTCCCAATGCGAAGGTCACTGTCACGGACGTCGCCAAGGGAACCACCGATGAAACGACCACCAACGAAAGCGGCAATTACTCAGTCACGCACCTGATTCCGGATACCTACAAAGTTCGTATCGAAGGACCAGGCTTCAAGACAATTGAGCAGGACAGTGTCGCAGTTTCCGCGGACGCCGCAGCTCGCGTCGACGCGCAGTTCCAGGTTGGCTCCGCGGCCGAATCCGTTGAAGTCACCAGCGAAGCGCCACAGTTGAAAACCGATCGCGCCGACGTCTCCATCGAGTTCAATCAGAAGTACGTCGAAGACTTGCCTATCATGAATCGCAACTTCACGTCCTTCGAGTTGCTGTCTCCGGGCACGCAGAAAATGGTGGGATGGAGTCACGCGGTAACCGAGAATCCACAAGGCAGCCAGCAGATTTTTGTTAACGGCCAACACTTCAGCGGCACGGCGTATGAACTCGATGGCACCGACAACCAGGATCCTATTCTTGGGATTATCGTAGTGAATCCCAACCTGGATGCGATTCAAGAAACCAAAGTCACGCTGCAAAACTACGATGCCGAGTTTGGCAAAGCGCTCGGGGGCGTAGTCACGGTGCAAACCAAGTCAGGCAGCAATGACATCCACGGTGATGGCTTCTGGTTTCGGCGAACCGATGCCACCGCAGCGCGTGATCCGTTCACCCAATTTGCCCCAAATCCAATCACCGGCAAGTTTATCCCGTCGGACAAATGGCAGCAGTTCGGCGGGACCGTCGGGGGCCCGATCATCAAGAACAAATTATTTTTCTTTGGCGATTACCAGGGCACACGCGAGACCAACGGAACCACCAACCTGCTAACCGTGCCGACTGCATTGATGGCTCAAAGCTGCAACCCCTCGAAGAATACCACCGGCTTTTGTAATTTGAGCGAGTACTTGACGAGCGCAGAAACGGGCGGCGGTCAAGCCTACGATCCGTTGACCGGCAACGCGCAAGGTTCAGGGCGATCGCAGTTTGCGGGTAACCAAATTCCTATCAGCCGGATTTCCGCCCAATCCGCGGCAATCTTGGCGCTCTTCCCCATGCCGAATAACGGCTCTGGCATCAGCAACAATTACATTGCTTCTGGTTCTGGCAACTATACGCAGAACAGCTTTGACATCCGCGCCGACTTCAATGCCGCTCCTACAGTGCAGACGTTCGGACGCTTCAGCTTTGATCACTTTCACGTCGAAGGCTTGGGCTCTTATGGTGCGTTGGGTGGCGTCGGCTTCGGTCCTGGCGGACTGGCCGGGGGCTCCAATACACACAACTACAGCGTGGCGTGGGGTCTCACAAAGACAATCAGTTCCAGTCTGCTAGCCGACTTCCGTTTTGGATATTTCAAGTACAATCCGAACACATTCAAGCCGGACGCGGGCACAACGCCCATGACAGGTTTCGGCATTCCCAATGCAAACCTGACCGGGCCAGAAGCTGCTTTCACCTCCGGTCTCGGCGGCTTCTTGCTGAATCAAACCGTATCCAGTTCGTCGGCGAACACAGGTGCGTTCAGCAATCCAACGGTAAGTTGGGGCGACGGCTTGGGAGTAGGGCGTTGCAATTGTCCGTTGTTAGAGAGTGAGCAGCAATTCCAGTGGGTCACCAATTGGACAAAGATTCATGGCAATCACATATTCAAGTTCGGCGCCGATGTCCGCTACGCCATGAACCTGCGCGTGCCTAGCGACGCGAACCGCGCCGGTGATTACACTTTCGACTACCGCACCACGTCGAACGGCGGCGGTGGCGGCCTCGACTGGGCGACCTTCTTGCTGGGTGACGTCACCCAGATGAGCCGATATGTCAGCCCCACGGTGAGCGCGGCGGAACGGCAACATCGAATGTTCTACTATGGACAGGATACTTGGCGAGTTACCCCAAAGCTGACGTTGAATTACGGACTGCGCTGGGAAGTGTACTTTCCAGAATACGTAAACGGCAAAGGCAACGGGGGATTTGCGAATATCGTGCAGGGGCTTGACCGTGTTGCCGGATACGGCCCGTATGGTCTGAACGGAAACATTTCCAACGACTGGCATTACTTCGCACCGCGAGTCGGCATTGCGTACGAATTGACAGAAAAAACCGTCCTTCGCCTGGGTTACGGCCGCAGCTACGATATGGGCGTGTTCGGCTCGAACTTCGGACACACGGTAACGCAAACCCTGCCCGTACTGGCCGCCCAGTTGGCGCAGAACTCGTCGCCGAACTTGCCCGCATTCACGCTTGCGCAGGGCCCGCCCATATTCAACTTCCCCACGATACCTGCTAGCGGCGTTCTCCCAGTCGCAGGCCCCAACTGCTATCAGAGCGCGTATTTCGTAAACGGCGCCAACACTCAGCTCTGCGTGCAGCCCCACATACGCCCCACCTATCAGCGTTTGCCCGAACTGGATGCGTGGAACGCAACCGTGCAGCATCAGATCAACAGCACTACGAGCATCGAGATAGCCTACATCGGAAACAAAGGCACGCACGTGTTCGCTGGCGACGGACCTACCTACAACATCAATCAGGTCGCAATCGGGCCCGGCGCCACTGTCAATGGAGCCTTTGTGCCTGTGACACCACCAGTCCAGCGCCGGCCGCTCTACAACAGGTTCAGCTATCCCGGCTACATTGATCCGACAACTGGCACCACCCTCATGTGCTGCTCTACCGACCAAGGCAACTACTTAGGCAACGACGCCAGCAGCAACTATAATGCAGCGCAAGTTGAGGTGACGAAGCGCTTCTCCCATGGATTCCAGTTCCTCTCGCACTACACTTTTGCTCACGCATACAAATATGACAGCAACTACTACGCCGATTCTCCGGGACTGGCGTATGGGCCCGACGACGAAGTTCGCAATCACGTCTGGGTAAACAATGTTGTTTATGAACTCCCGTTTGGCAAGGGGAAACCTATTGGCGGCGGCGCTAACGGAGTAGAAAATGTCTTCATTGGCGGCTGGCAGATTTCTGGCACAACTACCTGGGCCAGCGGCCTGCCATGGACTCCGAGCTATGGCGAATGCGGCGGCGAGGAGGACGTGGGCGTCTGCCGGCCTGACAAGGGAACTGGCAGCTTCCAGGTGGGCGCGGGCTCGTTTAACCCGGTCACGCACCAGGTACCGTTCTTCACTCCGATACCCAATATTGTTACCAATCCGGGCGGTCCGTTCAGTGATCCCGGTCCGGGAAACTTGGGGAACATCGGTGTTTACAGCTACCGAGGTCCCCGTGCTTTCTTCAGCGACGCGACCATCCTGAAGAACTTCTTCCTTACCGAACGCTTCCGGCTGCAGTTCCGTATGGATGCCTTCAACGTATTCAATCACCCGGTTTTGGGTTGGAACAACAACCAGGGTGGAACCGGCACCTGTATCGACTGCGCCGGCAATGGCCAGATCACGAATATCGAAGCGGATTCTTCTCCTGGTTCAGCCACGGGCATGCGCCAGCTTGAGTTCGCGCTGAAATTAATTTTCTAGCTTGTCGGCGCTCCTCGGCATTGTGGGCGACGGCGATATTAGATCTCAATTTTCGCGTTTGCTCTACAGGCTGCTGAAAACGCACGATTCGTATCAGGGTATGCCTTCAGGCATACCAAAAGTCGCTGAAAATGGGCTTGGCGTCAGCCGCTGAGTTCGATCTTACTGGTGTGAACTTTTCGCAGCTCCTCTAGCTGTTCGGTGCTAACAGCGTCACCGCATTGTGGATGACGGATAATTCCGCGGGCAACGTGCCTAGGAGTTCTCCGTCGGCTTCAACGAAGATGCGAGGCGTAGTGGTCGAAGCTGTGGACTGGGGCAGCGCTCGGCAGATTGCGCCCGTGCTGTGGACCAGTTCGATTCCGGGGACTGTCCAGTTGGTCGCGAATAGCCCACGCAGTACGTAGCGCAAATAGGCCAGGCGGCTGTGGGTGCGGAATAGGACGAGGCGAAGATCATCGCGGTCGAGCGATGCCTCGGGAGCAAGCTGTCGCAGAACTCCGCCAAAATTGCCGATGCGAACCGCCAGTAACTGCGACACTTCCATCTGACCGCGTTGTGCTCCTTGGAGCTCCACCGAGAATTTTTCCATCTTGTGAGTCAGCCACAGACGAGTCGCTTTCGCGCAATACGCCGCCATGCCCAGGCGTCGTTTCACCAAAGGATTCAGCGTGTAGAAGAGGTGCGCGTCCACGCCAATTCCAACCATTACGGTGAAATATCGCTGGCTCTCCTTTCCCATTAGATCCTGATAAGTCACTCGGCCGACGGCAATGCGGCGAGGCTTGGCCGTCAGAGCGATCCGCGCGGCGCTTGCTGGAGAAAGCGGTAGCTTGAGATCATGGGCCAGCGAGTTGGCTGTCCCTAGAGGAATGATGCCCAGCGCGGTCTGGCTGCCCACCAGTCCCTGCAAAACGTCGTGAACGGTGCCGTCGCCGCCGCAGGCGAAAACTGTGTCGCAGCCTGCGGCTATCGCGCATTTGGTTTGATCGGTCGCATCGGATGCGGCGCGGGTGGGGGCGGCTGTAGCTTCAATTCCGGCGCCTCTCAGGACGGCCAGCGCTTCCTCTATGTCCGTCAGGCGACGCTCGCGGCGTCGGCCGGAGAGCGGGTTGTAGAGCAGGATTGCTTTGCGCATGGAATCACGACATGCGTTACTCCGCACCGGCGAGGACGCCCGCGCCTACACTTTCACGCCTGATTGCGTAGACGTAATGTAGCAGATTCACTCTGGTGACTTCTTTCCATATCGTCATGCCATTCTTTTCGGCTACGCGGCGCGACGCGATGTTCTCTGGCCGGATCAGCGAGATTAGTTTGTCGACTTTCAAGTTTGCGAATCCATAGTCTCGACATGCGCGAGCCGCTTCCGAGGCATATCCGCGGCACCACTGGTCGCGGCGCACGTGATAGCCGATTTCGATCTCGTCCGTTCCGTCGACAGTTTGCCGGACCAATCCGCAATCTCCTATCAGTTCTCCCGTGGAGTTCAGAGTCATGGCCCATAACCCGTAGCCATCATTCGCGTAACGATCGCGGTTGCGCGTGATCCAATCGACAACTGCTGCACGGTCAAACGACATCGGGTAATACCGCATGGTCTCTGGATCTGAAAGAATCGCGGCGAGCGCGTTGACATCTTCGGGTACAAATTTCCGTAGTGACAAGCGCCGGGTTTGGAGTATCTGCATGGGAGAAGTTTAGTACCCCGGTCGGCTTCTCGCTGGCGCGGGCACCCGCGCCACGCACCGCACCTCGCTATAATCTTTTCGATGCCTAAAGACTTGGAAAAGAAAATCGAGGCGCTGCGCGACCAGATCCGGCACCACGAGTATCGCTATTTTGTGCTCGACGATCCCGAGATCAGCGATGCCGAGTTCGATCAACTGATGATCCAGTTGAAGAAGCTCGAGGCAGAGCATCCCGAGCTGATCACGCCCGATTCTCCCACGCAGCGTGTCGGCGGGAAACCACGGGAAGGCGTGGTCAAGGCTGCGCATTCCTCACCCATGCTGTCGCTCGACAACACCTATAGCGTGGATGAGCTGCGCAACTGGGAGCGGCGAGTTCACGAATTAAGCGGGCGCAAAGACATTGATTACGTCTGTGAGCTCAAGCTGGATGGCATGTCGCTGGCCTTGCAGTATGAAAATGGGAGACTGGTGCGGGGCATTACACGCGGCGACGGCGTTGTCGGAGAAGATGTCACGCTGAATGTACGCACGGTACGCTCAATTCCGCTTTCAATTCCCAAAGAAAAACTGAAGGCTGCGGCCATTCCCCCAGACTTCGAGGTACGTGGAGAAATGCTGATGCCCCTGGCGGCGTTCAGGAAAATGAACCAACAGCGCGAGGAGCAGGGACTTTCGTTGTTCGCCAACCCGCGAAACGCCACAGCCGGGACTGTGCGTCAACTTGAGCCCAGCATCACAGCGCAGCGCCGCCTCGATTATTTTTCCTACATGCTGTTGAAGGACGGACGCACGATCTTCGATCGCCACTGGAATACCTTGGATGCGCTTGATGCTGCTGGTTTCAAGGTTAATCCCAGTCGCAAGCTAGCCAAGAATTTTGAGGATGTGTGGGCCTTCATCGAAGAGGAGGAAACGAAGCGAGAAAAACTTCCTTACGAAATTGATGGCATCGTGGTCAAAGTGGACCGAACTGCTTTGCAAGACGAGTTGGGCTATACGGGCAAGGCGCCGCGTTGGGCGATAGCGTACAAATATGCGGCCCGGGCCGGTATCACGCAGATTGAAGGCGTTCAATGGCAAGTCGGACGGACGGGGAAATTAACTCCAGTAGCGATGTTGAAGCCTGTTCCAATCGGCGGAACAACCGTCAGTCGCGCCACTTTGCATAACGCCGATGAAATCGAACGATTGAAAGTGAAGATTGATGACTGGGTCGAGGTCGAGCGCGGCGGTGATGTCATCCCCAAGGTTACGCGCGTCGTGGATGATGATGAGAAAGATCACCCGCGCGGCAAGGAGGTAATCCATGTGCCGGAGACCTGTCCGGTCTGCAATACGAAGGTGGTGCGCGCCGAAGGTGAAGTGGACTATTTTTGCGTAAACGCAAACTGCCCGGCTAAGCTGCGCGAGACTATTCTGCACTTCGCATCGCGTGGAGTGATGAACATCGATGGCATGGGTGAAGCGTTGGTAAATCAGCTAACCGATCGCGGTCTGGTGAAGAACGTCGCGGACATTTACAAGCTGACCAAGCAGGACCTCTTATCGCTCGAACGCATGGGCGAAAAGTCGGCGCAGAACATCCTGCGAGAAATCGAGGCTTCGAAAAAGCTGCCGCTGGAACGCGTGATCTACGGCCTTGGCATCCGCTTTGTGGGCGAGCGTACCGCCCAATTTTTGGCCGAAGAACTTGGATCCATGGACGCGCTCATGAATGCCGGTCAGGAAGAGCTTCAACAGGTGAACGAGGTGGGCCCACGCATCGCGGAAAGTATTGCGGAGTTTTTTCAGGAACCGCGAAATCGAGAACTGGTGGAGCGTCTGCGCCACGCAGGCTTGACCTTCAAAGGAATCAGGAAAGAACGCGGCACTAAATTCGCAGGCAAAACTTTCGTGCTGACCGGCACCCTCAGCCTTCCTCGAGACCAGGTAAAGAAAACGATTGAAGCTGCCGGCGGACGCGTATCGGGCTCGGTCAGCAAGAAAACCGACTACGTAATCGCCGGGAGTGATGCAGGTTCCAAGTTGGACAAAGCGAAAGAGTTGGGAGTAAGCGTGATCGGGGAAAAAGATTTGGCGAATTTACTCGAAGCCTGACGCCGAAGCAGACCTTAGCATTTCTTTTGCAAAAACTTACAAATTGTTGACATTCTTGTGACAACCGCAGAAGTGGATCGACTAATCTTGCTCACTAGTTGTCGTTCCTCGGGGGAGTAAACGGCAACGCCCTTTCGCGCGAACACGGTTTCATAGAGATGCGCATGGGCGCATAGGGAGCATCGCGGCATCTGAGGTGTCGCGATTGTGCGCTTGTTGCGTTTGCCAGGCGATCATCCTGAGCGGGGTTTTCTGCCCTTCGAAACTCGCTCAGGATGGTACCGGCGATTCCAGCGCCGCTTTAATTTTCTTGTATGTGACTTCGAGAGTTTCCGGCAATATTCGTGTCTCACCAACCACAGAAATAAAATTTGCGTCAGCGATCCAGCGTGGCAGGACATGCATATGGATGTGGCCGGCGACGCCCGCACCGGCGGCCTTGCCGATATTCATCCCCAGGTTCACGCCGTCGGGACTATACAACTGCCGCAATGCACGTTCGGTTCTCTGCGATAAATCCATCATTTCGTGTGCCGTTTCTGCTGGTAGTTTCTGCAATTCGTCCAGATGAGCAAAAGGTACGACCATGACATGTCCCGGCGTGTAGGGAAAGGTGTTGAGGATGATGAAGCAACGTTCGCCACGATACACGATGCGCGCTTTGACATCATCACCGAGCTTTGGCAGATCGCAGAAAATGCAGCCCGAGGTTTTGGGGCCTGCGACAAAGGCGTATCGCCATGGGGTCCAGAGATAATCCATCGCAAGGCAGAGTAGCAGATAGCGAGAATTAAGTGCCCTAATTCTAAATCCACACGACGCATTAATTTTGCTAAGTGTGCTTGTTATACCCCCAAGGACCGCATATCAGAAACCGGTTCAAGGCCGGACTCCAAAAATAGCAGAAACAAGTCTCGTGAACCGTTCCAAGGTCTTTGAGTTCGTGGATGGTCTTTGGATGTTCGATCAGGTCTCGGTATTGGAGTCTTCCCCAATAAACGAATCTCTTTCGGCTGCTTTGAATGTCTTTCCACTGGTCCTGCATAAGGAAGCTAGTCGCATAGAAGTAGCTTTCTCCAATATCCCGCCATGTTTCTCCGGCTGGAACCATCCGAGTATGTACTTGTACGTGACCCTCTAATTGATATTTTGGGGGCATCGGAAGGTTGGCGCAGTCATCCCGACATTCTGGATGTTGGTCAAAATTTATGATTTCAGCCGGAGTCTTGCCCCAGTTGCGAAAACTCACCGTGAATCCCAGGCTCTGGAACGTACCGTTTTCGTCCTTCTTAGCGTCGCTGGTCTGAATGTTGATAAAAAGCCACGGACGTTCCGAGTTTTTGAGGGCCTCCCAGTTGGCGAGGGAGGCGTGTGCGTTCGCAATGGCGGCTTCGGTTGCACCATGAAGTTCGGCAGCCTGCGTTCTCGCTTGTTCAATCAATTGGTCCGTTTGCTTTCCGCTGTTCTCCATCATCTGCAACTGAGTACGCATTGTTTCCAGTTGGTTTTCCATTGCCGCACGCTGTCCGCTCAACTCAGTACGTTGTCTTACCATTTCATGGCGCTGTCGTCTCATTTCGTGGGCCTGCCTTCGATAAACCAACAATTGCAGGAACATGACCGCAAATTGCAGAATTCCCACAATGGCGAGCATCCCTGTAAACCATACGAGTTTTCGCTGAATCGTCACGTTTTCTTCGCGTGCGTCGTCGGATTTCCTTATTTGCGGATTCGGTGCTGGGGCGCTAAGTACAGTCGGCGGGGCTGGCGTCTGTTGGTCCTTGCCAGTAATTTGATTAGCCTCCTGAGCACTGTTGGACTTGGTAGCCCCTTTGCCTTTTGGGTTTTTCGCTGGCTGTTGGACAAAGATGAGCAATGCGATTATCAGCCATTCCATAGCGGCAAAAGTGTAACAAATTAGCACACCACTGGCGGAAATTGGTTGGGGCGAAAAAATAGCTTTCACGGATTGTTTGGGTGGGGCTTTCCCAGTCAGCATTCTGGCTGAGCCCCTGGGAACCGGCGCCAGCCGTGCCTTTCGCGGTAGCCGCGTGATCAGGAATCGCAGCTCCATCGTTGGGCTTGCCGCGGTCAGAAACGGCCTAAGCCTTAAGCCGAGATAGTGTGGATTGGTCTAAACAGCTTGATTTACCATTAAACGCGTGGCAGCCGCTTCTATAGTTGAAACAATTTCGATAGACACTCAGGTGTTCGTTGCGACCGGCTACGGATTCACCAGCAAGACTTTCCAATCGCTTAAAAATCATTTTGCGAGCGAGCGGCTCAAACTCGTCATGACGGACATAACCGTCCGCGAGGTCCACAATCGGATCAAGCAGAGCGTGGACGAGGAGCTTCTTCTTCACCGACAGTTCGTGAAAAAGGCGAAGGCTCTCTTCAACTCTTCAATGCCCGCAGTCAAAATCTCTGTGACGAAATTCGATCCAAGTGCCGTTGCTAAGGACGTGTCTGACAACTTTGATGCGTTCCTCAAGGAAGCAAAGGCAGAGATCATTGCGACTGAGGGTGTAACCATCGGTGACGTCTTCGATAAATACTTTGAAGGGATTGCGCCCTTTGGTGACACTGAGATCAAAAGACATGAGTTTCCCGATGCCTTCTGCCTGAAAGCCCTTTCAGAGTGGGCCCAGAAAAAAGGGTTGAAGATGTTCGTGGTCTCAGGCGACAAAAAGTTTCATGAAGCGTGTAGCAAATGCACCCAACTGGTCGCCAAGGAAACCCTGAGTGAAGTTCTAGATCATGTTGCTTCGGACGACGCCGCCCTCGCATCTTTTGTTCGCACAGAGACCAAGAAGCGCATGTCTGAGATCACTGCGGGAGCCAAACATCAGTTCCAAGATCGCTACTACTGGGTCGAAAACATGGACGGCGATGCCGAAGTGAAGGTCGAGACCATAGACCCAATACAGGACGACCCAGAGATCATCGAAATTCAGAAGAATGAAGCCTCTCTCGTGATGACGTTAGATGCCACGTACTCAGCCCATCTTTCATATGACGACCCTGCCACGGCCAGCTACGACGAAGGAGACTTGGTCTACGTACAGCACAGGGAAGAGGATGTCTTTGATAGGGGGCAGCAACTCACGGTGGAGGTTAAAGTTACCTTCGACGACATGGACCCACACAGCTTTAAGATCGCTGAGATCGATTTGATCGAACCGGATGATTCATACGCGATCGAGACCGACGAAGACTATCACGATGAATGGCCTTACAAGTGAACCGCTTGTGTGTCGAATTTCATCTCGTCCATTTTCGGAATTCGGATAAGCTTTCTGGGACGACCGGCGCAGGCGATGAGGCCCGCGCCTACACGTTCCAATCAGACCGCACCTACGCTAGGGAGTGTTCGAGCGCAAGTCGGTAGGGCGCGCGTTTACTGCCTCCAACTTTCGGTGGCGGATGGTGAGAACTTGCTGCAACAATTCCCAATCATTCGCGACGCCGCGCTCCGAGGCCTTGGGCGATCCGCCGCTACGCAGTTCCTCGCGTAGCCGCATCACAAGCATGGACTCCACCAACTCGGGCGGGGCCGAGGTGCTGAGCACATTGCTTCTCGAAACTCCCAGATCAACCGTTTCCTCGCCGAGCTTGACCTCGAGCACGGGATTCCCTGACTCGTCCAGATGGGGCACGGCGTCCGCTTCCGCTTGCTGCCACGTGGCTGCAGTCACGTTGTCTTCCGCGAGCGGCCGCTTCAACGAGCGCAACCAATTTTGATACACGCGTCGTTGTGCCGCTGCCAGCGGTGGCTCTAAATCACGGTTTGGATCGAACACCATTGCATTGTGGGCAGGGTTGAAATGCCCCGGCCCCACGGCTGCGACGACGAGACAACTCGTCAGTATCGGGTGCACCAGCAGCAACGGCAAAGTGTACTTTTTCTTTCTTAAAATGGATTCGGCGACGCCGTGCACCGGCGAGCTTCTGCCAATGCTGCCGGGAATTTGAGGAATCACGAAACTGGACAAATGCAGCTCCGGATGGCGCTCGCCGAAGTGGACAAACAATCTCGCGATTTGCTTCGGGGTAGTGACCCCGAGATCGCCGATGACGTTGCGATGAAGGGTTTTTGGATAGTAGAAATTGATCAGGTTGCGGGCAAAGTCCGCACAATTGTGGGTTACCAGATTGAACCGCTTTTGGTTTGGGTCCGAATTAAACTTTCGAATTAGCCTGTCGTCCTGTTCGTCGGTTGTGTCCAACTGGTAAGCGTAAATCGTTCGCCGGTACCCAGCTCCGACTAACTCCGGCCAGCGGCCCGCCGGCGGTTCGCCGTCCGCACCGTCGGGCGCAATAGCCTCGAGGTGATCGCGTCGATATTGATCTCTGAGAAAATCCGCCAGCTTTGCGTCCGCGGACAGCGGCACGTTCTCTGCGTTGTCCACCGCGTACAGATAAGGAATCAGCGGAATCGCAATCCAGTCGTGCCCTGCAATGCCGTCGTAGCGGCTGATGACGGCGCCGAGTTCTCCTGGCGCGCAATGACGCAGTGTGACCGGCGACTCAGCACAAATTCGCGAAAGATACACGGCCGCGTGACCGGTGCCACCGAAAGTTCCGTCGTAGCTGTACGGCTCTTCCAGCAAAAGTGTGACGCCGGCATGTGCCTGCAATGCCACACTTAAGAAGAAGAAAAATAGTCCAGCCAATTTGGGGCGCGTCATCATAAAACTCAACACATAGAAACACAACTGCCAGCGATTTGATGCGGTTGAGGACGTTTACGGTAGTCGCAGTTTAAAAGCTGATCGGGTGAAATATTAGGCACGAAAGGGGTTGCCCTTTATGGACTGGGAACCGGACCGATGTTATGAGCACACAAATCTTCAACGCCGCAATCGCCGTCTTCGCTTTTAACCGATTATTCATCAATATCTCCGTTTGGGGTTTGACACTGTTTGCAAGCGGTTGCTATAGTCGAGAGGTTCCCTTTTGGACGCGGGTTCGCTTTTTGGAAACGTCCGACCGCTGGGATTGTTCAGGTCCGTCCGCCAGGACGGGCTCCACACAACCTAAGACTCACGCCAGCTGTCCTGAAGCATTCCCGCATCCTTCGCGCACGCGCGAGTACAGCAGAGAGGCGATAACCTTGTTCGACGACAACACTCCCCACAACCCAGAATCATCTACCTCAACTATGACTGAAACCCCTGAGTCCTCGCAGGAAGTATCAACCCAGGCTGCTGTTCCCCAACGAGAGCAGCAAGCCGAAACTCAGGCAGACGCCCACGAAGACAAACCGAGTGCTGGCGGGGTCGAAGATTTCGCGTCGGCTCTAGAAAATTTCACAACCGAAAGCGAAGAAGCCGTCCGCGAGGACAAAGTTCTTAAAGGCACGGTGCTCAAGCTTACCGGGACGCACGTTGTTGTAGACATCGGCGCCAAATCCGAAGGCATGTTGCCCTTGAGCGAAGTGCTGGATTTCGAGGGCAAACCCAGATTCCAGCCCGGTGACGAAATCGATGTCATGCGCGATAAGGGCGAGACTGAAGAGGGTTACATCAACCTCTCACACCAAAAAGCGCAGAAGTTGCGCGCCTGGGACGAAATTGAGAAAGCCTACAACGAGAAAAAGCCTATTCAGGCAACCGTGGTGGAACGCATCAAGGGCGGCCTTACCGTCGATATTATGGGCGCCAGCGCGTTTCTTCCCGGCTCCCAAGCCGACTTGCGTCCCGCTCGCAACCTCGACGCGGTGAAGGGCAAGACGCTCGAAGTTGCCATCATCAAGCTGAACAAGAAGCGCGGCAACATCGTGGTCTCGCGCAAGCAAGTGCTGGAAGGCGAGCAGAGTGAAAAGCGATCCAAGACTCTGGAGCATCTTGAGGAAGGCTCGATTCTAACCGGCGTGGTCAAGAACCTCACTGACTACGGAGCTTTCGTCGACCTCGGCGGCATCGACGGTCTGCTGCACATTACCGACATGTCTTGGGGACGCCTCACTCACCCGCGCGACCTGGTCAACGTGGGCGATCAGATCCAGGTGAAGGTGCTGAAATTTGACAAAGACAAACAGCGCGTCTCTCTCGGCTTCAAGCAGTTGACGCCTGATCCCTGGCTCGACGCCGAACATCGCTATCCCGTGGGCGCACACGTGGGCGGACGCGTTATCAGCGTGACTGATTACGGCGCATTCGTTGAGCTTGAGCAGGGCATCGAAGGACTGGTGCACGTCAGCGAAATGACATGGTCCAAACGCATGAAGCATCCTTCGAAGCTGGTGAACGTCGGCGATCACGTGGACTGCGTGGTGCTGAATGTGCACCCGCAGGAGCGACGCATTTCGCTGGGCATGCGGCAACTCGCAACTAATCCGTGGGACGCTCTGCATGAGAAGTATCCCGTAGGAGCGACTGTCGAAGGCCGGGTCCGAAACCTCACCGACTTCGGCGCGTTTATCGAAATCGAGGACGGCATCGACGGCTTGGTTCACGTCAGCAACTTAAGCTGGACCAAGCGCGTCAAGCATCCATCCGAGATTCTAAAGAAGGGTGACCGGCTGAAAGCGGTTGTGTTAGCCATTGAACCCGATAAGCGGCGGCTTTCATTAGGGGTGAAGCAGCTTCAACCCGATGTGTGGGAGAGCTTCTTCAGCCAGCACAAAGTCGGCGATGTGCTTCGAGGAAAAGTGCTGCGCGTGGCCAGCTTCGGCGCATTCGTGGAAATCGCGGAGGGCGTCGAGGGCTTATGCCACAATTCCGAAGCAGTGGATGCCAATGGACAGCCCTTAACTCTCGAGCCCGGACAAGAGCACGACTTCAAAATCATCAAAATGAATCAGGAAGAAAAGAAAGTCGGACTCAGCATTAAGGCTGTGGGCGAAGAAGCTTCGCGTACCGAAGTGGAGGCTTATAAGCATCCAGTCTCGAGCACCGGCGGTTCTACGATCGGTGAATTGATGTCGTGGAAGCGCGCGGGGAACGAGAACAATTAAGGGCTCAGACTCCGCAATCCTGTTATTCCCAATCCAAGTCTCCTGTCATCCCGAGGAGCGAAGCGACGAGGGATCTGGGTTTTTCGCGGTGGACGCGGAACCTAGATCCCTCGCTTTGCTCGGGATGACAACGTTAAAGGTGGAAGATAACGACTAATAGAAGACATCTACCGTAATAAGCCAAATGAAGGACTGGACAGGGCTCATCTTTTGACGTCGATACGCAAAATGATGTTCACTGTCTTTCGGTCGTCGAATTGGCTCACAGTTTTGGTGTCGCTCTTTTGCCCTTTCAACTGAGCGTATACCTCATAATCGATGTTGGGAGAAAGTTCAGGGAAGTGGTACGCGCCATCGGCTCCAATGATGTAGCTTTTTACCGCCCTGGTGCGCGTATTGGCGAGGTACACCACAGCATCGGGCAGCGGATTGTCGTGGCGATCGAGCACTTTGCCGGTCAGCATGCGGCCGGCATTTTCTTTGTCCTTATCCTTATCCTTCGCGTAGGCAGTCGCTAACGCGACGCAGCCGAGAAGCACCAGCACGGCTACAACTCGGTACGTTCTCATGGATTCCTCACTCTCGGCGTATGGGCACTTCGTGTGCGTTTATCTCAGATGTAAGCCCGTATCCACGCGCTCGTCCGCGTCTATATGCACTTTCACCGCTTCAGCGTACAATCGTTTGCCACTAGCCGATTTGTAACGTTTGGCATCTGCCCAGACCACATAATCCTGTTTGCCCGGCGGAACGTGCTGGGCGAATTCACCATTATGATCGGAATATAATTCCCAGCGAGCTTTCTTTTCATTTTCACGACGAATTTTAACCTTTACTCCAAAAACCGGGTGATCGTCTGGTCCCCACACCGTTCCGAAAATTAGAGCATAAGGCTTGTCATGGCGATTTTGCGGCGACAGCAAGCTACCTGCAGCAAGATCAGACCTGCCAATAACCGCCGAGAAGCACACCCCCAACAACGCCATTCGACAGGCCAGTTCCCACGGGCGCGAGCGAGATGTGCAGTGCCTAAAGATCACTGTCTTCGACTTCCTCGTCGTCGTCCTCCTCGTACACCTCCTCATCAACTGGTTTCAACTCAATGGGGCTGACCGTTATTATTTCGAAATCAGTACCGCATTCAGGGCAGGAGACAATTTCTCCCTCATCGACCTCATCTTCGTCGATATCGAGGTCGGTTTCGCATTCCGGGCAATGAACCACAGAGGCCTCCATATATTTAAACTCCCTTGTTAATATTTAGTGACTCCGAAGCCGAAGGTCAAGTCCTCGATGTCGAAAATTCTTGCTGGCGGCTAGTTTCGCAGACAGCTTTCGGCTATGCTTTGGTTCTTTCTCCGAAGATTGCCGTTCCTACGCGAACGCAAGTCGAGCCTTCTTCGATCGCTACTTCAAAGTCGTGCGACATCCCCATTGAAAGCGTTTCCATGTCGATAGTGGGCAATTTTCGCGCGGCGATGTGGTCACGCAATTGGCGCAGTTGGCGAAAATATGGCCTCGCCTGTTGCGGATCATCACTGAACGGAGGCACAGTCATGAGGCCGCGGAACTCCAGATGCGGCAATGCCTCTGCGCCGGAAAGAAGTTCTTCGAGTTCGCGTGAGCCGGAAGGTACGCCGCTTTTAGCTACCTCGCCGCCGACGTTGATCTCGATCAATACGCTGATCTTTTTCCCGGACTGCTGCGCGGACGCATTCAGCTTCTGCGCCAGACGCAGCGAGTCGACGGAATCCACCGCAGCGAAGAGCTCAACTGCTTTTGCAGCTTTGTTGCTTTGCAGATGTCCGATCAGGTGGAATTCGGCATCCCCCAGATCGCGCAGTGAATCGATCTTGCCCGCAAATTCCTGCACGCGATTCTCGCCGAACAACCTAGCTCCGGCGTCATAAGCTTCCCGGATGCGCTCTGCAGAAAAAGTCTTGCTAACCGCCATCAATGCGATGTCTCCGGGTTTACGTTGGGCGCGGCGGGCGGTCGCAGCGATCCGCGCGCGCACTTCGGCGAGATTATCAGCAATCGACATTAGAGCTCGAACCACAAAGGACACGAAGGTTCACAAAGGAAGAAAACCCTGCCGACCCCGGTTTCCTTTGTGTACCTTCGTGTCCTTTGTGGTTAAAAGAATCTACATGATCGCGGTCGGCGGCGCCGGCTCGTCCGGGCTGCCCGCATTGGCCAGCGGCACTCTCATCATGACAAATATCAGCACCGCCATACCGATCACGCCGGAAAAGGCAAAATTTCCCACATCGATATGCCACAGCTGGTGATTGCTCCCGACGACGCCCGCAATTACCAGGCCGCACAGCGCCTCTCCAGCAATCATCCCCGATGCAGTCAGCACGCCTGCATTGTCGACGCGCGCCTTCTGCGCGTCGTTGTATCCGCGACGGTCACGAAGCTTATCTGTTAGCCAGCGAATTACGCCGCCCACGAAAATGGCGGAAGTGGTCTCGAGCGGTAGATACATGCCCACAGAGAACAGCATGGGACTTTTCACTTCCACCAGAATCATGGCGAAGCCCATGAGTATGCCGACCACGACCAAGGGCCAAGCCATATTTCCACCGACGATTCCCTGGGCCAGCATCGCCATGAGGCCAGCCTGCGGAGCAGGCAGAGCAGCGCTGCCAAAGTGGTAAGCCTTATCGAGAATCATAAGTGGGAAGAATAAAACCAGCGAAGCCACGATGGTGCCCAGGATATCGCCCATCTGCATCTTCGCCGGCGTGCCACCGAGAATGTGGCCCGCCTTTAAATCCTGCAACATCTCGCCCGCAACCGCAGACGACACGCAGACGACCGCGGCCACGCCTAATACCGCGGCTACGCCACCGACTCCCGAAACTCCCATCGCCACCATCAGCAGCGCGGCAACCACCAATGTGCAAAGCGTGAGGCCAGAAACCGGATTATTCGACGAGCCAATCATGCCCACAAGGTTGCCGGAGACGGCCGCAAAAAAGAATCCGAGCACAATCATCACGGCCGCAGCCACAACCGCGCCGGCAATGATTTTCCCTCCACTCAAGTTATGCGCCCCGGCAATGAAGTGATAGTAGAGCCCAATCATCGCGATGAACACCAGCCCCACGCCTGAGAAAACAACTTTCGCGTTGAGGTCGCGGTCGACGCGGCTGGTCGCTTTGTGCGCTTCCGCGGATTTCTTCAAGTCAGAAACCGCGCGCTTCATGCCCGCCATCAGCTGTTTGCGCATGCGAAAAAGCGTGAACCCAGCGCCCACCAGCATGCCTCCCACCGCGATCGGACGCACGATCGAATACCACACGCTGAAGGCGATGCCTCCCCAATACGCAGCGGGGTTTGCGCCCGCCGCCATCGGTGGCAGCGTCGGCCCAAGAAAATAAATTAGGAGCGGAACCAGCAATCCCCAAGCGACCACACCGCCAGCAAAGTTCAGCGACGCCAGCCGAGGTCCAATAATGTAACCCACGCCCAAATAAGCCGGACTAACCGCAGGTGAAGTGAACTGCGTCATTCCGCCTGTCGCTAACATCGGCGCGGTCGAGCCGCGCCCCAGGCGCAAGCCGGTTGCCATTTTTGGAATGTCGATTAGTACATTTCGCGTGTACCAGAAAAGGTTGACCTGCGACAAAAAGTACATCAGCCCGCCAAAGCCCATGTTGGCAAAAAGGATTTTCGCCGCCTTTGATCCCTGCTGCCCCGCCTTATGAATTTCCGCCGCCGCCACTGACTCGGGATACGGCAGCTCTGGATCTTCCACCATCACCCGCCGCAGCAGCGTGACGAACAGTATCCCCAGCAATCCGCCAATCACCATCAACGCTACCGATTGCCAATATCTCTCCATGCTCAGGCTCGGCCACAATCCCGCGAGAACGAATGCCGGGATGGTGAACACCGCGCCCGCAGCCACCGACTCTCCGATCGCGCCCACAGTTCGCGCGATGTTTTCTTCGAGCAGCGAGCCTTTCATCAGCCGCAGCAGAGACATGCCAATCACTGCGGCAGGATAAGTAGCCGCAATCGTCATTCCCGCTTTCAGCCCGAGGTACGCGTTAGCAGCGCCAAGAATCCCGGTCATGACTAGTCCGAGCATCACGGCGCGGAAAGTAAACTCCCGCATCTCCATATTCTCGGGAACGTACGGCTTGAATTTCTTTGGGGCTTCGGTTGGATTGATGGTGCTCTGTGGGCTCATGTAAAATCCTCGAAAATGCTCAGAGATGAATATAGAGTAGGACGGCGCACCTTAGCACGCGCAGGGCTTATTTTACAAGTGGAGTTCCGATGAAGCACTGCTTTAGCAGCGGCACCATGCGCGTGACTATCCCATTGACCACGGTCATTGCTTCCCGCCACGCGCATGGCTATACTACAAAAGATTCGTTCAGTCAGAGCCCCCATCGCCAACTGGACGAGGGAGGAACGTCTTCAGCAGTAAGGGGACCCCAATTCGGGCCAGCGGGACCGAGGCCGCTGGGCAAGATACCCGCCTTGTCTCCTGGGCCAGCGGCATTGCCGCAGGCTTGTTCGCCACTTTATTTCCTTCCGATTGCCGCCTGTGCGGTGAACCCCTCATAAATATTTCGCGGCTGCCAGTTTGTGAAGACTGTTTAGCGGCGATGCGGCCGATTGCGGGTGGACTCTGTTCCATCTGCGGCGAACGATTGGTAAGCCCATTTGCGTTTGCCGGCGAACTGGTTCACTCGTCGGCTGAATCCGGGGAGGCTCGGTGCGGATTGTGTCGGCGATTGGAACCTCCATACCTTAAGGCCACAGCCTACGGCAGTTACGACGGCGGCCTGCGCGAACTGATTCACCTGCTTAAGTACAACGGAGTACGGCCCGCCGCGAACGTTCTGGGACGGATGCTCGCAGAGGCGATGGAAGATTTGCAGCCGCATTTTTCGGAGACTGAAATTCTGGTTGCGCCTGTTCCGTTGCACGCCAGAAAGCTGCGTCAGCGTGGATTCAATCAGTCCGAACTGATTGCTCGTTCAGCTTTGAAGCTGAAGGCTGCTGGTGCCCAATTTCACTTGAGCGCAAATTTGCTGGAACGCTGTCGCGAGACGAAGTCGCAGATCGGCTTGTCCCGCCACCAGCGCAGGGAAAATATTCGTGGCGCGTTCAAGGTAGTGAAAGCGGACGAAGTGAGCGGGCGCGGAGTCCTCGTCGTGGACGACGTCTTTACGACCGGGACCACGGTTTCGGAATGCGCACGTATTCTGCGACGCGCCGGCGCATCAAAAGTATACGTAGCCACGGTGGCGCGGACGCTAAAAACCGAAGCCCAGCAGGCGATGAGGGAATCGGAAACTGAAACTCGCGTAGCCATGGCAGCCGCCGGGTAGAGGAAGACTCATGTAGGGACGGAAGCCTCGGCCGTCCAGTCGAGCAAAGCGAGGCTGGTTCAGACGGCAATATGTCGGGGAAGTGGAACAATTCGATGGGCAGCATGGGACGCGCTCACGTGACTCCCATCATTGCCGGAATGCGTTCCGAGAACGATGGCCCCCACGTCCTGCACGCTCCGGTGCTAGTGTTGAATGCTTCCTACGAGCCCATTAACGTTTGCGCTGCGCGCCGCGCCATCGTGCTTGTACTCAAGGGCATCGCGATGACCGAAGAAGAGAACGGCCATTTCCTGCATGCCGCTCGCGTTGCCATGCGCCTGCCTTCGGTGATCCGCCTGCTCGAGTACCGGCGAATCCCGCATCAGACTCGCGCTCTATCTCGCAAAAATATTCTGCTGCGTGATCGCAACACCTGCCAGTTTTGCGGCGAAGTGCTGGCCTCAGGCGAGCTGACCCTCGACCACGTAGTGCCCCGTTCGCGCGGCGGCGCTTCGACCTGGGAGAATCTTGTCGCCTGCTGTCATCCATGCAATCGCCGCAAGGGCAATCAACTCCCCGGCGAAGCGGGAATGAAGCTCATGCGCGAGCCCCGCGCCTTCAATCTCCACACCAGCCGCCACATCATGCGGCTGATGGGCCGCTCCGATGACAAATGGCGCAAGTACCTTTTTTACTGATTATTTTTTCATTGTCATCCCGAGCGAAGCGAGGGATCTCGGTTTCAGCCTGCGGCGCCGATACCGTTGCTGCAGGCAAGAACCCAGATCCCTCGCTTCGCTCGGGATGACAATGCATTTCTAGCTACTTCTGCGGCTGCGGCGGCGGATTTTTAGCCTGATCACCCTTCTGCACATCTTTCCCCTCATAGGTGATCTTCACGTTCGATCCAAATTTCTTGTAGTTCGTGTACTTCACGATCTCGCGAATTTTCACGTCGCCGGTAGAAAAATGGAGAATGTCGTCCGCACGGGTGTAGACGGGAAACCAATAAGGGCCGTCCACAATCTGCTCCCGGTAGGTGGTGAATTTTGGAAACAGGTTCTCGTTGTCTTTCTTCTTTTTAATGTCAGGCACTGACTTGCCGTAGGTTTTCACAATTTGAAAATCTTTGTCGTCCACCCAGATGCGGCCCTGAAAATAGCGTTTCTTGCCTTCAATCTGCTTGGGCGCAATGTCGAACACGTAGCAGTGCAGATCGTCCTCCTGCTGCTGCCCAACATACAGAATGCTGTACTCATTAATTTCATCACTCGTGAGCACGAACGGAAGCCGGTTCTCGATGTCGTCGATGTCTTGCTCGGTCATCATAATGCGCTGCAGCGTTGACTGGGGCGCGAACACGACGTTCTTAACTTTTTTCCCCTGGTCGTCGAACGAGACATCGAACACTTGCTGATACTCGCCATCTACTGTGTCCCCATCCATGGTTTGCACTTTGACGGTTTGCCGGTATCCATACTGGTCGAGCGCAATCTTGAATTCTTTTTCCTTCGCGGCAAAATGTTTAATGATTTCTTCCGACGTCACGCCTTTGGGCTGGGCAGGATCGAGGGGACCTTCATCAGCGAACGCCTTCAAAGAAACCGGGCCGCAGCAGGCAATGGCCATCACCGAGACAAATGCAAATCGAGTGAACGTCATAACGAATAGTGTAACGAAACTACGACAGGAATTCCCGCTGACTTAGATTATGAACCGTTTTGTTGAGTTTGCTGCAATTTTCCTCATCTACCGCCGCGGAGCAGTGCTGATTGTTTACCGAATTTCTTTGCCAGTTCGGGGGAGATCATCCACAAAACGTTCCCAGATTCGTAAGAGTCCAGCACTTGGACTTTTCACTTCGCTTCGACCTCCGGAACGAAACTGCTAGCACACAGATTCTGCGGCAGATGCATGCAGTCGTCAGTAGAAGGGGCAGACATGCGCATTTTTCTATTGACTCTCATCAGTTGTCGTACTAATCTCTGGCCCACTTTTCGGCTTCCTTTCGGCCGCTGTTTCTGCGCCAACTTCACTGGGTCGTGAGCACTGTGCCCGCTGCACTACGGTTGCACATACTCCACCCAGGAAAAATTGCGTTGGGTGACCTCCGCGTCGACGGTCAAGACGATTTCACTGGAGCCTGCTCCATGACTGGATGCAGCTTCGCGCGATATTCGTGTGCCTGAAGCTGCGCACCCAAAACCCTCTACCCGCCGCGTTTTGCGGACCTGCTGACTGGCCTGCGTGGCGGAAATCCCCAGAGTATTTTGCGGGACGCAGTCAAGCGTTCGAGGAATTCGCGACACCCTACAAGGAGGAAATCGTGATCCAGACAGCAAAGCTCGCAGCAGTTTCAATTTTGGCAGTGCTGTTCTTTGCCGGAATGGCATTTGCTCAAACCGACCCAGGAGTGCAAAGTGGCAACCGTGGTACAGGCGCAACAATCATTAGCAGCGACCCCAACGGCTTCTTGCCGTTTTTCCAGGACGGTCAAAGTCGTTTCCAGGATGTAGAATCGGTTTCCAACAGCTCGTCCGGCAACAACGGTCTGGGCCCGCGATTTAACTCGAACAGCTGCAGTTCATGTCACGCGCAGCCCGCGATCGGCGGGACGGGCGCCGCCGTCAACCCGCAATTCGCATTTGCAGGCAGTTCAGTCGCGCCTAAAGACTCAACCCCGTATTTCATTACCGCCAATGGCCCCACGCGTGAAGCCCGGTTCCCGTTCTTCTTCAACGCGAATGGGACCGCCAACACCAGCAATCCCAATGGCGGAGTGGAAGACCTATTCACGGTTAGCGGACGCAGCGATGCTGGAAGCTGTAGTTTGCCACAGCCCAGCTTCGCTGCTGCGGAAGAAGCGAACGACATCATCTTCCGTATTCCGACGCCGGTGTTTGGCGCGGGTTTGATCGAAAACCTGGAGGAATCAACTCTGCTAAAGAATCAGGCGAACAATCTCAACAACAATTTTGGCGTCGCGGGTACTTTCAACCACAACGGCAACGATGGCACCATCAGCCGCGTTTCGGCTGGAAGGCGCAAAACAAGTCGCTGCACATTTTTGCCGGTGAGGCCTACAACGTGGAGATGGGCGTCAGCAACGAGCTGTTCCCCCAAGATCGTCCACTGCCCGGGGAAGATGGCAATGGCGGAACCGGCCTCACGGGACTGCCGTCAAACTGCCTGAACCTTACTGGAACGGGATACCCGGAAGACACGTCCAACCCAACGTTAACGCCGAACGCAGCGGTGCTGGATGACGTCTCTGCGTTTGCGAACTTCATGCGGTTTCTGGCTCCTCCGCCGACCGGAGGAGTGGTGCTGAATGGGCAGCAGGTCTCCCAGTCGACGATCAACGCCGGCGCATCCTTGTTCAGCGCTATCGGCTGCACGACTTGCCACAATTCGTCGCCCGGCACGACACAGGTATCAAACTTCGTTCCCGCACTCAGTAAAGCTCCGGTGAATGCTTTCTCGGATATTGAGATTCATCACATGGGCACCGGCTTGGCGGATAACGTTTCCCAAGGCGGGGCGGGAGGCGATCAGTTCCGCACGGCTCCGTTATGGGGTTTGGGGCAGCGGATCTTCCTGCTGCATGATGGGCGCACCACGAACCTGAATGCGGCGATCGAGGCGCACCAGGGCAATGGCAGCGAGGCTACGAACGTCGAGGAGAATTTCGATAGCCTCAGTACCGGCCAGCAGCAGGAGATATTGGACTTCCTGCGCTCGTTGTAACTGTCGTATCGCGGTAACAGTCTGTACCGTAAGTCTGTCATCCCGAGCGAAGCGAGGGATCTGGGTTCTTCGGCGTGGCCGGCGAAACCCAGATTCCTCGTCGCTTCGCTCCTCGGAATGACAGTTTGTGTGGGTTTATCGCGTGGACCGCACGGGCGCAGACGCCCGCGCCTACACGGGTTGGGAGGATTATGCAACGCATGCGGTTGTTAGTGGCTTTCGTGTTGTCGGTGGGATTGCAGGCTTCGGCCCAGAGTAGTCCCAAGAACGGCGGCGATTTTTCCAATAATACTCAGCCGCTAACGAAGGTACCTGCAGGAGTCATTCTGGTCAAGGGTGCATGGTCGAGCGCCAGCGATTCTGTCACTCCCGTGCCTGAAGGCGGAAACGTGAGCAACAACATTTTCCGCGATGCGTATTTCGGAATGACTTACACGCTGCCAACTGACTGGACTGAGAAATACAAAGGACCGCCTCCGTCAGATAGCGGGCGCTATGTGCTGGCGCAGATCAGGCCTGCTGATACATTCAAGGGGACCGCGCGTGGGAGCATTCTCATTACGGCCGATGATTTGTTTTTCACCACGCAGCCGGTGGCCAACGCAGTCGAACTTGTGAAGTACTCAAAAGACAATCTGCAAGCTGATTACAAGGTCGAAATGCCGCCGACTCCTACCAAGATTGGCACCCATCCGTTTACGTTCTTTGCTTACTGGTCTCCGATTGCAGAGCTGCATTGGTACGTGCTGGCGACGGAAATACGCTGCCACGCGGTGCAATTCGTGCTCACCAGCCGTGACACAAAATTATTGCAGAGCCTGATGCTCGATCTGAATAAGATGCAACTGCCCGCGGAAGCCGATCCCACGGCGGGAACCGGCGGCGGCGATGTACCAGTGTGCGTCAAGGATTATGCCGACAGTGGTAATGTCATTACACGAGTGGATCCGGTTTTCACCGAGCGCCGTTTCAACGCTGTGCCGGTGCGAATCATCATCGATAAGGAAGGCAAAGTAAAACACATCCATTTTCTCAGCGCATTTCCTGATCAGGCGAAAGCCATCACGGATGCGTTCAAGCAATGGAAGTTCAAACCCTATTTGCGAGACCGGCGGCCGGTAGAAGTGGAAACCGGGATTATGTTTGGACGCGCGGCGCAACCGGCGAGAGCGGAAGCGGGAAATGCGGCTACGCAATAATCCGGCTTCTCGCGCATGAGCGCGCGTAACAGTTTGGGTGCATTGCACGCGTAAGGGGTAGTCCTCCCCCGGATCGTCGATGCAATGGTAGGTCCTGGGCGCTAGCGGTATGCTGGCGCCTCCGGGCCTGCAATTTATGCTTGCGTCCTTTGGCTTTTAACCCCTATTGAAAGATTGTTTTTGTCGAGTGCAGTCGTGAGTTATCTCGGCTCTGCACGGGCGAGGACGCCCGCGCCTGCACTTTGTTCCGAGCCGGGCGAGGACGCCCGGTCTCCATTTCAGCGACCTCCGCGTGCTGGGCGTTCTGCATTGGTAAATAGCGGCGGTGTTTCGGATAGGTACACTTGGCGAAGAGTGAGGCTCGCAATCGCTGCGCCAAGATGAGAGTCGTTCGCAAGCTTTTTATGGTGGTCGTGCTTTTCCTGGGCGCTGTGGTCCACGCTCAAACTGCGCCCTATGCGGGTGTCGGAATTGGCGTGAACGGGTTGGGCTTTCAGTCTCCTTACTACAACGCTGATGTGGGCATCGATTGGGGAGACCTGAGTCCTACATTCCTTGAAGCAGAGTTTGGGGCGGATACCGCGAATCCGACCGGGATCAACAATGGCACGACCGTGCGCGGCCATGGAGTTGTAATGTGGCGGACGTCAACCCATTGGCGCCTGGGCGGCGGGATTCATTTCAGCGAACTGTACACCTCGATCTACGATAAGCAGTCCATTTGGCCGACTCTTGGGGCAATGTTCGAGAAAAACTGGTTTCGCATGAATGCGCAATTCCTTATACCGCCGAGCCCAAACCAATTGGTCGGACCGCTGTTCGACATGCGGGTGCATTTAAGGAGAGACTTTTTCTTTCGCGAACGGATCGGAATTTATTGGTATGTGGGTTCGACTGATCCTTCACGACATGCGAGCGCGGTTGCAGACTTCGGAGTACTGTATGTTTTTGGCGGGTGCGGCAGGGGATGCGAGTAACGCTCTTACCGTATCAAAAAAATGAACAGTCATCCCGAGCAACGCGAGGGATCTGGGTTTCTGGCTGGCACCGGCAAAGACCGAGATTCCTCGCTTCGCTCGGAATGACAACATGTAACGGGTGTGAGCTCAGAATGGCAACTAGCGTGATGGAACGCCAACCGCGAGTTCTCAGTTGGACAAAGTTTTTTCTATAGCGCTACGTAGATCGTCGTACTCCATCAAGCCTGGATGGTATAAGGCGACGCGTCCTTTCCGATCGACGAGCACGAGAGTTGGCGTAGTGCTCGCGCCGTAGTTGGTGAAGTTGGCTTTGCTGATGGGCACCGGAACGCTTTGCAATCCAGGGTAGAAATGTTGCCAGACCTGCCCGATGTAAGCAATCTCATCCTTCGGCTTCGCGTCTTCTCCTTTAGCGGCGTATCCGTAGAGTTGGGTGGGAGCGAGAATCGTGAGCCCTTTCGGAGCGAACTCCGAACCGAGACGGCTGATGATGGGACCTTCATACTTGCAGTCTCCGCACCAGTGAGCCCAGAAAAACAAAAGCACGGGCGAACCTTTGAGTTGGCTTAGTGGAACTGGCCGCGTGCCCAGATATTCGGAGGTATTGAGCGATGGAGCCGGCAGCTTGGTCAAGCTGAGCAGGTTCAAATTTTTGTGCAGGCGAGGGCTGATGGAAGTGTTTCCATACGTGGCCAGGGCTCGCCGCAGCAGCGCGGCTGCTTGTGCATTTTGGCCGTGAGCGGCCAACACCTGGGCCTCGACCTCAATCGCCGCGCCGAGAGCAATGGGCAGATGCGGCTCGGCGTCGAGGGACCGCTTCTGCAAGAGCTGGCGAGCGAGGGTTTCGGTTTGCTTGGCGGCGCTGTCAGCCTGCTGAAGGTCATTCGCGTCGAGGGCCGCGCGGGCAGTCCAAGAAAGAGCTTCGAGGTATGCAGCGTCAACGCCATGTTGGGCGCGATAAGTCTGCAGTTCGGAATTTGCCGCAGCGGGATTTCTCTGAGCTAGAGCTGTGCGAACGTCGTCGACGATGTCAGCGAAGGCGAGGGACGATAGTAAGAGTAAGATCGCAAAACGGGTAAGCCGCATGTATTCATGATGCAGCGAAGTCGAGAAAGTTTCCAGTGCGGGGAGCCACACAGGCAGGGGCGGATTCGCCACCCCTGCCACAATCAGTTCTCGAAGGACCCGCGAAGTGTTCGCTGGAGCCCCTGGTTAGCTTACTTGCGGCCTGCTAGCAATTCCTCCGGATGGAACAGGTCTCCCGTGTGCAGCAGATCTTCACCGGGAGCCTCCTCGTAGGCATGTTCGCCGTGGATGGATTCATCCAAGCCAATTTCTTCGCTCATTTCGCTGACCTTCACGGGCGTGAATGCATCGATGATTCGTAACATCCCATAGGTGAATACGAAGGCCCAGACCGAAGAGAAGGTAACGGCAACTACCTGCTTCAAGAGGAACGTAGGGTCGCCGTAGAGCAAGCCATCGGCTCCCGCGGGATTGTAAGCGCGGCTGGCGAAAATCCCCAGCATCACGATGCCTAGAAAACCGCCGACGCCGTGCACTCCCCAGACATCCAGAGCGTCATCCCAGTGCAATTTGTTTTTCATCTCAACCGCGTAATAACAAACCACTCCAGAAACGCAGCCGATGATGACCGCCGTTGTGGGAGAAACATACCCCGCGGCCGGAGTCACTGTCGCCAGTCCGGCAACGGCGCCGGTTAGCAAGCCCAGGAACTTCGGCTTCTTTTCGTTGAACCATGCCACCAGCAGCCAGGTGACGGCGGCGAACGAGGCTGCCAAATCGGTATTAAGAAAAGCAGTGGCGGTTACGGAATCAACCCGCATCTCGCTGCCGGCGTTAAAGCCGTACCATCCGAACCACAGCAGGCCGGTTCCCAGGGCAACCAGTGGAATGCTATGCGGTCCGCGGTCTGCCGTGCGCCGCTTACCCACGTACAGCACCGACGCGAGAGCGGCGATGCCGGCGATGTTGTGCACCACGATACCGCCGGCGAAGTCCAGCACGCCCCATTTCTGCAGCATGCCTCCACCCCAAACCATATGGACGAAAGGAAAGTAAACGAAGGTGAGCCAACCGGTCAGGAATAGCATGTAGGCTTTGAAGGTGACCCGATTAGTGAACGCGCCCGAAATCAGCGCAGGCGTGATGATGGCGAACATCATTTGATATGCAATAAAGACGAACGCCGGGATGGTAATGTTCGGCGACGGGGTGCTGAGATCGATCCCGCGCAGAAAAGCGTTATGGAAATTGCCGATGACTCCGTGCCAGTCCCCGCTGAAACACAGAGAATAGCCGTAGATGTACCAGAGCACCGTCGTCCAGCCCATAGAGACAAAACTCTGAATCATGATGGCGAGCACATTCTTGCGCCCCACCAGGCCGCCATAAAAAAAGGCGAGACCCGGCGTCATCAGCATGACCAGGCTGGTGCATAAAATCATGAACCCCGTATTACCAGTATCAAGATGTAGCATTAAAGTTTCTCCGAGCGAAAAATTTCGAAGGCCACAGAATTTTTGATAGCCACTTGAAAACGTGATAACGAACTCCGTGTACAGCCGGGTGACAGCTCTCTCCGACGAAACTATAAGCATTCTGAATCCAGGGAGGGTTTCCTGACCCTTCAGCCAACAGCGTGTGCCTTCGCGAGCGCGGAGGCTATGAGGCAGGTCACGTTCGCTAGTGACGCAGAAAGGACGCTCCGTACGAATCTTGCGAATGGACAAGCTGCAAATGACGCGGGACACTTTGCGTAACTTGTTGAAATATTTATAGTTAAATCGGCAACATCGAATTGTCTTGGTAATTTCGGAAGCATCTGCGGTACAATCCTGCTGCGTTTGACTTTTGCAGTTTCAGCAACTCCCGCGATAGCGTGACCTGCCTGATGTAGTTCTGCGATGGACTCAGCGCATATCTAACAAAAAGGAATCGAGCAACACCATGGAAACAGGAACAGTGAAGTGGTTTAACGATGCCAAGGGCTACGGTTTTATCAGCCGTCAAAGCGGCGAGGATGTGTTCGTACACTTCTCGGCGATTCAAGCAGGCGGATTTCGCAGTCTGCAGGAAGGCCAGCAGGTGCAGTTCGACGTGGTCAAAGGCCCCAAAGGGTGGCAAGCCGAAAATGTAAAGCCGGTATAAACCACTTACAAATCGTGAAGACAGGGCGGCTGGCGAGCCGCCCGTCATTTTGGGATGAGACTTTTGGCTCCTACAACACGACAGCATTGACAGCGTCCACCATCTGTAATAAGTTCTGAATCGCGCTAGTCCACCGTCATAATTCGGCGCGTTGCCCTCCCCGATTTTCAAGCCTTGCTTTAGCTTCCGGATCGTACGGACCGGATTTTTCCGGTTTTCGGATTAGTTTCGTCTGCACTAACCTGGGCAAGGATGCGGGATGTGCGACATTTGGTGGAGGAAAAGATGAGTAGCCGGATACGACAGTCGTGGATGCTTTTAATGGTTGGTGTTTTGGGATTGTCTACTGGCCGCGCGCTGGCTCAACAATATATTTATACCAACGACAATGTAGCCAGCAGCACCAACAGCACGACGGCGCTGACTGTCAGCGTGAAGGGCGCATTAAAGATACTGAAGACTTACTCGACCGGCGGGAAGGGTGCGGGCAGCGGTTACTTTGCTGTCTCGACTGTGACATCCGGCAAAACCAAGCTAGGGGATTGTCTGTTCGTTTCCAACGGCGGAGACAGTACCATTGCAGCTTTTCAGATGAACTTATTCGACGGGGGACTGACGGCGGTTAAAGGTTCTCCGTTCTCCGATGGCGTTAGCGGCGCGCAGCACCTTGGCATAGGATTGGCGTCTGCAGGCTCACTGTTGTTCGCGGGCAACACCAATAACAACAGCATCTCGGTATTAAGAATCAGTTCCAGTTGTTCGCTTAAGGTTTTGAAGCAGGTTACGGTTCCCGGTTCGCCAGCGGGCATGAAAGCTACGTTTAACGGACAGTTCCTCATCGTGGCTTACGTTGGGCAGGTAGATTCCTTCAAAATTGATTCGAGCACGGGCGACCTGACTGAACTCGGACCGTTCACCCCCAAAGGGACTGCCGCGGGCGTGGACATCAGTTGCGATGGCACTACGGCCTACTTTGGCGATACGGCGACTAACACTCAGGTGGAAGTATTCAGTATTAGCACGAGCGGAGAATTGAAGGAGTTGAACAATTTCACCAACAAGAACGGTGAAAGTTCGAACAACGTGATACTCAGCCTCGATGGCACCCATCTCTACGTAAGCAATACGATGTCGAACCAGATCACAACACTCTCCGTGGGGGCGAACGGCGCTCTTACGTATGACAGTACGCTAAAGCTCAACAAGCCTGGCCTCTATGCGCTGGGTCTGGCGACGGGAACTGGGTTGGATCTTTTTGTGTCCGAGGAAAACAACCCGGAGTCTATCGGCGTTCTCGCGGCTGTGGACGGTGTTCTGAAGGAAGTCCCGGGCTCGCCATTCGCTGTGATCAAGAACGGCTCAGATCCTGCCGGGTTGACCGCAGTGCCAAGATCCTGTAACTAGAAAAGAATTTTTCCTGCCACCTAACTCTGCGAATCGCGGATGAGCACCACGTCGGAATCGGTATGCCCGCGAACCACGCCCAACTGGCTGCCATCGAAGGACCAATGAAAATCAATGATGTGTTCTGAGTTGAAATCTGTGAGCTGTTTTCCGGGAGAACCATCCAGCGACTGCGACCACAGGTTATCGACTCCGCCTCGGCGGACGGGGTAAACGACAGCCTTGCCATCGTGCGAGAAGCGTAGGGGACCGCTCCGTGGCCGCTCGAAAGCCATCGTCTTCACAATTTGATTGGAATCCAGCGAGAGTATTCTGAGGGCTTCGATATGCTCGCCCAGATGCCCGAACGCTGCGATAGCTATGGTCTTGCCATCGGGAGAAACGTCAAAACCTGCCGCTAGTTCATCTGAGATTTGTTGCGGTGTTCCCCCCTCGATGGAGACTTTCATTATCCTGGCGCCATTTACTTCATCCTGATAAAACACCCAGCGCCCATCTGGTGAACAAATCGGACTTTCATCCACCTTGCCGTTCGAAAGCTGCTTCAAATTTCCGCCAGACATGTCGGTACGCCAGATGTCCAGCACATTGTTGCCCTTGTTTAATAGGCCGCTGAATACCACATAGCGGCCATCTGGACAGGCGGAGGGAATATTAACCAGCGCGCCGTCGCGCGCAAATATAGGCGTCTTCCCACTCGATTGAGGGTTAAGCAGGCTAAGACCTGAATTTGAGTCTGATCGCACAACCATCTGACCGTCATGCGTCCAGCTGAAACGCACCACGGGCGCGCCCGAGCTGACTTGCCGGGCTTCTGCGGCATTCGAAGATGCCGGCATTGCGAACAGGTTATAGTGATCCTGGCTCAGGACGCTGACCAGAGTGCGCCCGTCAGCAGCCACGCTAGGCTCGGAATAAAAATTGGTATCGCGAGTTACGTTGCGCAACTTTCCGTCCGGGTAAGAAACGAAAACGATTTGCGCATGCACCAGACTGGACTGGGCGAGCAAGCCACTCTGATCCGGCATCCAGACAGGACGTTGAATGATGTCCGAGGCGGAGGTGAAGAAAACTTTCTGCTTCCCTCCCGCAACATCAAGCGCTACTAAACCGCTAAAAGCATCACCGGGCTGAAGCACCATGCAGACGATCGTTTTGCCGTCTGGCGACCACGCGGGATCTTGCAATCCCCCATCGATTGGGCCACTGTACAGAGTCTTCTCCTCGCCGCCTTCAGCGGGAAGGAGCAGAAGTCGTTCCTTGCCGGCATCGGGATTATTAGCGCGAAAATAGGCGATCTGCCGTCCATCAGGAGAGAAGGTAATGTTTGAGTCAATGTCGGTGACCAATTTCTGCGGAGTGCCTCCGAGCACCGGTGCGCGATACAGGTACTTCAACTCTTCACTGCCGGGTTCGCTGCGCCCAAAATACAGATAATTGCCATCGGGAGAAAAGCGCAAGTGCGCGTACTGTACTTCCGCGGGTGGAATCACCTGCGTATCGCTGTTCGTAGGAAGATTACGCAGCCACAAACTTTCCTGGCCAGCGTCCCGAACTACGGTGAGGATGTACTTGGCGTCGGGAGAAATGGCGACCAGCGCCGCTTTGCCAGTTTCCGTCACTTTAGTGATAGAAATATTTTCAAACGGAACGTGACGATTGCGAGTGAGCAATGCGAAAACGCCGTAGGCCGCTGCGGCAACGAGTGCCAAAGCAATCAGCGTTGCTACGCCGGTGCCTATTTTGTGCTGGCGGGCTGCCGCGACCACACCAGAACTGCTCGACGGTGGGCGCACTGGCGCTGCACCCGGCTCCGCCATCGGTACGGATGGCCCGGAAGCGGCAGACTTTAGTTTGCGTCCGGATTCGGTGTCACGCTTCAATCGTCTAAGATCGCCGCGTAAGTCGGCGGCAGACTGGTAACGCAAGTCCCGATCCTTCTCCAGCAGCTTGTCGATAATTTCCTCGAGCTTCGGCGGAAGCTGCGAGTTGAGCTCCACCGCGGGCGTAGGATCGCGTTCCAGGATGGCGTGGAAGATTACTGCCGAAGTATTTCCGTGAAAAGGCAACCGTCCGGTGGCCATCTGATAAATTACAGTTCCTAAAGAAAAAAGATCGGTGCGGGCATCAAGTTGCTCGCCTCGGGCCTGTTCTGGCGACATGTACGAAACTGTTCCGACCGTGCTGCCAGGATTGGTGAGGCTAGCGGTGCGCCCGGCATCCTCGGTATTGCCCATCGTCTCCGCGGTAAAACCAGCGGCGCGAGTTAACTTGGCCAGGCCAAAATCCAGGACCTTTACCTGCCCCCGTTGGGTGATGAAAATATTTGCCGGCTTGATGTCGCGATGGACAATGCCCTTGGCGTGTGCGGCATCCAGGGCGTCCGCCAACTGAATGCTTATGTCGAGTAAGCGATCGATAGGCAACGGTCCACCTTGCAGTTTGGTGTCGAGCCCCTGACCCTCGATCAGTTCCATCGCGATGAAAGACTGGTCGCCGTCCTTCTCCGTCGCATAAATGGTGCAGATGTTCGGGTGATTCAAAGCCGAGGCGGCGCGAGCTTCGAGCAGGAAGCGATCCAGTGCAGAGGAGTCGCGGGCAAGTTCTGGAGGCAGAAACTTCAGAGCCACGCGGCGGCCAAGAGTGAGATCCTGGGCTTCGTAGACCACGCCCATCCCGCCGCTGCCGAGGCGTCCGGTGATGCGATAGTGCGAAATGGTTTGACCGATCATGACAGAAAAATTTGCTGAGTGCCCATCTTAGGGCGCATACCAAGACGAGTCAAACTTGACATGTCTAGTTCACCAAAGTGGTGGACGGCGGTAAAGCCGATTTACTTCTTGGCTACCAGGTATCAGCGCTGCACATAGGTCCTTCGTTGGGAGTCCCCGGCTTCGCCGAGGACTCCGCTGCCTCAGGATGACAAGTCTTTTGTGAGACACTGGGGACGAAACTACGACATGAAAAAGAATCCTCGCTCAGCATCACCCAAAAAACATAACGTCGGGCCAGGTCTGGGTACGCTTTCGGTGTGGGCAGGCGAGCAAAGCCCTCACTGGATGGGCTCGACGCAAGTTCCTGTGGTGCACAGCGTTTCTTTTGGCTACAACGACGTTGATGAATGGTTTAAGGTCGCACAAGGCAAGAAGTTCGGACACATTTACGGCCGCAATACCAATCCTACCGTCGCGGCGTTCGAAGAAAAGATACGCACGCTGGAAAACGGGGAAGCAGCGACCAGCTTTGCCAGCGGCATGGCCGCGATCAGTAACACGCTGTTTACCCTGCTCTCACCAGGTGACCGCGTCGTGTCGGTAAACGACACCTACGGGGGAACCAATAAACTCTTCATCGAATTTCTCCCGCGCTTTCAAATTGGCGTAACGCTCTGCGATACGACCGATCACGAGGCGATTGAGGCCGCCATTACAGAGGACTGCAAGGTCCTTTATCTGGAGAGTCCAACCAATCCGACCAACAAAGTCATCGACCTCGCTCGGCTTGCGGCGGCCGCACACCGGCATGGCGCGCTGGTTGTTGTTGATAACACTTTTGCCACGCCGATCAATCAGCAACCACTGAAACTTGGCGCTGATCTCGTGGTTCACAGCGCAACCAAGTTTCTCGGCGGACACGCGGATGCGCTTGGCGGAGCTGTCTGCGGCAAGCGCGAACTGGTTAACCGGATTTATCACTTTCGCGAAATTACTGGAGCCTGCCTTGATCCGATGGCGGCCTATCTGTTATTGCGAGGAATGAAAACTTTGCAGCTGCGCATACGCCAGCAGAACCAGAGCGCGCTGCAGATTGCGCGTTTCCTGGAAGCTCATCCGAAGGTCGCAGCTGTGTTCTATCCTGGCTTGGAATCGCATGAGAATCATGGCATCGCTCGCCGTCAGATGAGCGGCTATGGCGGCGTCCTTAGTTTTGTTCTGAAAGGCGGTTTCGCTGCGGTAAAGAAATTCCTTCCACGGCTGCGCTATGCCCATCTCGCGGCGAATCTTGGGGCGGTCGAAACCATTGCTGGGCCTCCCGCAACTACGAGCCACGTAGAGTCCACGCGCGAGGAGCGAGCGGCCAGCGGCATTCCTGAAGCGCTGATCCGATACTCGGTCGGTATTGAAGACACCGACGACCTAATCGCCGATTTGGAAGGCGCCCTCAGAGTATCCGTTAAGTGAGCTGGTTGTAGCCATGCCCGGTGCTTCCAGAGGTATAATTTCTAGTTGACATGCAAAGTCCCCGTTATGCCCTGGTGGCCTATGTGAGAAATGCTGTCGGGGAATTTGTGGAAAATCTCCGGCAAGAGTTGCATCCCGATCTGCCTCATCTACCCGCTCATCTGACTATCCTTCCGCCACGGCGGTTGCAAGGAGGCGAACTTTCGGCGCTTGAAACGGTCGAGGAAATCTGTGGCCAGGCTGAGCGGTTCGAAGTCACTCTCGGTGATGTCGAAACTTTTGTTCCGGTGACCGCAACCGTCTTTATCCGAGTAGCCCATGCCGCCTATCGCATGCGCGAACTGCATGATCAATTGAACACAGGCGTGTTTCTGGCGGAAGAGGAATGGCCATACATGCCGCACCTCACGATTGTGAAACTCAGCACGCAGGAACTGGCGCAGAAGGCCTATATTGTGGCGCGCGATCGCTGGGCGCAATTTGTCGGCAGCCGTTCTGTCCCGATAAGTGAACTAACTTTCGTTCGCGAAGACGAACAGAATTGCTGGGTGGACTTGGCCGGTATTCGCCTGGGCGGCAGCCTGCTGAAACGATAAAGTCATGCTTCGCAAGGTGGCCTTGTGAACCTTGGGAGTGTCCAAATTCCCGTTCCCGCAGTAGTTCATGTCCCTAAGTACAAATCCCTCCCGTGCATTGCTATGTGCGCGGTGTGGGAGTAAACCAGAAGTGGGAATCGCTGCGCAAGCCGCTCAGGCACCCTCCCCAGCGAATTCATGGTTTCTGGAGGTTCCATGCAGATTGGGGTCTACGGCGCAGGGTACTTGGGTACTGTCGTTTCCGCCTGTCTCGCCGACTTCGGGACCCCAGTTATATGTTGCCATCCGGACAGTTCACAAATGGTGGCGATGGCCCAGGGCAACGTTCCCTTTCACGAGAAGAACCTTACCGAAGTCATCAAGCGTAACGTGCGCTCGGGGCGGCTGGCGTACTCGACCGATATTGAATCCTTTGCCCGCAAAGCGCAGGTGATCTTTCTCGCCGAAGACAGCGCTCAGCATCTTTCCGATCTTGCTATTCGTATCGCGCGTGCGGCCTCCAAGCCTCCCATACTTACGATTGTGACCCCAGTTTCAGTCGGCACTGCCTCCACAATGGAGCAAAGCATAGTTGCGGCTGGCTTGCGGGCGACGTTAGTTTCGCAGCCTATGTTCTTTACCCCGGGCTGCGCGGTAGAGGATTTCAATTGGCCTGATCGCATCATTCTTGGAACCGCGTCGAACGATGCTGTGCTGGCGCTCAAGCAGATTTTCCACTCGCTAGTGATGCGCGGCGTTCCGGTGATTGTGACCAATCATGAAACCGCTGAACTGGTACGCGAATCCGCGACTGCGTTTGTGGCAACCAAGATTTCCTTCATCAACGAGCTGGCAAGTTTGTGTGAGCGCGTAAACGCGGATGCGGTCAGCCTTTCACTAGCTCTGGGTTTGGACAAAAAAATCGCGCCTCGCTGCCTGCAACCGGGAGCGGGCATGGGCGGCTTGTTCGCAGAATCGGATATGGATTCGCTGGCCGATCTGGCCCAGCGCAAAGGCGTGTCCCTGAAAATCCTGAGCGCCGCACGCGAAGTGAATCATGGGTTGGCCGATCAGGTAATCGAAAAAATTTCGAAGTGCGTTCAGTCGGTGCACAACAAGGATGTGGGAATTCTGGGTCTCGCCTTCAAACCGAACACAAATTCCATCGCCGGATCTTCATCCATGCGGCTGGCCAAGAATTTGATTGCGCAAGGCGCCCGGGTGCGCGCGTACGATCCGGTCGCCCTGCCAGACGCGCGCCTGGAACTGAATGGCAGCGTGTTCTATTGCGAGTCTCCGTATGCCGCTGCCGAAGGCGTCGACGCGTTGGTGGTCGGCACGGGCTGGCCGGAATTTCGCGCGCTGGATTTCAACCGCATCAAACAAACTCTACGCCGCCCGTTTATTGTGGATACCAAAAACCTGCTCGACGCAGTACGCCTCCGCGCCATGGGATTCGAATATGTTGGCGTAGGCCGCGGGTAGATCGTTCCGTCGATTCGTCGATCAAGCCTCCCGATACCCATTGCTGCAACCAGTCGGCTTCTCTACTTGTTATAATCGCTAGACGCGGTGGGAGTAGCTCAACTGGCAGAGCACCGGACTGTGGCTCCGGACGTTGCGGGTTCGATTCCCGTCTCCCACCCCAAAATTCAAAGCGGTTCACTTGCTTTGAAACCTACAGAAACCCGGCCGACGGCATCCGATGCTTTTCGCATGCCATCCGTGAGCGCGGTTTCATCGTGATTCATCGTGGTGCGGATGTCCACGTGCCTCATCGTTTTTTGTTGCACACTGTCAATCGTCGTAGGGAGTGGTGTGCAGCGGCGGCAAAAGTGCTACACCCTACCTTCCTGGTGAGTTACTCTTCTACACCTATGATTCACCAGCAATTCTCCATGCATTATTAAAGAGCGCTATGGTCTGATTTGGGTACTGAGCAATCTTGACCAGACACACATCCAGGAACTGTCTAAGATTGCTATAAGCGCAAAGACCTCACCGCGCCGCACTTCCGCCAACCTTGAGCCCTTGTGATTGAAAGAAAAGCGCTGGCCCGACCGTAGACGCTTACAAAGGAAATTCGATGCGTGGCATATGTCTCTCATTCCCGCACCAGTCTGCGATTCTGTTGGTCGGACTACTGTTACTTTCCACACAATTGTTGTGGAGTCAGAGAACATCGCCTCCAGCAAAAATTGCCCTCCAACTTCTTCATACCCCCACTCCGTTTGCGAGGGTTTCAGAAGCCCAAACACATTGGCACTTTACCTATAGAGAATTGCCGTTGACCTTCGAGCAAAATCCGGGCCAGACCGAGTCGCGGATGAGATTCTTTCCGCATTATCCAGACCACTATCGTCTGCCCATCAATAGCGATGCCGCGCTGTCCCCAGCCCCAAGAACGGCCGAATTGTGGGGCAAAGAGAAATACCTCATCGGCAGTGCTCCCAGCAAGTGGCTGACGTTTGCTCCCACCTACGGCAACCTACCTCGTGAGACGACCTATAGCGTCGAGAACCTGGAGCACCTGGCGCACAACATCCCGTGGGTTGGCCCCATCATCCTACGAATCGGTCAACAGGCTAAGGCTCACCCGCATTTCGCACGTTTACTCAAAGTAATCAAGCCCCGATTCTGATTGTGCGCTTGTGCGTCGGCGCACAATCCTGGTTACGTAAAACTATCCTGGATTCTTGGTGGCAGCGTGATCGGCGCAAACGTGGGATTTAAACTCTTTGTCGCGCTGCAACTCAAAATTCTGCATCATTTCTTCGAAAGATTTGCCTTCCGGAGCACCGGAAGGTTTAAACCGCCAGCCACATTCGGAGCAACCAAAACCGCGAAAACGCTGTTGCTCAATCCATACCAGCTTCCGGTTCATGGCCGCCTCTGTCGCTGCTCCCCAAAGATTTTGTTTGAGGGCGAGCCGAAATTGTCTGGGGTACTCATTCCGGCCCTCACGTTTTCCCCCTTTTTGACGACTGCTGAGATGTTGGGACAAATCCAGAAAGTGTCGCTGATTCTTTTCTTGCCGAATATGCGCAAAGGGACGGGCAAAGTTTACATGCGCCAATTTGGGTGGTCTGTCGGGCATCCTACGTATATGGAAGATCGGTATTCGCGCACGCCGCGATTTCGGGCCTCGCTGTCGTAGCGGAATCGCTCAAAGTGCTGGTTCATATTTCGTGCGCGCAACGCGTGCGAGGGCTAAGAGGTAACGCCGACGTAGGATAGAGGACTTTTTCGACTCCCTTGAATGCCGCTCCCATGGCCTGCTTTGGCCGCGCTGAGTGCGTTCAGAGCTACGTTGCTTTGCTTGAATGAGCATTATTGCTCAGACCCGATTTTTGGTCCGAAGTAACCTTGCTGAGTCATGGAAAGGGGGTTCCCAATGGACCCGTACGTCGGAGACGGAGATTGGCGATCCGATCGCACAACAGGCCAGCAATGAAATGGACTCGGCGAAGCTGATGATCCTGGTTGCGAAGCTTTGCCGCGCGTTAGACGGTGAGCGCGGAAAGAAGTCCCCGACAGGAGCGACATCCGCGGGGAATGAGGCTGGGTCTTTTCCCGGCGACCAGGCGTAACCACTAACCGAAGGGATTCTTTGTGGAAAGCAGCATCCTCCAAGTCGTGCAGTCTGGCGAGCGGACGAATACGTCTGGGAAACCAGTCAGCAACATAATCCTGCTATCGATCTCCGATGACGACTACAGCTCACTGCGTCCTCATCTCGAGTACGTCAACTTACCCAACCATCTAGTCCTGCACCAGGCGGGTGCAAAGCTGGAGTTTGCGTTTTTCCCGAATCGAGGTTTGATTTCTCTTGTAGTCGTAATGAAAGATGGAAAAACGGCCGAAGCTGGCATAGTGGGAAATGAGGGCTTTACCGGAACACTGGCGACGGTTGGCCTGAGCAGGAGCACGCTCCAGGCGGTGGTACAAATCACGGGGGATGGTTTTCGGGTCGAGGTCGGCGCCTTGCAAGACATTTTAGAATCCACACCCGATCTTCGATTCATGTTGAACCGCTACGCCGCAATCCGAGGGATGCAGGTTGCACAAACCGCCGCGTGCAATCGGCTGCACGATATTGAGCAGCGCCTGGCGCGCTGGTTGCTGATGACTCAGGATAGAGTGGATTCAGCGGAACTGCTCATCACTCACGATTTTCTCGCAACCATGCTGGGGACGGATCGACCTACCGTGAGCGTGGCCGCTGCCGTTTTGCAGAAGAAGAAGCTCATCGAGTACACCCGTGGCGCAGTGAAAATAGTGAACCGCAAGAAACTCGAAGCCTCCGCCTGCGAATGCTATGGGGTTATCCAACTGTACGATGGCGAGCTTGGCTTGAAATAAAACCGCAAGTGAAGACTGGCCCGTGTTTGATGCCCAGAAGGGTTTTAAGCGCTATCGCCTGTTCTCGACGGTTATCCGTAGACAGTCAGGGTTCCGCCGCGACTAAGTTGCGACCGGCTGGACGCCTTTAGGCTGAAATCACGGCGGGCATCTCCGGTCCGGACGTACGGAGGCTGTCCGTGCTTGTTCCCGATCATGCCTCAGGCTGAAGGCGTACATATTGCCGTGTCCGAGCCGACTATACCACGCCGTTCACCACTGAGGGCGAGGACTCCACAATGTAGCCGGTGGCGTAGCTCCACAGCAACGTGCCGGTGTTGGCGTTCAGCGCGTACATTGTTGTCCACGAGCCAAGGCATACACGACCCCATTCGCCACGACGGGTAGGAATACATCTAGTTGGCGGTGGCGTAGCTCCACGGCAGAGGCCGGTGGCTGCGTTGCACCGCGTACAGGTTGTAATCGGGGAGCCGATGTAAACAATCTCGTTCGCCACTGCGGGTGAGGAACCCACCCCGCGCCGGTTGTGTAGCTCCAAAGAGGGCACCGGTGCTGGCTTTCAGCGCGTACACGTTGTTGTCCTCCGAGCCGACATACACCACCCCATTCGCCACGGCGGGCGACGAATCCACGCGGTTGCCCGTTGAGGAGCTCCACAGCAGAGTTGGACGCAGGCGTTAGCGGGAGTGCCACCGACACACCATCCGTCAGACTTACGAAGACTCCTCATGGCACGTGGATCCAAACAGGGACCTTGCGGTGGGACTGTCCTGCCGTAACCCGTCTTCGCGAGCAATTGCGGTACGAGATGGCGCAACTCGACTACCGGTACGGCTCGACCGTGGCAGTCTTCACGATCAGGGCGTAGATGACGTCGATGTACAGGTTGTGGCTCGGCTTCACGTGCCGCCGGGCCCCATGCCACGACGCCACGGTGGTTCGACCCGGCGATCTCTGACCTGCTACGCCGACGAAGACTAATTCCCGGCAAGGCCATATCACCGGCGAAGACCGACGGGGAGACGGAGATTTGGCACGTGGCAGCCCTGACAGTCCTCTGGGCATTGGCTGGCACGGCAGACAGCCATCGCGCGGGACAGACGCGTGTTCTGCCATCTAGTCAAGGGCGTTGTGGTTTTCCGCCAAGAAGTACCGAAACTCGGCAAGTTCCCTTCCCCTCATCGGAATTGTCGCAAAATCTCCATTTCACTCATTGACCCGAATTAGCAGATAGTAGACAGCGGTCCGACAGGTCAGGCATCCCCGACTTCGCAGTGATCCTCGAATCACATCTGAGCACTCGCACTTCACCAGTCTCGATTTCTCTCGGCGGTTGCTGACGCAACATCGCCGTGGTCGCCGTCGGCAGCAATCGGTTTCCGCAGATTATTCGCAGGAATGAGCAATTTTGAGCAGTCTTGCCACTGGGTGCAAGCCGTACTATCCCAATATGGGAACGGTGGCGCACTTTGCAGGAATCTCGTTGCTACCGGTGAAAAGCTGACCGGTTAATAAACCCTCTCGGGTTTGCTACATCGATCTTCCCCGGAGGAAGGCTTTCTTTTTCACACCCATCCGTTTCCAGTTGTAGGAAAGGCAGGACTAAAGACATGAACCGCAAAATCAAAATCGGAGCAATCGCACTGGGCATTCTGCTTGTAATTCTGATCGCACTGCCCTTGCTGATCAATGTGAACAGTTTCCGTCCAAAGATCGAGTCGGAGCTGACGAGCGCGCTGGGCCGACAGGTGACGGTGGGCAATCTGAGCCTGTCGATTCTTTCCAGCAGCGTCGTGGCCGATAACATCGCCATCGCGGACGACCCCGCTTTCGGCAAGTCGCCTTTCATCACGGCCAAGTCGCTTAAGGTTGGCGTGGAACTGATGCCACTCATCTTCTCGAAACAACTGAATGTGACCGAACTCAAGCTGGAGCAGCCTCAGATCACGCTGCTGAAAGCAGCCAGCGGCAAATGGAATTTTTCGAGCATCGGCGGCGCTGCCGCCAAAACGGCGCCCACAGCTCCTAAGTCTGGAGCGACATCCCCGACCAATTTGTCGGCAGCGAAGCTGAATGTGAACAATGGAAAGTTGATTGTCGGAAAAGCGAATTCTTCAGCCAAACCGCAGGTCTATGACAAGGTGAACATTGAAGTGGAGAATTTCTCCTTCACCGCACAGTTCCCATTCAAACTCTCGGCTCAGTTGCCGGGTGGAGGGGACGCGAAAATTTCGGGGAAGGCCGGACCGATCAACGCCGAAAACGCCGCCCATACCCCGTTTGAAACCGCGGTGAAGGTGAACAACCTGAATATTGGTGCATCAGGATTTATCGATCCCGCCAGCGGCATTGCCGGGCTGGCGAATCTTGACGGCACGCTCAACTCGAATGGCAGCCACGCAAAAGCTGTCGGCACACTTACCGGCACGAAACTGAAGTTTTCACCGAAGGGCACGCCCGCTCCGACCACGGTGGTCGTGAAGCACATGGTGGATGTCGATCTCGATAAGGAATCCGGAACGCTGACAGAAGGCGACATTTCGGTCGGCAAAGCTGTGGCGCATCTGACGGGAACGTTCCAAACGCAGGGCGACACCCAAGTATTAAACATGAAGCTGGATGCGCGCGACATGCCAGGAGATGATCTGGAACCGATGCTGCCATCGCTTGGCGTAGTGCTTCCGTCGGGTTCGCAGCTGAAGGGCGGGACGCTGTCGGCGGAACTGGGCATCGTGGGGCCGGTCGACAAACTGGTGATCACCGGGCCGGTGCGGCTGACCAACTCTAAGCTGACTGGATTCGACCTGGGATCAAAACTGGGGGCGCTGTCGGCATTTGCCGGGAAGGCCGCTTCCAACCCGGACACTTCGATCCAGAATGCGAGCCTCAACGCTCGTGTGGCACCCGAAGGAACGAAAGCTGACAACATTAACCTTACAGTTACTTCGGTCGGTGTCATCACCGGTGCGGGAACGGTGAGCCCGGCCGGCGCACTGAACTTCAAAATGCTGGCTGACATTAAAGGAGGCGTCGCGGGCGGGCTAACGCAAGTGGCGTCGCTGGGTAGCGGCAAGGGTGGTATTCCCTTCGCCATCGAGGGAACGACTTCGGATCCACATTTTGTCCCTGACATGGCAGGAGTAGCGGGCGGCATGGCGAAAGGCGCATTGGGAGACGTGAAGGACGTAACCAAGGCAAACCCGGCGAATGCAATCAGCGGCTTGCTCGGCAAAAAGCTGAAATAAAACCTACCCGCACCTTTCTGGTGTTTCCTTGACCACACGAACATCAGAATGAAAATGACGGCGACGACTGATTTCGTGATTGTCCGGCATGCTAGCAGGGTGATTTCGACCAAGATGCATTAACGCCATTCTCGAGTACACCGCAGCGACTGGTCAATTTTGACCAGTCCGTTAGTCCACTTTCGCTCAATAATAAAAGAAAACACGGGGCACAAACGCCGAGGCAAGAACCGGACGTGAATAGACCAGCCAACTTGGCGTCCGACATTTTCGATAATTGCATCGGGTTTATCAGAGGCTGACCTTTTATCGGCAGCCATTTCGGCATACTAAGGATTAATGTCGCTATCAAACGTAATGCTTCCCAAGGGAATATTAGAAGTTGTCGGCGCGCGCCCCCTGGTACGGGAGCGAACTGCAGCGCCTCGACCGCGATCGCAATCGAAGCCGTCACTACCTAGTCGGATCGCGGTAATCGGGAATTATCTGCCGCGACAGTGTGGAATTGCTACGTTTACTACGGACCTGTGCGCGGCCATATCCGCCGAGTACGGCACCGCTCGACTGTTGGCGCTGCCAGTGAACGACACGGAACCGGGATATGACTACCCGGCACGGGTGAGATGGTCGCTCGCCCAGGACGACTTGAGGTCTTATCAGGAAGCCGCTGAGTTCCTGAACTTCAACAATATCGACATGGTCTGCCTGCAGCACGAGTATGGAATTTTCGGTGGACCCGCTGGAAGCCATATCCTGCAGTTATTGCGCGGCCTGAAGATGCCCGTGGTGACCACTCTGCACACTGTCCTTCGCGAGCCGAATCCCGACCAACTCATGGTGATGGAAGAGATCCTGGAGCTTTCGGATCGCCTCATTGTCATGAGCCAACTCTCGTCCCAGTTCTTGCAAGAGATTTTCAAAGTGCCGGGCAGCAAGATCGACATGGTTCCTCACGGCGTTCCAGACCTGCCATTCCTGGATCCTAACTTCTACAAGGATCGCTTTGGCGTCGAAGGAAAAGCGGTACTACTCACGTTCGGCCTGCTCTCACCAAATAAGGGAATCGAAAACGTTATTCAAGCGCTGCCGCAGATTTTGTCTAAGCACAAGAATGTTGTCTATATCGTCGCGGGCGCGACCCACCCTCACGTTCTCCGTCGCGAGGGCGACCAATATCGAGCCTACTTACAGGCTTTGGCGAAGGAAGTCGGAGTAGAGTCGAGCGTCATCTTCCACAACCGCTTTGTCAGCCCGGAGGAGATGGTTGCGTTCATCGGCGCCGCGGATATTTACATCACTCCCTATCGCCATGAAGCGCAGGTGGTTTCGGGGACGCTCGCTTATGCGCTCGGCGCGGGCAAGGCCATCATTTCAACGCCCTATTGGCATGCGATCGAGTTGCTGGACGACCGCCGCGGCGCGCTGGTTCCTTTCCAGGATCCTGATGCTATCGCCAGAAAGACGGTCGAACTTCTAGACACTCCGGCAACACGCCACGCCATGCGCAAACGTGCTTATTTGTTCGCGCGCGAGATGGTCTGGAAAACAGTAGCGCAAGGTTACATGGAGAGTTTTGCGCAGGTTCGCAGTGACCGCATGGAGAGTCCACACGTGCAATTCTCCGCACGCGTTGCGCAAAAAACACTGGATCAACTGCCGGAGCTGAAACTGAATCACTTGGCCAGGATGACCGACGACACGGGAATGTTGCAGCACTCGATCTTCACAATCCCTAAGTACGGCGAGGGCTACACTACCGACGACAACGCACGCGCACTTATTGTCACCGTGGTAATGGAGCAACGGATTAGGAAACAGCTTGGGAAAACCGACGCAACCGTTTCAAATTTGGTCACCCCAGATTCCTCCTTCCGGTATTTGGCGTTCCTGGAACATGCGTTCAATCCCGTGAAGGGCAGATTCAGAAACTTTCTTGGCTACAATCGACAGTGGAGCGAAGCTGAAGGATCGGAAGATTCTCACGGGCGCGCATTGTGGGGACTTGGAACGGTTTTAGGCCGGTCCAGAGATCAAGGATTGAGGTGCGCTGCCGGCCGTTTGTTTGAATTCTCTCTTCCCGCGGCTTTGGAATTCAGCAGTCCTCGCGCCTGGGCGTACACCTTGCTCGGAATTCAAGAATACCTCGATTCGTATCCGGGAGACCGGGACGCTCAACAAATAAGGTCCGCACTTAGCCAGCGACTGCTTGAGATGTATGAGTCGATCCGAAGCCCGGATTGGAAGTGGTTCGAGAACATTCTGGCCTACGGAAACGCAAGACTGCCCCAAGCCCTGCTGCTCGTGGGCTCGGCTTGCTCGGATGATCGCATGATTTCCGCGGGTCTCGAAGCACTGGATTGGCTGTTAAAGACTCAGCATTGCGAAACCAATGGCCACTTCGTACCCATCGGATCACAGGGTTTCTATCGCAAGGGTGGTGAAAAGGCGCGCTTCGATCAACAGCCGCTTGAGGCCGCGGGCGCGGTTTCTGCCTGTCTGCAAGCTTACCGTGTGACTGGTGACAGCCGCTGGCGCACCGAAGCTTGGTCGGCCTTCAACTGGTTTCTCGGCGACAACGATCTGCAACTTCCTCTTTATGATTCCGCGACCGGCGGCTGCCGGGACGGCTTGCATCCCGACCGCGCCAATGAGAACCAGGGAGCAGAATCAACACTATCTTTTCTGATGGCGCTGCTGGAAATGAGCTCGCTGCGGGAACATGATAGTTTGGAAACAAGCGGCGAGTTGCTTGTTGCTTCCACTAACTGACTTTAATCAGGGCCAAAACACCTATGAGCGTTGCCACAACAATTCGCCACGAGCCACTGCTTCTGCGGCATCCTGCCAACCCAATCTTGACAGCCAAGGATTGGCCTTATTCCATCAATAGTGTGTTCAATGCGGGCGCGACCCTGCTGGCAGACGGATCGACTCTGCTGCTGTGCCGCGTCGAAGATCGGCGAGGCCTGTCCCATCTTTGCGCCGCCCGTTCACGAAATGGAGTCGACAATTGGCAAATTGACAACGAACCGACCTTGATGCCAAGCCCAAAAGATTATCCGGAAGAAATCTGGGGCATCGAGGATCCTCGCATCACTTTCGTGCCCGAATTGCAGCAATACGTAGTCACGTACACATCCTATTCGCGGGGTGGGCCCGGAGTGTCTCTGGCTCTGACCAAGGATTTTCGCAGCTTCGAGCGATATGGCGTAATTATGCCAGCGGACGATAAGGACTCGGCTCTGCTGCCTCGCAGAATCGATGGATGCTGGGCGCTTATTCATCGGCCGATGACGCCACTGGGGTCGCACATGTGGGTTTCCTACTCTCCTGACCTGCGTTATTGGGGCAGGCATCGGCTGATGTTGGAAGCACGCCGCGGCGCCTGGTGGGACGCAAACAAGATTGGTTTGTCGCCGCCGCCCATAGAGACTTCCAGAGGCTGGCTCGTGTTTTACCACGGAGTGCGGCATACGCCTTCGGGCTGTCTGTATCGATTGGGTTTGGCTCTCTTTGAACTGGAGAATCCGGCGAAGTGTTTACTGCGCGGAGATTCGTGGATCTTTGGGCCGGAGGCGGACTATGAGCGTCACGGCGACGTCGATGATGTTGTGTTCCCGTGCGGATACACCATCGACTCCGACGGCGACACCATCAATCTTTACTACGGAGCTGCCGACTGCTCGATTGCCCTGGCTCGGGCCAGCATTCGGAGTCTATTAGGCTGGCTCGATGCCAATGGCTCTTGCGAGCGCAGACGAGCGCAGGAGGTATGAAGCCCGTTGCGTTTTGGCTCACGTCCCAAGCAGACGAGCTTTACACCACACGGCGGCCACTCGCCAAGTTAATTATTAAAACCACTAGCGCGACGACCAGCAGCAAGTGGATCAGACCGCCGGCCACGTGAAGGCTGAAACCCAGAAGCCATAGAATCAAAAGCACCACGAAAATTGTCCAAAGCATATTTATCTCCTCTGTTTATTTCGCTACTCACCATTGCCTTGCATCTTTGCGCTCCACTTGAATGCCTCTTAACGACTTCCCACACTCCAAACAGAATGGTTTGGATCGCGGAGTGATTAAGCCGCAGAAGGGGCACATCCTTTGTGATCCGAAACCGTCTGCATTCTTCGCAAACAGCTTCCGCAGTGATTCGAGCGATCAATGCGAGCAAGGCACGAGTTCGGAAAAGAAAAGGATGCATCAGCGATACCAGGTGCTTCTAAGAAACGGTAGGAAATCTCCAACGCCAACTGCTTTAAAAGAGCGCCGTTCCTTCGCATCTTCGACAGCCTCACGATTACACATTAGCGGCAGCGATTCTGTGCAAGATTGCTCAATTTACGTGAGAAGGATCACTCGCGGCATTCTGACGATCGAGCCCAACTGTTTTTGACCGCAACTAGAAGTGAGCAATTCAGACCAGCTATTCTTCTTGGCCTCGGCGATGATGACGCTGGGGACGAGTACTTCTGCTCTCTCTTTCAGATCCTCTGAACTAAGTCAGTCCATCTGAAGTTGCTTCTCTTAGTTCCGCAGCTCCTAAAGGAATGAACTATATGAAAAAGATAATTTCACTGTTGTTGATGAGCTTCATGGGCCTGGTTGGCACCTTCGCATGGGCACGTTCAGGTCGCGAAGATACGGTTGATCGCTTGCAAAAGTCGGTGGATGTTCTGCACGCGATCATGTCAACGCCGGACAAAGGTATCCCCGAAGAAGTGTTAAGCGGCGCAAAGTGCATCCTGGTGGTGCCAGACCTGATTAAAGGTGGATTCATTTTTGGGGGCAAGCACGGCCGCGGTGTGGCTTCGTGCCGCACATCGAACGGCTGGAGCGCCCCGGCCTTCGTGTCGGTTGGCGGCGGCAGTTGGGGATTGCAGATCGGAATCGAAGGCGTGGATCTGGTCATGCTGGTTATGAACGACCAGGGATTCCAGCATCTGTTGTCGAGCAAGTTTGAACTCACGGGTGAAGGATCGGTTGCCGCAGGCCCGGTAGGCCGTCATGCTTCCGCGGGAACCGACTGGAAGATGAACACGGAAATGCTGACCTACTCGCGTTCGAAAGGCGTGTTCGCCGGCTTAACTCTGGAAGGTGCCGTGGTCGAGCAGGACAATGACTCGACTCACGCCATTTACGGCAGACACATGATGTTTCGCAACATTCTGTCGGGCAAGGCATCGACCCCGGCAAGTGCGGACGCGTTCGTGAAGGCTGTGTCCGAGGCAGGCCAACAGGCGCGAGTCGCCGAAGCTAGAGAAGACAGGAAGTAAGCGGGTTGGGAGCTTGCGGAGAAAGACAGCTTTTGCCGACCGGAACACTGATGTGTTCCGGCCGGCTTCCCAACGCTCCTGGAAGGTGGAGACATATGAAACTCAATCTGCGTAGATGTCTTTGGGCACAATTAGCGTGCCTGATTCTCTGGCCTGTTCCTTCATTGGCACAGTCATCCAATGTGGTGCAAAACCTGGCGGACTGCAAAGCTGGGCGTATGGCCTGCGATCACTCCAAGTTGAGTTCGTCGCAAGCGGCCGAACTGGACGCGGCAAACCAAGAGCGCAACGTCTCCGAATGCAGAAATGGCTTCAAGGACTGTGATCATTCGAAACTCACTGGCCCGCAAGCGATCGCGTTGGCTGTAGCCGATCACCAGCGCAACGTCTCCGAGTGCAAAGATGGCATGGCGTCTTGCGATCCATCACGATTGACTCAGTCCGAAGCTCGTGAATCGTCGGTTGCAGCGCACGCACGCAACCTCACCGACTGCAAGGATGGGATAGGAGACTGCGATCACTCCAAACTGACAGCGTCGGAAACCGGAGAAGTGAACCTTGCCAGGCACCAACTCAATGTATCCGACTGCAAGAACGGCGCCGGACTCTGCGATCATTCCCAGCTGACCAGTTCGGAAAAGGTTGAAGTCGCTGCGGCCGAACATCAGCGCAATGCGCAGAATTGTGAGAATGGCTGGGACGAGTGCGACCACGCCAAACTCACTCCTGTTGGAAGCCGGTCAAACCGTTGCGGCAGAACATCGACGCAACATCTCCGAATGTAAGAACGGCCAGGAAACTTGCGACTACTCAAAACTGACTCCGTCCGAAACCAAGATGCTGGCCGACGCCGAGCAACAACGGAACTATTCAGCCTGTTTAAAAGGTCACGGCTATTGCGACCGCTCTCGTCTAACGCCCTCGGAAGCTAAGGCGATACCGTCCGAGACCAAGCCCTTGCCCTGATCGTGGTCCGTTGAAAAACGGAATGCGAGATCCCATGGGGAGGAGATTAATTAGGAGAACATTGACATGAAGAGGCCTCTGGCCAGCCTTTTCCTGGTGGCGATCGCCAGCGTCGCAGCTTTACCGCAAGCGGCAACGGCGCAATCACTCGTTGATGCGAAAGACACGTCCGGCATTGCTATCTCATCCCCCAGCGCGACGCTCCCGGATTTGACTTACGTGCGTCCGACTCAGAAAACGAAAATCCGCAACTACGTTTTCGATGCGTTCGGTCCGTATCCCATCGTCGGCGCAGCGTTGGCAGCTGGGATTAACCAGGAGCAGAACACTCCGCCGGAATGGAGACAAGGAGCGGAGGGTTACTCCAAGCGGTTCGCGTCCGACTTCGGAATCGCAGCGATAACCACGACGACGCGCTATGCGCTCGCCCAAGCCTTCAAGGAAGACACGCTGTACTACCGCTGTGAGTGCAAGGGGGTGTTTCCGCGGCTGAGCCACGCCGTTATTTCCACGTTCACAGCGTGCCGTGGCGAAGACGGCCATCGCGTCTTTTCTATTCCCGCTCTAGTCGCTCCATATGCGGGGACCATGACCGCCGTGTATGCGTGGTATCCGGACCGCTACGAACCCGCGGACGCGCTGCGAATGGGCAACTATACCGTGTTGGGGTATGTGGGGGGAAACATCGCCATGGAGTTTCTCTATAGCGGGCCACACTCATGGCGTTCTCGCATGCACCTAAGCAAGACGCAAGGAGCGCCACCGCCGGGTTCAAATCCATGATCGACTGGCAATCCAGGACGGTCGCGAGCATAGACCCTCCACTTCCGGGGCTACGCACCCAATTGTTGTTACCCGCTGTGAGATCCGCAACGGGCCTGATCGGCGAATTTCTCGAATGGTTCGGCGATCTGGGCATATTTTTCTGGAAGGTTCTGCGGGCTGCGGTTACGCCACCGTTTGAATTCCGCGAATTGTTTCGCCAACTCGACGAGATTGGATCAAAGTCCCTGCCTCTGGTTGCTTTAGCCGGCGCCGCCACCGGGGTTGTCCTCTCTATGGAAGCCCGTTACAGCCTGACTCGATTTGGAGCTAAATCGCTCCTTCCCGCCGCTATCGTGTTCTCGGTGATCCACGAAACCGGTCCGATCATCACCGGCCTGGTAGTGAGCGGCCGAGTAGGCGCGGGCATTGGCGCGGAGTTGGCGTCGATGAAAGTGACCGAGCAGATCGATGCCATCGAGGCATCGGCGGTGAACCCTTACAGGTTACTGGCGGCGACTCGCATTCTGGCATGCATCCTGATGCTGCCTTTGCTGACTCTGGCTGCCGATGCATGCGGCTTGGTAATGGGCTGGGTGGCGCAAGCCCTGGTCGAGCCGCTCTCGTTACACCAGTTCATCAATAGTGGTTTTAACGGCGCCAGTTTCAACGATTTCCTGCCGCCCACGTTTAAGACCGCCGTGTTCGGCCTGATCATTGGGCTAATCGCATGTTTTCAGGGAATGCGTACGCGAGGAGGCGCAGCGGGCGTGGGCCGTGCGGCCACCAGTTCGGTAGTCCTGTCTTCGCTGTTTGTCATCCTGGCGGACGTGGTGCTGGTGAAACTCATTATCATATTTTTTCCCTAAGTCGCTGGTGAGAAGTTATGGACGTAATCGATCAAATTGCGCTGAAGCCAGCCGACGCCGAGCAAGACGGCGGTGCATCCGTTATCGCCGTTGAAGACTTGCATAAATCCTTCGGAAGTCAAAAAGTTTTGAACGGGATCAGTCTGAGCGTGAGGCGTGGTGAGACCCTGGCGGTGCTGGGGCGCAGTGGTACTGGTAAGAGCGTATTGCTGAGAATCATCATCGGCCTGGAGAAGCCGGACTCGGGATCGGTTCGCATTCATGGTCAAGACATCGCCGGCCTGGCTCTCGACCAACTCGGCGAAATCAGGCTGAAAATGGGTTTTCTCTTTCAGCACGCCGCGCTCTACGATTCGCTGACCGTCGAGCAGAACGTGGCGTTTCCGCTGCAGCACCATAAGAAGGAGATGTCGAAGTCTGAGCGGACCGACCGCGTCAATAAACTGCTGGCGGAAGTGGGCATGGAAGGCGACCTTGCGAAGATGCCTTCGGATATTTCGGGGGGCATGCAGAAACGCGTAGGGCTGGCACGTGCGCTGGCTTTGGAGCCGGATGTTTTGCTGCTCGACGAGCCCACTGCTGGTCTCGACCCTATCAGTTCCGGTGAGATCGATGATTTGGTTCTCAAGCTCCAGGACGAACATCACATGGCATCCATCGTAGTGACGCACGATCTGCACAGCGCGAAGACGATTGCGGATCGGATCGCCCTGCTCAACGAGGGCAATGTGGTAATCGAAGGCAACTTTGAACAACTTCAGGAAAGTGACATCGAGTTTGTCAGGGAATTTCTAAAGCATTCGTAGGAGGACCTATGTCGAGAGCGGCGCGGTTGGGAGCTTTCATAGTTGTGACACTGGCAATTTTAGTGGTCGGTGTCTTCATCATCGGGAGCAAGCAGTATCTTTTCAGCTCCACCTATCAATTGAAAGCACAATTCGACAATGTGGTGGGCTTGGATACAGGAGGCGATGTGCGGGTGGGCGGCGTTCACAGTGGAACTGTGCGCAACATCCTGCTGCCTCACGGGCCGGGCGCAAAGGTTACAGTAATCATGGATCTCGATAAGTCAACGCACGAGATCATCAAGCAAGACTCGGTGGCCACAATCGAAACCGAGGGGTTGCTGGGCAACCAGTATCTGGCGATCTCGTTCGGATCCGCTGGGAAAGCCGAGGTGCGCGATGGCGACATCATCGCCAGCCATCCGCCCCTCGAAATGGCGGACCTGCTACAAAAGACGAGCGGCATTCTCGATAGCAGCCAGCAAGCCATCCAGAACGCAACTCAAGCGACGGCGAATCTAAACTCGATAAGCGCGAAGATCGATGGGGGTCAGGGAACCGCAGGAGCGCTGGTTAACGACAAACAGCTCTATAACAACCTCGAACAAACCACCGGTGCCATGCGTGACACGGTGGTCCACGCGCAAGCTGGGGTTACCGACTTCCAAGAGAATATGGAAGCCTTGAAGCACAACTTCTTCGTACGCGGGTATTTTAAGAACCGCGGCTATGAAGATTCCGCGGAACTGACAAAGAATGCGGTCGAACGATTGCCGCAAGGCACACCGGTTAAGGACTTTACGTACTCGGCCAAGCAGCTTTTCGATAAGCAGGATTCAGCCAAGCTGAAGAACCAAAAATCTCTGAACGATGGCGGCACGTTCCTGGCCAATAACCAGTTCGGGTTTGCGGTGGTCGTGGCCTCTGCCGGCATGGAAGGCGATGCCCAGAAGGAATTGTTACTGACAGAAGCCCGTGCCGCGGTGGTGCGGGAGTATCTGGTCGAGAATTTCGGATTCGACGATAGTCAGCTTAAGACTTTAGGGCTCGGCAAGCAGACAGACGCGAATTCGGATGCGGGCTGGGGTACGGTACAGATTTTTATCTATCCACCGGGAACCGAGATTCCGCCTAACAAGCAAACCCCGGCGGGTGTGTCCTCCAAAACAGCTTCGGACCAACCGGTTCAGACGTCGGCAGCCGCAACATCGAAAGCACAGTAGGGCAGCCGTGACTGCAGTGAACTAGGGATGCCCGGCCCGAACTGCCAATCTTGATGTGCGGCTCCTCACAGCCCAGATGGCTCGGCGTGCTTGAGGTTCAAATACTCCCGTCTTCCTGCGCGTGATTACCCGTACGAATGTTTCCTCCTCTCATTGTTGAGCCGCGGGCTTAGCATTTTTCCGGGCTGCCGTCTTCTTGGTTCCTGCTTGTTGGAGCAGAGACAAAGAATCCGCAGCGTTGAACGGGTATTCTCGGACGGATCGTTGACCCGTCGTGCTTAGGGTAATGTCTACGCGGCGGTTGCTTGCCAGCAGGACCGCCTTTATGTTGTCGAGAACTCGCTGGCGCTGCTCTGGAGTCAGCTCGGGATTCTTCTCAACCGCATCTTTGACCTGGGCTTCATCGAGATTCTTTTGTTCTCCGAAGGCCTTGGTTTCCAGGTTTGCGGCGGGAACCCCATGTTCCATCAAGAAGCGTTTGGTGCGCTCGACGCGCCGTTCAGAAAGCGCCTGGTTGTATTCGATAGAGCCTCTGGGGTCGGCATGGCCTTCAAGAGTCAAGTGGGTATCCGGCTTGGTTTCGAGATACTTTTTAAAATCTTCCGCCAGCGAAACCAGGGTTTGCTCCTGGCTGGGAAGGAGACCGCCGTCGGGATTCGCGACTCTTGGCTTATCGGTTGCAAAGTAAATGCTGTGCAGGGAAAGTCTGGCTTCGAGTTTTATGAACTCGGGTGAAACCGGGGGAGGGTTCTGAACCATTACCTGGGCGGCAGCCTGAGTATTCAAGCCCCGTGTGTCACTGCAAGTCGCAGTTACCGTGATCGGACCGTTGGAAGTCCCGGTGGTATCCAGCGCTGCATTGCTACCGTTGCCAGAAATGCTGCCGCTGCTCGCGGTCCAACCGCTTACCGTGACCTGGGCATTGTCCGGACTGGTGCAGGTGCAACTGATAGTGGAAGGCGTCCCAGTCTGAAGTGTCGACGGGTTCGCCGAACAGGAAACGGCCGGCGGATTCCTTGGCGGCTCCTTCACCGTGAAGGTCGCCATGCAGTTCGCCTGGCTTCTGGTCTTTGCATCGGAGATCTGCGCGGTAACTGTATAACTGCCACCGGCCACGCCGTTCGTGTCAACGCTCGCGGTATTATCCTTGCCGGCAATTCGCCCGCCTGTGCTGCTCCAGGTGTAAATCAGGGTGTGCCGGGAATTGAAATTGATGCCCGCTGCGGTCGCTGTCGCTGGCTCGCCCACCATGACTTGACCCGGATTGACGGTGCAACTTGCGGAGACGGCAGGCGGCACGGATTTCCCGCCAAACATGAATACCAATCCACTTTGCAGCCTGACTCCGCGGACATCGGTGGCCGGAACAATTGAACTAGGACCGTATTGATGATTCGAGAACACGAAATCGCCTCGAATCACGCGCCAAGCTACACGTCGAGTCAAGTTCAGATCGAGACCGCCACCAGCCATGAAGCCGAAGCCGTTACTGCTCTGGAATAGATCGGAATCAAGGCTATGCCAGCCCACCAGAGCCTCAACAAACGGAGAAAAATGATGAGTGCGAAAAGTCAGCTTAGGACCCATGGAGGCGCTGTAGAAAGCGGCATCGTCAATTCGTCCAGTTACCCCGTTTTCACCGCTTCCCCAATGGCCGCTGCCGTCGGCTGTCAATCCGAACCAGCGATTAAAGTTGTAGGTGACGCTGCCACCGACGCCGTGCGGATTCGATTCGATTCTGCTGGTCACCGGGAGCAATCCTCCGGGAAGGAGGCCATGTACATCGGTGGCCGGATCGAAGAATGAATATCCGGCGTAGAGCTCCCACTTAGGAGCAGGCTGATCCTGCGCCGCCGCGAACGTGCCAATGAGACATAGGACGACAACCGCTTTTAACCACATAAGTGCGATCCGGCAACAAGAGTTCTCAGTGCGAGATGACATATAAAAATCCCTCCGAACATCAGTAACGTGAATCATGCGCATCCAGGCTGCCCGGCACTGAACCGGGCAGCACGCCAGTCCCATCACTCGAATCCCTCATGGACAGGGAGGTACATTCACCGGATTGCTTAGCAATGTGACTGCTCCCGTCCGGGCCAATGCTCTGCCGTCCAGAGTCGCGCCAGTGTCAAGTGAGACAGACGCCTGAGCCATAATCGTTCCGGCGAATGTAGTGGTAGTTCCGAGTGTCGCCGAACTGCCGACCTGCCAGTACACGTGTTCCGATACAGCGCCGCCAGACAGGATGACATCGCTATTACCAGCGGCCGTCGTCAGTGTGGACACGATCTGGAAGATCCAGACACCATTCGCATTGCCACTGAGAGTGAGATTGCCGGTTATTCCAAGCGAAGGCTGGGCGCTCGTCGTCTTGTAAACGCCAGGAGCAAGTGTTTCTCCTCCTATATCGGCGGGGAGGACGGCGCCTCCAGGTGCTGCCGCGGCGTAGTTATAAGCCGTGGTCAAGTCACCTTGGGCCGTCTGCGCAACCGCATCGCCCGCGTGTTCCGTGCCAGTGAATACTCCCGGCGGAAATCCAGTGATCGCAGTCCCTGGCCACACCCCAATGTCGCCGGTAACGTCGGACGGCCCGAGGTTGGTGACCGTAGAGCCGCCCAGAATCCCGTAAGTGCAAGCCGTTCCCAACGGTACGATGGGAATACATGCGGTGACCGAGGTGGTGAAGCTCCATACATAGTCACTTGCGAGTGGATCGCCAGCGAGATCCCGCGCCCCGGTGGTAATGGTCGCGGTATACAGGGTGTCCAGCGCGAGAGGACTGTTTGGTGTGAAAGTTGCGACATCGCTTGACGCAACATAGGTAACTGTTCCTGCCACCGCCGTGGTGCCCGGCCCGGTCAACGTAAAGGTTGTCGTGTTGATGGTGGAAGCCAGCATCGCTTCGCTGAAGGTGGCGGTCACTACTGTGTTGGGACAGATGCCGGTCGAAAGATTCGGAGGGGCCACGGAAATCACGGTGGGCGGAGCGCATGCCGTGGGACTGGTGGTGAAGCTCCATACGAAGTTACTCGCTAAAGCAATACCAAAAATGTCTTTCGCGCCCGTAGTAATCGTTGCGGTATAGAGGGTGTTCAGTGTGAGAGCGCTTGATGGCGTGAAGGTTGCGGTTGAGCCGGCGTACGTAACTACTCCGGTCACGGGGGTGGTGCCCGGTCCGGTCAAAGTAAAGGTTGTGGTGTTGATGGTGGAAGGATTCATAGCCCGGCTGAAAGTGGCAGTCACTACCGTGCTGGGGCAGATGCCGGTCGAACCATTCAGCGGGGTTTCGGAAATCACGGTGGGCGGAGCACATAGTGCGTTGCTCGTGGTAAAGGTCCATACGAAGTTACTGGCTAATGCATTGCCGAACGTGTCTTGAGCGCCGGTCGTAATGGTCGCGGTATAGAGGGTGCTCAGTGCGAGCGCGCTTGATGGAGTGAAGGTCGCAGTTGAGCCACTGTAGGTCACTACTCCGGTCACGGGTGTAGTGCCCGGCCCAGTCAAAGTAAAGGTTGCTGTATTGATGGTGGTAGGATTCATCGCCCGGTTGAAGGTCGCGGTCACTACCGTGTTGGGACATATGCCGGTCGCACCATTCAGAGGGAACACCGAAATTACGGTGGGCGGGGCGCAAGGGTTGGCGCTGGTTGCGAACGTCCATACGAAATTACTGGCCAGCGCATTGCCGTACATGTCCGTGGCGCCGGTAGTAATCGTGGCCGTATAGTTGGTGCTCAGTGCGAGAGGGCTTGATGGTGTGAAGGTAAAAATCGTGCTGGTTGAATCGTGTGTGATGGTTCCAGCCACGCCAGGCGCCACGATAAAGGTTGTGGCATTGATGGTCGAAGGATTCATCGCCTTACTGAAGGTGACCGTGACAACCGAATTGGGACAAACGCCGGCCGCGCCGCTAACCGGAGTCACGGAAGCCACTGTGGGCGGAGTCACGGTTGGATTGGTGCCGGTCTTGTCGGGATCGCTGCAACCAGCGGCGAAGGCGAAAATGAGCAGTAGGAATGCTGTGAACCAGATCTTATAATTGTATGTGCGCATGACAGTCATCCTTCTTCCTCTCGGCTCAACGGCCGCCGCTCAGTGAAATCAGAAAAACCTTGTAAGTGAGAAGAATTTAACGAAGGGGACCGTCAGAGCGTGTTCAGTATTGCTCACTTTTATAAAAGGAGCTGCGCACAAGCCCATTTTGGAACAGAAGTAGTTTGCGCGAGCAGCATACGAATCTGCAGGCAAGAACCCAGGTCGCTTCGCTCGGGATGATATTTAGTGCGATGGAATGGTTGCCGCTCGTGGCCGAGCCATTTGTGAATCGTGAAGTCGCGGCGGATTTTATTGGTGAGTCCGTCCAGCTAGCGCGGAGCGACCGCAGTATGGGAAGTCTACTTAGGTGAATGAAAGCATAATAGGGCGGATCATCTAGTGACCGGATACCTGCAGCCGCTCAATCGTGGAGAACCACATTTAGCAGCGAGCTGTGAACTTGCAATCCGCCTTCTATACCGCCGGCATAATGAATGAAACCCAGTTTCCTGAACCGGTTCATGAAAAAACTCACTCGTGATCGGGTGGTTCCGACCATATCTGCCAAGGTTTCCTGGCTAATCTTGGGAACCACTGTCTCGGGCACTCCTTCTTTGCCAAAATGAGCGAGCAAGAGAAGGACGCGCGCTAGCCGTTTCTCGCTGGAATTAAACAACTGGTCAACCAGATCCTCTTCATAGCGGATATTCCGCGCCAGCAAATACGCCACGAACAGATCAGAAAACGTATGCTCGCGATGAAGCGCTTCCATCATCGCGTTCTTGTCGATCCGCAGCAGCTCGCAATCCGTCATTGCAGCCGCGGACCCCATGCGTAGGGCTTGACCGGCCAGCGCACCTTCACCAAAAAAGTTTCCCTCGCTCAACATTCCGATGGTCGCTTCTCTGCCCGCCTTGGATACGACGGTGAGCTTTACCCTACCAGTCTGGATATAAAAGACCGCGTCCGCCCCGTCGCCTTGTGCGAAGATCGTTTCCTTCTTGGCAACAGCCAGGTTCTTCCTGCCAGCGCCAATGGTGGCGAGGAAGGTGTTGGGATCGAACTCGCGCTTGTTCTTGCCGTTCGATGCTTTGCGAACACTCATCATCCATAATTCTAGTGCAAGAGAGTCGTCAAATGGCATAAATCGTGACTAAACTCGAATGCCAATCTCTTTTCGGTCCCACGAAAGTGAGCCATTCTGCACAGTATTTCGCGAGGGGATGGGCGAAGATTATAGATAGCTCATCAAGAGCCATGGTCCTGTCAAACCAGGCGGGCCATGTGCTCTTGTGAGGTAGTCTTGCCCAAGCAGAGCTTGAGGAATGAAATGCGCCGCGAAGATTTAATGAGCCCTGACTTGCTCAGCGAGATCGTGCTGCTAGGAAGCGTTGCACTCATGGTCATCACATTGTTACTGATCGTAGTGGCCGCTTGCACGCAACCCACCGCTCGCATGGCGGGAATGTAAGGAATTTACTTTTCCGCACTCGCTAGACGCCGATCTCGATGCGGATCTGTACGGGTTTGCCCCGTACTGAGCTCACACTTTTCTCCAGGCTTGGCGCCACAAGTGGGGCAGCGAACCGCCAGAACTCGTTTCTGTTTGACTATCATGGCTAGATCGTGCACCTTTGCGCGGCAAAAAGCTGTTCGATTGTGACCACATCCACATCAGAACCGGGCTTTCTTTCGTTTTCCTTTGGGGTCAATGCTGAATTCGTCGTCGCATCCATGGCCGGCAGCCGCAAGCAATCGGGACAACCACGATTGTTGGGTCATGAAAGTGGTCCAGCTGTCCTTTTCTAACTGAGCATTTTTGATCAGACTTTAACACTCCCACAATGAGAAGGTCATGGCAGAACCATTTGCGAGCGAGACAAAGTGTGCAGTACGTTTCGTCCGGAAAATCGTGCCTGTCCATCCAACGCAACCCGCAGCAGTAGAGCACCACCGGGCAAGCCAGGGATGAAGCGGCAAGAGGAAGCACAATGCGTATCATCCCCTCCATTCGTTCGCTGTTATTCGCGCTCGTAATGCTGGCCATTTCCGCGGCAGCGTTCGCGCAAATTGGAATATCCATTTCATTTGGCCCGCCGGCGCTGCCTGTGTATGAGCAGCCGCCCGTCCCCGCCGAGGGTTATCTCTGGACGCCCGGCTACTGGGCTTACGACGACCAGGGTGGCGATTACTACTGGGTGCCAGGTACGTGGGTCATGGCTCCGCAAGTCGGTTTCCTCTGGACCCCAGGCTATTGGGGCTGGAGCAACGGCGGATACGCTTTCAATGAAGGCTACTGGGGTCCTCACGTAGGTTTCTACGGCGGAATCAACTATGGCTACGGCTACGGCGGTCAGGGCTATGAAGGCGGTCGTTGGAACAACGGACAGTTCGAGTACAACCGTTCGGTGAACAACGTCAACGTCACTAATATTCACAATACCTATAACACCACGGTGATCAACAGTACCACGGTGAACAACGTCAGCTACAACGGCGGCAGCGGTGGGATCACCGCGCGTCCGAGCGCTCAAGATGAGGCCGCCGCACACGAGAAACACATCGCACCCGTGGCTGCTCAAACTCAACATGCGCAGGCTGCTCGCGCCAACCCGCAGCAACGGGCTTCCGTGAACCAGGGCAAGCCGGCAATCGCAGCTACTCCGAAGCCGGGAGCATTTAGTGCCGGTGTACCGGCCAAACAGGCAGGAGCACCTTATAATGCTGCGGCCAATCGTTCCGCGGCTAAGCCGTCGCCGAGTACGCCGGCGGCGCGTCCCGCGAACAACGTTACTCGACCTGGCACAACGCAGCCAAGCACTCCAGCAGCGCGCAATAACGTGCCTCGGCCACCGAGCGCTTCAGAGAAGGCGAGTGCGCCGCGTCCCGAGAACACGCCCCGGCCGGCGGAGAACGCTTCTCGGAATGAAAGTACGCCTCGGCCAGAAAACGCTCCACATCAAGAAGCATCGCAGCGCTCAGAGACCGCTTCGCGTCCGGAGAATGCACCGCATCCGCAGGCCGCGACTCGTGAAGCAGCACCAGCTCGTCCCGAGAACGCGCCACGTGCTGAAACCGAAGCTCGTCCGCAGGCTGCAGCCCGACCGCAATCCGAAGCCCATCCAGAGGAGAAAGAAGCTCGTCCGGAAGAACGCCGACCGGAGTAGCACACCACCGGTTTCAACTACAGACGGCTCGTAGCACGGCTACGAGCCGCTTGTTCTTGAGCGGGCTCGTCATGCCAGTTAACCGACCATTATCCCCTTCTACTCTGCTGGGCGCGGGACACTCAATGTCCTGAAACAGGCCAAAGTCTTTTATGATGCGGGTAATTCTGCGCAGGTGAGCAATCTTGCTCAGACGAAAAAAGCTACACCTGTCATTATTTGTTCAGCTGAATGTGTTGAGAGAGTCACGACCGCCACTTCGCAGCTCTCATTCTTGGGTCGCCGCGGCTGAAATCTCAGCCGATCACCTCGAAGCGACCACATCCAGCCGATTGGCATTCGTCATGCGTGTGTATGCCGTGGAACTTCCGGCGGACACGACTCGACCCTAAAAACATCTCGAACGCAGAGATTCGGGCAAGACCTCGAAGCGGACGAGAGGCGTTAGCCCGCGAACAAGAAAGGTCAAAGTTTATGCCGTTAATTCAACTCCTGGAAGTTCTCATCGTGGTAGGTGTTCTGTTGTGGCTGGTTAATCGCTTCATTCCCATGCAGGCATCCATCAAGTCAATCTTGAATGGCGTGGTGGTCATCGCCGTGGTGTTGTGGCTGTTGAATGTTTTTGGACTGTTTCATTCGCTTTCCGCGATTCACATCGGAAAAGGATAACGAACTCCTAAGAGACCTTCACCCATCCGATCGAAATAACGCAACCCGGCAGAGATCTGCCAAGGAGACACAAATGAAAATGAAGCTGTTGTTCGCAGCCGGAATCGCACTGAGTTTGAGCGCAGTGGCTCAAACCGCTCAAACCGCAACCGCTCTCGAGCCCATGGCTCAGACGCCCACGTTCCGGGTAGTCGTAATCACCCGCACCACACCCGCCGTCAACTATAGGCATCACAGCGGCGCTACCAAGGTTGATTTCGCGGGCACCAATCTCATGCCCTCAGCGGATGGCCAAGCCGAAGTGAACAGCAAGCGGGGAACGATTGAGGTCAAAGCGGAATTCGGCAACTTGCAGAAGCCCACAACTTTCGGCAACGAGTATCTGACCTACATCTTATGGGCGATTTCGCCGGAAGGCCGCGCCGTAAACCTGGGTGAGGTGTTAGTAGGTGGCAACAACCGTAGCAAGATCCACGTCACCACCGACCTTCAGGCTTTCGCTCTGATCGTTACCGCCGAACCGTATTACGCTGTACGGCAACCGAGCAATGTGGTCGTGCTCGAAAATGTTATTCGCAAGGATACCAAGGGAACCATTGAAACCGTCGATGCCAAGTACGAACTGATGGAGCGCGGCGGATACATTCCCACTGGCTACAAGTTTGACCCAGTGGTCTTGAATGCCAAGTTGCCGTTGGAATTCTTTGAGGCTCGCAATGCCTTGCGTATCGCTCAATCCGAAGGAGCTGAGCAGTACGCGCCCGACAGCTATCAGAAAGCCGTCCAGTTGATGAACAACACGGACGAGTATGCCACCAGAAAGAACGTACCCAACCACTCGCTGATCGCGGTCGCTCGCGAGACCGTCCAAACAGCCGAAGACGCTCGGGAGATCGCGGTTAAGAAGATCGATGAAGTCAACGCTTCGCCGACGAACGCCAAGCCTCGATGGACGCACAAGCTCAGTCGCAAGCCCAGGCAGACGACGCCACCCGGCAGAAAGAGAAAGCTCAATGGGACACGGCTAAGGCCCAGTCTGATGCGGCAAAGGCGCAATCTGACATGGCAGCAAGTCAAGCGGCATCAGCAGCAGCGGTCACCGCCGCTCAGGCCGATGCTGACCAATCACGTTTAGCCGCGCAGCAGAATGCACAGCAAGCGGAAACCGACAAAGCCGCCCTGCGGGCACGTTTGTCGGAGCAATTAAATTCAATTCTTCAAACTCGCGACACGGCACGCGGACTCATCGTCAGCATGTCTGACGTTTTGTTTGACACTGGACAGTATTCCTTGAAGCCGGGAGCACGCGAGAAGCTGGCGAAAGTTGCCGGCATTCTGCTCGCCTACCCTGGACTCAACATTGCAGTCGGCGGCTACACCGACAATGTCGGCGGCGATGAAATGAATCAGAAGCTGTCAGAGAATCGTGCGAGTTCAGTGCGCGACTATCTGGTGCAGGAAGGCGTAACCACGAATTCAGTGAGCGCCAGAGGCTTTGGCAATACTTTGCCGGTAGCTTCGAACGATAGCTCTTCCGGCCGTCAGCAGAACCGCAGAGTTGAACTTCTTGTATCCGGCGACGCCATCGGCAACTCGGTCGACGTCACCACAGGAAACTTGCAGTAGAGCAATGGAGGTAACACCCATGAAACTGGTAGGAATTATCGGTACTTCAGTTCTCGCTTTGACCCTGGGAGCCGCAGCTCCCGTTTACGCGCAGCAAGAGGAACGCGGACAGCAAGACGAACACGCCCAACAGGACGATAAAAAAGTGCAGCAGGATAAGCCTGCTCAGCAAGAGGAGAAAAAGGCCCAACCAGAGGAGAAAAAGGCACAACAGGAAAAGCCTGCGCAGCAAGATGAGAAGCACGCACAGCAAGAAGCAGAAGCCACAACAGGAAAAGCCTGCCGCGCAACACGAGCAGCAGGCGCAGCGCGCCGAGGGCAACCACGGACGCATTCCTGACGACCGCTACAAGGCCAACTTTGGACGCGAACACACGTTTCGGGTTAACCAAGGCGACTACAATAATCACCGCTTCCAATACGGCGGTTACTGGTTTGGATTCGCCGGCGCCTGGCCGAACAACTGGCTCTACACGCAAGATGTTTACGTAGTCGACATCGACGGCGTGTATTATCTCTGCAACCCGATGTATCCCGGCGTCAATGTTGAACTCATCGTCCAACTGTAGCGCCGCAGAGCAAGCACTTTAAGCGTTGTCGGCGCGCACCCGCTCTTCCGGGTTCGCGCCGATCGAATCGTAAGAAATAAGGAGCAAGACATGCTCGGAACTGTATTGATCGTGATTTTGGTCTTAGCCCTCTTTGGAGCTCTTCCACGGTGGTCGCACAGCCGGGAGTGGGGTTACGCTCCGACCGGTGGCGTGGGATTGATCCTTTTGATCGTAGTCGTTCTTCTGATTCTCGGCCGCATTTGAGCCATGGAGCAGTTGTCAATATCGGCAGGCGCTGTAATTAAAGGGTGGCGCCTGCTTTTGATCCGCTTGGTGGCATCTTTTCTGGTGGTGCTGATGTGCAGCGGCGGCTCGTCTGCCTACTCCGTTCTCACCCACGAGGAAATCGTCGACCTGCTATGGGCAGATGAGATTCGCCCCCTGTTGCTGAAGCGCTATCCGGGACTGTCGGACGACCAGATCAAACAGGCGCATGCCTACGCCTACGGAGGCGCCGTCATCCAGGACCTTGGCTACTACCCATTCGGCAGCCGTGAATTCAGCAACCTGGTGCATTACGTTCGCAGCGGAGACTTTGCTCGCGAACTCCTGATCGAGAGTCAGGATGTGAATGAGTATGCCTTCGCCCTAGGCGCGCTGGCACACTATACATCCGATATTGCAGGCCATCCCGCCGTCAACCAGGCGGTCGCGATCGAGTATCCAAAGTTGCGAGCGAAGTTCGGCCAGTCGGTCAAGTATGCGCAGAATAAAACGGCGCATTTGAAAACCGAGTTCGGCTTCGATATGGTGCAGGTCGCGAAGAACCGTTACGCCTCGCAACAGTACCACGATTTCATCGGCTTTCAAGTGTCGAGGCCGCTGCTAGAGCGGGCATTCCCGGTAGTATACGGGGTGGAACTAAAAGAAGTATTGGCTCACGAGGATCTCGCCATCGGTTCGTATCGTTACTCGATCAGCCGGCTGATCCCGGAGATGACCCAGGTCGCGCTGCAGACCCATAAGAAAGACCTGATGCGCGAGCATCCCGACTTCGCGAAACGAAAATTTCTTTACCGTCTTTCCCGCTCGGAGTACGAAAAAGATTGGGGAAAAGATTACGCGAAACCCGGAGTTGGCACTCGGGTCCTGTCGACCCTCCTGCGATACATGCCGAAAATCGGCCCCTTCAAGGCAATGGCATTCAACAATCCGACGCCACAAACTGAGGACCTGTATTTCAAGAGCATCAATACAAGCGTCGATCAATACCGTGCTTTTCTAGAACAGCTGCGCACTACCTCACTGGTGCTCCCCAATTGCGACCTCGATAGCGGCAACTTAACCAAAGCAGCGGAATACTCGCTTGCCGACGACACCTATGCCAAGTTACTCTCCCAATTATCAGACAAGAAATTCGCTTCAACGCCACCCGAACTACGAGCCAACATCCTTGACTTTTATTCCGACCTCTCTGCGCCGATCGAGACGAAGAAGGACCAAGCCCGTTGGCAGACCGTGCTAATATCGCTGGACCTTTTGAGGCTGGTCAATTCGCCGCCACCTATTACAAGCACGACACCTGCAAACTGAACCGCATCCATCCGCTATTGCCTACAGCGCGAAGGCGGCAACCCAATAGCCTTCTCTCGGATACTTTTTTGGCAGTGGTTAGGGTCAATGCCTGATTTAGTTCCCTAGCTTACTCGGCGAAGATTCACAAACTCCCAGTTTCCATTTCAACGAGCTATGCTCGCGAAGAGCTCTCGTGCATAAGTTCTCACGTAGCTTACAACACGATGTCAATCCGGCATCGAGCAGATACCGATGCGGTCGCGAACTTTAACCTCTGTATCCTGAAAGAAACGATTATGGCTGCTGGTTCACTATCTACTGAGAAGAGCTGCGGCGCTCGAGTGGAAGTGGATCTGCGAGATGCTCGTGGATGAAGTTCGTCCCGAACCTGAAGGCTGTATGAACTGCACGATTGCAAACATTTTTCCGTGCTTGATAATCATGGAGGCTTGGGCGTTCTCGCCCGGCTGGACGGGCGACCACGACCGTCCTCCACTCTATGATTGAGTATAATGGCGATCTAACCTCGTCGCTTATGTTCGGCGGTGTTTTATGAATTACCTTCCGATGAATCAATTGGGCGCGCTGGAAATATCTCCCAAGGTCATCCAGTTCGGAATTTTTCTGCCCGGAGTCGATTCCGCTAAAGGATACAGCGTGTCCGTGAAAATTATTCATGAAACAGACCAGTATCTTCAGGCCGCTCAACCGGCGCTGGTGGCACAGGCTCACTCTGTCGACCCTACTTACGGCGATTACTGGACCGGGCAGATCAATCTAAACACAGCGCAACCGCCGCCGGGTTCCTCCGCGTTCGGACAACCCGGGCGTTACGTCTACAGGTATCTCATTCATAGCCCCATGCGCGGCAACATCGACTTCATAATCGATCCGTTTTCGCGCGAAGTTGGGGTTGGACGCTTATCTGCGATTACGGTCGGAAGCACGCCATACACATTTTCCGCCAATGAAACCATATGGAAAACGCCGCCGCTTAAGAATGCGATTATTTATGAGTTGATGATCAGCGAGTTTCGAGACGACCTTGGTCGGACTATCAAGCAGCTTCCTTACCTGGCAGATCTCGGAATCAACTGCATCGAAGTCATGCCGGTCTCAAACGTTCTGAGCACCATCGACTGGGGATACGACCCCATCGGCTATTTCTGTGTTGCAGAGCGTTTTGGCAAAGCATCTGATTTTCAAAATTTTGTGGACCTCTGTCACCAGAACGGTGTTGCCGTCATCGTGGATTCGGTCTACGGCCATACCGGCGGCGACTTTGCGTACACCCAGCTTTACAGCGCGCTGCAGAACGATCTTCCCAACCCATTCAACGGCGCCACCGGAGCGTTCGGCACGCTCAGCGATTTCACTAAGCGGCTTACGCAAGATTATTTCTACTCCGTCAATCAGTTTTGGCTCGATACGTTTCACGTGGACGGATTTCGATTCGACGATGCGCCAGAGTATTTCGACGGTCCCACTGGAGTAGGTTATGCCAACCTCGTCTATTCGACTTACCAGTATGTCAAATCGAAGGCCGGGGCAACGGATCACTATCAGCGATTCTTCGACGCGTCCGGGAACATCAATCTGATCCAGATTGCCGAATATCTTCCAGATCCTCCAGATATTCTTTACGGCAGTTACAGCACCGGTACCTGGCAGGACGGCACACTCTACGCTGCCGCTAACTGTGCCGCCGGCAACGCCGGCGCCATCGAGCAATTGGGGTTACAACTCGGGCTGAACGGATATCCGACATCGGTGACGGTGAACGCCGACACTCTACCCAAGACCGGCCTTCAGTACATTGAGAATCATGATCATCAGCGTTTCATCTGCAACTTCGGTACGATCCCCGTCGACAACGATCCGGATGACGTGTTACTCCAGCAAGGGGATCGGGACAGCAATTGGCCCAAGGTACAGCCTTACTTGATTGCGCTAATGACGGCGAAGGGAACGCCGTTGCTATCGGAGGGTCAGGAATTCTGCGAAAATTATTGGATACCTGAGAGCGGCTACGGGCGCGTGATGCTTTACCGGCCGGTGCGTTGGAACTATTTCTATGACAACGACGGTCAGCCGATCATCCGCCTGGTTCGAAAACTGACGAAAATCCGCCGCGGCGGCACGCAGTTCAGCGATGGCCAGCATTACTTCTACAACGATTACATCAATTTCAACTCCAAGGGATTGTTGGCTTTTTCGCGACAGCTGGGAAGCACATTCAGTTTAGTTGTTGTCAATTTCACAGATCAGCAGCAGACGACGAGTTTCCCTTTTACCATCAGCGGTAACTATCGCGAGCAGATCGAGGGCACGCAGAATCTGATCGGGGTGGTTGCAGGCGCCGCGCAGCTGCTCAGTATTCCGAGCAACTACGGATGCATCTGGACCACCCCGTGAAAACGCTTCGTAGCGTGTTTACGACGCGCATCACTTCAGCGAACTCAGTCCGGGTTGCAGCCATGAAAATAAAAACCCTGGTAAGTTGGGCAATACTGTCGTCATCAGGCCCAGTAACGGGGCTGCTCCATACCCAATAAGTTTGAACCAGAATTCAGACCCCAGCTCTCCAGGATTGGTATTGGTTACATGACTCAGAGTGGCATCCTTGTGCATATCCGCGTAGACCTCACGGACGTTGAACACCCCTAGTACCAGCCTTCGATTGAATGCCATTTTGCCCGGTTCTTTAGGCAGGTCGGTGGGATTGGCCAGCGGAGTGCCCACGTTGGGTGTTCCGACCAGCGCAATTTTTCCGATCTGTACATTGACTTCCGCGGGAGGGTTCCATGCTGGATCGACCAGTTGCCCAAAATCCTTGCCCTTAGCTGATCTCATTCTTCGCTGCCGTCCTTACTGTGTGGGACGTCCGCCGATCGCATCGAGGTCGGAAACGAGCTCGGGAGTAATCTGGAGGCTCGCCGCCGCAAGGTTCTCACGAAGATGCTCGATGGAAGATGTTCCCGGGATCACCAGGATATTGAGCGATCGTTGGAGAAGCCAAGCAAGCGCAACTTGCATGGGAGTGGCACCGAGGCTTGCGGCAACCTTAGACAACGTGGCCGACTGCAGTGGAGTGAACCCGCCGAGTGGAAAGAACGGCACGTAGGCGATGTCGTTACGAGCAAGGTCTTCGATGAGGGCATCGTCCGCTCGATGCGCCAGGTTGTATTGGTTCTGCACGCAGACGATCGGAGCGATGCGTCGGGCTTGCGCGATCTGTGCGGGTGTGACATTGCTCAGCCCGATATGACGTATCAAACCCTTTTGTTGGAGCTCGGCTAGGACTGTGAGTGGTGCCTCGATCGATCCCTCAGCAGGTTCGTGGATGCTAAACATACTGCGCAGGTTGACCACATCGAGCACATCCAGGCCCAGATTGCGGAGGTTATCGTGGACCTGTGCAGTCAGCTCTTCGCGCGAGAACGCCGGAATCCATGATCCATCCTCTCCGCGCCGGGCGCTGACTTTAGTGACGATCACGAGGTCGTCGGTATACGGGGACAGCGCCTTTCGTATGATCTGGTTCGTGATATGCGGGCCATAAAAATCGGCGGTATCGATGTGGTTCACACCACTGGCGACGGCCTCTCGCAGGACAGCGATCGCTGCATCGACATCGCGGGGAGGTCCCCATACCAACTTGTTACCATCTCGCCCGGCGAGCTGCATCGCACCATACCCCACCCGGTTCAGGGTCATCTCCGATCCGGGCAGTGTGAAACTCCCGGCGAGATCAATCTGTTTATTCATTCCGCTCCTCCCAAACTGTTCGTTGTTCGCAAAGGCCCTTCCCAACGACACCTCCCAAACATAGTGACGGCTCAGTCGGTGGGGAGCGCAGCTTTCGGCGGCAGTTCTTCTCGCAGCTGATAACCGCTGTTTTGAGTTTTCATCATCAACGCCGCCAGATTTAGAATTCGCTGAGCAGCATCCTCTGTGTTTACCCCACGAGCGTGGATGTTCGAGATAAGGTTTCTATCGGCATCGCTGTGCGACGCTTTTGGCTGGTATGCCATGTATGCCGAGAGGCTTTCAGCCGTGGCCAAGCCCGGGCGTTCGCCGATCAGTAGCAGGGCAACTCGCGGCCTTAACAACTCTCCAATGTCGTTGAGAATAGCCACCCGGCAGTAACGGATAACGAAAATCGAACCCACATTCCAGCCCCGTGTCCGCGCGCCTTCGCATAGGGCCGGCAACAGTCGAGGGACCTGCATCGTGACAGCGGTTACTGAGAGCCCGTCGCCGATCACGATCTGCAAATCGCATCCGGTGGTGCAACGTCGATTAACGTCGCCGCGGGACGATTCATTCAGGTGACGGCCCAAGTCTGGACGCAAAAGGTATTGGTCTTTGTTGGCTGCTCTGGAGCAGACTTCAAACAGATTCCACTTTCTAACAAGGTCGTCGCCGAGGTCAGTAAGTAGATTTAGCTCCTCTCGCACGGAGTCGCGTGCGGCTGCGTGCGCCTCACGCAGAGTGAGTTGGGTATTCGTGCGATACGATGCGCCACTGCGCCCTTCGAGCAAGCGCGCGGGCGTGCGTCGGCGAACTTTCTCGATAAGTTCAGACAGGCCGGAGGGCTGCGCGAGTTTGTCTTCTTGTTTCTTGTTTCGTTTGTCGTCTTCCGGAACCATTCAACCAACTCCCTCCAGCGACGACTCTAAATGCTGCATGAGTTGCCGCCGCGCCGACGAGTCGAGCGAGGCCGGTTCAGTATCACGATAGATCCCTCTATTCTGCAGCCAGGCGAGGAACTCCGGTGCGGGACGCAGTTGAAAGAGCCTGCGTGCGGCCAATGCGTCGTGATAGCTGGTCGACTGGTAGTTCAACATGACGTCGTCAGAACAGGGAACGCCCATGAAGTAATTGCAGCCCGCAGCCGTCAAAAGCAGCAGTAGATTATCGGCGGAATTTTGATCGGCGGCGGCGTGATTGGTGTAGCAGACGTCGCAACCCATCGGTAAACCGAGTAACTTGCCCATGAAATGATCCTCAAGTCCGGCGCGGATAATCTGCCTCTCGTCGTACAAATATTCCGGGCCGATGAATCCGACAACGCTGTTGACGAGGAAAGGCTGGAAGGCTCGCGCAACTCCGTAAGCTCGTGCTTCCAGCGTCAGTTGATCGACTCCGTGATGTGCCTCTGCGGAAAGAGCGCTGCCCTGGCCAGTTTCGAAGTACATTACCTGATCGCCTGCCCAGCGGACATCGCGTTGACTGTGATGCTCGAGGACCCGTTCGCGGCCTTCACGCAGCATGGTCAGAGTAATTCCAAAACTTCGGTTCGCCGCTTCCGTCCCCGCAACGGATTGGAAAAGAAGGTCGACCGGCGCGCCGCGATCCAATGCAGCCAGTTGAGTTGTGATATGCGCCAGGCAGCAGGTCTGCGTGGGAATCTCGTAAGCGTCAACCAGGCGATTCAACCCCACAAGTATCGCGCTGACTGTCTCTACCGAGTCTGTGGCTGGATTCACCCCTATCACTGCGTCTCCGCAGCCGTAGAGCAACCCCTCGAATGCAGCCAGCAGAATTCCGCCAACGTCATCAGACGGGTGATTGGGTTGCACGCGAATGCCTAAGACGCCACGCTCTCCCATCGTATTGCGGCAACGTGTGACGTTACGAATCTTATGGGCCGCGAGCACCAGGTCCTTGTTGCTCATCAGCTTGGTTACGGCGGCAGCGATTTCGGGGATGATCGCGTTCTGCAGCGAATGCAGTTGTGTCTCTGTCGTCGCATCGTCGAGCAGGAACTCGCGAAACTCTCCGACTGTCATACTGGCAACCGGGCGGAACGCTTGCTGATCGAATAAGTCTAAGGTGAGGCGAGTGACGTCATCCTCGTCAGGGCCGATGAGGGGCCGTCGGACAATTTCATCGAGCGTCAAGTCCGCGAGTTTCCGTTTTGCTGCGACTCGTTCTCGTTCCGATCTCGCGGCGATGCCCGCCAACTGGTCACCGGACTTTTCCTCGTTGGCTTTGGCAAACAGTTCGCGGAGATCAGAGAAGTCAAATCGCTCAATCATGGAATCCCGTCCGCACGGTGACACCATGTTATCTAAAAATCCGGCGATCATCGCGCTACAGTTAGTCGAATCTGCTCCCGGTCCCGTGATTTGTTTCGCTTTCGTAAACTAATGCGCTCATTCTTGCCAACCGCCGCCGAGGGCTTGGTAGATCTGGACCAGGGCAATTAGTTCGTTGGCTTGGGCTTGCGCCAGTCCGAGTTCTGCGGAAAAGGAATTTGTTTCATTGGTGAGCACTTCCAGGTAATCGGTTGTTCCGGCCTTGAAACGCACCTCTGAAAGCCGAGCCGCGTCTTGGGCCGATTCGACCAGATGTTCCTGCTGAATTCTGAACTCTCGATTCTTTTGATAAGCGATCAGCCCATTGGAGACGTCTCGAAACGCGCCTTGAATGGTTTGTTCGTAGGTCAAAAGCATTTGCTCGTGCTGGGCCTCGGCAAGACGAACGTTCGACCTGAGCCTGCCTCCCTCGAATATGGGCTGAGTCACAGACGCGGCTAAGGTCCATATTCCGGCAGGACCGGTGAACAGATTTGTCAGCGCCGGGCTTTCGAAACCAGCGGCTCCGGTGAGCGAGATTTGCGGGAAGTACGCGGCCCGCGCAACGCCGATCTCGGCGTTGGCGGCAACGAGGTTCTGTTCGGCTTCACGAATGTCCGGACGTCGCTCCAGCAGAGACGAAGGAATCCCGCCTGGGACTTCAGGGGCATGTGGTTGTTCAGTCAATTTCAATCCACGAGGAACGTCGCCGGGGTTTTGCCCTAATAAAATGCTGATAGCATTTTCTTCTTGTGCGATCTGCCTTTCAAAATCAGGAATCTCGGTGGCCGCGGTGTACACCAATTGCTCTGATTGGCGTACGTCTAATAAGGAGTTGATTCCGTGCTGTTCCAGAGTTTGCGTGAGTTGCAGCGATTCGCTGCGGGAGTGGAAAGTGCTTTTTGAAATCTCCAGCTCGAGGTCAAGTTCGCGGAGCTGAAAATAAGCAGTTGCCAGGTCCGCGACAAGAGTGGCTTTCACTTCTTCTTGCGCCCACTCATTGGCCAGAAGAGTTGCTCTCGCAGCTTGGGTCGCGCGACGATACCTTCCCCAAAAATCGAAGTTGTACGCGGCCGATGCAGTCAGTTGTCCCTGAGTAATTTCGTATGCAGGGATGGGGCCAATTTTTGGGCTTTGCTGGCTAACGATGTTGCCGCCTACTCCGAGAGATGGAAGTTGGTCGGCGCGAGTAATGCCGAGTTGCGCCCGCGCTTGAAGCACTCGAGTCGCGGCGATGCGAACATCGTAGTTATTCTTGAGCGCCGCGCGGATTAAAGTTTGCAGCTGTTGGTCCTGAAAGACCTCCCACCATTTTTCGTCGCCCAGCGAGGAAGCCGGGGTTTGAGCGGTCGCGGTTCCTGTTGGTGCCGCTGCGGCGGCCTGTTCAGGTGATGATCCTCGATAGGTTCCCGGAACATCCACCACCGGCCGTTTATAGTTTGGGCCGACAGCGCAACCTGTGAGCGCAGCCATGCACAGAAAGAGAATGATAAGCCGCAAATGAAACTGCTTTAGAGTCATGATTAATCTCCAGAGCCTTCCTGCAACGCAAAGGCTGGACTTGTCGAAGACACTCGGTCGCGCTTCGCTCGGAAGAAAGAAAAACGATCCAGCACCTTCTCCTGGAATTCTTCGAGATAGAGGTAGATTGCAGGCGTCACGAACAAGGTTATGAATTGCGAGACAATGAGGCCGCCGACAACAACCAACCCTAGTGGCCGCCGTGAAGCCCCGTCTGCTCCGTAACCCATGGCAATCGGCAGCGCGCCCAGCAGTGCGGCCATGGTGGTCATCATGATCGGGCGGAAGCGCTCCATGCTCGCATCGTGAATCGCCTGATCATCGGCAATTCCCTGACGCACTCGCTCCTCCGCGAAATCGACGATCATGATTCCGTTCTTTTTCACAATACCCATCAACATGAACATTCCGATGTAGGCATACAGTGATGCCTCCGCGCCGAATAGCCACAGCGTCATCAACCCTCCTAATAACGCCACGGGCAATGAAGACAGCACGGTGATTGGGTGTAGATAACTTTCGTAAAGAATTGCCAGGATCACGTACATGACGAACACGGCGACCAACATCAGCACCGCAAGATCCGAGACTGTATTGCGGAAAGTGAGCGCCTCGCCCTGCAATGCACCAACAATGCCGGGCGGCAAAATCTGTTTTGCAGTTGTTTCCACAAACTGAGTTGCCGGCCCAATGGAATAGCCGGGTTTCAGATTGAAGAACATGGTCACGCTGGTGAATTGATTAAGGTGGTTGACCGCTTGCGGTCCGATGACCGGATGCCAGCTTGTGACCGCATTTAGCGGAACCATTCGTTGACCGTCGTCGCTCTTGATGTAAAGCTTGCCCAGGTCTTCAGGTGCGGAACGCTTAGCATCGGCGACTTCGAGAATCACCTGATACTGATCGGTTGGTTTCTTAATCAAGTAAGCATAATTCTGTGAGTAGGCGTCGTGCAGGAGCGTAAGAATCCGGCTCTCCGATATGCCGTATAGCTTCGTCTGCTCGCGCAGAATATCGACCTGCAAGTTCGGAGTGTGATTGTAGAGATCAGAATTCACAAACAAGAATCCCGGATACTCCTGCATTTTCGCCATCATTTTGGCTGCGGTACCGTAGACCTCGTTAGGGTCGATGCCTGACATGGCGTAAGCAAACTGGCCTTGAGCGTTGGCGGTAGCGCCGGTGCTGATTTCGAGCGCAGGATTTGGCTGCATAAAGGCCACGGTTCCCGGAACTGAATTGGCGATTGCGCCCATCAACTGTCCGGCCACTTGCGCGATGGGTGGACGCTGCGATGGATCTTTCAAAAACGCAATCAGGAATGCCTGATTCGATCCTAGAAACGCCGCGTTTCCGCTCATGGTGAAAGTGCTGCGCACGGCCGGATTCGCCTTCATGATCTTTTCCGCTTGGGTTTGATAGGCATGCATCTGATCGGGCGACGATCCCTCTTGCGCTACTAATATCCCGCGGATAAATGAACTGTCACCAACGGGCAGGAACGATTTGGGTACAACATAAAAAAAATACGCAGTCCCCACGAGGCAGATCACCCAGGTAAGAGCCGAGATCCAGCGATTGCGTAGAAAGAACCAGAGGGAACGTCCGTACACGTCCAGCACTCGATGCTCGAAGGCTCCGAACGCTCGCTCCATCCAGGTCTTCTTTGCGCCTTTACCGCGCTCGCCTAACAGACGCGAAGTCATTAAAGGAGTGAGTGTGAGCGAAACAATTCCGCTGGCCAAAATCGAAATGACGATGGTGAGAGAGAACTCGCGGAAGATTCGTCCCATGAGGCCGCTCATAAACACCAACGGAATGAAAACCGCGGCCAGTGAAAGAGTCATGGCCAAAATGGTGAAGCTGATTTCCTTGGCGGAGTTGAGCGAGGCTTCGAAAGCGTTCTGTCCTTGCTCCATCAGCCGAACCGTGTTTTCCAAAAACACGATGGCATCGTCAACCAGAAATCCAATGGCCAGGGTCAAAGCCATCAGTGAAAGGTTGTCGAGGCTATAGCCGAGGAGGTTCATCGCGATGAAGGTGAGCAGCAACGACAGAGGTAGGGCTACGGCGGGAATCAGCGTGTCCGTAACGCGTCCCAGGAAAACGAAGATCACCATGACCACTAACACAAACGCAATGTAGAGCGTGGCTTGCACGTCCTTTATGCTGCCCACGATAGTCTGCGAGCGATCGTAGGCCGTCACCAGCAGAACCGAAGTGGGGAGTTGCGACTGAATGGTGGGGAGCAAGTCCCGCACCGACTTCGATACCTCCACTGCATTCGCGCCTGCGCGGCGAAACACCGCGACCACCACGGTCGCTCCGGGTTGCGGATATCCGCGCACCCAAAAGCGCATGTCGATGCGTTCGTCCTGAACACCTTCTTTGGCGCTGGCGACGTCTTTCAGGTACACGGGCGAGCCAGAGCTTTGTCCGACGATCAGGCCGTTGTAATCGTCGGCGGTGCTAAGTTGTCCTTGCGGCTGCAGCAGGAAGCTGCGGTGAGGCCCGTCGAACTGGCCGGCGCCAGTGTAAGCGGTTCCGTTCTTGATCGCGCTAGTCAGATCTTCAAGAGTGATATTGCGAACCGCCATCGCGGATGGATCTGCTTTAATCCGCACCGCCGACTGCGTGCCGTAGACACCAACCTGGCTGACGCCGGGAAGAATGCTAAGGCGCTCGCCGACCTGAGTGTTCGCGTAGTCGTAGAGCTGACCTTCTGTGACCGTGTCGCTGACCAGCGCAATATATTGGATGGGCTGGTCGTTGGGATTAGTTTTCGTAAATGTGGGAGGGCTGGGCAAATCTACGGGAAGTTGTCCTTGAGCTCGTGTGATGGCTGCCTGCACGTCAGTCGCAGCGGCATCGAGACTCTTGTTCAGATCAAACTGCAGGACAAAGCTGGAATGTCCTTGGCCATTGTTAGAGGTCACCAGTTCGAGGCCGGGGATCTGCATAAACTGACGCTCCAGCGGTGTGGCTACGTTGTTGGCCATCGTCTCCGGAGTGGCTCCCGGATAATTGACCTGCACCTGAATGACTGGATAGTCGACGGCAGGAAGATCGCTGACGGGTAATTGGAAATAAGCCAACAGTCCAAAAAGAATGACAGAGACAGTCAGCGCAATCGTCATCACCGGGCGACGAATGAAAATTTCTGAGAGATTCATTAGCGGCCTGCTTTCGAGCTGAGCGTCTGGCTGCTCGCGTTCGCAGACGCCAGATCAGCGGAGTTGGAGGCGACGCGGACCTTGCCCCCTGGTCTAACCAGCATTTGTCCCGCGAGTACCACGCGTTCATTGGCGGTGACTCCCGCGGTCACAACCACCTCGTCGCCCTGGCGCTGTCCTAATTTCACTGGCCGCAGTTCGGCTGTATCGTCGGATTTCACTACATAAACGAATGGCCCCTGCTGACTGATCTGTGTGGCTTCGTTGGGAATCAGCACCGCTGCCTTTTCTGTATTGAGAACGAGCTTTACGTCTACGAATTGGCCGGGCCAGAAGTGATGATCAGAGTTGTTTATGGTTGCACGCAGATTAACTGTCCCACTACCGTTCTGCACCGCGTTGTCGAGGAACTCGACGCGGCCGGGCCTGGCTACATTTTCCAGGTCTGAGGGAAGGCGGACGGCAGCTTTAAGCGTGCCGTGCGACATCTGTCTTTGAACTTCGGGGAGATCAATTTCCGTGACAGTGAAATTTGCGTAGATCGGATCAAGCCGCTGGATGGAGAGGAGCGATGTGGAGTTCGGTTGCACTACATTTCCAACGTCCACCAAACGCGCGCCGGCCCTGCCATCGATCGGGGAGTGAATATAGCAATACTCGAGGTTGAGCCGTGCGGTTTCGACACTTGCTTGCGCAGCGTCGACTTGTGCCTGATCGAGGTCCACTGCGCTCTTCTTAGTGTCATAGTCCTGCTTTGAAATCGCTCTGGCTGCTATGACCTCCTCATCGCGGGCGAATTGAATTTTGGCAAGTTCAAGCGCGGCTTTTGCCTGGGCGAGGCTGGCTTGAGCCGAATCCAGTTGAGCCTTGTAGGGCCGGGGATCGATGACAAAAAGCAATTGTTCTTTTTTAAGGTTCTCGCCATCTTGAAAATGCCGCTCGACAATGCGTCCGCCGACTTGCGGCGTTATGGTGACTGATTCGAAAGCAGCGTTCCTGCCGATTTCATCCAGATACTTTGGGACGTCCTGCGCAGTAGCCTTGATCACAGTTACCAGCGGCGCGGGCATGGCAGGTGGTGCGGCTTGCACGCTGCTTCGGCCGCAGCCGGCTGTTGCCAGCAGCAACAAGAAAACGCCAAAGCCCAACCCCCATCGATTCGAAAATTTCTGCAACTCTGTATGCATTGCCATCCTCATCCTTAAAGAAAATTTAGTTACCCTGAAGTCGCCAGGCGCGGAGCTACTAATAATTGAAGAAGGGAACTGCGGGCATTGTGCGAGGCCGGTCTTGCTGAACTGGCATTCGCCACGGTGTCGTTGGGCAATTCCAAGGAGTTGCCGATTTGCTGCAATGCCCGAATTCGCGCAGCCGACACCTCCCCTCGGGCGCAGCCCAACAGAACGGAACAATGTTGATCGGAGTAGCGTTCGAGCACCGACATCACATAGACGAAGCGCTCGAACGGTTCGAGTTTGAGAACGGCGCCAATCTCAACCGGTTGCTCCGCCGGGAGCTTTGCTTCATTAATGTTGCGCGTAACACTGCTCGCTTCGGGAGATCGTGGATTGATTACTGTCACGGCGTTCTGAATAATTGCTCTCCGCGCCCAGGAGCGCGCCCAGTCCTTGAAAACGCGATTGCCTTCAACCGCATCCTCCAGACCGGAAACAAAACATTGCTCCGCTTTTTCACGATCTGCAGTTAACAGAAACGAGAGCAAATAGAGACCACTCATGTCTTCCTGAAAGATTTGCTGAAAATCATCACTGCTCGCATACTGCTGGCCTCTCGCAATCTGGTTTGCGTTCTTCATATTCACCTCTGTCTTTCACTTATTAGTCGTTTGAGTTCGGTGCAAATCGACAACTTGAATTCTTTTCTTACGTTTTCAACGTCTCACTTGCTTCCGATTCGGTTCGCGCCTGGCCTCGCATGCCCCGCGCCAGCCGCTTCAGGATGTATCTCGTGCAAACACCGGAGCAGGAGAACTTTGCGCCTTGCTTCATGAGATCGAAGATTGCGTCTTCTCCTGCTTGGCTGATGACGGTCAAGTTGCTCACATCGATTATCAGTTTGCGTCCGCCCAGGTCGCGGCCGGCATTTTTCCAGGTGGTACGAAGCTCATCGAGCCAGGGTTCGCTGAGCTTTCCTTCGACTACCAGCTTTCGTTGAGATAGTGTGTCGATAATTGAAATTCTGAACATATTGAATCTGTGTAGCGCTTGGGTATGCGCAATGCGCATGCCAAAGCCGGGGCAGCGTAAAGCGCTGAAATGATTGTCAGGAGAAGAGTAGGCGAAGAATTATGTCAATGAATGTCAAAGTCAAAATTGACACTTTGTCGGGATTGGAATGACATAGAGATGGAATACGACGAGAGAAAAGTAATAATTCCGTTTAGGTTTTGAAAGGGCGCGGCTTCCAGCCGCGCCATCAATCATTTCTAAATATCTTGTGGCACGGATGCGAAAGTGGTTGCGGAAAAACTTTGGGCGCCGAAGTTTTGGAAGGGTACAACTCCCCAGCCGCGCCATCTGTCATTGAAAACGACGTGCGGCGTGGCTTAAGCCACGCCCTTTCAAGGCGGAAAGTCATGATACTCTTCGCGCGTCAATACCCAGCTTCTTCATGCGAGCAATCAGGGTTGTGCGTTTAAGGCCCATGCGGACCGCAGCTCCGTCTGGTCCTGCCACTCGCCCGTTGGTCATTTTCAAAACGCGGATAATATCATCGCGCTCATTCGCTTCGCGGGTCCCAGCCAGCGGAGCCGTCTTCCCATTGTTGCCCAGTTCAGCGATCGGGGCTTGCAGCGCGGTGCCTTGAGTGAGGATCACCGAACGCTCGATAAAATTTTCCAGCTCGCGGATGTTTCCTGGCCAATGCCAATTCGATAAGTTTCCTCATGGCTGAGGCGGGGATGGATTCGATCTGCTTGTCCATCAGCCGGCTGTACTTCTGAGTGAAATAGCGAACCAGCAGCGGAATGTCCTCGGGACGTTCGCGCAAGGGAGGAATGCGGATGGGAAACACGTTCAAGCGATAGTACAAGTCGCTGCGGAACTCGCCATTCTGCATCATTCTTTCGAGATCGCGATTGGTCGCCGCTACCAACCGCACGTCAACCTTTTTGGTTCGCGTGCTGCCTAACCTTTCAAACTCACTTTCCTGCAAAGCGCGCAAGAGCTTCGGCTGGATCTCGATCGGAATATCCCCGACCTCATCCAGGAACAATGAGCCTTGGTCAGCCAGTTCGAGCCGTCCAGTCTTCTGTGCAATGGCTCCGGTGAAAGCGCCTCGTTCGTGTCCAAATAGTTCGCTTTCGAGCAGTCCTGTCGGAATTGCTGCGCAATTGAGTTTCACGAAAGTTCGTTCTTTGCGCCGGCTGCGTTCATGGATTGCCCGTGCGATCAGTTCTTTTCCCGTGCCGGTTTCTCCGAGCAGCAATACCGTCGAGTTGCTGGGAGCTACGGTTTCCACCAGATTCAAAACATGACGCAGCCCCGGACTCTGTCCCACAATTCCCTCAAAGTCCATTTCGCCGCGGATTTCATCTTCTAAATACAGCTTCTCTTGTGCGAGTTTATCTCTGAGCTCAGCGATTTCACCGTAGGCAAGGGCGTTTTCCACGCCGATTGCTACTTGCCGAGCCACCTGCACCAAGAATGACACATCGTCTTGCTCGAACGCGTTCTCTTCCCGGCTTGCCAGAGCGAGCAGGCCCAGCGAGCGATCCCGGCTGATGAGAGGAATGTCGCAAATTGAATTCATACCCTCGGCCGCAGTCTTGGCATACATCTCGGGGGAAACTTCAGCAGCATCAAGCCGATTTAAGACGAAGGGCCTGCCGCTGCGAAAGCTTTCGCCGGGCATCGTCCCTTCGATGGGAATTACTCCGTCTTTTTTGAAAAAGCCTTTGCTGCCCGGAAAGTCGAGAGCATGCACTCGTAAATGCGTGCCGTCTGGCTCGGACAGCATGATCGCTGCGGCATCGCAGTGCATCACCTGGCGAACACTCGCCGAGATTGCCTGCAGCAGTTCTTGAAAATTCAACTTGGAGACGACTTGATTCGTTAGATCGAGGATCAGCTTCAACCGACCCTGCGCCTGCCTCGATAAGTAGAAGTTCACTGCAGCGTCGATCGCCAGCGCAAGTTGGTCGGCGACAACCGCGAGAAAGCGGACTTCGTCCTCCGGGTAAGCGTCTCTGCGAGACATCCCCAAACTCAGGACGCCGAGGCGCCGTGGTCCTCGCGCAATCGGCAGCACACAGGTAGCCACAATACCTAATTCATTTAGAAATTCCGCATGCTTGGCAAATCGCGTTTCCGCATTCCAATTGGGGATGACAAGAGCCTGCCGCGACTCATGCACCCACTCGATGGGCGTGCCCGTCACGACAACATCAGTCGAATGCAGATTCTGTCTTGCGCCGTTGGAATAAAGAAGATGCCATTCGATAGCAGCGCCGTCATTCTCAAAGGTGACGAGCTGCAGATAATCAAAGGAGATGACTTCGCGCAGCGCCTGGATGAGAACGTCGGCAGCAGTATCACAATCGCCGCACGTGCCAATCGCGCTGGTCGCGCGCAGCAGCGCTTCGTAGCGCTGCGTGTACTCCTCTGAGATGGTCGCGGAAAAAGTGCTCATTAGATCCTCGCGACAGTCACAAACTTATCTTCTGCTGTCAGTCAGTAGCTCCCCGTTACGGTAGACGAATGACACCCCGAGATATTTCATCTGATGTTGCGAATCGAGAGAAAGCTTCTGGAAAATGTCGAGCCCTCTGCCACTTGTCAAATTCCGTGTCGATGCCTTGACAGCACGGCACCGCTTATTCCTAAGGCACTTTGCGCAACCATCGTCCATTCAGGCATTTCAGGGCAGACCCGTGTTGTCGTGACTTTGGCTTTTCAATTGCCAACATGAATTCCGAACAGCGATCCAAAATACAAGCTAATTGCGGTTGCGGAATCGCAAGCGCAAATATGGAGGAGCCACACAATGCGGCGAGTTTCGTTAGTTTTAGGTTTTATCGTCCTGTTAGCTCTCGGTGCCACGGCGCAGGAAAGTCGATCAGAAGTCAGTCTGCAAGGCACCGGTTTCTTTACACAAAACACTAGCGGCCAGGGAATCTCGCGGACCACTACCGATACGGGCGGGTTTCTCGTCGGCTATCGATATCACTTCAACCGCTGGCTGGCTGGCGAAGCAAACTACGGCTGGGACCGTGATACGGAGAAGTATTTTTCGACAGGCAGCTTTTCGCGAGTTCAGTCCGACGTGCACAGCGCTACTGCTGATGCAGTTATAAATCTTCCCTTCGCGGTGAGCAGACTAAATCCCTACGTGCTGGGTGGAGGCGGCAGTTTGGTGTTCCATCCGACCGGCAACGCGGGTGGCTTCGTGCCCGGCGCCACTACCCAGGCGAAGGGCGCGTTTCTGTACGGCGCCGGCGTCAACTACACGTTAACCAGACGCATAGCTCTACGAGCCGAGTATAGAGGCTACGTATACAAAGACACCGATTTCGGCCTCACGAGCCTCAACACTAATAGCTGGACGCACACCGCGCAACCATCTGCTGGAATTGTTTTCCGGTTCTGATTCTGCGGCTCTGAGTGGGCAGGATTTTCCTGCCCACCGTCGCGCCTTGATGTCACAGCAGAAGAGATGGAAGGAGTAAGCATGCTGGAAAGTTCTGTTGAGTTGCTCAGTGATTTGGCTATGAGCGGTCTGACTTTACTCATTGCCGTCTGCATTGTCGGCTCGACGTTTGCAGCGCTGCGCGCGCTCCGAAGAGTAAACCCTCGGCACGAGAAGATGAAGAAGGCCTTTCTCTTGTAGCGCGTCACTAACCGGGATGATCGTATCCCTCAAAAGCAAACGTTGGGAGGAAATGCCATTGGCTGAGACACAACGAAAGACCTGGAGAGAATTGTGCCGCGCCGCACTGGATGCAAAGGATCCGGATGAATTGTTGCGGATCGTTCAGCAACTGAGTCGAGTTCTAAAAAGCGAAGAACAGGTCAGGCGTGAATTCAGGAACGCTCTAAGTACCGCGCGGTCTGCTGGACAGGGTCGAGGTTAGTTGTCTTGAGTGAGCCGGCAGTCCTCACCAAGACGATCGCATATCACTCGATGTGCCCCCGGCTGCGGGAACGTAGCATTTCAGCGTGTAATCCATGACCATGCGATCGGCATTGAAGCGCCAGCCGAGAGTGCGGATGGTTCGCTTCATGCGTTTGATCCAGCCGCGCGGCAGACCGTCACGATCACGCTGGTAGTACAACGGAATTACTTCTTCGCGCAACGTGCGGCGCAAATCCTCCGCGTCCCGCGCGTCATGGACGTTCATGTCGGCATGGGTTCTGCCGGTCCCAATGGCGAAGCCATTCATGCCGTCGTACGCTTCAGCCCACCAGCCATCGAGAACCGAAAGATTCAATCCACCATTCAAGACCACCTTTTGACCGCTCGTTCCAGACGCCTCCTGCGGACGCCGCGGGTTGTTCAGCCAGACATCAACGCCTTGGACAAAATGACGACCGACGTTGATGTCATAGTCTTCGACAAAGACGAACTTATCCGCGAAGCGGGGGTTGCGCATCAATTCTGCAATCTGTTGTAGAACTCGTTTTCCGGGCTCGTCGTTAGGGTGAGCTTTGCCGGCAAAAACGAACTGCACCGGGCGTTTCGGATCGTTCACCATGGACGCCAGGTTCTCGATGTCTGTGAGAATCAGGTTGGCTCGCTTGTAGGTCGCGAAGCGGCGGGCGAATCCGATCGTGAGCGCGTCTGGGCTGAGCACCTTGCCGAGTCTCTGCAAAACCTCTCCGGACTCGCCACGACGCTCGGCTTGTTCCACGGCGCGTCGGCGCACGAATTGTAGCAGTTGCGATTTCAGGCTAAGGTGCGTCTCCCAGAGCTCGCCGTCATCGACGCTCTCGATACCTTCCCAGATGCGCGCTTCGCTGCTGTGCTGGTGCCAATTCGTGCCCAGATGGCGGTCGTACAAGCGGAACATCTGCGGAGCCAGCCATGAAGGAACATGAACTCCATTAGTGATGTGTCCGATGGGAACTTCGTCTTCCGGCTTGCCCGGACAGAGCCCGGTCCACATCGCGCGTGACACTTCGCCATGCAGAGCGGAAACCGCGTTGGCGCGGCGCGAGAGCCTCAGACCCAGCACGGTCATGCAAAACGTCTCATGCTGGTTGTTTGGATCCTCGCGTCCTAGCCCCATAAGGCTTTCCTGGGAGAGGCCCATCACTTCGCGTAGAGGTCCAAGGTGCTCCTCAATCAGCTCTGCATCAAAACGATCGTGACCAGCAGGCACCGGCGTATGGGTAGTGAAGACTACTTCTCGTGATACGCGGGGCACCGCGGCGTCGAACTTGATCCCCTCTTCCTCCATCCGCATGCGGATGGCTTCCAGCACCACAAATCCGCTGTGCCCTTCGTTCAGATGAAGAACGCCGGGCACGATGCCCATGGCTTTAAGGGCGCGAAGGCCTCCTACGCCAAGCAGCAACTCCTGGCGAATTCGAGTCCGGGCGTCTCCGCCGTAGAGACGGGACGTCAGAGTGCGGTCGTCAGGAGCATTGCCTTCTACATCCGAATCGAGGAGGAACAAGTCGCAGCGTCCAACTGCTACCCGCCAGACTTTGGCATGAATCGAACCGCTGCGAGTCTCGATTTGCACTACGACTGGTCGGCCGTTCTTGCCAATCGCGGCCTCCAAAGGCAATTGATTGACGTCAGTCGCCAAATACTCTTCCTGCTGCCAACCGTGGCGGTCCAGGCGCTGGCGAAAATATCCCTGCCCGTAAAACAAGCCGATGCCGACGAGCGGAATGCCGAGATCGGACGCGCTCTTAATATGGTCTCCGGCCAGTACGCCGAGCCCGCCGGAGTAAACAGGAAGCGATTCGTGCAGCCCGAACTCCGCCGAAAAATAGGCGACTGGACAAGGCCGCAAAACGCCGGCGCGCTGGGTTCCCCAAGTTCGGTCCGCCCGTAAATACTCCTGCAACCGGCGACAGGCATAATTGATGCGGCTGTGCAGCACGAGTTCCGCGGCGCGGCTTTCCAATTTTGCCAGCGGAAACTCTGCCAGCAGCGAAACCGGATTCTGATTCACTTGCCTCCAGCGCACGGGATTAAGATCACGGAATATGCTTGCGGCGTCGTGGTCCCAGCTCCACCACAGATTGCGAGCCAGTGCCCAAAGGCGTTCCTGCGCGGGAGCGATGAAGCGATCAAGTGTTCGCGCTTCGCTCACCACAGGCGCCACCTGGGCTGCCGCCTCGGCAAGCAGGCGAACCTCATCTTCGCCGAAAATCCGCGGCTCCACAGTTTGAACTACCAGAACTCCCTGCAGAACCCCCCGGTCGATGAGCGGAACCCCGAGAAACGACTGATAAGAATCTTCGCCGGCTTCGCGGAAATACTTGAAACGCGGATGACTCTGAGCCTGCTCCACAGCCACCGGCCGCACCTGTTCCGCCACCAGGCCTGCCAGTCCTTCGTGGATTGCCATTCGCAGATTGCCAATGCACTCCCGCCGAAGGCCCACGGTTGCCGCCAGCACGAGATTTGCCCTGTCCGGTTCGAGCAGATACGCCGAGCAAACCTGGGTCTCAAACCGCTTGGCAATCAAGGCGACGACGTTCGTCAACGTCTCGGCGGGTTGGCCCTCAGCCGCCGCAAGGTTGGCGATTTCCTCGAGGGGAAGGACGTGGGTGACATCGCGCGCGTGGCCGGTTAGAACTTCGCTCTCGTTTTCTTCCAATCCCAGGCTCTCTGGTTCCATATTTTACTCACCGTGTTCGGTTGGAGCACTTACTTAAGTCACTACCTCAGCCAGCATGGAATAGCGCCTGGCCTTGAGCCGCACAGATTCCATCCACGAGGCGGACAGGCATCCCCTTAAACACACATCCGCTACCGCTTCACCTGGCGTTTGCGCATCCCCCGTCCCCAAAGCAGCTTTAAACAACTTTACGTGCATCCGTATATTGAGTCCAATAGAAATTATTGATGGTGGAGATGAGCGGGTGCGGTCGTTCTTCCGGCGCTCGTTGCAGTAAGCCTTAACGATGGGTGGACGTCGTTCGACGGGTAGCTCTTCGCGAACAGAGTCGGTAAGCTCAAGCGTGGGATGAAGACCTTCGACGATGGTCTGTTAGATGAACTCTTGACGATCGGACTGACGAGGTACAAGCAAGACAATTACATGGATCGGTTGCCGTAAGTCGCCACGTTGCAACGGCGTCCAAACGATAACCTACTCCGCGAATAGTTTTCAGGTAGGTGGGCGCCGTGCGGTCAGGCTCGATCTTGCCGCGGACGCGGCGAATGCAGGCGTCCACACTGCGCGGCGTTACGAACTCCATATCTCCCCAAACTGCATCGAGCAGTAGATCGCGGGTGAACACCTGGCCTCGATGACGAGCGAGATACTCGATTAGCCGGAATTCCAAACTTGTAGTTGTCACTTCACAGCCGCGGACTAAAACTTTCATGGCTAAACTGTCGATGACCAATTCGGCCGTCTCCATCGGGTAACGCCCACTCTCGGTGTTGAATCGCCGAAGCACCGCTTGTACCCGCGCCACTAATTCACGCGGGCTGAATGGCTTGATAATGCAATCATCCGCTCCGCACTCCAGGGCAAATGCACGATGGTGCTCCGAGGTTTGCGGGATGAGGAAAATCACCGGGGTTGTTGCTAGAACGCGACTGCCACGAATGCGGCGGCAGAGGTCAAAGCCGTTGCCATCTGGAATCATCAATGCGATAAGCATTAAAGAAGGACGCCGGTTTTCCGCCTCGCGAATTATGTCGGCTGTGGAAAAAGTGCGGACCGCATAGCCAGCTTCCTCGAGATGCTGGCGCGCGAGTTCACAAACATCAAATTCATCTTCCACCACGAAAACCAGCTGCTTCATGCACCTGTCCTCTCCAACTTCTTGGCGCCCACCTCGCGCCCACGAATCAACAGAAGACCAGCACTAATGTGAGGAAGCGTGATCAAGCGCGTAAGTTACAAGACAAAGCGCGACCCATAAGCCCTGAAAAGTCCGGCCTGATCAACCAATTTCTTTTCGGGGTAGTGTATGCCGCGAATGGTTACGCTCAAGTGACCGTAAGATGAATAACGGGTTAATTCTCATTCTGAGCATGCAACCCTCTGCCGTGATTTGTGGTTGCATATCCTCCGCCTTCCAGGCCAGTCCCGTGTTGTCGTCCGATTGTTACGGCAATGCCAATGGATCGCTCAGCGGAACCAGTGATACTCCACGCTTACCTGCACCCCGTTTAATTCCGGATTTTGATTGCCCAAATTTGCGTTGGAAATATGCGCCCAGCGGCAGCCTATCTCGATGGACTGGCTTGGCCTTGTGAATATTCGTAGCCCGCCTCCACCTCGCGCAGAGAAGTTAAAAGTTGAAGTATCGCCGGCGGGAAAATTCACGTTAGTGTGTAAAGCTCCCCCTGCCAATTCGATGTAGGGAGCGAGGTGCCGAGTGCGCAGGCTTGAGTTCCAGCGCAGAATTACAGGTTCAAACCCTATGCCGTGGACCTCATGAGGCCGGAATTGGCGGAATAGCGGGATAAAATCCATTCCATATTCGAAGCGCCCGCGACGCCATCCTTTACCAATCTCATCAGTAAGGACCTTGCCAACGAATATGGCAGTGGCCAAAGTCTGCGCCTCAGCAAAAGAGTTGGTGTTTTCTTCACCAGTAGCCCCGGCCGCCCATAGGCCGAAGTCCCAATTGCGAGGCTGAGCAACCGGACCATCGTCTTGCCCGCTGACAGGCCGCGCAAAAACCAGCCCTAACGTCAGACAAAAGAGAAGCAGACGACAAAAACGGGGAAGGATCCTTGGCTCGATCAATCGACTGTCCTTGGCTTTTTGGCGGAAGTTTTGGGCAAGCGAAGCCACTCTGACCGCATCAGGTCGTCCCCCATGCCACGTTCACAAAATACAGGTATCCATGTCAAGGAGCACAATAAGGCTTGACCGATCACCCTAGTACAAGTTCAGAATGAAAGGGAAAACGATGCAAAAGCTTGCATAACCACGAGCTCCCTTCCCGCGATCATCGCTGAAAACGGCAGTTTTACAGGTGCCTGGTTGCGGCATTCCAATTGCATAATCCCCGAAGTGCGCCCAGGCATTATTGTGTCCCCCGCCCTGCAGTCGCGATTCGAGGACAGAGATGAACACTAAGGAAAGCTTTTGGATGGCTTGCGACTCGATTGAGCAACTGCGAGCGGAATATGGCCCGTTCCACACCCGTGCCGAAGCCGAGGCCGAAGCCCGCAAGCTGGGATTTGGCTTCCTGCTACGTTACGAGCACATAATTGATGCCAACGAAAACATCCAGGAAGTGCGTTGCATCTTTATCGAATTACCGACTGCGCACCAGACGCCGACCGGTCCCGTGGTTCGCAAACTCCACACCCGGTGCGCCACCTGCGGCGAAACTGCGATCCACGAGGAACACTGGCAGGCTGAGGTCTGGGCCGATATTCATGAGTTCGAGCACATCCGGCATCGTGTCCGCCTGTTTGAGCAATCCCGTCGCGAAGGTCTCACGGAAATTGGGGACTGGCGCGATCAATGTGCCTAGTCTTGATTCGAGCCCTGCAAAACTAAACAATTTTCTGCTACTCTGTTTCCCAGTTGGCCCAGTTCCGGGCCGCGCTCCGACAAAGTTATGATCCTGGTGATTTCGCTCTTTCTGGCGCTGATTCCACTACTCGGCATCGTTTATATCGTTCTATTTGGCTCTTTAACCACTGTGGATGGGCTATTCATGTCGCTCATCCTGCTCTCTATTTCCGCAATACTTGGCTTGAATGCGTTGATGGAGTTGCGCAAAGGCAAGGCCGCTTTTGCACCCAAGGGCAGTGCACCGGTCACCCGCTCAGCTGGCCCGGTCTCGGACGGATCACGGGTGAAAGCCCGCGGCACGGTAAGAGAAGTCGTATTCTTCGAATCGAATGTGGGACAGCCGAACAAATCGATCGTCACGCTGTCTGGCGATGGGGGATCTCCGCAAACCTTGGCGCTTGAAGGAGACATGCGCAACGCGCTCCCTGTTGGCCAGACTCTCGAGATTACTCTACGCAAAGAAGCCGGAAAGAATGTGCTGCTAGACGTCAGCCATGCCTGATCTGGCCGGCTGCCCGGAGTCCGCGAAGGGCGCATGCCGATTACGAACGTAACCGGCGACCACACTTCCATCTCGCTCCGCCTGCGATTCCAAAGGAAAATAGAGAATGGTAATCCCCGGGGCTTACTGCGCCCGGGGTGGAGGGGCAATGCAGACCAAAGAGCAACAGCCCGCGCTACCGCCCACTATGTTAGCGCGAGCGGAACAAATCCAGCGGGAGATTCAGCAACTCTCGGGACGCGACCTGCAGTTGTGGTCGATTGCAATCCTGGTGGTTGTCGTATTGACGGCCGGGATGCTGGCATTGGTCCTGCCGAACGTCATTTGGGCGCAACGCGTCATTCGCGTGGAGCACGCCTACCTGCCGCAACTGTTCTTTGGATTGATCTCGCTGATTCTGCTTTTCAACATCTACCTGGTTGGACAAAAAATCACCCTGAACAACACGCGCCGATCCTTGATCAGCGAACTCATCCTCAACGAGCGCCTGGAAAGCTTGTCGCTGATTGATCCTTTGACCCAACTGTTGAACCGCCGTGCGATGAACGAGATGATTCCGCGAGAAGTGGCGCGGGCGAATCGCCTATCCAGCCAGCTCACATTCCTAACCATCGATCTAGATAATTTTCGCGCCATCAATTCTAAGTACGGCAACATCGAAGGCAATTTTCTGCTAAGAGAATTCGCGCGCTTATTGACCACCAGCTTTCGCGGCGGCGACATTGTCTTCCGTCAAGGTGGAGACGAATTTCTAGTGGTGATGCCAGATACCAGCGAGCACGACAGCGACCCTCCCATCCGTCGCCTGCACTCGTCGCTGGAGCAGTGGAACATCAGCAGCGGCAAGAGTTATCAACTGGCGTTCAGTTGGGGCATCGCGAGCTACGTAACCGGGAGCCAGGTTGAGGACGTGCTGCGTGCGGTTGACCGCCAGCTTTATCAGAAAAAACACAACCTCGTTCCGGTTTTTTAGTTTAGCGTGTGAGCCATAAAGATCACGGCTTGTGCGGACGAAACACGAGATCGAACCACGGCTTCCAGGTTTTTCCGCCGTCGGTTGATTTCTCCGCAGTTTCTCGAACGCCTCCGTCAACCGGCTCCAGATGCCACGAACTAACGGTTCCCCTGCCATGGTGTGAAAGACGCCACTTAGAATCATTTCACCTGCGTCGAACTTACCTTCGATCACCAGCAACTCGCCTCGATTGGTAACCCAGCTTTGGTGCCAGAGCTTGCGCGAAGAATCGTAAATACTAAAACTCTGCCCCTGGTGTCCATCCGAGCCTTCGTAGCTCTCCCGCAAAACGCAGCCGTCAAGTATGAGGTCGACCCGGGTGCGCGCACTTCTCACCGTCGGATTGTCGATTGCAAACGCATCCCAATCGCCAATCCAGAAATCAAACTGTCGATACTCGGGCGCTGTACAATAGGCAGATTTTGGAGCGCTGTTCGGTTTCTCGGCAGAGCTTCGGTTCTGGGCCTCCAATCGGGCGAAGCAAACAACTATGGAGAAAAGAACGATCGTTAGCCGTCTAGGAATTAGGTTCATCGGAATTTCACCAGGGACGCTCTGAGTTTGCACTGCGCAGGATAGCCGAAGGCGAGCGCGACTAGTCTTTCCGCTCGCTCACACATACCCGAAACCTTTGCGCAGCCTTCGCGTGCAGTTTTGTCGGCAAATTTCAGGGAGCCCTATTGCCAGCCTCCACCCAGTGCCTTGTAGAGTTGCACCAAGCTTTGGTACTCGCTGCCTCGGGCTTGGGCGAGAGTAATCTCGGCTTCAAAGAGCGATCGCTGCCCATCGAGGACCTCGAGGTAGGTGGTGATGCCTCCCCGATAGCGCATGAGGGACGTGTCAACTGTATCCTGCAGGTCCTTGACTGTTGTCTCCTGCGCGACGCGGACTTGATGAAGTTTCTGATAACCGATCAGGGCATCGGAAACATCGCGGAACGCCAACTGGATCACCTGCTGATATGCAATCAGTTCCTGGCGATGTTGCGACTGAGCCAGTTTCAAATTCCCGCTTAGCGCTCCGCCTGTGAAAATGGGTTGTGTGACCTGGGCGCCATAGGACCAGATTCCGGTCTGTGAACTCATAAGACCGGTGAAAAGAGCGCTCCGACCAAAAGCGCCGCCGCCTGAGCCCGTTAACGAAATCTGTGGAAAGAACGCGGCTTTAGCGACACCGATTTCGGCGTTCGCGGCGATCAGGTCTTGCTCGACCTGGCGAATGTCCGGCCGGCGTTCAAGCAGCGTCGACGGCATGCCCGGCGGCACTTCCGGCGGAAGCGGCTGCTCGGCTAACGGGTGCCCACGGCGCACACCCTCGGGATAACGGCCGAGAAGAATACTGATGGCATCTTCCTCCTGGCCGATCTGAAAAATCAAATTCTCATTAAATTTTCTTATTGTTTAAACTGATCAAATGCGTTCTTGCTGAGAATAAGCATGAAGTGATTTGCGATAGACATGATCTATCTGAAGTAACGAAAAAACGGAGCAAACGCGAGCAAACAAGATTGCGAAGCTAAAATGACGGCGTGCTCAGCAGCACGCTGAACGAAACTTTATAGAGGAAATAAAATAGAATAGCAACATGAAATAGCTGAACGTTGCGCTTTTTGCTTAAAAAATGAATAGTAAATTGTGTTTTTAATTGTTGTCAGCCGCTTCGCGAGTCGTCTCGGTCGGGAAGCGTTTTCTCCATGCAAGATACTGGGGCTCGCCAACGGTGAAATAAACCTTGATGGGGTCGACGGTTGAAACCGAGGTCACGGCCCCGCTGCTCAAATTGACCAAAGCGCCCACCTGAAGCTGAGCCTGCCCGGCAATGCCCTCGATAGGCGCTACGAGCCGGGTAAAGTCGAGATTGATCTTGGCGGTTTCAACGGCCGCCTCGTCGGTTTTGATCAGAGCCTGGGCCGTGTCCACTGAGGCCTTGGCGGCCAGGTTATTCTGAACGGAGTTGTCGAGATCCTGCTGGCTCGCTGCCTGTTGTTTGGCGAGCGGCGTGTACTTCTCCACATCGAGCTGAGTCCTACCCTGAATCGCTTCCGCAGTAGCGAGCTGAGCTTTAGCTTGTGCTAATTGTCCTTCAGCCTGGTCCAGAGCCGCCTGAAAAGGTCGCGGGTCGATCTCGAAGAGCAACTGCCCTTTCTTTACGAATGCGCCTTCCTGGTAACCTTGCCGCAGAAGGTAGCCTGTGACTTGGGCCTTGACGTCGGCATTGGTGAGTCCGTCGAGAGTGCCGATCCATTCGCCAAAAATTGGAACGTCCTTCTGCTCAACCAACACGACTTCGACTTCCGGTGGAGCGCCCGCCTGGGATCCCGACACATGCTTTGGATACATCGCTCCAACAATCAGGCCGATGACGAGCAAGCTGACCGCCCCGCCTATCCAAAACTTGTATTTCGAAAGCATATTCATCTTCGTCCCAGGCTGTTAGCCATGCGCCTTTGCATTCCCGGCAGATGCTACCCCACCGGCATTTTCAGTGGTGACTCAGTGGTTATGCCGCGTTCGCTTGCCGCCGCTTTCGCTGGCCCACCCGCGGGGAACCGTTCGTTTGCTGGCCGCGAGCTCCGCTTTCAGCCCGCAGTCAGTTGCGCTTCAGCAACGAGCCAATCAGCCAGATCGTTTCCGTCCTTACGGCCACGTTCCACATAGATCTGGTAGGCTCGGAGTTCAATCGCTTCTGTCGACCGAGCTTTCCCATTTTTGTCGGACATTAGTTGCTTTCTCCTTCTTAGATCGGATTGCTCTCCCCACTTTCGGAGCAATCGGGCTTGGAGCTAATCGCCGACGCAGGCCGCCGAAAATTCCCACGCCTTTCCCAACGGTTTCCGCGACGCTGGTGAAGCTCTGGGTCGGCGGCGCTCACGCTTCCGATGCACCTTCATGGCTTGGACGTGCCGGACTTTGCTCGGCCTAGTGTCAAACACTTTGCGACACTCCACTAGAGACCACATCACGAAATGCAGTACTTTTTTATTACCTCGGAAGGTTGGGCGACGAATAACACGTTTGTGGTATCAGAAACGTCCGGCAAATCGCAGCGGGACAGGACGCGAGTTGTTACTTCCCATAATCCCTCGGCGCAAGGCCGGCAGCAAACGAAAACTCCAGCCTTTTCCGGAACGCGGTGAAAATCGTAAATGGGGGGCATTTCTATTGTGGACAAACCGGGGACACTTCTAATGTGGTATGGCAGTTTTACATTTGGCTGTTGACATTCGATGACCTCAGCATTATCTTGACTGGCAGTTGGACGGAACGGAAGTGTGATACTCGATCCGAGTTTCACATCCGAGGGGGCTTCTTACCGCCAACTTTCCAAAGACAAATAATTGGGCTCGGCGCTGGTCGTGTCGATGCGAACGTGTAGCAAGAATACATCGTTCGCGGTCGCTGACCCGGCAACATTACGACATCCGTCGTCTGCGGGGTCATCGCGGCCACGATCACCTTTGGCTGTAAATCAGCGTGCAAAAAAGGGAGGCAAAAATGTCACTGCTGCAAGTAGGACTTGTAGATAAAACCGGCGAGATCAACTCACAGTTAATGGAAGCCACAGCGTCTGCTTTGAATATTCAGGTCACGCGCGACCTGCCTCAGTTCTGGAACGTGCAGGCATCGGTGACCTACTTGTCGAGTCCAAACAAAATACCTGCTGGCGTGTGGCCGGTGTTCTTGGTGAAAACGTTGCCCCCGGACGAGGGCGGGTTTCACATGGACAAGCACAACCAGCCGTATGCCAAAGTGATCGCCAGTCCGGATAGCGATGAATGGACCATTGATGCCAGCCACGAAACGGTGGAAATGCTGGTCGATCCTTATGCGAACCGACTGCAAAACTCCACTTCGATCGAGGTCAACGGGGACACGATCGAAGACGGTACGGGAGAATTTGCCTACTTGGTCGAGGCTTGCGATCCGTGCGAGGCGGATAAGTATACTTACGCAATCCAAGGTATCGCAGTCTCCGATTTCTTGACTCCACATTTTTACGATCCGATCGTGACTCCAGGCACTCGCTACAGTTTTACGGGTGCGATCAAAGCACCCCGACAGATACTGCCTGGCGGCTACATCACGTGGGTTAACCAGGAAGCGGATGAAGTACAGCAGTTGCTCTGGGTCGACCCAAGTAAAGATCCGTCGATTCAGAGCTTAGGCACCGTTCCGCCGAACCTGAGCTTGCGAGAGTGGGTGGACAATGAAATGCACAAAAAATACGGCAAAACCACAGTTCGCACTCCGAAAGGTAAAGGTGAGAGTGCAAAGATCATTGCGCGTCACAAGGAAAAACGAGCAAATCTAGAGAGCATTGCTGTGGCGCGTTCCAAGATGTATCGCGCGGCATAACTCGGTACGCCAGACTACAAATGACAATCATGACGGACGGCGATACCGATGTTCCGTGGTCGCCGTCCCCCATTTTAAGAGCGATATCCGTTCGTGCGGCGACACTGTGCAACGTTGTGAGCGTGACGGACTACCACCCATAAAAACTGAGATTATGGGACGCAATCAACCCGAGGCGCGCAGAGCCGCTGAAAGATCAAACCGGATCGAGCGGGAACGCGCAAGTTCCCGGAAGGCGACTTGTCGCGCGTAATCCCCTGTATCCAGCGTACAAGAGGCGCATTGTTTTTATAAAATGCGGGCCGCCCAATCGGACTCATGATGCACGAGCGTCCGCAGCTGACCTTATTGTTCTGAGGATTCGTCCATGGGGAAGAGATTAGGTGGCCTGGGAACTCTGTTAGTGCTGGGTTTGGGCGCGGGCCTGCTTCGCAGCGGTGCGCCGGCCGGCGGCTCATTGCCTTCCGCTGAACACACCGTTACCAATCAACAATCGATCGGGCAAGCCGTGCTCCACGCCTTGGCCTCTGCCCCCAAGCCCTGCCCCGAAAAAGACCTGATCGATGCCCTGGATCTCTTCTTGCCCCCTCCGCCAAAAAGCTCAGACACGAGTGCTTGCAAAGGTGAGGCTCTGCACGACAAATTCAAGCAGCTAGGCGACGGTTCCAACGACATTAACTTTGCCATCGCCACCGTCCCCGACCCGATTCATACTCATCTCAGTTTATTTTTCGATCGCGCCATGGACGCCATTCAGCAGGGCGCGCAAGAAGCTGGCTGGACCTTCGACCGTGCCATCCTGCCCTGGGATAGCCACGATCATCCCGAATCGTCCGACTTTCGCCTCCGCCTCCAGCAGGACGATTATCAAGATGACAAGGAGGACTTGCCCGGACTCATGGTCTTCCGGCCTTCCAGTGCGGACGTCTTGAACCAATCGCTGTTTGTCCTCGTCGTGGGAGAGACTCCTACCGGCGGCATCAGCAAGAAGCAATTGAATCTCGCGGTGGAATGGATCCAAAGCTATGTCGCGCAAAAAAACACCATCGCCAGAAATTCCAAGCCGCCGCTACCCGAGATCAATCTTCCCCTGCGCATCATTGGGCCCACATTTTCCGGCTCTCTCTACTCACTCGCCCAATGGATCGCCAAAGTCCCTGCAGGCCAGCTTCCTGGGCTCGTCATCCGCAGCGGCACCATCAGCAGTTGGGATACACAGCAATGGTTCAACCAGCATTGCTTCCCGGACGGCCTGCCCGTCGATTTCGCCACCTTCCAGCAAAGCGACCGCTACATGCTGCGAAAGTTTATCGCGTTCGAAAAGAATCGCGGCTACGCGCCCGAGAAAATTGCCGTTCTCACCGAAGACGAGACCGCATACGGCAACGTCAACTCCAACTCAGGCAAGCCGAAATCATCCCCGTCCTCGGCCTCAGCTTCCTGTCCCACGGGAACTCGCGCCTTGAGTCCCAACCTGCCAACCGACGATGATCCCGATGAAGACTCCGTCCTTCATCTCTACTTCCCCCGCGATATTTCGCAGCTGCGCAGCGCCTACCAGCAGGGCTTCGAGCAGCACGCCTCCTCGTCCGACGACAGTTACAAAATTCGCGCTGCCCTGCCCCTCAACTTGCAGGATAGCGGCAGTGATGACGATACGGTCCCGCAATACGCCCACTCCCAGTCCCCTCTCTCCCAGGAGTCGATCCTATTGGGCTTGGTCGCCTCCATTCGCAAGCGCCACGTTCAGTTCGTGGTGTTGAAAGCCACCAATCCGATGGATACGGTTTTTTTGAGTGCGTTCTTCAAGAAAGGCTACTCGGAGGCCCGCGTCGTTGCCGAGCCGGCCGATCTCTTACTCAGCCGTGACGTCGATGATACCTCTTTGTTGCATGGAGTCATGGCGCTCACCACCTACTCTTTGCTGCCGCGTTTGACCGATGAAGTCGCCTCCCCTGCCGCATCCGCCTCCGGCAATTCCCGCGTCGTCCATATCTTTCCCGCCGCGTATTCCGCCGGCACCTACAATGCCACGCTTTCCCAGATTGCCTGCATCCCTTCTGCTTCCTCTGGCACTCCGCCCTCTGGTTGCGCGGTAGAAAGCGGCCACACTCCTCTGCCCATCGCCGGTTACGCGGAATATGAGAAACCCCTCTTCGCCCAACCCCGATGCAAGGACGAGCCGCCATCGCCAGTAGTCTGGCTGACGGTTTTAGGCCGCGACGGTTTTTGGCCTATCTCGATTCTCGATGACTGCAGCCACACCGCCGGGAACATCCCTTCCTCGCCGCGACCCATGAACATTCCGGCAGCGCCAAGGCCGTGGAGCTTTCCCACCTGGCCGTTGTTCTGGAGAATCGTTGCTGGATTTACCCTCTTCCTCGTGGCCACCTACGGGTTTCTACTCTGGAAGAGTTCCATCTTCGCCTCCTCTTCCGCCATGACCCTCCTCGCTCCCATCGCCGACCCGTACCGCGCAGTTCTCATCGTGCTCGTCGGCTGGTTGCTCTTGATTGCCATGCTATTGCTGGCTTGGCCCTGCGTTGCCTGGCTGACCTGGAGCTTCGAGACCATTTCTTTAGTTGTGTCAGCTGCGATCGCCGTGTCGCTTCACTGTTGGTCCTGTTTCACCCAGCTGAATCGCCGAAAAGCGACCCGCGCCAGTATGATTTTTATGTATGGCGCCGCCCTCCTGATTCTTTTCTCTGCCGTGCTATTCTTGCTCCCTGGCCACTCCAGAAATGCCTTCTTGCATCGCTACATCCATCTCACCTCCGGCGTTTCGCCGTTGCTTCCCTTACTTTGCCTGCTGGCCGCTGGACTCTGGTGGGGATGGTTTTCGCTTTCCGGCCTCGCACTCGTCGATCAGCGCCGTCCCAAACTTCCGGCCGAGGGCGAACCCACCGATCCCAACGAACACAGCGTCCAACAATTGATCGCTGTCGCCAAGCCCTGCGCTTGGGATGCCCGCGTTTTTGCTCCACTATTGCTGCCCCTTGCCATCTTGCTCTGCGCCATGGACTATCGTCATCCGGTGCTGAGTTTCGATACCGGGCACTTCGAATGGCTGTACGCCATTTTCCTTGCACTGGTCACGCTTGCCTTGTTCGCAAGCATCCTCCGCCTCCTCGTTGTCTGGCTGGAGTGCCGCAAGATTTTGATCGCCATCGATCGCCTTCCCTTGCGGCGCGCCTTCGCCAAAATGAACTTCACCTGGGAGCCTTTCTGGAGAATGGGCGGGGGCGAGGTGGTGTCATCGCGGCTGGTTTCCCGGCAGTTGGAAACCCTCGAACATCTGATTCGTGAGTCTCCGAAGCCGGAGCCGGGGGTCAGCGACGGCGCAACTTGTCCCGTCGACGCGATCGGAAACACCCTCGCATCGCGCGATAAGTTCCGCCAGGACTTCGCGCTGTTTCCCAAGTCCGATCCTCTGGCGCTTTCCGAGTTTTGCCTTGATCGCTACCAAAGGCTGGAAGCAAGCATCGCCGGCTGCTGCGCCGCCGTACTCAAGCTTCTGAAAACCAAGTGGCAGGGAACCGAAGGCGTCATCCTCCACGAGATCGGCTCCGATGACGACGACAAAAAGGTCACTGTAGTCTGCTGCAAGGACAAAGACGAAACCGATCCTTCGCTGCTCACGTGTCTGGCTGAACGCTTCGTCGCGCTGGTCTATTTTAACTTCATCCTCAGCATAACCCTGCGCATGCGGACTCTCGGCATTGCCATTGTCGGCCTCTACGTGTTCCTCCTGCTTTCCGTCGAGTCCTACCCATTTGAACCGCGAACCGCATTACGCTCCGCATCCATCTTCATTCTGATTTTTATTGTCGGCATGGTCGGTTACGTCTCGGCCCAGGTTCATCGCGACCCCATCCTAAGCCTGGTGATGCAGACCAAGCCCGGTGAACTCGGCGTCGAATTCTGGGTGCGCATGGGAACCTTCATCGCGCTTCCTCTGATCAGCCTTTTGGTGTCGCAATTTCCGGCCCTCAATAACGCGTTATTTTCGTGGCTTGAGCCGGCAGTCAACGCCCTGAAGTGAACGCGACTTTGTCTATACTCCCAGCGCGAAACAACCGGAGATCCGCCAGGTCAGATACGACCTGTTCTACACATAATCCGTTTGCCGGACACTCTATGGCCGAGTTTGCGTTGAAACTCAGTGGGTTTGCGAAGCCAAAGTCAGTGCCCGATCGTGCGCATTGTTTACCTTCAACATTGGGTTGTTGGCGTCCTTTTTATGCGGAAAAAGGCATCGGCCCTCTGCCTCCTCCAGACGTTTCCTGACTACCTCCGCAGCAGCGGCCGTCAGAGTGATGCGGCGCTTTGCTGCTTTGGTCTTGCCGAGGGGGTTGAAGATGTACCCCTCAGACAAGTGGACGTTTTCCCTGGTTCTGCGATACGCGCACCCTACACAACAGCATCAAGCCCAAGCCATGCCGAGAGTGGAAGAGTTCAACGCAGCGAAGCAGATTGAATTCGAGAAAAAAGACACGCACACGCTACAGATTTCGCTACAGTGACTCGCAGGACGACTTTTCGTGTGTCGCTAGTTCATAGAAAAGGTTGGAGGCGCGGGTCGGAATCGAACCGACGCATAAAGGTTTTGCAGACCTCTCCCTTACCACTTGGGTACCGCGCCCTGATTACCTAAATTAGCTTGATACGCTATAAAAGTCTACCCGCCTCATAGGCTACATCTTAACGAGCAAGAAAATCCGGCTCCGTGCCGGCTTTGATTGCCGAATAGAACACCGAACGATTCAGGGCAGAATTACAGCCATATATCAAGCGAACCGGTACAGCATTGTATAGTAATAGCTGATATTGCATGAGATCCGACCTGCCAAGAATTGCGCCTTGTTACTGTTTCTTCGCTTGCAAGTCGCACCGCGCGCACAATGAGTTTTCGGTTGCCCTTCGACGCGATCCCAAAGGTATCAACGTGGGGACGAAATGATTTCTGGCGCGAAATATCTCTTTCTTGGTGTCGCTGCTATCCCGTTTATTTATTATTTGATTGCGCTTTTCAGTGCGTGGCAATTTTTTCGCAGGAGGGCACCAAGCGCCGCGCCTGATCATAAATTCACTCCGCTGCTCAGTATCCTCAAACCGATTCGCGGTCTTGATCCCGATGCCTACGAAAACTTCGCGAGCTTCTGCAAGCAGGACTATCCAGAATACGAATTGCTTTTCTGCGTCGGTGCGGACGATGATCTGGTCATTCCTGTATTGCAGAAGTTGGTCGCTGATTTTCCGGAGCGTCGAATTCGTGTGTTGTTCGGCTCTGGCGGCAGGGGTTCCAACGACAAGGTAGTTAAGCTGGCAAGGTTGGTCAGCGAAGCGCAACATGAAATTATTGTTATTAACGATAGCGATGTCCGGGTGCAGCCCGACTACTTGCGCACCATCGTTGCTCCCCTGGCAAACCCAAAAGTCGGAGCTGTAACCTGTTTTTATGTTCCCACGGAGGAGAAAACGCTAGCGGAAAGTTTGCAAACCATCGGCATGGCTTCCGATTTTTATGCCGGCATCCTGGTGGCCCGTCAACTCGATGGCGTGAAGTTTGCGTTAGGGCCGACCATTGCAACTACGCGCACGCGGCTTGCCGGATTCGGCGGCTATGGAGCGATTGAAAACCGTCCCGCGGATGATTTGCTGGTTGGACGCCTCATCGCTGAACAGGGGTACGAAGTCGAACTGTTGCCCTATACCATCTCGACGGTTGCGGACTACGGATCCATGCGTGATCTGTTGCACAAGCGCCTGCGTTGGATCGTGGTCATGCGCCATCTACGGCCATGGGGACACCTTGGCTTGCTTCTGACGCAAGGGCTGCCATGGTCTTTAGCCGCGGTCGCAATCGCCCCTTCGGCGGGAGTTGCGATTGGGTATCTAGGCACGTACCTGGTTCTGCGATTTGCCATGACTTGGACGGTCGGCATTTGGGGATTGAAGCACCAATCCCTATGGAGGAATTTGTGGCTGATCCCAGTGTGGGATGCGGTAGCTTTCATGATCTGGCTGACCAGCTTTGCGCGCAACAGCATCCGCTGGAGGGATGGCGAATACTACATTCGCGACGGACGGCTCGTACCCGTCACTTCGACCAATGTTGAACGCGCAGCCTGAACCTTAGCCTGCGTCAGCTGCCAACTTTACTTTTCAATCCGCTGCGCGCGGTTCTCGCGCTTCCACGATTGCCGTTAGTCTTTCCACCAGCGCCAGCTATGACTTCCAGAGAGCCTTCGATTCGCGATACGGCTTCCCGACCGGGCCGCTCGCGTCGCTCATTGTGTGGCTCCCTCCAGTTAACCCGCGGAAGCATTACGGTCGGATCGATTCGGTCGCGATATTTCATTGCCACATTCATCAACGAGTCCAACAGCGAGTCAGAGAGTAAGTGCGGCTGGAGCCCAAGTTCAATCAGCTTCGAGTGTTTGGCATTGTAATAATGCTCCTGGGCTTCCACGCGGGGATCCGGGATATGATCAACTCGGACCTTCAATCCCAATCTCGCGCCTGCCGTTTCTACGATGCGAGCCAGATCCAACACCGAAAACTGTTCCGTGAACTGGTTAAAGACGCGGCACTCGCCTTGCGCCGCCGGATTCAAACATGCGATCTCGACGCACCGGACCGTATCGCGAATATCGAGAAAACCGCGCGTCTGCCCACCCTTGCCGTAAACAGTGAGCGGATGGCCAATCGCCGCCTGCACGCAGAAACGATTGAGCACGGTGCCGAAAACTTCGTCGTAATCGAAGCGATTGATGAGCGCCTCGTCCAAAGCCACTTCATCGGTTAAGGTTCCGTAAACTACGCCTTGATTCAGGTCAGTGGCGCGCAGGCCCCACGCCTTGCAGGTGAACATGATGTTGTGACTGTCGTGGACTTTCGAGAGATGGTAAAAGGAGCCCGGCTG
>CAVYQB010000037.1:0-51512 GCA_963770465.1 uncultured Acidobacteriota bacterium
TTCTTCTATTAGGGGAGAAACGACGATAGCTCGCAGCCGCTGTGGAGACGTAATTAATTACGTCTCTACGGACGGGGAAAACCGAAGTCACCAACCTTGCAAAAGGTACCCAGCACTTTGCCATCGTGCGACAGGATGGGGGTTGACCACGCAGCGCGCAGCCCACTCTGCAAGACAGCATCTCTATAACCCTCCCAATTCGGATGAGTCGGTCGCCAGCCATAATTTCCGATTTGCCCGTTGCTGGGGCGCAATTCCACGACGCATCGGTACAGCATCAGTTGTGGGGTCACTTCGACGACGTACCGACTCTTCGGCAAGGTGAGTTCCCTTATTTGCGTTTCGATCACGAGCGATCTCAAAACTGGTCTGCCCCAAAACCAAACTGCAAAGCCCCTCCAACCGCTCACTCGCTTCTCTAAACAGTGGCAGATTCGCCCCTTTCCGGCTTAAAGTAGTGACTGACGCGGCCCGGAGGCGGCGCTAGGAAGTCGGCCTGCGATAGGACATATCTCGACTTCTCGAATCTTAATCGGGCCGGGAAGGACAATTCATGGAGAGAGCAATACAGTTTCCCAGACAAGTCTTGGCGCGGGACGAATGCCCGGAACACGAGTTGGGGCTGTTTTCGACCGAGTCGGTCCTCAAACTGCAAAAATTGATTTTTGCGGGCTCTCCTCTGTCCGAGATTCTAGCGAACATTGCTCAGTTGGTTGAATCGCAAGCCGAGGGGATGTCTTGCACGATTTGGCTTCCCGACGAAGACGGAAAGGAACTTCATTGTGCCGCTGCGCCCGGCCTTCCTGGATTCATCGCTCACGTAGGAGCCATGGCTGTTGGTCCGAAAGGCGGATCTTGCGGCACAGCCATTTATCGGAAGGAACCGGTGTATGTAACCGACATCCTGACCGATCCCATCTGGGAGCACTATCGCAACCGCATGTTGCCTTATGGAATTCGTTCCGTTTGGTCACGCCCGTTGTTCACGAGCGAAGGCAAAGCTCTCGGCACATTTTCTATCAACTATCGTGAACCACGCAGGCCCAGCGCCAACGAACTCCAGTTGATCGAGAATGCCAGCCACATCACTGGGATCGCGATTGAGCGCCACATGAACGAACAAGCGCTGCAGCGCGAACGCGATCGGCTGCGATTGCTTCTGGAAATCACAAGCAGCGTCACGTCGAGGTTGGATCTCCGGCAAATGGTTGAGGCGCTGTCGACGAATCTATTCAAGGTAATGCAATGTGACGTGTCCGCTCTGCTGCTACCCGACTCCGAGAGCGGCGCGTTACGTGTCACTATCTTGCACAATCCGGACGCGAAGAGGACCCTTCCGTGAGGGATCGTTGGTGCCGATGAATAGTTCGATTTCGGGTCAGGTATTGCGGAAAGGCAAGAGCATCCGGATCGATAGCTTCGAACAGGTCCGCGACGATCCTGAAATCTTTGGGAATCCTGACGGCCGGCTTCTTTATGAGCGCGTGATCGAGGAAGGCCTCAGGACGGGGTGCTATCTTCCGCTCATAGGCCGCGATCGCGTGGTTGGCGTTCTGATGCTCTGCAGGCGTTCGGACAATCATTTTGCGAAAGACGACGTCATCTTGCTCGAACAGGTGGCCTGTCAGGTAGCGATTGCCGTTGAGAACACATTGGAGTACGAACAGGCGACAAAGGATCGAGACAAGGAGACGAAACAAAGACGCTATCTGGAAGAGGAAATTCGCGCCGAGTTAGGAGAAATTGTCGGAGAGAGCCCGGCATTGAAGACCGCTCTGAGCATGGTATCGGTCGTTGCCCCTACGGATTCCGGCGTGCTGATCCTAGGCGAGACGGGCACTGGCAAAGAACTCGTGGCGCGTGCGATACATAAGCTGGGCAGTCGCAGCGACAGGGCATTCGTGAAATTGAACTGTGCCGCAATCCCCCTCGGCCTCCTCGAAAGTGAGCTGTTCGGCCATGAAAAAGGAGCATTTACAGGCGCGATCGCCCAAAAAACGGGACGGTTCGAACTCGCCGATAAAGGCACGCTGTTTCTTGACGAGGTTGGCGATATACCTCTGGAACTTCAGGCGAAACTGCTCCGCGTTCTGCAGGAGCAGGAATTCGAGAGGCTCGGCAGCAACCGTACGCATAAGGTTGATGTCCGCCTGATCGCAGCCACGCATCGGGACTTGCCCGCCATGGTCAAACAAGGGACGTTTCGCGAAGACCTTTACTATCGTCTGAAAGTATTCCCGATCCACGTCCCAGCCCTTCGACAACGCACGGAGGATATTCCGAGATTGGTGCGGCACTTCACGGGGCTCTACTCTCAGCGCATGAACAAACGAATTGACGTAATCCCTCCGGATACGATGGATGCGTTGGTGCGATACCAATGGCCGGGAAACATCCGTGAATTGCAGAACTTTATTGAACGCGCTGTGATTCTCTCGCCACAATCGGTATTGCGCGCGCCAACCTTCGAACTGGAGCCATTCCAGCCTTACAAGGAATCGAATGCTTCTCTGAGTGGTCTCGCCGAGGTAGAGCGCGATCATATCCTTCGTGTGCTGGAAGCAAGCAATTGGGTGATCAGCGGCGCGGCCACCCGCTTAGGGATGAAGCGGACCACGTTGGCCTACAGGATGAAGAAGCTTCGCATTCGGCGGCCAGCTACGGTCCCGTAGAAACGCGGCGTCGGCTATGTGGGCTGCCGAGAACTGATTTTTCCAAGCGGTTTTAGCAAAACACATACCCGTAGCCGTGAAAACGACGGATATTTGTCAGCGTCGGGCATCTGTCAAAAATTTGTCGGCTGCGCTTAGAGCTTTGGCGCGCTCCTCCCTTACGAACTTCAACCACCAGCAATGATTTGCGCTGAACCTGTTCTCTCTTGAGTGAGCAGTGCTTCTCTTGGCATCCCACCTGCACCAAAGATCAACGTAGTGAGGATAGGACTTTATGAGTCATGCGACGTCACGCACGCCGACAAAACACCCAATTCTGAGTCAGGACGATGCTCGATTCAACGCTACCTACTACGTCCATCCATAAGGTCGAAGCCGATGGCGTGCATGTGTTTTATCGTGCGGCCGGCGACGTAAATGCGCCCGTAGTTCTTTTGCTCCATGGATTCCCGGCCTCATCTTTCATGTTCCGCGAACTCATTCCGCGCCTGGCCAATGATTACCGCGTGATCGCGCCTGACCTCCCGGGTTTCGGATTCACAGAGGTTCCGTCTGAACGGCAATATTCGTATACCTTCGATCGATTGGCGCTCACGCTCGACGCTTTCACACAGGCACTCAAACTCGACCACTACGCAATCTATGTGTTCGACTATGGCGCTCCGACTGGTTTCCGTTTGGCGATGGCTCACCCGGAGCGGATCACAGCGATTGTTTCGCAGAACGGGAACGCCTACGAAGAAGGCCTTGGCGATGCCTGGGGCCCGATCCGGAAGTATTGGGCCGAGCCAACAGCAGAAAACAGGGACCTACTTCGCCAAACAGTTCTGACAGCGGGAGGAACGCGCTGGCAGTATACCCACGGCGTGGCGAATCCCGAGGCTGTTCCGCCTGAGTCTTACACGCTGGATACGGCTCTGCTCGAACGGCCAGGTAACAAAGACATTCAGCTCGATTTGTTTCTGGATTATGCGTCGAATGTGAAGCTCTATCCGAAATTCCAGGAATATTTCCGTAGGTCGAAGCCACCTTTGCTGGCGATCTGGGGCAAGAACGATCCTTTCTTCATTCCTGCGGGAGCAGAGGCTTTTCGAAAGGACCTGCCGACCGCGCGGGTCCAATTCCTCGATACCGGACACTTTGCGATTGAGACACACGTCGTCGAAATTGCCGCCGCGATGAAGGACTTCTTCGCCGCGAATGGCGTCGGCCGGCTGAAAGCAGAGCGAACGGCTTAACGATGAATACCTTTTGCTCATTTCCTCACAGAAGGTAATTGGGACGTGGAGAAGATATGGAACGTCGAAGATTTCTTGGTGCACTCACAGCTGCATCTCTAGGTGTTGCTCTCGATGGCTCTCTCGTTAAATTTGCGCGAGCGCAAAATACCGCACAGGCTGCCGCGAACTCGCAGGCTTCAAAGACAAGTGGATTTCCCACGAACTCAACCATAATTTTGGTGCACGGGGCGTGGGCCGACGGCTCGTGTTGGCGCAACGTCATTCTGCCTTTAGAACGGCACGGTCTTCACGTAATCTGCGCGCCGATCCCGCTTACGTCCTTAACCAACGACACAGCTGCTCTGAGTTGGGCACTGGAACGGACAAGTGGCCCGGTGGTACTGGTGGGACACGCCTACTCTGGCGCGGTGATCGCCGCTGTGAAAGAAGAGCGAGTCAAGTCTCTGGTCTATATCGCGGCGCTCGCGCCCGATGAGGGCGAGACCGTGGCCAAGGTTTTCTATCGTGACCCAAAGCCTCCGGAATCGCCGAAGTTGGCTCCCGATTCTCACGGCTTTATATGGATTCCGGACGGTGGGTTTCGCCAAGCAGTTGCCCACAAGGCTTCTGCCGAACAAACAAGCATTGCAACTGCCGTGCAACGGCCGATCGCGGTTCAGTGCATTCAAGAGGCGGCCCCGCCGCCGGCATGGAAAACAAAACCGTCGTGGTTCCTGATCGCCGAAGAGGATCGCATGATCAATCCGAAGACGCAGCATTTCATGGCCGATCGTATGCGGGCGAAGGTTCATTCGCATCATGTGGACCACAGCCCGATGTACACCGAGCCAAAGCTCGTGATCAACATAATCCTGGAAGCGGCGCGGGAAACTCTGTCGTCCTAGGTTGTTGCCGCCACGACTGCTCAATTTGTTTTGGAGTCAGGGGCATGAGGAATACCAAATCCGTCGCCATCATCACCGGCGCGAGTCAGGGCATAGGCAGAGCCGCAGCGCTCCGCCTTGCACGCGATTTCTCCGTCATCGTTCAGGTCGCGAGGGATAAGGAGGACAAGCAATGGAGCGTCGCACTTTTCTTGGCGGTCTCACCGCTGCATCTTTCGGCGTAATGCTGGAGAACTCTTTCAATAACCCGGCACGAGCACAAACTGAGGCAAGTTCAGCTCGCCCAGATTCTTTCGAGACTTCTCGAGTCGAAGTTTCAGGTAACACGGTTTTCGTGCGTCGCTATGGAAGTGGACCGGGGATTTTGATGGTGCACGGCTTTCCGCGCAGCAGCCTGATGTGGCGATTTCTCGCGCCCAGGCTGGCGGACAATCACACCGTAATTTGCGTAGATTTGCGCGCCTACGGTCGCAGCGGAATACCCGCTTCTAGTAACGACCACTTTCCTTATTCCAAGCGCGCAATGGCGAAGGAACTCGTCGAGGTGATGGACAAACTCGGCTTTCTGACCTTCACGCTGATCGGCCATGACCGCGGAGGACGCGTTTCCTACCGACTGGCCTTGGACCATCCGAAGAACGTGGAGCGTCTCGCCGTGTTCGATGTAATTCCGATTCTCGAAGCCTGGAGCCGGTCCGATGCGCGCTTCGCTCAAACCTACTGGCCGTGGATTTTGTTATCGCAGAAGGAAACCCTGCCGGAGAGTTATCTACTCGGCGCTCCCGCGGCCGTTTTCCATAATCCCTTCGGCCAAGGTTCCTTCGGCTCAGAAATTCTCGAAGAATACGTTTCAACTTATCGCGATCCCGCCCGGGTTCATGGAATTTGCGAAGAATACCGAGCTGCAGCAACTATCGACGTCGAGCATGATCGTGCTGACAAAGAATCGTCGAACAGAATCGAATGTCCGATGCTGCACCTATGGGCGGAGGGTGGTCCGCTCGACACTTTCTATGCAAAAGACGGAGGTCCGCTTGGCATTTGGCGGCAATGGGCACCACGCGCGCAAGGACAGTCGATGAAGGGCGGACACTTCTTTCCGGAAGAGAACCCTGACGACACCGCAGTTCTCGTCGAGCAGTTCCTTTCTGCTTGAGGACCGCGTCGCGAAAGGAGGAGGAAAAACACATGGTGGCATGGGATCGCGTGACCCGTCGTAACGTGTTGCGCGCGATACACGAGTACGACCGACTGGGCCCTGAACAGTTCTTCTCTGAGCATGGTTTCGCCCCTACTACGACCTATCAGTTGGTCTGGGATAAACGCCGTTACCCGCCGAAGGCGGTGTTGGGGGCGGCTTATGAGTTCGCCACAGGGCAACAGCTTGGCTCTCGTGAGTTCGAGGGTGGGAAGACCGGGGCCGTAAGAGTGCTCGGCAAACTAGGATTTAGCATCGAGAAAAAGCTAAAGAAATAAAGGAGATGCGAAAATGAAAAAGTGGAAACTTGTGATTCCTATCGCCGCGGTCGCGGCTTTTCTCGCTTGGTATGCATTCCGGCCTGAACGGCTTGTGGTTAATCGGCGTGTCGATGAAGCCATGCCTGCAGCGCAAGGTAGCTCGTCGCCGCAGCCCCTTGTGTCCGGACAGTTCTACAGCATCTTGCACCCAACGGCAGGGACCGCAACCATCTACCAGATGGGCGATGGCAGTCGTGTTCTTCGCTTTACGGGTTTTAGCACATCAAACGGTCCTGATGTGCACGTCTACATGGTTGCCGCCGACGATGCTAAGGACGCAGCCTCAGTGGAACGCGCTGGTTTCATCGATCTGGGAGTCATCAAGGGCAACATCGGCGACCAAAATTACACACTTGGCACCGACTTGGACTTGTCGAAATATCGCGCGGTTTCAGTGTGGTGCAAACGGTTCAGCGTCAATTTTGGCGCTGCTCGATTGATGCCCGACCATGCAATGTCGGAGAAGTAGCACATCGAAAAGATCTTGGCCAACGCGGTAACTACCGTAACTCTAGTTGGTTACTGGTGGGCGCTATAGGATTCGAACCTATGACTTCCACCGTGTGAAGATGGCACTCTACCGCTGAGTTAAGCGCCCAACTGGAATCAGCCGCTATATTGTAGCAAAGAAACAGTTTTTTCGCTGGCCTCCGTCCGTGATAGCCTATGCTTTGAACCGCTCCGGAAAGCCCGTTCCAGACTCCGGAGCGGCTGGGTGCCAGAGCGGGATGCCAAACCGATTCAACCTCGCGAAAGTGCCCCTAGCCTCTTCTTCCAAGGGGACTTCGCCTACTCCGCCTGACCCTGACAACCCGCAACTTTCTGACCCGGATGGGGTTCAATCCAGTGTGAGCAGCGTAGCCGTCAATCGCGGGTTCCTGTCCATGCCTGGCATGCCTTCTCATGCCGCGGCGACATTGGCAGACAGTCAATCCCCAGAAGGACTGACTGATGCGCAAATCATGCTGCGGGTGAAAGGCGGCGACGAGGCGGCCTTCGAATATCTGGTGCAGAAATACCGCCGGCCGATGCTGAGCTTTATGTATCGCATGGCTCACAATTCGGCGGTTGCTGAGGATCTGGCTCAGGAAGTTTTCTTGCGCGTGTATCGCTCGCGCGAGAAGTACGAAGCCAGTGCGAAATTCAGTACCTGGTTATATCGTATCGCGAGCAATCTGGCGGTTAATCACGCGCGCGATACGCGGCATCAAAGACCGGAGAATACGGTCAGCCTGGATGAACCGGATCAGGAATCAGGCTTGACCATGGATTTGCCGGATAACTCACTGACCGCGGAAGAAGCGATTGTCCGGCGCGAGCGGTTGGCCGCTATTCGCCAGCGGGTTGAGGCGCTGCCGGAGCGGCAAAAGATGGCGCTCATCATGCATAAGTATCAGCAGATGGATTATCGCCAGATCGCTGAAGTTTTGAAATTAAGTGAGTCAGCTATTAAGTCTCTATTATTTCGCGCTTATGAAACGTTGCGCGTGCAACTGAAAGAGTTCGTATGAAGGAAGTAGTCATGAAATGCAATGAGGTTTGCGAACTGATGCCGGAGTTGGCCTTCGGCTCGGACGCGATCGCGCCTGAAATAAGTAAGCATCTCGAAAGCTGCGCTGGGTGCGCAGGCAAGCTCAATGAGTTCCGCCAGACCATGGCGGTACTCGATGAGTGGCAAGTGCCGGAGCCTTCGCCGTATTTCGACACGCGGCTGCGCGCTCGCCTGCGAGAGGAGGCAGCGCGTCAGCCCGCTAATTGGTGGCAATGGATTCGTAAGCCGGCGCTGGCACTTTCTTTGGCGGTGCTCATGGTGATGAGCATTACTCTTTTCCGCACTGATGCTGGCCGGAATCCAAATGGGGAGGGTCCAAGCGCAATGGTGGCCGCACCGGGAACGGCCGTGGGTGACTTGCAGGCTTTGGATAAGAACAGTGATCTGTATTCTGATTTCGAAATCCTGGACGATCTGCAAGCGCAGCAGGATGTGGACGCGAATCCGTAAGCGGAAGGGCCTTAGGGGATTTTTAATCAGTAAACGGGGGGAAAGTGCGGGTACATTTAATTGGCGCGATAGCGGCTCTTGCCCTGGCGCTGAGCGGGGTTGCTCCGTCCTGGGCGCAGAACCGTCAGGAACACGCTGCCCCCCATTCGGTCCCTCGTCCCCCGAGAGTTCAGCAGGGTCACGCTGGACAATGGTTGCGTCAGCATAACAATCCCGAGCAACAGCGAAGAGCCCTACAAGCCGATCCTCAGTTCCGCAGCCTTCCTCAACAACAGCGACAGCGTTTGCAGAATCAGCTGGATCGCTTTAACAGTCTGCCACCCCAGCAGCGGCAGCAAATGCTGCGCCGGATGGACACCTTCGGCCACCTGACGCCGGAACAGAAAGACCTTGCGCGGCAGATGCACGGGCAAATGCAGCAGCTTCCTCCCGAGCGTCGACAGGCGGTGCGAAATGCCATTCAGGCGCTGCGGGCGATGCCTCCGGAGGCGCGACAGCGGCAGATCGATAGTGACGCTTACCGGCGGCAATTTTCTCCTCAAGAACGAAGCATACTGGGCGGGGCTTCCAGGTTACCGCTCGCACCGGCCGGGCCGAATGGACCAGAATAGTAACGGCCTAACAGGTTCTTCGGGCAATGCTTACACAGCCCGCGAACCTGGCGTTTAGGTTCGCAAGAGCATGGTCCCCAGCCGTGCCGTAAGTCATTGAAAACGATGTGCGGCGCGGCTGAAGCCGCGCCCTTTCAAGGCTTGAGTCGCCGATTTCTAAAGCCGCGACCCTTCAAAACCAAGCGTACTTGGCACCCGCCTAACCCACTCCCAGATCAACCTGTTATGGCCCGGTCGTGCCATTACCATGCGCCGTCGTGCTATTGTCTGCAGCCCGGGAAGGCATCATCTTAGTAGTGCACAACGGCAAATCCGAAATGCGAGAGCAGACGCAAAAACGAGAAGCTGGCACGAGCTGGGTGGGTGCCGCTTACCAGAATGAGCGCAGCCGGATGTTCTTTGCGTTGATTCTGCTCTTGGTCGCTCTGGGTGCGGTGGTAGCAAACAATCGCGAGTTGTGGTTCTCTGACAGCGACGCCTCGGTCGCAGACGAAACGACGCCTGAGTGGATTCCCGGCAGCGTGAAACAGACTCCAGTTGCTCCTGTAACTCCGGCTCCGAAACCGACGAAGCACGTCGCCACGACCAAGAACTCGGCTCAGCCTGCGGCATCCGATTCTTCTGTCGCAGTAGTTCGCAACGTGATTCCGCCGCTCGAAGTCGAAGTGGTAGCCGGCAACTCGACCAGCACCATTCATCCAAGCAATCCGGAAAAAGTTGAAGCGCCGGGTGGCTCGGTAGATTCGAAAACAGCGCGCCGCGCTCCGGCGACGCTGGCTTCACAGCGCGTGACTTTGCAGAACACTTCCGCACCGCAGCCGAAAGAACCGGCGTATCCGTTGCTCGGCCGGCAAATGAAGGTACAAGGTTCGGTTTTACTGCAGGCGTTCATAGCCGCCGACGGCACCATCCGTGATTTGCGCGTACTTAGCGGTCCCGCGATTCTGGCCTCTGCCGCCCGCGAAGCTGCACAGGGCTGGCAGTTCAAGCCTTACTTGCAAAATGGCCGGCCAGTCGAGACTGAAGCAAAAATCACAGTGAACTTCACAATAAAAGTCTTGGAAAATGGAATCAGGGACCAAAACGAGACCGTGGTGGCCCTCTCAAGCCGCGGGGAATAATTAAGCTGTAGCTTCAGCTTCTCGGAGTTCTCCTGCCATACTCTCGCTACCTACTAAAAGATATTTCCTTAATCGCAGGCCAATAATGCACGAAAGTACCGTATTGACTCGTCCAGTTGTTTGCCGCTTCCAGCCTCGGATGTATCATTTGCCGAGGCAGGTGGATTTCGCAGCTTCCGACGGATGCGAGCCTTCTCGGTTTGGACACGAATTGCGGTGCACACAAACGCGGCAACTCGGCTTTAACGCTTGACAGGCGACGATCGCGCCCAGCAAGCAGTAAGCGGCGCCGAGCGCATACAGAAAGTGGGGGAGGGAAAGCATAATGGTTGCCTTTCAGTCGGAAATTATCCCCTTCTGCCACACAGCCGTCTGTGATCTGGATCACACGACAATAAGTGTCCTGAATCTGACTCGATTGCGCTTGCCCTTTAAGACAGTTCAGCCCGCATACCTCGGAGTCGTGGCTTGACGACGTCTTTGTCCCAAGAGCCCAAGAGCGCGATCGCAGCGAAGTCTCCATTCCTGCGATTTGCACTTCTGTTGGCGGTTTCGCTTATCGTTGGATGGCAACCTCTCCTCAGGACTTTCGCTCTGGCGCTGCACTCCGACGAATATACCCACCTGCTCTTGATTGTACCCATCAGCCTGTCTTTGATTTTCACCGAGCGAATGAGATTGAAGGCGGCGCTGGAACCGGGCACTGGATTGGGTACAGTTCTTTTATTTGTCGCGGTCGTTACAGCTGGCTACTCCGGTTGGATGAACGCCTTCGACGCCCAGCTTTCCATCAGCATGTTGGCAATCGTGCTCTGGTGGATTGGATCTTTTGTGTTTTGTTTTGGCGCCCGCGCCGCGCGACTTTTCTTGTTTCCGCTTTGTTTCTTGCTTTGGATGGTTCCCATACCTGCGCCAGTCTTGAACAAAATCATCGCCTTCTGGCAGCAAGGGTCGGCACTCTCTGCCAGCGTGCTGTTCTCAGCTTTCGGCATTCCAGTTACGCAGGATGGCATCGTGATCTCCATACCGGGGCTTACGCTTGAGGTCGCACAAGAATGCAGTAGCGTGCGATCGAGCCTGATGTTGATTGTAACGAGCATGGTGCTGGCGCATTTGTTCTTGCGGTCGTTTTGGCGGAAAACCGCGGTGGTCGCGGCGGCGATTCCGCTTTCGATTGCCAAGAATGGGCTTCGAATCTTCACCATCGCCATGCTTGGAACCCGCGTCGACCCGGGGTTCCTGCACGGAAATCTCCATCGTCACGGGGGCATCGTCTTTTTCCTGGCGGCACTGCTGGTTGTTCTTCTGTTGTTGTGGTTTTTGAACCGTGGTGAGAACCAATTGTCGCGCGATTACAGTCATCAGCAAAAGTCCGAGAGGGTGCGGCAACCCGCGGGTTGAGTCTCTGCTTTTGTTGAATCCCGCTGCTCGATCTTCTGAAAAATAGCTTGCCGCGTCGGACTGATCTAGTTCTTCGACTGGTTGTTTTCATCTGCATCCGCTCGGAGATATAGCGGAGTATCATTGCGGGTTACCAACAAAAGTGAAAGGTGACCATGCCTGAGTCTATCGACTGGCCGCGAGGATACAAGCCACGTCCTCGCCGCCGCTTACTTTTTATCATCGCGATCGCTGCCGTCATCCTGTTCGGCGGCCGAGCCGCATTGTCATATTACGTGGATGCGCTCTGGTTCGGCTCGCTCGGCTACGCTGACGTGTTCTGGAAAACGTTAGGGATGCAGTGGGGAATATTCGCGGCTTTTGCCGTGGCCACATTTGTCATTCTGTACGGATCATTCCTGGCGCTGAAGCGGGCGCATCTTCCTGACTTGCCCGAAGGCCACACGATTTTCATTGGGCGGCAACCGGTGAAGCTCCCAGTCGAGCCAGTGCTCAGAATGATCGCGCTCGTCCTTGCTCTCATCGTTGCCGTTATCACTGGCGCGGGCATGAGTGTGGAGTGGCCGACGCTTGCGCTTTTCTGGTATGCGCCGCAGGCCACGGGCAGCGTCGTAGACCCAATTTTCGGCAAGCCGCTGAATTTCTTTTTGTTCACTCTCCCTGCGTGGCAACTTATCAGCGGATGGCTGGTAACGCTGGCTGTGATCACCTGTGCCGTCGCTGCTTTTTTTATTCTCGTTACCGGCGGAAGCCGAGTGCTGGCGCGTCGCAGCAGTTCAATCATTTTGCCGTGGCGCGGGTTTTCTATTGCCTTTGCTTTCCTGCTGCTGGTCATCGGCGCGCTTGCATATCTCGGACGGTTCGAGCGCTTGTTCGAGGATCACACAATTTTCGGCGGCGTAACCTACACGGATGCTCACGTTACGCTCACAGGCATGCTCGTGGTCTGCGTCGCGCTCGTCGCCGGTGCGTTGCTCGCAGCCGTCAATGCCTTCTCCATGCAACGCGGACGCTGGCTGGTGGCTGCGGTCGTTCCCGCAGTGGTTTGTTATCTCGCTCTCCAAGTTGTTGGTTGGTACGTAAGCAGTTTTATCGTCAAGCCGAATGAACTGGTGCGCGAGAAGCCCTACATTGTTTACAATACGGAATTGACGCGGCAGGCCTACGGATTGAACCGCGTCGCGCAGCGCGAGTTTCCTGCCGAGACAACCCCGGACGCTGCTGATCCCGAACACAATCAGGCCACGCTGCAGAACATCCGGTTGTGGGACTGGCGCGCGCTGCAGGATACACTGCGCCAGATTCAGGAAATCCGCACCTACTACGATTTCCCGGACATCGACATCGATCGCTATGAAATCGACGGCACCACTCGCGAAGTGATGCTGGCCACTCGCGAGCTGAATGTCGAGAAGCTTCCCGAGAGCAGCCGCAACTGGATCAACGAGAAACTGATCTACACACACGGCTACGGCATCACCATGAATCCGGTAAATGGATTCACGCCAGAAGGCTTGCCCACCCTGATTTTGAGCAATATGCCGGTGCAGAGCACGGTGCCGAATCTCAAGGTAACCAGACCCGAAGTTTATTTCGGCGAGTTAACTAATACCGACGTGTACGTGAAGACGCGGCAGAAGGAATTCAATTACCCGCAAGGCGCCAGCAATAGCCTTACTTCGTACGAGGGCACCGGTGGGATCGTGCTCGGCGGCTTTTTGCGGCGCATCATCATTGCACTCGATCGCAGTGACTTGGCGAAGCTGCCGTTCAGCGACGACGTGACCTCTGACAGCCGGCTGCTGATGCGGCGCAACCTCACCGATCGCGTAACTACCTTAGCCCCATTCCTCACCTACGACCCCGATCCATACATTGTGCTCGGCGACGACGGCCGGCTTTCCTGGATCATGGATGGGTTCACCGTCTCCGAGACCTATCCTTATTCGACGCACTATCGTCTCGGCAGCGATTCGATCAACTACATGCGCAACAGCGTGAAGGTTGTCGTTGACGCCTACGACGGCACGACTACGTTCTACGTTTTTGACAATGAGGACCCGATCATTGCTGCCTACCGGCGCGTCTTTCCCAGTCTCTTCAAAGATGCGTCCACGATGCCACCCGGGCTGCGCAAGCACGTGCGTTATCCGGAAGTGTTACTCAAGCTGCAGGCGGATGTTTACGGTCTTTATCACATGACCGATCCGGAAGCGTTTTATAACCGCGAGGACCTGTGGACGGTGGCCACGGAAGTCGGCATGAGCGAAGGCGGCGAGCAACGAACGCAGGTGATGCAACCGAATTTTGTACTTGATGAAGTTGCCGGGCGAAGACGGCGTGGAGTTCGTGGAGATTCTGCCATTCACGCCGGCCAATCGAAATAATCTGATTGGCTGGATTGCCGGGCGCAGCGATGGTGAAAAATACGGCACGTCGGTGGTCTACAATTTTCCCAAAACTAAATTAGTCGATGGGCCGCTGCAAATCGAGGCGCGAATCGATCAGAACGCGCAGCTTTCGGGACAACTCACGCTATGGAATCAGCAAGGCTCGCATGTGCGGCGCGGGGCTCTCCTGGTGATTCCAACCGGCAAAGCGCTGTTATATGCCGAGCCGATTTACTTGCAGGCCGAGCGCAGTCCGATGCCGGAGTTGCGTCTGGTCGTGCTGGCGCTGCAAGACCGGCTGGCGTACGGACCAACCTTCGAGTCGGCGATGGCAGCACTTTTTGGTGGAGCGGCTTCGTCCTTGAATGCTCCGTCGGGGCCGCGGCACCTGCGCCAGCACGGGCTGCCGAATCCAACGCGCCTCAGCCCGCCACTGACCTCAACGGATTAATATCGCAAGCCGCGAAAGATCTTGAGGACTACCAGCGACTGACGGCGGAAGGTAAGCTCGGCGAGGCAGGGCAGAAGCTCGAAGAGTTAAAGCGCACGCTGGAAAAGTTAAACGCGCGTCAAAAATAAAGCCGCCGTAGAGAACGTAGCTAGCTACGTCTCTACTTCATCACCAGTTTGGCGATGGTGGCTAGCTGCATGTTCGAGGTGCCTTCGTAGATTTTTCCAATCTTCGAATCGCGCCAGTACTTCTCCACCGGATAATCTTTAGTGAATCCGTAGCCGCCATAAATCTCGATCGCGAGCGACGTCACTCGCTCGGCCACTTGAGAACAAAACAGTTTAGCCATGGCGGCTTCTTTGACAAAAGGAACCCCGGCATCTTTCATGCGGGCGGCGTTATAAACCATGAGCCGCGCAGCTTCGATTTCGGTTGCCATTTGCGCAATCTGAAATTGGATGCCTTGAAAATCGGAAATCGGTTTTCCGAATTGTTTCCGCTCCTGCGCGTACTTCGCAGCATATTCCCAGGCGCCGCGAGCTACGCCCGCCATCTGGGCCCCAATCCCGATGCGGCCTTCGTTCAAAGTTTCGATGGCGATTTTGTATCCCTTGCCCACTTCGCCGAGAACATTTGATTTGGGAACGCGGCAATCCTCCAGAATCAATTCACAGGTCGAGGAAGCGCGAATGCCGAGCTTGTCTTCTTTCTTACCGACAGTGAATCCCGGAAATTCTTTTTCGATAATAAAAGCGGTAATGCCTTTGTATCCCGCCGCCGGATCGACGGTGGCAAACAGAATAAAAACCCCGGCCTCTTTGCCGTTCGTGATCCACAATTTGCGTCCGTTTAGAACGTAGTCGCTGCCCTTGAGTTCGGCTTTCGTCTGCAGGGCAAATGCGTCCGAGCCCGAACCGGCTTCGCTCAACGCGTATGCCCCGCACAAGTTCTCAACCATTCGCGGGAGATAGCGTTTCTTTTGTTCGTCGTTCGTCCAGCGCAGCAACGCATTGTTGACCAGCGTGTTCTGCACGTCGACAATCACGCCCGCGGAAGCGTCTACGCGCGAGAAGCTCTTCGACCGCGAGGATCGCTTCGAAGAATTTTCCGCCCGCGCCGCCGTATTGTTCGGGTACCTCAATTCCCATCAGTCCAAGCTGGAAGAACTGCTGAATGAGTTCTTTGTCGAAGACGCCTTTTTCGTCCATCTCCTTCACCAGCGGACGAACTTTTTCTTCGGCAAACTGGCGGATGTTGTCACGAAAAAGAATTTCGTCTTCGGTGAAGCTGGTCAGAGGTGTCGGCGAGGGAAGTTGGAGAACATCGGGCATAAACACACCTTCAGATGAGTATGGCGAACCAAGAAGTTTAGCACTTTACGGTGAGAGTTTTGGTAGCGCGGCATCCTGCTGGCTGTCGCGAGGGCATCCTGCCCTCGCAGTGCGGGCGAGACGCCCACGCGACAGCCGCCAGAGGCTGCTACAAAGGAGAACGATCCTAGGGATCAGCTTTACTTCTGGAAACCAACTTCAGCCCATCGGCTTGCAGGATGCGCTGGATCTGATTGCGTGCGTGTACCGACCACGGACCCGACGTGTCCAGCTTCACATACGCGCGCCAGTGCTTCAAAGCTTTGCGCGGCTCGCGGACCTTCTCATAGGCCAGCGCGACGTTGTAATGCGCATCGCCGTAGGTGGGAGCGAGTTGCAGCGCAGTGTTGTAAGCCTGGATCGCGTCCGCCACCCGTCCAGTCTCATCGAGCACATTGCCGAGATCGAAATACGCCAAGGCATAGCGCGGATCAATGGCAATCGCGGCGCGGTAATGCTTCTCTGACAACGCGTAATCCTGCCGGTTGTAATGCAGCGTGCCCAAATTGATGTGCGCGGCCGCGTGCTCAGGATCCAACTCAAGAACTCTCTGATAAGCCGCAATCGCCTGCGTCTGCGTATGCGGGTCTTCCTCTAGCGCGATGCCTTGCGCGAAAAGCCCGGCGACATCGGCGGGCACTGGTCCCGGTTTGACCACGGACGCCCGTTTGCTGCTCACTACTTTCTCTCGAGTGGAGAAGTCGAACATGAACTGCCCGGCTATAGGCTCAAGCAGCCTGCCTTCATGGCGGAAAGCCACGCGATGCCCGGTGCTAAACGCGCCCGCTTCGAGCAAAGGATTTTCCATTCCCGCAGCCTGCTTCTGCATAGCATCGAGCGACCGACGAATTACCGCGGGGCGCACTTTGCGGGCGCACAAGTCGCGGATTTTTTTGATTTGCAGCAGGTCAAAAAAGGAATAGCTCTCCGCGGCGGCTACCAGTTCGGCTTTTTCCCAAGCTGCCAACTGACGCGCCGTGAGCCGAAGAATTCGCAGTAGTTCTGATCGACTATAGCGGTACACGGTTGTAAGGGAACGTTCGATCATCATTATCTGAAGTAAAGGTTGTGTTGGCAAGTGGAAATACGGCCCTATGGGAATCTGAACTATCAACGTGCATCGCGATTGGTGCAATGCACACGCTAGCCTCGGACGGCTAGTCCGGAGGTTTGCGAAATACCGCAATTTCAATTTTGTAACGAACTTTTAATGTTCGTCGGACAGGAAACTTTTCCCATCCAGGGATATTATTGATCGTTCAAAATAGATCGACCAGAAAATCAGACCAATGAGACGCAAGGCCGTGCACGCGCTGGATTCCACGAAAGAAATGACGGGACTAGTGGAGCAAGCGTGTCTGGTTGCGAAAGACGCCGCATTCAACTTGCGAGATTATCTCGAGAACTCTTCCAACATGGCGTTCATCGCAGTCCAGGACTGCGAGAAAGAATTGGACCGGGCGGAACGCAAGATTGATGACGGGATCACGCACGCCATTACTCAGGTTAGTGAAGCCGAAGCCCGCGAACTCCTTGCCTGTCTGAAATTCATTATTGATCTGGAGCGTATAGGAGACCTCGCTTGGTCGGTCACGCAACGGCTTCAGCGCTTGACTCCGAAAATTTTGCGCGACGATCGCCGCGATTTGATTGCGATGGCAGACATCCTGGAAAAAATGCTGGAGGTTGTGCACAAGGGTTTTGTCGACCGCGATCTGGAATCGGCAAACTGGATTTTGAAGACCGACTCGCAAATCGATCAAGTCTGCCGCTCGGTGTTTCAGCGGCATCTGGACAGCAGAACCAAAGACCCCAGCCGCGACTACAGCACAAACTTGTTGCTGATGGCGCAAGCCTTCGAGCGCGCCGGAGACCACACTAAGAATCTGGGCGAGGAGTTGGTGCATCTTGTAGAAGGCCGCAGTGTTCGCCACGAACCAAAACGCTCGCGCGGGTCGCGTGCCGCCCATGAAGCGTAATCGGAACGGCCGCAGATCGGCTATACAGTTACTTCTGTGCAAAAGTAGGGTTAGTTAGGACTTGCGCTAAATACGCCGCGAGGAATAACATTACAGATGTTCCCAAGCGGCCATGCTCCCTAGCTGGCCTCCCGCGCCCATTAGCTCCAGGCGCCTAGACGGACAAAGATCATTCACGGATGAACTCCAGCCGAATTGGGTTTCCACGCACAAGTAGTACACGTGCGCGAGGCAAGGCACCATCCTGAACGTGTTGCAACGGGGTATCGAAACTGGGCTCGTGTAGGGCGAGCCGGAATACTACACAAAGAGAAACACTATGAATGTTGGACCGGGAAATCCCTCCGGAGGTGGCGGCGGGAGAGGCAGACGGCGGCGCGGACGGCGTCCGTCGAATCGCGGAGGCCAGCACGGCGGCCGCGATCGTCAGCAACTGAGCGGCATTTACACCGCTCCCATGGACCACAATTATCGCGGCGCATCAGGAGACAAAGGCCCGCGCGGCCGCGGGCGCCCCGGATTTGCTCCCGCCTATGCTCCCGCCGATCCTGAGCCGCTTCCGCCCAATGAGGACGCCACTTCGCGCATCTTCGCCTTCGTCGACGACTTGTTTTTCCAAGCCAAGATTCAGGAAACTGCGCGCAAGCTCAACGTCAAAGTTGAATTCGTGAAAAACGAAAAAGATATGTTGGAGCGGATCAAGCTGAACGGGGAAGAGAAGCCGTCATTGGTCATCTTCGACATGAATAACGTGAACGCCAAGCCGCTGACACTCATTCCCAAACTAAAAAGCAAGCTGAAGAAGACTTCGATTATCGGATTCCTGTCTCACGTGCAGGGCGATTTGAAACAGAAGGCGCATGAAGTGGGATGCGACATGGTGTTGCCGCGCTCCGCCTTCTCGCAGAATCTACCGCAGTTGCTGCGCCGCCACGGCGCCCCAGAAGACGAAGCCGCCGGCTAGTGTGGGCGCGGTCTTGAAGGGGCGCGGCTTCGCCCGCGCCGTAAGCACCGCGAAATCATATTCGGCATCAGAAGAGTTTTTCACCAGCCGGTTCAGCCGTGCCCGGAATGCACTAAAAGCAAGTGGTGGCGCGGCTGGAAGCCGTGCCCTTTCAAATCGTAAAGATCTCTTCAGGCCGCGGAGCCGGGACTTCCATTAGGCACAGCAGGGAAATCAATCCTCATCCCGGAGGCCACTGCAAATTCCGTCCTCCCAGCAAATGAACATGCAGATGAAAAACTGACTGCCCCGCACGCGGTCCGACGTTGAGCACGGTTCGATAGCCATCCTCGATATTGCGCTGCCGGGCGATATTAGCCGCAGCCAGTTGGCAATAGCCGATTAACTGAGCATCCTCAGCCGCGGCTTCCTTCAGTCCGCGAACGTGTTTCTTGGGAACAACCAGCACATGAGTGGGAGCCTGCGGATTGATGTCGTCGAAGGCGTAGGTGTGCTCGTCTTCGTACACTTTCTTGGAAGGTATTTCTCCGCGAATAATCTTGCAGAACAGGCAGTCGTTCATGAAACCGTCCACGATTTGAGATTGGAGACACGCCACGCTACGGGCGGAGTCGCCAGGACGGGGAAGGCGCGTGCCTAATATATATGATCGCAGCAGAAATTTGCAGTGCAGCCGCTGGTGCCGTGCGTTTGCAAATCATTCGCGACCGAACGCAGATTTCAATTCGGATTGGGACTAGTCGAGTCTCACAAGGAAGATGGCGCCTTGCGAAGTCTGCGTATTGTGTGCAACTTCTTCGGCGAGTTTACGATCGTCATCGTGTACCCGCACTCGCACCCACCAATCGCCAACGGGACTGCTGAAGCATTGCACTTTCGCGGTGTGATAGCGCTGAGACAGATGATCAGCTAATTTATCCGCGGCATGCTCTTGTTCGAAGGCGCCGATTTGCACCGCCCACCGTCCGCCTGTATCGAGCGGAACCGGGCTGCGCAATACTTCGATGCGAACCATGCCCACGCCCGCTTGCCGCAGGTCGATTCTCTCTGCGGCTGCCTGCGACAAATCGAGAATACGACCTTCGATGAACGGTCCACGGTCGGTAATTCGCACCAGAACCGAGCGTCCTGTTTTCACATTTGTCACGCGCACAATCGAGCCTAGCGGAAGCGTCCGATGCGCAGCCGTCAAGGCGTGCATGTCATATATTTCGCCATTGGAACCGCGGCGATTGTGATATGGCGCTCCATACCAGCTAGCCAGTCCAGTCTCGACAAGAATAGGTTTCGCGCCGGCGGGAATTTCGAGCGCGTCGTGATCGGTTGGTGGAGGAACGGTCTTTGTGCTGGGAAGACCGGCGCTACCGGTACTCGTATCAGACGCGCTAATCGCCGGCGGAGGCGGGACATCGACCCGCGCCTGTTTATGTCCACCGCAGCCTGTCAGTAGAAAAAGCAGCAGAGCAATTGCAACAATAATGCTAGCCGGTTGCGAGAAAGAACCAGCAATCACTTGCGAGGCGGCTGATGCTTTTCCATGTAGTCCGCGAGATGAGTCAGCTTTTCCGACGCGATTCGCAACGCCTTGGTGGAATGCTGGCGCACCGCCGGCACCACTTCGTCGTTCAAATAATTGAGCAACTCCGCGGCTTCTTTCTCCACCGTCGTTGCGGCCTCGGCCACCGATTTGTTGATGCGCGCGGATGCTTCTTCCACCTTGCGGTTGAAGTCGGTCATGTATTTCCTTCGATCTGGTGAACGCGTGAGCGGCCACTCGGGAATTGCGGATACCAGGCTCAGCCATTATTTCCTGCTTGCCAGCCGAGGTCAACCGGGAGGCATCCTGAGTCAAACCCCTGCGTTCGATGAAAGTAGTGCGAGATGCGGCATCCAACAGTTCAGTGTCTTTGCAGTACAATCGCGCCATACAAAATCCTTCAGCCCAAAGCCTGATAGTTTGTGCTGTTAAACGGCGCGAAGGTTGTACGGACCCAAGAGATGACGCTGAAATCAGCTAGTTCGGAAACCACCAAGACCACAGAGAGACAACGCTTCCGGCGATTGCTGCTGCGCTGGTTTGACCTGCACAAACGCGATTTGCCCTGGCGGCAGGAGTCGCGATCCGTATCGCGTCTGGATTTCCGAAATCATGCTGCAACAGACGCGCGTGAACGCGGTCACAGATTACTATCAGGAATTTCTACGCCGCTTTCCCACCATCGAGACCCTGGCTTCCGCGCCTGAATCGGCGGTGCTGGCCGCTTGGAGCGGTCTCGGCTATTACCGGCGCGCGCGCATGCTGCACGCGGCAGCAAGAAAAATTGTGCGTGAATATAACGGAGAACTCCCGAAGACTGCCGAGGGTTTACGCGCTCTACCGGGAATCGGCCGCTATACCGCCGCGGCGATTGCCAGCATCGCATTCAATCAACCGGTCGCGGTGGTCGATGGAAACGTCGAGCGTGTGCTGCAGCGGGTGCATGGAAGAAACCTTGCAGGCGAGGCTTTATGGCAAGCGGCGGCAGAACTTCTCGGCCAACGACGTCCCGGTGACTTCAACCAGGCAATGATGGAATTAGGCGCGACCATATGTTTGGCTCAACAGCCGCGGTGCCTGCTTTGTCCCGTGTCAAAGCTGTGCGTAACCCGCGGAAAATTGCGCCTAGCAGGGAAGGGAACTCGGCAGAGAAAGCGAGAAATCCATTACGCATTCGCTTCCCAAAAAGATTTGATATTTCTGGTGCAGCGCACTGAAAGTGCGACGCTGATGCCGGGTATGTGGGAGTTTCCGGAGATTACCGGCAACCCCACTCCAGCATGGCTGACTCTGCGCCATTCCATCACCGTCACCGATTATCGAGTTCAGGTCGTGCGAGATTCGCTGCCAGCGGGCGTGACCGGACGTTGGGTGAGCAAATCGCAGTTGACGCACTTGCCGTTGACGGGACTAGCAAGAAAAATCCTGCGCGCAGCCAAGGTCATCTAATTTCGCAGCGCTCCTGCATTGCGAGCTGTAGGCCTGCGAACAGTTTTGAAGCGTGCGGCTTCAACCGTTACAACGGTCATTCCTCGCTTCGCTCGGAATGACAGATGAGCCGTGGCCTAGCGCGCGAACTTAACAGCGGGTTCCAGCCGCCGAGGGAATTTCGTACAGCAGAGTTAATATAAACATGCGTCCGGAGACCATATGAAAATCGCAAATGACGTAACCGAACTGATTGGCAAAACACCATTAGTCCGGCTCAACAAAGTCACCGAAGGCTGTGCCGCTCAAGTCGTAGCGAAACTCGAGAGCGCGAATCCCTGCGCCAGCGTAAAAGATCGCATCGGCGTCAGCATGATCACCGAGGCCGAACGCGCGGGAAAAATTCAGCCCGGCAAAACTGTGCTCATTGAGCCAACCAGTGGCAACACCGGCATAGGCCTGGCATTCGTAGCTGCGGCGCGGGGATACAAGTTGATCCTTACCATGCCCGAAACCATGAGCCTGGAGCGGCGGGTGCTGCTGCTCGCTTTCGGCGCGGAGATCGTTCTCACTCCCGGTCCAAATGGAATGAAAGGCGCAATCGCCAAAGCTGAAGAACTTCTCGCCAAAACTCCGAATGGGTTCATGCTTCAGCAATTCGATAATCCAGCCAATCCCAAAATCCACTTAGAAACTACCGGCCCGGAAATTTGGAATGACACCGACGGTCGCGCCGACATACTCGTCTCCGGAATCGGTACCGGTGGCACCATTACCGGCGTCTGCGAATTTATTAAGCCGAAGAAACCTTCGTTTAAAGCCGTTGCCGTCGAACCCGCGGACAGCCCAGTGCTTTCCGGCGGAAAGCCCGGCCCGCACAAGATTCAGGGCATCGGCGCTGGATTTGTCCCCAGCATTCTGCGCCGCGACTACATCGATGAAGTAATTACCGTCACCAACGACGAAGCCGTCAACATGGCGCGCCGCCTCGCTAAAGAAGAAGGAATCTTGGTAGGTATTTCGTCGGGAGCGGCTGTCGTAGCTGCAATTAAAGTCGCAAGCCGGAAAGAAAATGCCGGCAAACTGATTGTTGTGGTGCTCCCGGATTTCGGCGAACGCTACCTGACCAGCATTCTGTTCGATTCACTTCGCAATGAGGCGCTGCAGATTCCGACCGCGGCGATTGCGGCTTGATTCATGCCTCATCTCGCAGCCTTAATTCGTGAAGATGTCGGGGCCGTGCTGGAGCGTGATCCTGCCGCCAAGTCGCGCCTCGAAGTTTTTCTGTGCTATTCAGGCTTGCACGCGGTCTGGTTCTACCGCATCAATCATTGGCTGTGGAACCACGGATTTTTTTTGCTTGCCCGCTGGCTCTCGCAAGTCGCCCGCTTCCTGACGGCAATTGAAATTCATCCCGGAGCCAAAATCGCCAGACGGCTCTTCATCGATCATGGCCTGGGGGTGGTCATTGGCGAGACCGCAGTCGTTGGCAACGACGTGACGTTATATCAGGGAGTGACTCTCGGCGGCACAGGCAAGGAGCACGGCAAGCGTCATCCGACGATTGAAGACGATGTCGTGATCGGTAGCGGAGCGAAAGTTCTCGGCAACATTACCGTGGGACGGAACTGCCGCATCGGCGCCGGTTCGGTCGTCCTGCGCAGTGTGCCCGAAAATTCCACCGTCGTTGGTGTTCCTGCCCACATCATCTTCCGCAACGGCGAACGCGTCGTCATCACCGACCCTAAGCAAATCAACGACCCGCTTTCCGAAGCGCTCGCTGCAGTAGCCGCCGAAGTGAACAAGCTGCGTGATCGGGTACAAAAGCTCGAAGGCGCTGAAGCCCCGAGCGAACCGCTCTCTGCTTCCATGCAAAGAATAATGGAAGACATCGACTACCAGATTTAACTGGAGGCCGGGCATCCCCGAGTGCGTTAGCAAAACGCCGAACGGGCGAGACGCCCGTTCTCCATTTTTCTCCCAATGGCATAAGCTACTGGTAGATTGGTCTGCAGGAGCAGCTATGTCGATCAATGGTCCGGAAGAACTGGAAGGGATGCGGGGCGCGGGCGCCGTGGTTCGATTGATGCTCGAAGCGATGAAAGAACAAGTGCGCTCAGGCATCACCACGCGTGAACTGGACGAAATTGGAGCCGGCGTGATGCGCCAGCACGGAGCGCAATCCGCTCCCGCGCTTGTGTATCAGTTTCCCGGCACGAATTGCATCAGCGTCAACGACGAGGCCGTGCACGGCATACCGGGCAATCGCAGGATTCGCGAAGGCGATCTGGTGAAACTCGATGTTACGGTCGAGAAGAATGGTTTCATGGCCGATGCCGCGGAGACCGTTGCGGTAGGAGAAGTAAGCGAAGAATCGCAGCGCCTGCTGGAGTGCGCACGGCGCGCCTTCAGCAAAGCGATGCTGGTGGCGCGAGCTGGTTATCGCGTTTCGGAAATCGGCCGCGTGGTCGAACGCGAAGTGCGGCGCAGCGGCTTCTCGGTCATTCGCGATTTAGGCGGACACGGAATCGGGCGCACAATTCACGAAGAGCCGCGCATTCCGAACTATGCGGATCCCGAAGCCAGCCAGATACTCACGGAGGGATTGGTCATCACCGTCGAACCGATCATCGCCGCGGGCTCAGGCCGTGCGGTAGTGGCACGAGATGGATGGACAGTGCGCACCGCGGACGGCAGGTGCTCGGCGCATTATGAGCAGACGCTGATGATCACCAAAGGCGAGCCCATGCTGCTGACCGTCGCGTGAGCCCGAATGAAGCATTCGCGGCAACGCGGGGCTTTCCCATAGAGCACGTAGGGACGGACGCCCTCGTCCGCCCAGCGGTGCGAAGCACCGCAGTTCGCGGCGACCTATCGCCACCGTTTATCCACCCGGACGAGGGCGTCCGGGGCTAGGTGGTTCCGGCGTGGTCATGCTTTGATGTGGCAACTGGCGAGGCCCTTCTTTTCCAGATACTGCTGGTGATAATCCTCAGCTTCGAAGAACGTCGTGGCCGGCACGATTTGGGTCACGATGGGCTTGCTGAAGCGATGGGATTTTTCCAGTTGCTCTTTCGAAGCTTTAGCTTCAGCTTCCTGCTCGGGGGAATGAAAGAAAATCGCAGAGCGATACTGTTTGCCCCAGTCGGGTCCTTGCCGGTTAAGTTGTGTGGGATCGTGGTTCTCCCAGAAAACTTCGAGCAGCTTGTCGTAGGAGAGCTTGCTGGGGTCGTACTCAATTTCGACGGCTTCGGCGTGGCCGGTCGTATCTGTGCAAACCTGCTTGTAGGTTGGGTTCGCGGTGTTGCCGCCGGTGTAGCCGACGCGCGTGGAGATCACGCCAGGAAGCTGGCGGAAGGTGGCTTCCACTCCCCAAAAACATCCCGCGGCAAAAGTAGCTTTCGCCATAAATTGCTCCTTAGAAGTTTAATCATTCTATTCGATGCGGCAGATGGCGGAAAAGAGTCGAACGAGGCTTGCTTGGCACTCTGGCGGCGAAAACGGGCGAGACGCCCGTTCTCCACTTTCGTGTTGGCAGCGGCTGGGCGCGCGTTGTAAGCTGGCGTGCGAACCGGAGTGATTTCACCATGCTCCTGACGCGTGTTGCAACATTCGCAGTTGTCACCGCTCTGATTGCAGTTACCGCCGCAGCTCAAGACCCGACAGTTTTGCGCGAGTCTTCATCTGTGCCTTCGCAAGTGCCGATGTTCTCAACCATGGGCCCCAGTCAATGCGACTCCGACGGCAATCTTTACTTCAACACTTCGCTCGATTTCAGAGACAGCGGGATACTGAAGATCGCGCATGATGGCTCGAAATTTAGGCTTTACAAGCTGCCAACCAGTGACGCCGATACCAAATACTTCTTCTCGCAATTCAACGTGACACCTTCCGCCGAGCTTCGCGTACTGGCGCAGGGAAGCGACCACGCGACCTATGTTTTTCTCTTCGATTCCGATCTGGGCAGCACATCAAAAACCAAGTTGGAGTTGCCCGATCACGTTCGCGTGAGTTCCTTTGCCGCGTTCGAAAGCGGCACGCTATTGGTCACAGGTTACTTTGGCCCTAAGGCGGAGCCGCAGGATCAAGGCAAAACATATACTGCGATATTTGAAGCTTCGGGGAAATTGAGGACTGTAGTAGGAGGGCATTTTGCGGGTGTCGATCTTGCCTCGGTGACCAAGAAGCTTCCAGAGGGTGGGGCGGCGATTGGCGAGGACAGTTTCCTCTATCTCCTGCGCCCGAATGAAGTGGTGGTCATTTCTGAGAACGGGACGATGGTTCGGCGCATGCCGTTCACGAAGCCGAGTCCTGAACTTATTGCCAGCCGAATCGATGTTTCCGGCGGGCTGCTTGATATTGAATTGCTGAAAGATCAGGGATTAGGTAAAGAACTCAAGGCGCAATTCCTGGTGCTGAATGCCTCTACGGGGAAGCGCGTGGGGCTGTACCGTGAGCCCGAGCCCTCATTTGGAAGCTTCGCCTGTTTCACGCGAAGCGAAGGTTTCACCTTTACAGTAAGGGACGACAAATTCACCATCCTGAATGCGCCACTGCGGTGAACCGCCTGCTTTGTAAGTACTTAAAAGTAACAATTTCAGGCACCTTCGCGGTTGACGGCCCCCGGTTCGCCACGGTAGATTGCTTATGCGGTCCTTGCTCCGCAGCCCGCCTTGAGGTTTGGTGACCTTGGTCCTCCGCCGCGCCAATTGGACTTTCCTTGCTCTGACCATCCTCCTGGCATGGGCGGTCGTCCCGCAAGCTTATGCCGCGAAGGCAGGTTTCGCGCCGCAGGCGCGAGTCGGGTTCACGGTGGGGGATCAGTGGGAGCCTGCTATCGCAACCGATGCTTTTGCTCACCTTTACGTTCTTTATCCGCAATATGGGCGGGTCCCGGGGTGTGCGGCTTGTCCGCTGCCGTCGATGATCCTCGAAATCAGCAACAATAATGGCGCGACTTGGCAGCCGCCGCGCGAGATCACGCCGCCGGGCACGGGCCAGTACGATCCGCAGATCGTGGTCGATCCCGCCGACCACCGTACGGTGTATGCGGCGTGGCTGCAAAATAAGAGATTCGACCTGGTCGTGGCCAAGTCGGTCGACTTCGGCCAGAGTTGGTCGATCGTGGTAGCCGACCGCGGGATTATGGATGCCGACAAGCCTGTGCTCGCGGTTCGCGGGCAGGATGTTTACGTTGGGTTTAACCGCGACGGCAAGATGCTGGTAGCCGCATCGCATGATCGCGGAATCACCTTTCTCACGACCGGTGTGAGCCCGAAACTGCAATTGGTGCGGGCTTTGGCTGGAGGGGCGACGGTCGATCCCCAAGGCTCGGCTTATGTGGCTTGGGCCGGATACACGCGCCGCGATGGCACCAAAGGCCGCGAAAGCCTATATATCAGCAAATCGTCCGATGGCGGCGAGACCTGGTCGACGCGGCTGATGGACGTCTCTGGCGCGCCTCCTGATTGCGGCGCTTATCGTTGCGAGTGGGGCTATCTGGGCGCGCAGATCACTATGACCTCCGATTCCGCCGGCACTCTTTACGCGCTGTGGAATTCTGGCGCTGCCGATAAAAGTCCGCAGCGGATTTATTTCGCCTCCTCCACGACCGCCGGCGATACCTGGTCGCCGAAGCTGAATGTGTCGACTGCGCCGTCAAGCGTGGAGCATGCGTTTCCCGCGCTCGCCGCGGGAGACGCCGGCGATGTGCGAATTGCCTGGATGGACACGCGCAACAATCCACTGTGGAATACGCTTTACCGCAGTTCCACCAACGGTGGCGCGACGTGGTCGGCGGAGTCGAGAATTTCCAGCTACGTGCCGGGCTATCGCTACATCCGCGCGAAGGGTTTCAGCTTTCCGTTTGGCGATTACTTTTCCATCGGGATCGATAATCAGGGGCAAACGCAGGCCGTCTGGGGCGAAGGGTTGAACTTCAGGTCGCCGGGTTCGATCTGGTATAGCAACGGCCGGTAGACGGCATCGAACCCATCGTTGTAAAAATTTCTCTTAGTAAGAGTTCCTTGTCAAATTGGAGTAAATAAATGGTGCTGTTGCTAGGCTCCCGGAAGCCGGAGAACAGGCCGTTAGAAACGGTCATCCTCTCATCGACTATTTATGTCTAGATTATTCTTGATATTACAAGAATATAGCCCGTAAAATGGTCTCTCAACAGGTTTTATTATGCCTTCTGCCAAAACTAAAAGAATCGCTCCTGAAATCGACGCCAAGCTCTGGGACGAACTCGTAACCGTTGCCAAGCGGAACGGGCAGTCGCAGCGGTACGTGCTTGAGCAGGCGCTGGCTCACTACCTACACAATGTGGTTCCGTCTCAACACCTAGTTCGACCTCAAGTGATGGACGCCTTCGAGCAGTCGGTGGAACGCAACCGTGATCTGCTGGAGCGTCTCGCCAAGTAGATGGCGGACTATCTGACGGTCGCAGAGGTGTATCAGATGCAACACCTCTTGATCGAGCAGGTTCGGTGGCATGCACGGCGTCCGCGACAAGAATGCAATCGAAGCCGCTGTTTTCCGTCCCCAAACGGGCTACTACAATTCCCTAGAAGAAGAAGCGGCCGCGCTGATGGAGTCTTTAGGGAACAACCACGGCTTCCTCGATGGCAATAAACGGATCGCTTTTACGGCTGCCGACGTCTTCCTGCGTCGGAACGGATTCTACATCGAAGTCGACGCACACGAAGGATACAAGTTCATCTGCGGCTCCATGGAGCGCAGCCAATTTCGCTTTCCTCAAATCCTCGAGTGGATCCGTAAGCACATGAATCCTCTTGCCTCTTAGGTGTCATTTTCAAGACATGGCTTGGCTGCGACGATCCCACTTCTCGCAAAAACCGCGAGAAATGGGGCACCCGGTTTTTCGTTTTCGACTTATTCGAGAACTAGGCCGCCGGTGAGGCTGGCTATGCGCTCGACTCCGTGTTCTGTGCACCAGTCTTGTAGTTCATCCACGATTTTTTCGGTGGCGCAGGGATCCCAGTAGCTGGCGGTGCCAATTTGCACGGCGGTGGCGCCGGCCAGCATGAACTCGACAATATCGGCGGCGGTGGAGATGCCTCCCATGCCAATTACCGGGATCTTCACGGCTTTGGCCGCGTCGTAGACCATGCGCAGGGCGATCGGTTTGATGGCTGGGCCGGAGAGTCCGGCGGTGACGTTGGCGATGCGCGGTTTGCGGGTTTCGGGGTCGATGGCCATGGCTACGAAAGTGTTGACCAGTGAAACCGCGTCGGCGCCAGCTTCCTGGGCTACGTAGGCCATTTGCGCGATGCTGGTTACGTTTGGTGAAAGCTTCACGATCAGCGGGCGTTTCGTGTAGTGGCGCGCGGTGGCAACTACTTCGTCGAGCGAGCGGGGATCGCTGCCGAACTGCATTCCGCCGTGCGCGGTATTGGGGCAGGAAACATTCAACTCGTAGGCGGCGATGCCCTCGCCTTCATTCAGTATTTCAATGGTGAGTTCGTAATCTTCGCGAGTGTAGCCAAACACGTTGGCGATGACGACGATATCTTTTACCTCGCGCAACTTGGGTAGTTTTTCGTCGACGAAGGCGCGGGCGCCAATGTTCTGCAAGCCGATCGCGTTCAGCATTCCTGCTGCGGTCTCGTAAAGGCGCGGCGGCGGATTGCCCGCCATCGGTTCTTTCGACAAGCCTTTGACCACGAAGCCGCCAATTTTGTCGAGGTGAACTACATCTTCGAACTCGATGCCGTAGCCGAAGGTGCCGCTGGCGGCGATTACCGGATTCTTGAATTCGATGCCGGCGAGTTTGACGGCGAGGTCGGGAGCGCGTCTGGCGGCGGGGGAGGCGGTCATCGCGATTGTAGTGTATCGCGTTCGCGCATGCTTTGTAGCGCCGGCATCCCTTCGACTTCGCTCAGGGCAGGCTTGCCGGCTACTTAGCGGGCTTCGCCCGCTCTTCGGGCCGCCGGGACGGCGGCGCTCCAAACGTGCATTGCCGGGCACTTTTCCGTTACAGTATTCATTCTCATGCTTGATCTGAACTTTGTCCGCGATAACTTGCCGCTGGTCGAGGAAAAGCTGCGCCAGCGCGGCATGAAGCCGTCTGAAGTTTTGAAGAACTTCGCACAGGTGGATGCGCAGCGGCGACAGGCCATCACCAGCGCAGAGACCATGAAGGCGCAGCGCAATCGCGCCTCGGAAGAAATCGCGAAATTAAAAAAGAGTGGACAGGATGCGTCCGCTTTGATTGCCGAGACCAAGAATTTGCGCGAGCAGGTCGAGGAATTGGGCAAGGCTGCCGAGGAGTACGAGACCCGGTTGCGGCAGATTCTGGTTGGCATCCCCAACATCCCGCATGCGAGCGTGCCGGTTGGCAAGAGCGCTGATGATAACGTCGAGGTCCGCCGCTGGGGCACGCCGCCGCAATTCGACTTTACTCCCAAGCCGCACTGGGAGATTGGGGAACAACTCGGCGTGCTTGATTTAGAACGAGCGGCAAAAATTTCCGGCGCGCGCTTTGCCGTTTACTGGGATATGGGAGCGCGCCTGGAGCGGGCGCTGGCCAACTTCATGCTCGACCTGCACACGCGCGAGCACGGTTATACCGAGGTCTTGCCGCCGTACATGGTGAATTCTGAGTCGATGTTTGGCACCGGGCAACTGCCGAAATTCGCGGCTGATTCTTTTAAGGTTCCGCATGGAGAAAAAGATTTATGGCTGATTCCGACCGCGGAAGTTCCGGTGACTAATCTCTATCGCGATGAAGTGCTTGATGCGGCGCGCCTGCCGGTTTCGCTTACCGCATATACCCCGTGCTTTCGAAGCGAAGCCGGATCTTATGGAAAAGATGTGCGCGGGATTATCCGGCAGCATCAATTTCAGAAAGTTGAAATGGTAAAGTTCACGCAGCCGGAAGATTCCTACGATCAACTTGAGAAGCTCACGCATCATGCAGAGGAAGTACTTCAGAAACTCGGCCTGCATTATCGCGTAGTGACGCTTTCGACGGGCGACATCGGATTCGCGGCGGCAAAAACTTATGACATCGAAGTTTGGCTGCCGGGGCAGCAATTGTTCCGCGAGATTTCTTCATGCTCGAACTTTGAATCGTTTCAAGCGCGGCGGGCGAATATTCGCTATCGTCCTGAGGGAAAGAACAAGACTGAATTCGTGCACACGATCAATGGAAGCGGATTGGCAGTGGGACGAACCTGGGTTGCGATCGTGGAAAATTATCAGCAGACGGATGGCAGCGTCCTGGTTCCGGAGGCTCTCCGCCCGTACATGGGAACTGACCGGCTCACGCCGAGGAAAATGTAGCGCCTGCGTGTCGGCGGATGTTTTAGAGTTGTCCTCAGCGGCAAGGCCAGGATGCCCTCGCGACAGCCGGCAGGCCTGCCCTGAGCGAAGTTGAAGGGATGCCGGCGCTACTAAAGACGACGAGGAGTAGAATTACAGTTTGGACGGGGCTAAGACAAATGCGACGGTTATGGCCGCTCCCACTGTCCCCATGAGTGGGATCGGGCGCACAATCCGCGATTACATTTTCTGGTCGTATGAACGCGGAACCATTCAGTACGATGTGATGGTCACGCTGATCCTGCTGTTTGTTTTCTTTTCTCCGAAGCTGATCAATTTCAAAGACAAACCGCTTGAGCACAATCCGCATCGTACTGCAGTCGCGGTAGTCCCGGATGGGCAGGGCGGCCTGATTTACCAGATCGAGGCAGCGGCTGTTACAGCCCAAGGCGATGGACCGGTTCGCAACCAGTTACTACAAATTATCGAACCTATTTCCGGCGAAGTCAGCATCGCAAAAATCGAACCGGTACGCGACGGCTCGGGCCGCCTGCTCAGCTACAAAGTCTGGGTTGCGCGGGAATAGCGTCTAACTCAGAATGAAAAACAATCCTCGGCGACTCGCGAGATACTTCCCCAATGTGACCTGCGGTTTTGCAGTGCTTATTGCGTTAGGAGTTGCGTGGGCTCAGCAGCAGCCTTCGGAGACTCAAAACTCCGGAGAACTGCAACAGGTTTTGAGCCGGTTAGACCAAACTGCGGCGGAATTCCACACCGCGCAGGCGGCCTTTGTCTGGGATCAATATCACAAAGTTGTGGATGAGCACGATTTTCAGAAAGGGACCATCTACTTTCGTCGCGTGGGGAGCGAATTACAAATGGCTGCCGATATCGCCGATCCCCAACCTTCCAAATATGTGCTCTACACTGACAGCAAAGTGCAGGTGTATTCCACGAAAGTTGACGAAGTCGACACATATAACACCGCGAAGGACCGGGCCACGATTGAAAGTTTCCTAATACTGGGTTTTGGTGGCAGCGGAAAGGATATGCTTAAATCCTTTGACGTCAAATACATGGGGAACGAGAAGATAGAAGGCACTGATTCCGTGAAGCTGGAACTTGTGCCAAAATCAGACAAAGCTCGTAACACCTTCGATCATATCTGGTTATGGATCGACCGCTCGCTGGGAGTGTCTGTGCAGCAGCAGTTCTTCGAGCCCCAATCGGGTGATTACCGGCTGGCTAAATACCAGAATATTAAGCTCAATCAAAGAATTCCAGATTCTGTGTTCAAGCTGAAAACGACGCCAAAAACCAAGGTGGTACCCCACTAGGGATAAGTCGTGGAGATGCCGGTTCTCAAACTGATTCACGCCTGTGGAAGAATAAAGGCTGAAAAAGCATGTGCGGGACGCTATACTGCGGGAAAGCCCTCGGTGTAGAGTCGGAAGATAGAGGGCTTTAGACTCCGGACGCGCACAACATTTATGGCCAAGGTTTTCACCATCCCCAGTCCTCCCCAGATCGGTCGCCGACGGCGCGAGCGAACTGCTGATCCGCGCTACGTTGACGGCCAGCGACTATTGGTTGAAGCGATGAGATACCTCGCCCAAGCGGACCCGGTAAGCAATCGCGGCGCTATCGAATTACTTTCTGAGCACGTGCGGACGCGCTTCCGCATGACTGATTCGCCCTTGGCCTGAGATCGGGCCTGCCTGTTTCCTTCACGTCTTCATGTAATCTCGCAGCTCTTCGGATCGAATAACGCGGCCGCGAGAATTATCACGATGGGATAACACTCCAGGGTGTAACGCGTTTCCGGATTCTCCAGCGTGCCGAGAAACAGTGTGCGCAAAATCACAAAAGTGAGCAGCAAGCCGAGATGAGGTGAGAATCGTCTGCGCACCAATCCGGCAAAAGCGGCAAGCACATACGCCAGATTCACGATCCCGAGCCCCAGTGACAGCGCCAACCATTTCGGATCGTCATCCAATTCCCACCATCTCGTATCCGAGGGCAGGGTTTCGGTGCGCGGGCGCAGCCACATGTCGGCGATGCGCATGAACGGCAGCACAACGTAATAGCGTAATAAAGAATGATGAACGCGTTCGGCGGCGAGCGCCGCAAATCTGGCATCGAGCTCGGGAGTAACGTGAAGTGCGTCGTTGTAATCCTCCAGCAACTTTATTGTCTGCTGGCGTTGCGAGGGCGAATCAAACGTGCGATCAGGAAGCTTATCCACATCGACGGGATTGCCTGGCACCATCCAGTAAATATCTTCAGTCGAGGTGTAATCTGCGACCCAGGTTCTCATCCAGCGATTGAATCCTAATGGGACGAAGGCATTTTCCTCATTGGCATAACGCGGCGCGAGCGGTTGGAATTCGTGGAAGGTGCGCAGGTTGCGCAGAGTCCACGGGATAAGGGTCGCGAGCGATACCAGGGCTAGAGTCAATCCCGCTTTAACTACCTGTGAAGCGGTTGTCGCTTTGTGACGCCGCATCAGGACTACAAAAAGATAAGCTCCGATGGCGACCAGGAGCAACGCGCCGTCGGGGCGCAACAGGATCGCCGCTCCAACGGCCAGACCGCATCCCGCCCATGAAATCAGCGAAGCATCAGCTAAGTGGTCCAGGCCAACGACGGCGAGGTCGAGAGCCAGGACGGTGAAGAACACCTCCCATGTTTCGGTGAGCGCGTTGGCGACATAGTTTGCCAGAAACGGACAAAGCGCGGCCAGCAAAAAGGCAATCCGCGCAGCACGAGGAGAAGCCATTCGCCGCGCGAGATCAGCGGTGAGCAGGCAAGTGCCAAGGTCGACCACCAATTGCAACAGCAGCACCGCCCTGTAATGTTCCATGCCGAAGATGGCAAAAACGCCCGCCAGGAACGCAGGGTAACCTGGCAGGCGAATGGTGGTCGGAGAGATATCATTCACGCCGCTAAGGCCATAAATCCCATGCTTCAGCCAGTTCTTAGCGATATCACCGTAGACGAAAGAGTCAGTCGTGACTCCAGGAAAGCGGAAAATGAACAGCAGACGCAGCGCGACACCGGCGAGGGTCGCGATGAGAAAAAAACGAAAATGCTGGCGCAGCAGTTCGCGCACGCAGGGAAATATAGCAGAAAGCTTCTAGCTCCTAGCTTCTAGCTTCTAGCTTAAGTCTCTCTCGCGACTAGCTGTTAGAGGCTCTAGCTAGAGGCTAGAAGCTACGAGCCAGTAGCTGCTTCTACGTTGACCCCATTTTCTTCACAGCTTAGGATGGATATCAGCTAACTCCCCCATGGCGCAACCCGTCTTCTACGATCCTCGACAAGCCCGCTGGAAGCGATTGCGTGGCCTGTTTGACGTTCTCGGCATCGGCGTCATGCTGCTGGTGGCATTTTTCATCTTTAACGCTCTCCAAGGCGAGCAGTTGCCAGAGTTGATTTGGCAGGCGCAGAAAAAGCCCTATCACTCGCTCAATGAAAACGAACGCGAGAAAGCTCGTGAGCGGCGTCGAAAACAGGCTGCTTTACGCAGCAATCACAAGTCTAAGTCGAAGCTCTTGCCGGTAAGCCTGGATTCCGAGGAAGGTGTACGCGCCGCGTTCTATGCCCCGTGGGATGCTGCCAGTTTCTCCTCTCTGCGCGAATATGCCCGCCAGGTTGATCTGCTTTATCCCGACTGGCTTCACGTTTTAACTCCCGATGGCCACCTGCAGGGAGTCGATGACCAGACCAATACATATTTCGCCGTGATTCAGAATTCCGCCCACGGCTCGACCGTTCGTCCAGTTGACGACAAGGTCATGCCATTTCTGAAGTCCGAAAACACTGGCATGGAAGTGTTCCCCATGGTGAACAATTCCGACGGTGTGAACTGGGTGGATATCACCTCCTTCCTGAATAATCCGGACTCGCGCGTGTTATTCCGCCAGCAAGTGGCCGAGTTTCTGGCAACTGACAAATATCACGGCCTGATGGTTGACTTCGAAGAAATTGAACCCAAAGCTCAGCCTGGGTATATGGCCCTGTTGTCGGAACTGTCGAATGATCTTCACGCCAAGGGCATGAAGCTTTATGTCAGCGTGCCGCCACACAATGAGGATTTCAATTATCCAGCCGTGGCCAGTCAAGTGGACGGTGTGGTGCTCATGAACTATGACGAGCACTATCCGGAAGGCACTCCCGGTCCCGTGGCTTCGCAGGATTGGTTTGTTGCCAATCTGAAATTTGCCCGCAAAGTGGTTCCCGCCGACAAACTGATTTGTGCGATTGGCAACTACGGCTATGACTGGGTGCGCAAGCCAAGACACGGCAAGCTGCCGCCTGACGTACGCGACACCAACGTGTCGGTGCAGGACGCATGGCTGGTCGCGCGCGATTCCGAAGAAGACGTCGATTTCGACGGCGACAGCAGCAATCCTCACTTCAGTTATATGGACGAGGCTAACCGCCGGCATGACATCTGGTACCTCGATGCCGTCACCGCGTTGAATGAGATGCGTGCGGCGCAACAGTTGGGGATTCAGACTTTCGCGCTATGGCGTCTGGGCGCCGAAGACCGCTCGCTGTGGCGGGTTTGGGATGTGCCCGGTGAGCCCATTGCGCCCGATAAATTGAAGGATGTTTTGCCGGGCCAGGATGTGGACATGGAAGGTCAGGGCGAAATTCTGCGCATAGAAGATCGTCCGGCCAACGGCAAGCGGGAGATCACGGTCGATCCATCGGGAATCATCACCGATGAGACCATGGACAATCTGCCCGAACCCTATCGGGTAGCACGCTACGGCTACAATCCGAAAGCGGTTGCCATCACTTTCGACGACGGTCCTGATCCCACGTGGACGCCGAAAATCCTGGACGTGCTGAAAAGAGAAAATGCAACTGCGACATTTTTTCTGATCGGCCTTGAAGCCAAAAATTTCGGTGGCGTCACTTCTCGCATCTACCGCGAGGGGCACGAGATCGGGAATCACACCTTTACTCATCCCGACATCAGCAACCTCTCGCACAGCTACATGAAGCTGGAGTTAAATCTTACCGAGCAGCTGTTTGCCAGCCGCCTGGGAATCCATACGATCCTGTTCCGCCCGCCGTACTCCATCGATCAAGAGCCTGATACCGCCGACCAGGTGCGGCCGCTGGAGGTGGTTCAGGACATGGGCTACATCAGCGTGGGAAATAAAATCGACCCTAATGACTGGAAGGAGCCGGGCAATCCTGCCGAACGTATTTCTGCGTTGGTGCTCTCCCACATCCCACCCTGTGATCCGAAAGACCGCCTCTGCGGAAGCGTCATTCTTTTGCACGATGGCGGCGGTAATCGCAGCGAAACTGTTCGCGCATTGCCCATGATCATTGACGGTGTGCGCGCAAAAGGGGATGCGATCGTTCCGTTGCATGAGTTGATGGGCAAGACCAGGGCGGACATCATGCCCGCCATTCCAACTAACGAACGCTGGGCCGCTCGTTTGGACTGGATGGGCTTCGCGATTTGGGACTTGGGCAGGAATACCATCGTTTGGATATTCTTTCTCGGCGACCTGCTCATGACTGGACGTATGCTGTTTGTCGGAGCGTTCGCGATTTTCGATCGTTTCCGGCAAAAGCCTCAAGGCACTCCTGAAGAGCTGGAATCTTATAAACCCGCAGTCGCAGTGCTGATCCCTGCCTACAACGAAGAGAAGGTCATCGAGCGCACGGTGCGAGCTGCGCTGGGATCGGACTATCCCGGCCTGCATGTGATCGTTATTGACGATGGATCCACCGATAACACCCTCGAAGTCGCGCGCCGTGCTTTTGTGCATGAGCAAGCGTCCGGGCGAGTGCAGATCTTGACCAAACCGAATTCCGGCAAAGCTGAAGCTCTTAATTTCGGTCTCGAGTATTTGCGCAACGAGGAAATATTTGTAGGCATCGATGCTGACACGGTAATTGCCAGCAATGCGATTTCCCGCATGGTTCCCCATTTTCTCAATCCGAAAGTCGCGGCCGTCGCGGGAAACGCTAAAGTCGGCAATCGCGTGAACTTGTGGACACGCTGGCAGGCTCTCGAATACATCACCAGCCAGAACTTCGAACGCCGGGCGCTGAACGTGCTGGGCGCGGTTAGCGTTGTGCCAGGCGCTATCGGGGCATGGCGAACATCCGCGGTCCGCGAAGCCGGCGGATATCACACCGACACCGTGGCCGAAGATGCGGATCTGACAATGGCTCTGCTGCGCAACGGCTATCGCGTGGAGTACGAAGATTTGGCGCTGGCCTATACCGAGGCACCGATCAATGCCAATGGGTTGATGCGGCAGCGTTTCCGCTGGTCGTTCGGAATTTTGCAGTCGGTCTGGAAACATCGTGCGGTGTTTGCCCGCAAGGGAGCGCTGGGCTGGGTTGCTCTACCCAATATTGTTATTTTTCAAATCTTGCTGCCGTTGGTTTCGCCATTCATCGACCTGATGTTCGCGGTGGGCGCGATCTGGTATTTCGTTCAAAAATATTTTCATCCTGATTCCACGGACCCGACCGACTTCCAACGGCTTGTATTATTTTTTGCCGCTTTTCTGATCATTGATTTCATCACTTCCGCCATCGCGTTCGCTCTGGAACGACGCCAGCCCGAAGCGCGCGAAGACGCCTGGCTGCTCAGCCAGGTATGGCTGCAGCGGTTCGCCTACCGGCAATTATTTTCATGGGTGCTGTTCCGCACGCTGAAGCGCGCCATTGAAGGCCAACGCTTTGCCTGGGACAAACTGGAGCGCACCGCCAAAATGAGCTTCCGTACCACGGAAAGCCAGGATTCGGTAAAAGTACCGTAAATTGTCAATTTTGGTGACTTGCGGAACCCTTCTGCTGGGAAGGTGTTTCAAATCAGGCCGGGAAGTCCAAAGTCATCCCAACAAACTGCGCGGACCGGCTTGGATTAGCGTATGCTAATGGTATGCTGCTAAACGGAAGAGAAGCGATCCTAAGCCGTGTCCACCTGCTGAAGGAAGAGATCAGCGACATCCAACGACTCAATCAGCAGTACGCCCAGCAGCGCCGCACCTTGCCAGCGCAGCAGAATCATGCCCAGCGCCGCGGCCGGCTGGAACAGATCGTAGAAGAATTGAAAGCCCTGACCAACCGAAAAATCCAGTAGCCGCGATCCAAGCGACCCATGCTACTTCACATTGTTGTCATCCCGAGCAACGCGAGGGATCTAGGTTTATTGTGTGCCGGCAAACACCCAGATTCCTCGTCGCTCCGCTCCTCGGAATGACAACAAAATGATTCGTTTCCCGGTGCTACAATAAGTGGTTCCGCGCCTGTCTCCGCAGCATCCATATACCTTTCGAGGAGCACTTATGGCAACCGTTGAAGCCCCCACGCAACCACAAATTCGCCTTCATCAAAGCCCATTCTCTAATGAGCCGTTAACCGATTTCAGCAACGAAGAAAACGCCCGCAAAATGCGTGCAGCCATCGATAAAGTCCGCGGCCAACTGGGACGCGAGTACGAACTGATTATCGGCGGCAAACGCATCAAGACGCAGGACAAAATCAAATCGCTGAATCCGGCGAAGCCGTCGCAAGTGGTCGGCGTTCACCAGAAAGCGGGCAAGGAACACGTCGAACCGGCCATGCAAGCCGCGCTCAACGCCTTCGAGCATTGGAGCCGCACCTCGGTTGAAGAACGCGCCAGCCGGCTGTTTCACGTTGCCGATCTGCTGCGCGAACGAAAATTTGAGTTTGCTGCATGGCTGGTTTTTGAAGTAAGCAAAAACTGGGCCGAAGCTGACGCTGATATCGCCGAGACCATCGACTTCTTAGAGTACTACGGCCGCGAAGCGCTGCGGCTGACGAAAGTGAAGCCGGACGTACAAATGCCGGGCGAACATGATTCCCTGCGCTATATTCCGTTGGGAGTCGGCGCCGTAATTCCACCGTGGAATTTCCCATGCGCAATTATGGCGGGGATGACGATGGCTTCGGTCGTCGCAGGGAACACGGTAATTCTGAAACCATCAAGCGATTCGCCCACCATCGCGGCGAAGTTTGTTGAACTGGTGGAAGAAGCCGGCCTACCGGATGGCGTGGTCAACTTCTGCCCGGGCGCTGGCGCGAGTTTTGGCAATGCGGTAGTGGCACATCCCAAAACACGCTATATCGCCTTCACCGGTTCGCGCGAGGTTGGCCTCGACATTCACAAACGCGCCGCCGACAAAGTCCCCGGCCAGCTTTGGATCAAACGTACGGTGCTCGAAATGGGCGGGAAAGACGCGATCATCGTCGATGCAGACGCCGATTTTGCTGCGGCCGTCGAGGGCGTGGCTCAATCCGCATTCGGATTCCAAGGCCAGAAATGTTCCGCCTGCTCGCGTGCGATCGTTGATGAACGCATTTACGATAAATTTCTCGATCACCTCAAAGCTCGCGTGGAAAAAATCACTGTCGGAGATCCCACTGACAATCCGAATATGGGCGCGGTGATTAACGAAGGCTCGATGAAGTCGATTCTGGAATACATTGAGTACGGAAAGAAAGATGGTCGCCTGATCACCGGCGGCGGTCCAGCCAAGAACGCGGGCGAAGGCTACTTCATTCAGCCAACGGTAATCGCCGACATCAAACCCAAGTCAAAGCTGGAGCAGGAAGAAATCTTTGGTCCAGTGCTCGCGGTAATCAAGTCGAAGAACTTCGATCATGCGCTTGAAATCGCCAACGACACCGAGTTCGGGCTAACCGGCGCGGTATACACCAACTCGAAAGACAAGATCGAGCGTGCCAAGAACGAGTTCCACGTCGGCAACTTGTATATCAATCGCAAGTGCACGGGGGCAATGGTCGGAGCGCACCCCTTCGGCGGATTCAACATGTCCGGCACGGACTCAAAAGCGGGCGGCCCGGATTATCTGTACCTGTTCACGCAGGCCAAGTCGGTTGCGGAGAAAATAAAGTAGTAACGACGAACTGTCATTCCGAGGAGCGAAGCTCCGAGGAATCTGGGTTTTGCTGGCGCCGGCGAGAACCTAGATCCCTCGCTTCGCTCGGGATGACAACGATTAGGGATGACAACGATTAGGGAAATGAAAAAGGCCGCCCGCAGGCGGCCTTTTTCATGCTTCAAAGTTTTTACGACGGAACCGCTTGCCCTTGCTGCGGCGCGGCGGCAGCCGTAGCTGCTGCGGCCTCATTCAAAATGCGATGATGAATCGTAAATAGCGCCAACTCCAGGCGATCCGACACGCCAATCTTGTCATAAACATTGCGCAGATAATTCTTAATCACCTGCTCAGTGGTTCCAAGCTGCGTCGCGATTTCCTTGTTCTTGTAGCCTTGCACGATGAGCGCGACAATCCGCAGTTCTTTCGCCGTCAAGCGATCGCGCACGCGCAGTCCGACCATATCGTTCTCGGTAAGCTCGCTAGGAACGGCGATGTCCTGCACCCAGGTCTCGCCGCGAGCCACTTTGCGCACACAGTCGACAAGCGCGGCACTGGTCACGTTGCGATAGACGACGCCATGCGCCCCGGCAGCCATGTAGCGTTGCGTGCTTTCGCCGGTATCGGCCAGCACGACCACGCGGGTTTTCGCCTTATTCGCGGCTTGCAGCACGGCCAGGAAGTCGCCATGAAAACCGCCGGCAATCACCAGCACCGCCGCGCGGAATTTATCCAACGCCATGAACATCTGTTCCTGGGTTTGCGCCTGCGCCACAATGCGCATTTCGTCTTCAACCGCCAGCACCTTGGCGATTCCCGCGCGGAATATTGCCTGATTGTCGGCCAGAATTAATTTGAGCATCGCTTCAGCACCTCTTTACGAGTTCCGAAACAACTACCTTACTCATGACGCACAAAATCGTAGGAATCAATCACGCAAGCCACACCGCGAGCCTCGGCCGGATTACTGCTGCCGCCGGTCGCCGGTTCGTCGGTACGCACCACCCGTCCCTTGCACTGCACAGTCACGTTTTCTTTGGCGCCAGTGACTTCAGGCGGGAGAACGATTTCAAATTCCACGTTGGAACCCACCTCCAGCGCCGCATCCGCCCGAATGTAAACTCCGGCAGCGCTCAAGTTTCCAGTCACTCCGCTGGATTGGCCGCTCTCGTCGGCCTTATGAATCTTTATCGGCAATTCTAGAGGAAACCTTTTCCCCGTCCGCGCTTCGGACACAAGCCCTCCTAGCTCCTGGCCTTCCCGGCGTGCAAAAGCCAACTCCATCAAGGCATTTCCTGCTTATGGAGCACCACAATCTCTTACCCGGTTCCTTATATCACGGATTATGCCCGCTATCAAAGCATGGAGACTCATTTAGATAACGGTAGAAACTAGGTCCCCCTTTAAGACATCAAGCAGTTAGGGGAGATTCACGGCTGCATTGCTTTCTGTCACAATAAGCGCTCGTTGCCTTAATCTCTTCAGATCACGAAGTCTACAGGCAAGGAGTCGCTTCATGCGCGTATCAAGTGTCTTGAAAATTCGCTCTGTTTTCTTGTTCATAATGTTCGTGGTCGGTTCGATATTGCTGCTTCTTGTGGCCTTTGGCAGCGCTCAACAAGCGGCACCTGATTCCAAGCCTGCAGCTTCGCCAGCCAGCGTTCCGCAGAAGGCAAGTCCGGAAACGGAAGTAGGGAAGGCTGTGGGCCCGCGTCCGGAGGAGGCTCCGGAGGTTCTACAACAGCTGAATTCGGCCCTTGAATCTCTGACGGCAAAAGTTTCACCGGCGGTGGTTCAGGTGCTGGTCACGGGGTATGGGGCGGTCGAGCAAAGCAATCGTAGTGAGACTGCCCTAGTGGCGCGCCAGCATGCCGTCGGTTCCGGCGTGATCGTCGATCCCGACGGTTACATCATGACTAATGCCCACGTGGTCGAGGGAGCGCAGCGCATTCGGGTGGTGCTGCCGATGCCTTCCATCGATTACCCACAAGTCGAACCGGTCGGAAAGGAGCACGTGCTCGATGCCAAACTCATCGGCGTCCATAAAGAATCGGATCTCGCCCTGCTCAAAATCGAACAAAAAAATCTGCCCAAGCTTGAACTGGGCAGCGCCCGCCATATCCATCAGGGCCAACTGGTATTAGCGATTGGCAGTCCCGAAGGCCTGCAGAACTCGGTCACCATGGGCGTGATCAGCTCCGTAGGACGGCAGCCCGACCCAGATCGCCCCATGGTTTACATTCAGACCGATGCTCCCATCAATCCTGGAAACAGCGGCGGCCCGCTGATTGACGTGGACGGTTATGTTCTCGGCATTAATACGCTGATTCTTTCGCAAGGTGGCGGCAGCGAGGGCTTGGGCTTCGCGATTCCCGCGCGTATTGTGCAGTTCGTGTATCGGAGCTTGCGCAAGTATGGACACGTGCATCGGGTGGAGATCGGCGCGATTGCGCAAAACATCACACCCAGCCTTGCCGAAGGGCTAAATCTTTCCCGCAGCTGGGGCGTCATCATCTCCGACGTAAATCCCGGAGGCTCGGCCGAAGCGGCAGGATTAAAGACCGGCGATATCGTAGTAAGCGCCGATGACCGGCCCATCGATACCTTGCCTGCGCTCACGGCCGCCATGTATTTACATCCTCTTGACGAGGTCATGAAGGTGGTTGTGTTGCGCAACGGTGAAAAGAAAATTTTGTACGTCGCCGTGAGCGAGCACCGCGATCAGATGGACAAACTCGTAGACGCAGTTAATCCTGATGAAAGCCTGGTATCGCGGCTGGGAATTCTTGCTATTGATTTAAGCGATCAGATTCGGTCGGTCGTGGGCGATTTGCGAATTTCGAATGGCGTGGTGGTGATTGCCCGCGCCGCCAATCTAATCGGTCCTGAGACGGGATTGAAGAGCGGAGACGTCATTCACAGTGTGAATACGACGCCGGTCAATTCGGTAACATCACTTCGCCAAGTGCTGCGCAGCCTCAAACCCAATGCGGCGGTGGTGCTGCAAGTGGAGCGCGACAGCCAGTTGCAATGGCTGGCGTTCGAGATGGAGTGAAAATGCGCCACGGATTGCACGGATCCTCACAAGTTTTTTTCTTGATCCGAGTGATCCGGGTAAATCCGTGGCGAATCTCCCGAGCGCTAGAACGCGCTGCCGCCACCGCCGCCAAACCCGCCGCCGGAAAATCCGCCGCCTCCGCCGCCGCTCCAGCCTGATCCCGATGAACTCGAGCGCGGCGCCGAGACAAATACCTGATGCATGTCTGTAGCCATGCTATGCATGGAGCTTGAAAAGAAAATCGGATTAAAACCCGTGCCTCCATTCGGCGACACATACCAACTCGGCGCGTTTTGCACAATCCCGGCAAACGCCTGTGCCCAGTGATGCTCAACTCCGAGCGCCATAGCGAAAGGAAGAAATTTTTCGAATGTGTCTGGAGGCATGCGCTTGATTCGGTCGGCATCGACGCGATTCATGAACTCCTGAAAACCAAGAACCGCAATCCGCGTGCGCGCCCCTTGCAACGTTTTTGCTGACATCTGTCGCGCAAACAGCCACCAGATAATCGCGGAAATGATTCCGCACAAAATCAGCAAACCGATGGAACTGAAAACCGGTTTGTTCCACAAAAATTGCAGCGCCAGGAAGGGCGCGACAATAAGCACGATTCCTCCGACGTTGTATGCATTCGCCGAATCGGGATCGAGCAGATACATACCCTTGATCTTCAACGCCGACTTGATATCTTGCCGAATCCGGGGAATCGCGGTGTAAAAGCGGTTTTTCAGACTGGAAAGTCGTGTGTCCTCTCCGCTGGCGAAAACATTCTCCAGCATCACGCGCTCGTGCGGTGCCAAGCTGCTCCACTGATCGCGCGGTTTCAGCAGATGAAAAACATAATCCTTGTGGTGAAAGACGATGCCTTTATCATCGACTTCTTCGATCTTCACGAATCCGCGCACCGCCAAGTCCACCAGCGTGCAGGTAATGTCGCGAGGATGAATCGAGTCATCGAGCAAGGTTCCCGCCTCGGCTGGAGTCATACCGGCCGGCGGTTCGTACATGGGCGCGACCGAAATCCCGGGATCAGGATCGCGTCCTTTGTACCACCACAACGTAAACATCACCGCGAACGTCCAGAAAGGCAAGAACACAATAGGATTGCTGCCTATGAACCACAGCAGGCGCGTGAACCCGCTCGGCTCTTTCAGAATGCCTTTAGGAATAAAAACGTCGATCGTCATTCCGCCGCGCATCGGCAAGCGGATTATTTGTCTCGAACGAAACTTCCGAGCCTCGCACTTCAGAACTAGCGCCGCGTTCCGCCGATCCGTAGACTCCGGTGAAAGCCTGGGCGCGCAACGAACCAGCAGCAGCCTCGGGAAAGCTCACTTCCGCAGAGGCATGATCGATCGGCACCGGCCAATCGTTGCCGGTCACGTTCCAATAAAATTCGTCATGATCCTCGAAGAAGCGCATGCCGTTGCGCACCGTGTAATCGATCTCAACTGTGCGCGTAGCATTAATCGCGCCGGGAATGTAAATCTTCAGGTCGCGAAAACCGTTTGACGTTGGAGGATTCGTATTTCAGCTTGCCACCGTTGCCGTCGGTGACGGCGGTGACATTCAAAAACAGCGTGTAGTTCGTGCCCTGCGGTCCCGGATATTCGATTGGAATAAAGCGGTGAATCCCGTGCCACTGGCCAACGAAAGTAAGCGTAATGCGCTCGCTCACATCGGCTGATCCGTTTTCATGAACGGAAATGTTGTCGTTGAAGTCCGCAACACGCCAACTGTTCGCGGACGCAAACGTGGCGCAGAAAAGAAAAACGGACAGACAGCCATAACCCTGTAGAGACGCAGCTTGCTGCGTTCGGGCGCCGCGAAACCAAGTGATTGTCATTCCGAGGAGCGCAGGCGACGAGGAATCTCGGTTTCCTCCGGCGCCGGGAAGAACCCAGATCCCTCGCTTTGCTCGGGATGACAACGATCTGGGTACATTCTGACTGCGAATTATTTCTGACGGGTCCATGCAGGTGCGAGTTGCGTTCCACGTCTATTTCAAATTGTCCGAGATGACGCGCTCGTCGGAGACGAAATAAGCGACTTTATTGTGATCGATGAAATTCGTTTCATTTTCAGTCGATGCCTTCCATCCAGGTGACTGTCGAGCGGCCATCAAAACTTCTATTTCATCAAATCAGAGTTCTGCCATGCCGTCGTAATCGGGTTGATGTTTGTCTCCAGGAATGATCAAACGATAGCAGTTTGATCATGCGCGCAGAGACTCAGAATTTCACCGCCACTGGCTCGCGGTCGGCCGCTTCCACTTCGAAGAACTGCCGCGCCTGGAAGCCGAACATTCCCGCCAGAATATTGGTCGGGAAAGATTGAATTTTAGTATTCAGATCGCGCACCACGGCATTGTAGTAGCGGCGAGCGTTCTGAATGGTGTCCTCTGTCTGGCTGAGCGAACCCTGTAGCTGGGTAAACTCTTCCGAAGCCTTCAGCTCAGGGTAATTTTCGGCCACAGCAAACAAGCTTTTCAGCGCCCCGCTAAGCTGATTCTCTGCGACAGCCTTGTCAGCCGGCGACGTCGCCTGCATCGCCTGCGAACGAAACTTAGCGATGTTCTCAAACGTGCCTTTTTCGTGCGTTGCATAACCCTTAACCGTCTCCACCAGATTCGGAATCAGGTCATGACGCCGCTTGAGTTGCACATTAATGTCTGCCCAGGCCGAGTCGCAGCGAACCCGCAACTGGACGAGGCTGTTGTACATCCCAATCAGCACGAAGCCGATGATCACCAGGACGCCTAAAACAATCCAAATCATGAGTGCTTCCTTTCCCTTTCGAGTGGGAATCAAGGGACGGTACCACACAGAAGGGCGACGTGCAATTAAAGTGACACTGGAACTCTTGAGACTCGCATCGTCCAATCTGCCGTCGTAGAATACAGAACTATGAAGACGTTCACGACAATTCTTCGCCGGTCGGCAAGCCTTTGCGTAATAACTGTAATCATTGGTGCGGGATTGGCCCACGCCCAAACCTGTTTCACCGCCAGCGACATGGACGAGCCCACGCGCACCGCGCTGGTGAGCACGGCAAAGCGCTATTTTGATATGGCGGCTCGCGGCGATTCCGCCAGCCTACGGCAAAATTCCATCCCCAGCGTAGCCTCGGATTTTTCCGGCATCGAAACAGTTATTAAGGATAACCAGGCGAATTTGTCGGGAGCACAAGCTACCCCCCGCGCTCCATTTCTGTTGAAGGTCGAAGGAACCGCGCCCATGGCCCACGCCGAGTTTCTCTGTGGAGTGTTCGGCAAGGTCGGGCAAACCGCGGACAGCGCCGTATTCGAGATTCCTAATTTGCAGCCCGGAAGCTACGGCATTGTAACTCTGGATGTTCCCACCGCGAAGCAAACCTACGCGGTTTCATTTGTTCTGCAACAAGATGGCAAGGATTGGAAGGTTGGCGGCTTCTATGTGAAGGAAACTAAAATCGCCGGCCACGACGGCACCTGGTTTGCCGAACATGCCCGCGCGTTCAAAGCGAAAGGCCAGAATCACAATGCCTGGCTCTATTATCTTGAAGCGCGCGATTTACTGGTGCCCGTATCTTTTATGTACACGCAGGTGACTGACAAGTTGGGAGATGAGGCGGAAAGCGTGAAACCCGCGGACCTCCCGGGCGAAGGCAAAACCGTGGACCTCGCTGCGGGAGGCAAAACTTATCACCTCACCGCAATGTTTCCAGTAGTGGTTAAACAGGATCTCGATCTGGTGGTGAAATACCAATCCCCGGATGTTTCAAACACCACGCAAACCTTCCAGGACAACACCGCGGTGATGAAGGCGCTAGTGGCAAAGTATCCGGAAGTCCGCGACGCCTTCGATGGCATCGTGGCCCGCGCCGTGGAACCCAGCGGCCGCGACTACGGCTCGCTGTTACCCATGAAAGATATTAAGTAAGGTCAGGCGCGTCCCTCCTCTTCGTCCTCGCTTTCACGAAGACGCGTTTCCGCGCCTCCGGTATAGTTTGCTTGCTCTAGTACTTACTCACGATATAGTCGTTGTAGGACGCCGCCCAGATGTTCGCCCCGTCGAAGGCGACGCCAGCCGTCCCGTTGGCCTTGACGTAACCCAAGATGGTGCCGTCGCTAACGCGCAGCTCGGTCAGAGAGAGGCTGCCGCTCACCCACATGTTCGTCCCATCGAACGCGATGCCATATGGCCCCAATGGAACCGAGAAAGTACCCAAGCTCTTGCCATCGCTGGCGCGAAGTTTGCTTACGGTATCGTCGCCACGGTTGGCCACCCAAACATTCGACCCGTCATAAGCCGCTCCCGTTGGCCGAGAGCCCACGGCAAATGTGCCCAAGACCTTTCCATCGCTGGCCCGCAGTTTGGTCACAGTGCCGTCCCCGGTGTTAGTCGTCCAGACGTTGTCGCCGTCAAATGCGGTAGCTATTGGAGCCGAGCCAACCGTGAATACGCTCAGGATCCTGCCGTCACTTGCGCGTAACTTAGCTACGGAGTTGTTGCCATATGGGATCCAGATATGGGCGCCGTCGAACGCCATCCATCCAGGGGAGGGACCGACCGTGAACGTGCCAAGCGTCTTACCGTCGCTCGCCCGTAGCTTAGTTACAGTCCCGTCCTCCACGCTCGACACCCAGATGTTGGCCCCGTCGAAGGTCACCCCATAGGGTTCTCCTCCAACGTTGAAGGTACCAAGCACCTCGCCATCATTGGCGCGCAGCTTGGTCACGGCGTTGTCATTGAAGTTCGCCGTCCAGATGTTGGCTCCATCGAAGGCGATGCCGTAGGGGGCCTTCCCTACCTTGAAGTGAGTGGTCTCGTTTGCCCGATACCAGTGCAGCAGCGCAATCTTGAGAGGATTACCCTGCGCCCAGTCGTGAGTCGCCGCTTCACTGTTCCCGTTCTGCGCTCGCACCGTCTTAAGGCTGAGAGCCGCGAGCACGAGTGCTACGGCAGAAATTCCCATCAACATCCGTTTCATATCTACAACCCCATGGAAAGATTAGGACACCCAACTACAAAACCAGATTTTCGATAAAGCCCCACACTTCCGCAGGCCGTAATTTATGGAGGGGAAAACTCGCCGTACGGCCCGTTCGAGACGGTGTCCCGCATTGTGGTTCCAGCCGCCTCCGTTGTCAAGGAATAGTCGTAAGCGTCTGAAACGTGCTTAAGCAGTCTAAGTCTTGGACGGGTCTTCAGTTTGGTCCGTCTGCTCTGCGAAGGTGCATTCTTTTGGGTCTTTATCCTCTCGCAGCCCGATAAACACCGGCGCCCGCAACTTCATCCCGCCATCGGCGGTTTCATGCGTCCACTCAGAAAATTTGATTTCCGCCACTCGCTCCGGTTTCAACCAGTGCACGTGCGTCGCGTCCATTTTGCCGTAAAAAGGACTGCGATCGGTTTCCAATTCCTTAAGCAGTTGCCATATTTCTTTAAGCATCGCCTGATTGAATCCGGTCCCCGCCTGCCCCACGTGAATAAGGCGCCCTTGCTTGTCGTAAAGGCCCAGCACGATCGATCCGAAATATTGCCGGCTGCCTTCGGGATCTGTGTATCCGCCAATCACGCAGTCAACAGTCTGCGTAACCTTGATTTTGAACCAGTCGCGGCTGCGGCGCTCTTCGTAGCAACTGCTCCGCTTCTTCGCAAGAATGCCCTCGAGCCCTTGTTTCTTCGCCGCCTCGAAGAGCTTTAAGCCTTGGGGAAAATGTTCGGAATAGCGGACCAGATCGCTGGTGACGATTATCTGCGAGAGTGTTTGCTTGCGCTGTTCAAGGTCGACACGCCGCAGGTCATAGCCGTCGAAGTAAATCAGATCGAACAGGTAATAAACTACCTGCAATTCGCGATGCGCACCTACGCGTCGCCCGCCTTTACGAATGCCAGTGCGCTGCTGCATCAAGCTGAACGACGCGCGTCCCTGTTCGTCGAGGGCCACAACTTCGCCGTCGAGAATTGCGTTCTTAGCTTTGATCAACTTAGACAAATCACGCAGTTCAGGAAACTCCCCGGTAAGGTCATTCTGATTGCGCGACACTAGCCGCACCTTGCCATCCTCGACAAACGAAACCGCGCGATAACCGTCCCACTTGATTTCGTACAACCACTCCGGATCATCAAAAGGCTTTTCGACCGAAATAGCCAGCATGGGATGAATAGCGGCCGGCATCGGCCGTCGAACCGCACCGTCCAGATCTTTAATGGAAGAGGGCAGAGATTTCGTAGAAGAGGTCGCTGTCGTCGGAGTTGATAAACCAGAAGTTGAGGTTGCTAGATCACTTTCGGCTTTTGCGTTAGTTTTTTTTTACTTCGTACTTCTTCCGTGTCATCCGTGGCCGTTTTTTGCTTCTTGCTTTTCTTGTCCAGCTTGGCCAGCGTCTCCGCCAGCCACGGCGCTTTCACTTTTCCCCGCGATGCCGGGCGGCTGCTCGTCCATTCCGCCGAACCTTCATCGCCCGCAATGCCAGCCATGGTTCGTTTGCTCAGCACCGACTTGTCAAACTTCTCAATGTCATAACCCGGAACCGCGTATTCATCTTGCTTTTTGATCATCAACCATTCCGTTCCCTTGCTCCCCGGACGCCGCGCCTTCATGTGAATCAATGCAAAATCACCATTAAGCTTTTGGCCATGCAGTCGAAACTTGAGATCGCCCTTCTGCAGCATCTCAATTGCTTCGGCCTCAGTTCCCGAAACATATTTTCCATTCACCGGCTTCGGCGACAACGGCTCCCATGTGCCCACATCCCAAACCATGACCGTGCCCGCGCCGTAATTGCCCTCGGGAATAGTTCCCTCAAAATCAAAATACGAAACCGGATGATCCTCGACTTGCATTGCCAACCGCTTGTCAGCCGGATCGAGCGACGGCCCTTTAGGAACCGCCCACGACTTCAGCACGCCTTCCATCTCCAACCGGAAATCGTAATGCAGGCGCGTAGCGCGATGCTTCTGCACCACGAAGCGGTGCCCGGTCTTTTTCTCTACTTTTGGCGGAGGCTCGGGAGTCTCCTCAAACCGTCGTTTGCGTTTGTATTCTTCCAGTGGCATCGAGATATTCTACCGGGAATCTCTGTAGTAGCGCCGGCATCCTGCCGGCTGTCCTGACGGCATCCTGCCCTCGGTCGGCGGGCGGGACGTCCGCCGGGCAGCCGCCGAGACGGCGGCGCTACCCAGAACTTTGCTTAGAATCACCCGCATGATTTAAGGTTGCTGACGCATCCTTCATCGCATGAAACGTGAATATCCAGATGTACCGCTGGTAGGCGTAGGCGCAATCATCATCGAGCGCGACCGAGCAGTGCTGGTAAAGCGTGGACAAGCCCCCCTGCAAGGGCAATGGTCAATACCTGGGGGCATGCTCGAAGTCGGAGAAACCCTGCGCGAAGCGGCGGTTCGCGAAGTTCTCGAGGAAACTGGCCTGCGGGTGGAAGCCGGTGAACTGCTCGGCGTGTTTGATCGCATCGTAAGAGATTCAGACCAGCGTACTCTCTATCATTATGTGCTGATCGATTTTCTGTGCCGAAGAATCGCTGGCGAGCCCTTGGCTGCCTGTGATGCTGCCGAGGCGCGCTGGTTTAGGCAAGACGAAATCAGCGAACTCGCATTGGCAGAGGACACCGCTAAGGTCATCAAGTTAGGATTCGAGAAGTCTTTTCGTGAGTCCGATCGGCGGATTTGAGGATCCAGAAGCAAACGCGTACAAACTTCCGAAAGCGAGGCGACTATGTTGCAGAAAATAGTGCACACCAGAAATGATTTCGCCATAACCATTCTGCGTCTGGCGCTTGGAATAGTGTTCTGCGCGCATGGCGCACAAAAAATGCTGGGCTGGTTTGGCGGATACGGCTTCAGCGGCACCATGGGCTTCTTCACCCATCAATTGGGAATTCCCGCGCCCTTCGCCTTTCTCGCCATTTGCGCCGAGTTCTTCGGCGGACTCGGCCTGATCGTCGGCTTCCTCGGCCGCATTGCCGCCTTTGGAATCATGTGCAACATGATCGTGGCCGTCATGATGGTGCACGCCAAGAACGGTTTCTTTATGAACTGGGCGGGCAATCAAAAAGGCGAAGGCTTCGAATATCACATGCTGGCGATCGCGGCACTGCTGGTGATCATAATCAAAGGATCAGGCGCTTTCTCGGTCGACCGGTTCCTGACCGACGAACTTCCGTAAAAACAGAACGGGCCCATGCTTGTGACAGCATGGGCCCGGTCCGGTGAACCCACACCGGCAAAAATCTTGAGAATTATCCTCGCGTTACGTGCGCCGTCCTGGTCTGAAACCGGCATTGCGGTCTTGTCGCCGAGAGTAGCCAAAAGAGCGGCTCCAATTCGTACCCTGTCCGGGATCGACTTGAATTGTGGGAATCCGAATAACTGGAAAAGCATCCAACATTCATAGGGGTGATCACATGAACGCCATCGAAAGTGCCATCGACTTAGTAATTGGGAGCGGTATGTTTATCGCTCCCCGCCGCATTCTGCTGGACCAGTCGGCAGACTTGAAGCAACAATCACTGAGGCCCAATAACACCGGTGCGACCGAAGAAGCTCAGCACAAGGCGGCCTGACAATACGGGAGTGAAGATTTGCGCTCGTAGCGGATCAATTCGTCCTCCCTCGAATTTACGTCTCAGTGTTCTGCGCTTTAGAAACGCAATAACAAGCAAAAGAAACAGCCCGTAGTATTTCGCTACGG
>CAVYQB010000038.1:0-17125 GCA_963770465.1 uncultured Acidobacteriota bacterium
TGAATTGTCCTTCCCGGCCCGATTAAGATTCGAGAAGTCGAGGTATGTCCTATCGCAGGCCGACTTCCTAGCGCCGCCTCCGGGCCGCGTCAGTCACTACTTTAAGCCGGAAAGGGGCGAATCTGCCACTGTTTAGAGAAGCGAGTGAGCGGTTGGAGGGGCTTTGCAGTTTGGTTTTGGGGCAGACCAGTTTTGAGATCGCTCGTGATCGAAACGCAAATAAGGGAACTCACCTTGCCGAAGAGTCGGTACGTCGTCGAAGTGACCCCACAACTAATGCTGTACCGATGCGTCGTGGAATTGCGCCCCAGCAACGGGCAAATCGGAAATTATGGCTGGCGACCGACTCATCCGAATTGGGAGGGTTTTAGAGATGCTGTCTTGCAGAGTGGGCTGCGCGCTGCGTGGTCAACCCCCATCCTGTCGCACGATGGCAAAGTGCTGGGTACCTTTTGCAAGGTTGGTGACTTCGGTTTTCCCCGTCCGTAGAGACGTAATTAATTACGTCTCCACAGCGGCTGCGAGCTATCGTCGTTTCTCCCCTAATAGAAGAACTGCTGAAGCTGGTTAGCGTTCGCGCCTTGCACCCAGGCGATTCGCTTGTTCGGGTTTAGGACGATCTTCAAGCCGAAGCTGGGCGGAAGGTCGATGTTGAAGGTGAATCCATTAATCGTTTCCTTCAGATTGCCCTTCTCGTCATAGACGTAAACTGCGCTGACGCCGCCCGTGCTCGACACCGGCTGCGTGACCAGAAAAAGATGGTTTAGCGGGTCGTTCGTGACCGACGAGGCACTGTTTAGCTGGCTCGCATTTCCCGTACCTGGAAGCTGCGCCCAAGTTCCGCTACCGTCAGATAGCTTGTAGAACTCTACTTGCGCATTGAGTTCGGTGGTCGTGCAGAGAATGCCGGTTGTCGAATCGACGGCCAAGCCATTGATGCCACCTGCGCCATAAGGACCATTGTTAAAGCCATTGAATTGGCGAATCTTTTCGGTCTTAAGATTGATGACGACGTTCGGCGGCGGCGGTCCGCCCGGGTAGCTGCTGATGGCGGTGACCGCTTCATCGGTCGCCGTGTCCTGCGCAAACATCAACAGAAAGTTGTCCTGGAAAATCGTCAGGGGGATGGACTTCAGAATCGTATTCGAGGCGAGGTCTGTCAGGTAAAGCCAGGGCACGGAATTCGATCCCGAGAAGCGAAATACGACAGCAAGTTGTGTGCCTGTAGTCTGATTCTGCGCAAGCTGCCACAATAGCGCGCCTTTTGAGTCAGGCAGCGTCCACGGACCGGTAATTTGTTGCCCGGCTACCGGGTTCAGAAGATAAAACAGGTCGTTCCGCGTGACATGTTCGTTCTTGATGGTAACCCGTTCCTCATCTACGAGGCCGACGTCGTTGCCTCCAATGCCGAAGGTCACAAGTTCGTCATTGGAAGTTTTCGAAACCAGAGTCTTGACGATTTTTGTAATTTTCCCGGTACTGATATCGAAGGTCTCAATCGCCGACTTGAGGCTGCCATTCGACAGCGACACAGCATCGTCGATAATGCCGTCGTCACCGTTTTCGTTGACGTCGAAACCAAATATCTGTCCGCCGTAAGCGCTGGACAGAACTTTACCCAGTTTGCCACGGCGGCCACCGCTGGCGTTCGCGGCCTGAGCTGTGGCTGATTGCGAACCAACAATCAGCCCAATTAAAACCATGCGGGTTGCGAAGACAATTATTACTGCGGTGCGAGTGCAAACTTCATTGACAACCTTGGATCGTTCTGTCATGCCGAGTCTCCTAAGCGCACTTTTCGAGCGGAAGCTTATCTCGACACAGTTTTGAAATTGTCAATGAATTGTAAAAGTTTGTGCTGGTCGTATTGATGTTGCTTGAAGATCATTATTCCAAGGTCCCGGGCGTCGCAGACCTTCGGTCCTTCGCTGTTGGCCGAAGACCAACGACCAAAGACCAACGACCGATGTCACGGGGTGCACCGCATGAACCTAATCCGCAACTTTCGCTTAAATACGGGTTTTATATAATCGAGTTACATCTGGGATGGTCTGACGACAATGAAAGAAAAAACGGAAATTCATAAAACGAGTTCCGCTCCGTTTCCTTTAAAGGCATTCGCCGCGTGCTTCGTTCTGGTTTGCGTGGCGGCAGTTTTGTGCGCGCAGGAGAGCGGCATCAACGCCGGCGGAAAGTGGATGGAATACTCTACGCAGGACCCGATGACTCTAGCCAAAAACGCCAGATTCGAACTGGATGCCGATAATTCTCTACCCGGCAGCAATGCCAGCCCGAAAATCGTTCTCTATTGCACTGATGGCAAAATGAAACTGGCCGACTTTAATCCCGGTACCAGAATCGCGCCGCCCAACCGCCCCGGCTTCTGGGGACAGCCGCAAATGGAAGTTCTGGTTCGCGTCGATAATTCTCACAGCAACCACGGCTGGAACTGGGTGAATGGACACTTTCTATCCATGGACAAAGGAACCACCCGCGAGCTGCTCGGAGCACAAGTATTCAAAGTAGAAATACAAACTCCGCGCGGTCCAGAAATTGCGAGTTTTTCGCCTGGCGGCCTCGATCTGAGCCGGGTGAAGCAAGCTTGTGGCTTAACTCCGAAAAAACCAGACTAACTCCCGGTGAATGTAGGCGCCGGCGTCTTCGCCCGTGCGTCCCCCGGAATCGCTACTCCAGAAAGGGTGGCCCATCCCCGCCGCGAAAGATCCCAAAAGATCAGATAACCCGCGATTGCGGCGATCAGCAACAACGCGATTCCCCATGCCCACTGCTGAAACACAAGTTTGCCGATTCCAAACAAACATCCATAAACTAGGATGACTCCCATGACCCAGTTGAAGGTATTGCTGGCCACGTCCCGGACCTCAGGCAGTTCGGGCACGAGCTGCGCAATACGTTTCCATCCATATACTGTCGGATGCACTCGCTTGTAAAACCCGATCAGCGTCTGCTGCGATTCGGGCTTAGTTACAAAAGTGGCGATCAACCAGGCGATGGTGGTGATGAACCCCGTGATCAGCGCGGTCTTGGCGTATACCAACGCATTGTTTCCGCTGAGTGAAACGCGGCTCAGCACAATGGTTACAGCAGCCGCGACGGCCATCGCGGAAATTTCGCTCCACGCATTGATCCGCCACCAATACCAGCGCAGAATGTAAACCGCGCCCGTCCCAAAGCCAATATTCAACACCAACTGCCACCCCTGATTGATCGAGGTCAACTGCATCGCCGTGTAGCCACTGCCCAGAACCAAGAGCACGGTAAAAATTTTGCTGATCATGACGTAGTGTTTCTCAGTCGCGCCCCGCACGAAAAAGCGTTTGTATAAATCATTCACCAGATACGAGCTGCCCCAATTCAACTGCGTTCCAATCGTGGACATGAATGCGGCAAGAAACGCCGCCACCATCAACCCACGCAAAGCCGGAGGAAGATAGTCGCGCAATACCATCACATATCCTTGCTCCGGATTCTGCACAAAAGCGGCGCTGGGATGCAGCCCGCCATTCGGCGAATAAACCACCATCGCCACCAACCCGGTAATCACCCAGGGCCACGGCCGCAATGCGTAATGCGCGATGTTGAACCACAAAGTCGCGCCCAGCGAATTTTTCTCGTCTTTCGCGCTGAACATTCGCTGCGCCACGTATCCGCCGCCGCCCGGTTCCGCTCCGGGATACCACGCCAGCCACCACTGCATCCCCAGATAAACGATGAAGGTGAGAACCGGCAAAGTCCAAAGCGCATCCGTAGTCAGCCCAAGATGGAAGTCGGGCAAAAATGCCACCGGATTCGCGGTCTGCACTCCAGTCGCGCGAACGTTGTTCTCGATCACCTGCAGATGCATTTGCAGCGCCTGCATCCCGCCAATCTTCGCCACCGCAACCCAGGCCAGCACGATAATCATCGTCATCTTCAAAGCAAACTGAAACAGGTCGGTGACCAGCACGCCCCAAAGTCCACCGATAAATGTGTAAAGCCCGGTAAACGGAATCAGAATGAAGATGCAAATCATCACCGACGTGTAGCGAGGATCGCCAAGCGTGTGCTGAAACGTGTGGCCGCCAATTGACAATTGCAGCACGCGCCCTTGCGCAATCACGGGACCGAGCAGCACCGTAATGATGCTGACCATGGCCTGCGTCACCCATCCCAGGATGAAGCAGTTCATAAAAAGTCCGAGATAGATGGCTTTGAATCCGCGCAGAAACGCCGCCGGCTTTCCCCCGTAGCGAAGCTCGACTAATTGAACGTCGGTCAAAACCTCAGCCCGCCGCCAGTAGCGCGCGAAGAAGAAGACAGTCATCATGCCGCCGATGCATGATCCCCACCAGATCCAGTTGCCCGCGATGCCCTGCCGCGCCACCAACCCGCAAACCAGCAGAGGCGTGTCGGCAGCGAATGTCGTGGCCACCATCGAAGTTCCCAGCCAGCCACCACGAAACATCGCGCCCCGAAATAAAAAACTCCTCCGTGTTGCCACTAGCGCGACGCCGGTAGTAAAGCCCAATCAGCAGATTGACCAGCAAGTATCCGACGATGACAATCCAATCGGTGGAAGTAAGAGGCATGAGTTCTCCGGTTACGGGGACATTCTAGATTGGACAGCAAGGCGTAACCTAGACTTTTCCTCAGGGAATACGCTTCGACAACGAAGGGGCCGTCGTTGCCGCTCTCGATAGGGTCAGCTCCAACAAAAATCCCCACCCATGGGATCTTGGACGGGGCACTCCGGGAGATAGAACGAACGCAGTAGTCGGGGCCACCGGCCAGCAACGGCCTCGCGGTGATCCCATAAACGATCCTATTCGGTCCGCATTGCTAATCGGTTGCGCGGTGCTGGCGCTCGCAGTAACGCTAGTCGTCGGTCGAAACTATAAGTTCGAACGGCTGGCCGAGCTTTGAAGATCGAAGACTACGGCGCCGCATTGCTAGATGAATCGCCGCTACCAGTTCGCGAGAGGCGGAGGGATGTTGAGATTGCGATACGCCGACTGGTGCTCCTCTAACCGGTCACCGTCATTTTTTTAGGCTTCACAAGCGGATTAATTTGTGCCACTATACTTCGTAACTTAGCTAACTGTCAACTTACGTTGCGGATCGCGTGGCCGCCGCAGTTCGTTGCAGGTAGAGCTTCACGGAAAGCAAACTGCCGATCAAATGTACGTCGGCGGTCACGTCACGCCGATTGTTGAGGCTGTTATGACGTTAGGTTCCCGTTAGAGTCGAGCCGAAATCGAATTCAACTCGTCTAAGTGGACTATGCCAACCGGGGTAAATCGACGGCACCGCGATCACCACTTTGACCATCTTTTTTTCTCTGGCATGGCTGTGATCATACTCGCCTCGGTCTTCATAGGCTTCGCGCGTTCCTACTATCTCGCCGGGGTGTTCAAAGCTCCGCTTCCCAACCTGCTGGTTCATATTCATGGTGCCGTGTTTTCCTGCTGGATCCTTTTGCTGATGGTGCAAACCTCTCTGGTGGCCGCCGGCCGCGTGGATGGGCATCGCCGTCTGGGGTTGCTGGGCTTCGTTTTGGCCTGTTTGATGGTTGTATCCGGCGTGCTCGTTGCCACCGATTCAGTGGCTAGGCATTTTGCCCCCGGCGAAGCGGGAATGAGAGTCAGAGCTTTTTACACGGTCCCACTCTCCGTCATGCTGGCCTTCGGGACGCTGATTTATTTCGCCTACCGTAACCGCTTTTATCCTGCCGTGCACAAACGTCTCATCCTGATCGCGACGATTGCAATTCTGGATGCGGCCTTTGAGCGCTGGCCCATTCCCGCCGCGTGGTGGGGAGAGCGAACGGCGGCGCTCCTATGTACCGTGCCGTTGCTCTTACTGCTCATGGCCTACGACTACGGGTCGAGGGGCAAGGTTTATCGCGCCACCCTATGGGCCAGCTTATTCGTGGTCGTGCTGCAGCAGGTGCGGGATCCAATCGGACACTCCGCCCCCTGGCAGGCTTTTGCCCTGTGGGTACAAACTCATGCGCGCTCTTTGCACATTTAAAGGACAAACCAATAGCGACCAAACGTTAGTTCCCAAGGAGGATCAAATGTACAACCCTTGCGCCACACACATTCGTGAAAAACTCGCAACCCTGCAGCTTCCCAGGAAGAGTTGGGAACAATCGTCGCGGTCTATCGCCAATCCAAAGGAGAAATTTACAATGAGGCGCTCTTCGCTTGCACTAGTTGCGGTAACTCTGCTTGCCGTCGTCGGAACGAATCTTCAAAGCCAAGGCCAATCGCGGAATGAAACTCCGAGCCCTGCGCGCTCCCGCGCAGACGAGACGCTAGCCATGTGGAACATGATCGGGAACAAACTCATCGCCATGGCCCAGGACTTTCCCGCAGACAAGTACGATTTCAAGCTGCAGAAAGACCAGCGCACGTTTGCGGAAACTCTCCTGCACGTTGCCGGAACCGATTACTTCTTCATGCGCAACGTTGCCGGATCAAACATCGGGCCCGATCTCGGCAAGGACCTGATAAACCCGCCGCGAGACGCTTACAAGACAAAAGCAGACGTGGTGAAGCTGCTTCAGCAGGCAGTTGCGGACGGGGCAACTGTGATCCAACAGCAGGGCGACGCGGGGCTGGACAAGACGACGAAATTTCCGTTCGGGAACAAGATAGTCCGCAATTCCTACACTTGGATGTTCGTCATCGAGGACAGCGGCGAACACTACGGCCAGCTTGTCGCGTACTATCGCGCGAACAACATGGTACCGCCGGCATCCCGGCCGTGACGAGGCCCTTGAACATCTCCCGACTGCCGGGTGCCCCGCTCCTTGCGTTTTTGCAAGGGGCGGGAGCATCGACGATGTACGGGTGAAATGTGGGCATCCTGCGGGAAGATGGGCTCGCGTGCAGCACCCGCCCCTTGCGAAAAGCCGCAAGGAGCGGGGCACCCAAACCTGATTTTGTCTGTTGAGGTCCCGGGCACCGCTTCGTCTTTGTGTTGGTTAGAAATCGATCGACTGCGCCGCTACCACCTCGGTTCGCGAGGCTGGCGGGCGTGGCCTTGGTAGTCGTCGCGGCCACCGCCGCCTCCGCTTGAACGTCCACCGCCGCCCGGGCGTCCGCCACCGGGACGGCTGCCGCCGCGCGGTCCGCCGGGACCTCCGCGATCAGTTTTGGGGCGCGCTTCGTTGATGTTCAGCGCGCGTCCGCCGAGTTCTTTTCCGTTCAAAGCGGCGATAGCTTTTTCGGCTTCGCCGGCGTCGGACATTTCTACGAATGCAAATCCGCGGGAGCGTCCTGTGTCACGGTCGGTGACTACGCTGACTTGATCGACTTTGCCATGCGGTTCGAACAACGTGCGGAGTTCGGCTTCGGTGGTGCTGTGCGGAAGGTTGCCAACAAAAAGTTTCTTCATGGAATTCCTTTTCCTGTGCGCCAACGCGGACGTCAGATTTCGTCGGCAGGTTGAGTTAGTGAGTCGCGTTGGAATGCAGGGTACGCGGTTCAAGGGAGAGCATTTTCCCCGCAGCTCAACTGAGCAAACTGGTTCTCAGTCGCGAAGCTACAAAACTTTTTTGCTGACGATTCTTAGCGGCTGAGAGCCGCACTGATTATACCTGTTCGCCCGTAAATACAAGGAGAAAATGCGATTAAACGCGCGGAGGGATTCTACTGGTATGACCACCCCGTGATCAGCCTTTGATGAGTTCTGCAACATCGCGTTACCTTCGCTACTAACCTGCCGCAGGTTAAAGTTGACTTATCTGCTATACTGAACTTGCGTTAGAACGAAATCGGTTGTAGAGCAGCTTGCATACCAGCTCGTCCTGCCCTCAGTAACTCCGACTCGCACCAACGTAAACCAATCTGAAAAGGATACAAGCAACAAAATGGCAGAACAAGGAACAGTAAAGTGGTTCAACGACGCTAAGGGCTACGGCTTCATCAGCCGGCAGACTGGCGAAGATGTATTTGTGCACTTCTCGGCTATCCAGGCGGGCGGCTTCCGCAGCCTGCAGGAGGGCCAGAGCGTGGAGTTCGAGGTCACCAAAGGACCAAAGGGCTGGCAAGCTGAAAACGTTCGCCCTCTGTAGTCGGGCGAAGTACAACATAAGATCTCGTGCCCGCAACCGCAAAAAGGGGCGGGCACGTTTTATAGAAACGTTCCATCCGGGAGTCTTCTACATGCAGGCTGAATCCAAGGGTTCCTTCGCGGTTATCCGCTACAACCTACGTACTTATGAATCGGGCGGCGTTATGGCTGTAATTAAAGGTAAGGAAAGCGCCGAGGCCGTGCTGAAACAGTTTGAACAGAGCCAGACCTCCGAGGATCGCCACATTGGCTGGCGCTATTTTCTCGAGAAGACAGATCTGAAAGCAGGAATGGACCCAGTGGAAGCGACTGCTCTGCGCCAGTCGCGACTCGAAATTCGCGAAGCCGAAGCCTAGAAGTAGTATTCATCTCGCCTAAATCTTTTCGGTGTATAATCGCGCCCAGTGGCGAACTGCCCCAGCCTGAACAATCTCTCCTTGTGAGGCCTCTATGAAGTTCCTACGGCTTTTGACCGTTCCGCTTCTACTCTCAATTCTGTCGTTAAACGCCCACGCTAAGGGCAACGGCTTCATTAGCCGGCAGACTGGCGAAGATGTATTTGTGCACTTCTCGGCTATCCAGGCGGGCGGTTTCCGCAGCCTGCAGGAGGGCCAGAGCGTGGAGTTCGAGGTCACCAAAGGACCAAAGGGCTGGCAAGCTGAAAACGTTCGCCCTCTGTAGTCGGGCGAAGTACAACATAAGATCTCGTGCCCGCAACCGCAAAAAGGGGCGGGCACGTTTTATAGAAACGTTCCATCCGGGAGTCTTCTACATGCAGGCTGAATCCAAGGGTTCCTTCGCGGTTATCCGCTACAACCTACGTACTTATGAATCGGGCGGCGTGATGGCCGTAATTAAAGGTAAGGAAAGCGCCGAGGCCGTGCTGAAACAGTTTGAACAGAGCCAGACCTCCGAGGATCGCCACATTGGCTGGCGCTATTTTCTCGAGAAGACAGATCTGAAAGCAGGAATGGACCCAGTGGAAGCGACTGCTCTGCGCCAGTCGCGACTCGAAATTCGCGAAGCCGAGGCTTAGGGTTTAGTCTTTTTGGCGACCGCAATTTTCTTCTTCCTCTCCCCACCATCATTGTCATTCCGAGCAAAGCGAGGAATCTGGGTTCTTGCCGATGCTGGCAGAAACCTACATTGCTGTGTTGGGACCCGTCTTGTTCTACTTCCCCATTAATGCCGCCGTTCGTTTTCGATCAAAATGATGGCGAAGTTGCGCCCGCCGAAAGCGAACCCCTGCTGGACGTGCCCTGACACGGCTACCTTCACACCGCCGCCCGGAATACCTTGTCTCTTGCTGAATACCCACATGGTGCCGGTGCCGTCGTCAACTTGAAAGACACCTGTGCCCATTGCTCCATAAGAATCGGTTACACGCCCTGCAATAGTAATCTCCCTGCCGGCGAACCGGCCGGGGTCGCGGTCGATCTTGGCTATACGTTCGCGAGGAGGACATCCTGCCAACAAGACCGCCGCTACACCCACCAGCGCCACAGTGAGTACCTTGAAACGTCTACTGGTCACACGATTCTCCTAAGAACGTAAATTAAAACCTGACAAATACAAACCCGAATTCTGATAGGAAGTTGTTTAATTGACGGCGGACTGACAGTAATCGCTAGACGTTTTATAAATACTTACTGTCATCCCGAGCAACGCGAGGGATCTAGGTTCTTGTCTGAACCATGTATTGCCGATGCGGACAAACACTCAGATCCCTCGCTTGTTCGGGATGACAATGGTGTTGAATGAGAACGGTTAGGATCGTTGGGTTGCCACCGTTGGATTCACCCCGTAAAGTAGTTTTTTAACGCTAAAGTTATCCGTAGCCATGGCAATGCTCGAACATATCTCGAAGCTTTTTTCCTACGATGAGTGGGCAAATCGACAGGTTCTGAGCTCGCTACGAGCCGCTGACGCTCCACCGGCTCGCTCAGTCGGTTTGCTGGCGCACATCGTTTCTGCCGAAAGATTGTGGCTCGAACGGCTAGAGGTCCGGAAGCAGACCTTGCCGGTATGGCCGACATTCGCTTTAGATCAGTGCAATTCGCAAATCGACCAACTAGCAGGCCTTTGGAAGAATTATCTTACTTCGCTTGCTGAGGCCGGACTCGTGGACTCGATCAATTACAAAAACACTAAGGGAGAAAACTTCACCAGCCAAAAGCAGGATGTGTTCACTGCACGTGGTCATGCATTCTGCGTATCATCGCGGGCAAATTGCTGCGGACATGCGGGCCGCAGGAGTCACTCCACCTTATACCGACTTCATACATGCAGTCCGGCAAGGCTTACTGTAACGGCCGGGCATTGGGTCGCAAGGTTTTTGCGTGGACCAGTTGGCGTGGTATTTTTGAAGTAACACTTGCCAGTCAAATGGAGTCCATGAAAAAGCTTTGTCTGTGTCTTTTGTTTTTTTTCTTGACCGGAGTCTTACTAGCTGATTCCGGCATTGCCCCCCTCCCCGACCCGGTTTCGAACAACGCGGTCGCCATGCTCAAGGTCCATTGGCAGCTTTTGCTCTTTTCCTTCATGGGTATCGGCGAGAAAAAGACCGCCGACGCAATCACCAACACCGCGTTCTCTCTCGATGCGAAGGATGCGACCTGGTCTGCGGTTCACGCTGTCCCGGGTACTGTGGGGCGGATCGGGGCTGTGGCTGCCGCAGCCGAAGGACAGTTATTCGTCTTCGGAGGCTACGTGGTCGATGCCCAAGGCCGTGGCGAAACTGTTTCCGACGTTGGCATGTACGAACCTGCGCGCGACCGCTGGTCCCGCGAAGCTGATCTGCCGCTGCCGCTCGGCGATTCTGTAGCCGGAGTTTATCGCGATCGTTACGTCTATCTGATCAGCGGCCGCTCCAACGGCGACGTGGTCAACAATGTCCAGGTGTTCGACGCCGAAAAGAACCGATGGTCGCAAGCTACGGCAATTCCGGGCCCGGCGGTTTTCGGCCACGCCGGCGCGCTGGTTGGCGACAATATTCTCTACTGTGATGGAGCTCGCAGAAATGATCCCGGAAAGACTCCGAAGTACGTTGCTTCCGATGAATGCTGGATGGGCAAGATCGAGCATCACGATCCGAAAAAAATTCAATGGACCAAAATAGCCAATCACCCCGGCTCCGCGCGCTTTCGTATAGCCGCAGGCGGTTCGGAGAAAGATGAAAAGATTTATTTCGCGGGAGGAACCGATAATCCTTACGACTATAGCGGCATCGGATTTGATGGCAAGCCCGCCGAACCGTCTCCGGTGACCTTCGACTTCAATCTGCGCACGAAAAAATGGGAGCTTATCGACGACAACACGCCTGACCCAACCATGGACCATCGCGGACTGCTGGTCACGCATGAAGGACTGGTTCTGATCGGCGGCATGGAAAAAGGCCAAAAGGTCACAGCCCGAGTGGTTCTCCTATCGAAAGAACCGAAAGCAAAATAGTAGCGCCGGCATTTTTGCCGGCTGTCGCGAGGGCATCTTGCCCTCGCCAGTGAGGGCGGGACGCCCTCACGACAGCCGCCGAGACGGCGGCGCTACAAGTTCGGGCCCGGAACCAACAATCCTAACCAATTCTTCGCTACGTTGTTGTAGACTTCCGACAGGTGTGACGAAAAGCGGTCGCCCTCTGGCTCCCATTGCCGGTTCGGGGCGACGTGCGGACTTTATGCGAAAAGACGCGAATGCTGACAAGAGCGTAAAAGACGACCGTCCAAAAAAGAAGCCTTATCAGAAACCGGAATTCCGCTGCGAGCGTGTTTTTGAAACCATGGCCCTGTCTTGCGGCAAAGTCAGCCCCACAGAATTTCAGTGCCGCTTCAACCGGAGAAATTCCTAGCTTTGCTGACCAAGCCAGTTATCACCGAGGCGCGCGACGCTCATAAGCTTGAGCTCGCCGCCGAGGTGCTCACCTCAGGACACACTTTGCGCCTGCAGGCATTCGGCACCAGCATGCTCCCATCAATTTGGCCGGGTGACATTCTCAGCGTCGAGCCCAAATCCCAACAAGAATTTGTGGCCGGTGACATCGTGCTGGTGGCGAGGCGAAATCGCTTCTTCATCCATCGTCTGATCGAAAAGCACGACTCACGCTGCATTACGCGAGGGGACTCGCTCCCCCACAACGATGACCCGGCCGATGCATGCGATGTGCTAGGCAGAGTTTCCCTGATTCATAAAAAGAACAGGACGATCGTTCCCAACCAGCGCCGCCCGCGATTCAACCGCGCGCTTGCCTGGATGCTTTGCCACTCGGGCACATTCCGAATGGTCGCGCTCCGCCTGCATTCGTCGTGTCAAGAAAGCTCACGAGATAGTAGCGCCGGCACCTTGCCGGCTGGCGCGAGGGCATCTTGCCCTCGCCAGTGAGGACACGCCCTCACGACAGCCGAGGCGGCGCGACGTTCTCACCTCCGATGACCCCTGCCGCTCAGCCCGCGATTGTCATCGAGATCGGCAGTATGGCCATCGCTCTGCACACGCAAGACCATGCCTTTCGCCGAATGCTCGAGGATCGTTACGCCGGATTCATCAAGCCTTCGGCTAATCCGCAATTCCAGTTTGATATCGATCTGTTTGAGCCTTCGCTGACGTCCCAAGCGGACGAAGACGTGCAAGTGAAGGCCGAAGCCGGCGAGTGGTTTCTTCAACGTGGAGACTTCCGTGCCCGCTGGAATGCAGAGCTGGGTCGCGGGCACATTCAGCAATCGCGCAACCCGTACGCGATCGATTCAGTGTTGCGCATCGTTCATACGTTGCTGCTGGCCCGGCAGGGCGGATTTCTGGTTCACGCTGCCAGCGCCATTCGCGACGGGCGCGCATATTTGTTCGCCGGAGTCTCAGGCGCGGGCAAAACCACCATTTCGCGGCTAGCGCCGCCCGATGCCACATTGCTGAGTGACGAAATTTCCTACGTGAAGCGAGAAGGCATTCAATACCGCGCCTGTGGCACACCCTTTGCCGGCGAGTTAGCGAAGCTGGGCGAAAATCAGTCGGCGCCGTTGACCACACTTTTTCTGCTGGAGAAAGGTCCGGAGAATCGCATGGAAGAAGTCAGCCCTGCCAATGCAATCCGATCGCTATTAAGAAATATTCTCTTTTTCGCCGACGACCGCGAACTGGTAAGCCTGGTCTTCCGCTCGGCATGCGAGTTTGTAGAACAGGTACCCGTCCGTCGATTGGTATTTGTTCCCGATCAGCGAGTTTGGGAAATGATAGGCTAGGCCTGATGTGGGCGCGGGTGTCCACGCCCGTGCGACGCCGGAGAAAAGTTATCGCTGAAAAATACATCGCGCGCAGCTCTGCCATCGCCGCCCGTCTTATCGGCGGCGAAATGATGATCATGTCCGCGGTAGACTCGACTTTTTTCACGCTCAACGAAGTCGCCACATTAATCTGGCAGGCAGCAGACGGTCGCACCCCATTGTCAGCAATCGTGACCGACAAGATCTGTCCGGAGTTCGAGGTCAACCCCGACCAGGCCGCATGCGATGCTGAGCAGTTCGTAAACGATCTCTGCCAGCATGGCATCCTCATGATGTCAGAACAACCTATCAATTCCCCGCCCGTAGCGGAGGCCCGATGAGCCTTCTGGCCGAGATGAATCAGAAGGCACTTGGCCTCGGCATTCCGCTCAGCGTGCATCTCGACGTTACCTACCGTTGCAACGAACGCTGCATCCACTGCTACCTCGATCACGACGATCACGGCGAAATGACCACGGCCGAGATCAAAGACATTCTCAATCAACTCTCCGACGCCGGAGTTTTCTTTCTTACGCTTAGCGGCGGCGAAGTCTTGATGCGCCGCGATTTCTTCGAAATCGTGGAACACGCGCGCCGCCTGCTGTTCAACGTCAAAATGAAAACCAACGGCGTGATGATCCGCGAACCGCAAGCCAGGCGCATTCGTGAATTAGGCGTAGAGCAGGTGCAGATCAGTCTGTACTCGCATCGTGCGGAAATTCACGATGCCATCACCAAACTCCCCGGCTCCTTCAAGCGGACGCTGCAAGCCATCCGTTTTCTGAAGTCGCAAGGCCTGAAGGTTGTAATCGCAAATGTCCTGATGGCCAGCAATTTATTCGACAATACGGGAGTGATGGCGCTGGCAAAAGATTTGGGCGTTCCCTACACCCTCGACCCAACCGTTTCGCCGAAAATGGACGGAGACACGTCCATCCTCGCGCTGCGCATTCCTGGATCCGAACTCCAGCAGGTTTTTCGTAACAGGGAGTTGGTGGGCAATGTCGAGGAATTCTGCGCTCCGCCGCCGGTACCCGGCGAAGATATAATGGACGGGATCCCGTGCAGCGCCGCGCACACCGCCTGCTACATCACTCCCTACGGCGACGTCTTCCCTTGCGTGCAATTCCCGCTGCCCAGCGGAAACCTGCGGCGGCAGAAGTTCACCGACATCTGGCACAACTCTCCGCAGTTGAACGAAGTCCGCTCCATCCGCGCCCGCGATCTTCCTACTTGCTCAACTTGTGCCCACGTCGGCACATGCACCCGTTGTCCCGGGTTAGCTTACATGGAAGGAAATATGCGCGGACCATCCACCGCCGACTGCGAAAAATCATTTCACCGGACGGGCATCCCCTCGGCCAACATGTTGCAGAAGAATCGGACCAGGACCTCATTTCCCTTGGTTCAAATCCAATCCATCGCATAAAACAGCAAGCCCAGAGTCACTTCATCGTGAACCCGATCCACCCGGAGCGTAAAAGTAATAATCCGCCGCGTAACTGCTTTTAACTTCGCCACCTTGCTTCGATTCATCACAACCGCCCGCCGGAGGTTGCCCACCCTTGGTATGCACGCGCTGGATGCTGCTAACCCGGCTAAGCGCACCATCACCCGAATGGCCAGTCGCAGATACTAGCAACCACGGAATCGAATCCGCATCGGGTGAATCGACTCGACCCACAGCTTTGCCCGTGACTTCACTTCCATCATTCAGCTTCCAGGCCGGTCCAGCATAATGATGGCCGACAACCGCACCCTGCTGGTCATGAAGCTCAGCCGCAGGAGCCTTCAAAGTCCAAGCGAACTTACCATCCGCCCCAGCCTTACACACGTAAATTTGCGAGCCAGTCGCATGCACCTGCAAAACAACTTGCTCGCCCGCAGGCGCTTTGATTGCGTCAGGCACATCGGGCCGCGGAACGTTTTGCCCAAGAGAAAAAATTCCCACTGCGATCACCAATGCGAATTGCGGAAATGTTTTATTCACCGCGAAAGTTTACCACCGCCGCACACCGGTAGGACATTCCTGTCCGCCCCACTTGACCCGCCGAATGTGACGCCGACCTCGCTGGTGTCACCACGCGGACAGGGTGCCCCACCCTTTCCGCGTTCTCTGCGGAAGGGTGGGCTTCGATGAATCAACCGCAACCGGTGCTGCAGGCACGTTGCCTTAGGTTTGCGTCCGTTTCTGTGGACGCTAACTTAGGTCCCTCGCGTTACCATGAGCGCCTGACAACAAAACCGCAAAAGTAATCGCGAAAAAAAAACGGGAGCCTTGCAGCTCCCGCCAGTTCATGCTCTATCTTAAAAGTTATTGTTTAGCCTGCGGTTGAGGCAGGTTCGGATTCACATGCAAGGTCTTGCCAGCGGTAACGTAAAGTTTCTGATCAAACCGCGCTCCTCCGGATGACCGCACTTCAACATCGTAACTGCCCGGCCGGAGATACATGGTTTTGAGTTTTCCCGCCGTCCCAGCGTATGCGCCGTCGATATACACTTCTGCATCTTTAACTTTGGTATCGAGCTTAATTGCGCCAGCCACCGGGGCGTAACCGTAGTAGCCATACGCATACGGATAAGGACCCCAATACGACGAGTATCCCCACCCGAAACCCGGCGCGACGAGGACGACCGCACGTCCATACGCGGCAAGAGGCAACATCATTGCCCCCGCCACCACCAACATCATCACTAGTTTTTTCATCGCACTCTCCTAAAAGATTAGATGCCGACCTGCGCATTTTCATCGTAAAGAAGAGTAAAACTGGGCTCCCGGCGTAAACGCTAGGTCAGGGATGTGTAAAGTTTCTTGGGAACTCTCTAGAAGTAATAATCAGCCGTGTACGTGTGGCGCGGGCGCCTTCGCCCGCGAAGCTCAAAGTGTAAACGCGAGCGTCCATGCTCGTGTAATCACAAACCCATCACAAATCCGACCAAATACACAAAAGGTGCCCCACCCTTTCCGCGCACTTTGCGGAAGGGTGGGCCGCGATGAATCAACCGTGAAAGATGTCATCCTGAGGCAGCGGAGCCGCTCGCATCGCGAGCGGCTCCCAACGAAGGATCTATGCACTTCGGACCGACCCCGCGTTCTGTGAGGCAAGGGTCGGGGGACGAAAAGCACGCAAACCGAATAAGCCTCGGAAGCCGCGGCGTCACCAAATCTTGTCAAGCCCCTGTTTACTCCGAATTCCCGGTAGACAGTTGATTACAAACCACAAATAAATTCCAAAAAATGGCGGGTTTACCCATTGAAATGTGCTAATCTATATCTATAACTATAAAGATACACCAAGGCGCGGCCAATAGCTGCGCCTTTTTCTTTCTATCCGAAGGGATCCAGATGAAACCAGCTAAGCAGCGGCCCAAACCGGCCAAAACCCAGCCCGCGCGCCGCAATCCCAAGCGTACCGGAGAACTTTCCGAAGCCGCCTTCATGCTCAAAGCCAGAACCCTGGGCTTCAACCCCGCCAAACCTTGGGGAGACAGTGAGCGCTACGACTTTATCCTCGACACCGGCCCCCGCCTCTGGCGCGTACAACTGAAATGCACCGAAGTTCTGCGCGCCCGCGGCTACGACGTCCAACCTATCTATAGCGTGTACGGCAAAGGTAAAATCACCTACACCGCCGACGATATCGACGTCCTAATCGCTCACATCATTCCGCTCGACACCTGGTACGTCATCCCTATCGCAGCCATCGCCCGCTCCACCAGCCTCCGCCTCTATCCCGGCATCCCCTGCAAATGCGCCCGCTGGGAAACCTACCGCGAAGCCTGGCACCTACTCCAAT